>CAZSQM010000018.1:0-64535 GCA_964609025.1 uncultured Lachnospiraceae bacterium | reverse complement strand
GAATGTTTGAACTGAAACAGCAAAAGAAAAGAGAAAAGCATAAGGGGCATTAGCCTCTTGGCTTTACTCGTTCAATCGGAAGTTGTTGAGTTGTTTGGTCGAAGGAATTAACAAAATAAATAATCTGTAATAAAGCCAGAGGTGGGGCAAAGAGAAGAAAAAAAGCAAAAAATGCCCCGTCACAAATCCAGCGGCGGGGCATAGAGAGAAGAAATTGCAAAATATGCCCCGCGGAGAAGCCAGTGGTGGGGCATAGAGAGAAAAAATTGCAAAATATGCCCCGTGGAGAAGCCAGCGGTGGGGCATAGAGAGAAAAAATTGCGAATTATGCCCCGTAACGAAGACAGGGGCGGGGCACAGAGAAGGAATACTTTCAAATTGCCCGCAGTGCCAGCCGGCATTGTTCAAAAATTTCAAATTCTTCTATTCTATGCAGACTCCCATACAATTGAACTTACGTTCAATTGTCATCGCTCGCCAAAAAGCTCGCTCAATTCCGATTTTGCGAATAAAGATTGCGGCACAAATATGTTCAGAAAGGTAAATTAAAATGAAACTTGTTTTTGCATACTTATACTCTATGGATAGGATTACATTGCTGCTTGCATTGTTTATCATACTGTATTTTATAGGAATGGCAGTGTGGCACGCGATAATTAAGAAAAAAGACGGCTTTATGAAGCTGTGGCGGATTTTTTCTGTCGTCCCGATAGCGCTTTGTGCTGTTCATTTTGTTTTCAGCAGCTTTAGCAGAAATATCGGGCTGTCTGTAAATGTATTTTTCCCGTTCTACATAGGCGCGTTGGCTATCGCAATATGGCAGTTTGCCGCAAACACAAAGGTTCTGTATAGGGTTTCATCGGTGATTGTGGGAGCGGCAACGGTCGTGGGGTTGGTCTTTGGTACATTCAATATGACCGTCAACAATGATATGGTTCATTTATGCAATAGCTCTAAAGAGGGCTATGTTGAATCATTTGATAAGATTGTTGCCGATATGAAAGAGCATTATGTTCTGAATGAGTGGAAAGAAATTGATTATGAGAAGATAGTTTCGGCTATAAGACCAAAGGTTGAAATTGCAGAGAAAAACAACGACCCTGTGGCTTATTATAAGGCTATCTATGAATATGTAAATATATTTCATGACGGTCATATCTGGATTGCGCCCCTTGACGCAGATGGCAGTGCAATATGCAATCAGGCTTACAAGGAACTTGCGGGAAATGACTACGGATTTTCGCTTTTCACGATAGATACGGGCGAAACTATCGCGGTAATGGTTGAAGAAGGGAGCGAAGCAAACAAACTTGGCATAAACAACGGAACTGTAATTACCAAGTGGAACGGCACAGAAATCGACAAAGCAATCAGCGAAGCCGACTGCATTTTAGCATCGTCCTGTCCTGTCAAGGCAAATGAAGATATGATAAAGCCTGTTTACTTTGCAGGAACGGGCGGCGAAACAATAGAGGTTTGTTTTATTGACGAAAACGGCGGCGAAAAATCAGTAACAATAAGCAGCATAGGCTATTACGACAAACGGCTGAATAAGGCTATTCAAAGATTTTTCAATCAATACGAGTTTGATTCGGAAGCGTTTGTCCAGATGACTGTTGAGGAAAGAGAGGCTGCATTTGAAACGTTAAAAGCTGCAAATGAGAATTTCCGTTTGGAAATGCTTACGGACAACTGCGGTTATTTAGCGATTACCGTAGAAGAATATGATACCGTCGGCGATGTAATAGCTGAAATAAAAGGTGAGTATCCGGATATCACAGAACTCGTCAATGCGAAATTGGAAGACCTTAAATCCCGCGGAATGCGTGAGCTTGTTCTTGACCTTAGAAATAACGGCGGCGGTTATCCGATTATTATGTGCGAGGTCGTTTCGTTGTTTACAAACGATGAGATAGATATGGGGTACAACGCATTAAAAATCAATGGCGAATATATGACTCTTACGGAGTATAGCGTTAAGGCAGACGGCAGATGGGCTGACTTGCCGGTTGTTGCCCTGACAAACTCGCAGTGCGGAAGTAGCGGAGATGGATTTGTCTATGCGCTTTCAAGGTGTCCGAATGTAACGACAATGGGAATTACCTGTTCGGATGGAATTTATCAAAACATTGGGGGATATGTTGTTTTGCCTGATAGTAATCTTTATCTTCATTATCCTATTTTTTACGCTGTGGACAGTAATGGAGATTTGATGATAGACACAAAAGTTGACCGCCTGACAAGAATTCCTCTTGATGCGTACATCCCGGTTACAAAAGAAGCTGCTTTAATGATTTTCGGGGAAAACTCTCGCGATTATGAAGCAGAGTATGCGGTTAATTATTTGGATATGCAATGATAAATTAAGCACCTCGCTGGAAGAAATTTGATATTATTTCTGTGCAAGATATCGTCAACTTCCAGTTTGTTAATCTGAACAAATCCCAAGTTGTTTCACGGGAAGGAGTATCTTATGATACATAAAAGAACGAAATAGTAAGGTACAAAATACAGAAAAGGATAGGTGAGTTTATGGAAAAAACAAAAGAAAGAAGAATCCGGCGGTTAAAAAAGAAACGGATATGGCCTTCCGTTGTAGGTCTGCTTTTGATTGTCTTTTTTATTCTGGTTGCATTACTGTGCGAGTTTTCCTTTTTGTTACTTAATATTATGGAACGTGAACTGAGGGATGGATATGAATTATCCGTGAAGGTGGCAGATAACTATGAATCAATCGGGGCGGACGTGCTTCAGACTCCGGAGCAGACGATAAAAATTTATCAAAGCATAAAGGATGAACTGAAGGCAGTATGTGTATTCGGCGAAAACGAAGAAGTAGTATGGTCCAGCAACGGCACTTGTCCGGAATTAGAGAAATCAGTGACGGGAAAATTATTAGATGGCGAACAAAATATAACCATCGACATGGTCATAGAAGAAGGAAACAATCTCTTTACTTTTAATGAGGAAGGCACGTTAGTGATTAATACAGATGTGCTTAGTCAGAAGGTGTTTCCAAATATTGATTTTTCTCTTGAGTTTCGGGATAGCAATGAAAAGTTTGTTGAGTTTAATGCATGGTATCTGATTCCAGCGGATGTAAATACGGTTTGCGTATTATATTCCCTCAGTATTTATGGGCATGATTTGCAACTGGTGGTTCTCGGAATGGTTTCTTTGCTTGTGTTAGTCGGTGTGTTTTCTTTTTATTATATTTGCACCCTTGTCAGCGTGATTATCAGCCAGAGAAAAACGACAAAAATCATTTATACCGATATGATTACCGGCGGAGAGAACTGGTTAGCCTTTCTCCGGAAAAGTTCCAAAAAAATAAAAAGAATGCATTCGCATCGGAAGTTTGCGGTGGTTCATCTTCAAATGAAAAAATATAGGAGCTTTTGTACTTTCTTCGGCATCAACAGAGGGGAGGAACTGCTGGAACGGATTTACAAATTGTTGAAGAAACAGATGAAATCCAAGGAAGTGCTTGCCCATCATGAAAAAGCGGATTTTGCTTTGTTGCTTTCTTATGCCAATCAGACGGAACTAATTTCCAGATTGAAGTCGGTGCTTCAGTCGCTTGAAAAAGCTTTCCCTGAGATTAAGCTAAAGTTTGCGATTGGTGTATGCTATGTGGAACATGGCCGTGATGATGTGGAAGAGTTATATAATAATGCGGTGCTTGCCAGAGAATTACACGGAGAAGAGAAAGAACCTCAAATCGGATTTTTCAATATTGAGATGAGTAAGCAGCGTGTGTGGGAGCAAAGGGTAGAAAATGATATGGAACGCGCATTGGAAAACAAAGAGTTTCAGGTGTATTTACAGCCGAAATTCACTACCGGTGAGGAAACTCTCGGAGGTGCGGAGGCGCTGGTGCGTTGGATACATCCTACCGAAGGCTTTGTCCCGCCGAACAGGTTTATTCCGATTTTCGAGCGAAACGGTTTTATTCTGAAACTGGATGATTTTATGCTGGAGGAAGTGGCAAAGCAGCAGGCAAAATGGATTGCGGAGGGCTGGAAGGTAGTGCCGATTTCCGTGAATGTTTCCCGGGCGCATTTCACAAGAGAAGACCTGGCGGAGCATATTTGCGGGATTGTAGATAAGTATCAGGTTCCTCATGATGTAATCGAGCTGGAATTGACAGAGAGTGCGTTTTTTGATGACAGACAGGTATTGCTTTCTACCGTAAAAAAGCTTCGTGACGCCGGATTCTCGGTATCGATGGACGATTTCGGAGCCGGGTATTCTTCTTTGAATTCCTTAAAGGAACTGTCCATTGATGTACTGAAAATAGATGCGGAATTTTTCAGAGGGACGGATCCTTTGGACAGGGGAATGCTGATTGTTTCCGAGGTGATTGACCTTGCAAAGAAGCTGAACATGAAGATTGTTGCAGAGGGGATTGAGAGCAGGGAACAGGTTGATTTTCTGACCGGTCAGGAATGCGATTTGATACAGGGATACTATTTTGCAAAACCAATGCCGATTGAAGAGTTTGAGAAGAATTATAAAGGAGTAATTCATGCCGGAGAAAACTAAAATGCTTATTTTTAAAGAAGTGGATTCCTCATTTTTTGAACTGTATGATGAGGTGACTATGAACGTAGAGGTGCGTTCCGAATATAAAGTCGAACGAATCGACCGCGGTCTGGGCGGATTTCTCCTGGAAGAAATTCCGGTGAAACCGTACAGGAAAGATTTAGGGAAATATGAACGCGCGACAGAGTATGAAAAGCAATTTGATATTACCAATTGGAGATTTTATATGGCCTTTGACGGGAAGGTTCCTGTCGGCGCCGTGACGGTCGCAGGGAAAACGGAAGGTTTACAGATGCTTTCCGGCAGAGAGGATACCTGCGTATTATGGGATATCCGCGTCGCGGATGCCTATAAGCACCGGGGCATCGGACAAAAACTATTGGATATGGGGATTGCCGGTGCGAAGCAGGACGGCTACGGTCAAATGATGATTGAATGTCAGAACAATAATGTTCCGGCCTGCAAATTCTACCATAAGCAGGGAGCCGTGTTGTCGAAAATAGACATGGATGCGTATTGTTTAGAACCGGAGATTTGTAATGAAGTTCAATTTATATGGTATTTGGAGATGAAAACAGCAAAGGAGAACTAAGTCGTGTGGCAGCAACAGCCGGTTTGAATCGTGGATTCCACCGGAAGTACCGGAAAGGTGTCGGTACGGGAGTTGGAGGTAGAAGCGTTGTTTGCAAATGGATACGAGATATATCGAAAAAAGATGCATTCAATAGTGCTAAAGCGGAATCATTGGAGAAATTATAAGACATGCACCGGATGTATCCGAGAGCAGATAAGGAAAAGGGTGAAGGCTGGTTTGGACGGGAGAGAGCAGAAGCGGTTATAGAGGATTTTCTTGCAAAGAAAAAGTAGAAAATAATAGAAAAACAGTAATAAAGCCTCCGGAGTTATCCCTCGGAGGCTTTGCTGTGGCTGCTAATTCAGTTTCTCATCATACTGCGCGCGTGAACCGCCGATATACTTCGGACGGGTACGGGCAGCCAAAAGATTTGCTTCGCCGATGCGCTTTACGGAGAGACGAAGCGGCACGGCAACTTTCTTTAAGTGCATACCGATTAAGGTCCCGCCGATATCAAGACCCGCGTCTGCCTTAATTTCTTCCAAAGCTACCGGGTCTGACAGTCTGGCATAGAGAGCGGTAGCGAAGGAACCGCCTGCCTTTGGCTGCGGAACTACATTTACCGGCTCCGCAAACGGCACGGCAGCACGCTCTACAATAATCGCGCGGTTTAAATGCTCACAGCACTGGGCCGCCAAAAAGATGCCGTGCTCCTGCAAAACGGACAGGATGCCGTCTACTAACTCCACCGCCACCTCCGGGCGGGAGTCCGTACCGATTTTGGAACCGCAGACTTCGCTGGTAGAACAGCCTACCACAACAATCTGACCTTTCTTTAGGCCGGCTGCTTCGATTAATTCGCGGGCAGCCGCCATGCATTGTTCTTTTATTTCAGACATAAAAACACCTCGCGTTTCTGTTTGTGTTTGTAGAAAAGCAAGACCGAAAATACGACCTTACCTGTATCGGAAAAAGTTCCGTCTGCTTTCACGAACATTTTAGCACAATTTATCGGAATGTCAACGGGTACGGAAGCCTGCCGTGAATGAAAAACGAAATCAATAAAAAGAAAAAAGGGTAGTGTAATCGGAAGAAAAAAATGGTATAATGTGCGTATAGACAAAAGTAAAGTTCTTTTAAAGCTTTTGTCGGAACTTTGATAAGTTACAGCCGGTAATTACAATGGGTAAATCAGGGAGAAAAAGGTGATTAACAGGAAAGAGAGGATATTTTTATGAATCAGGAAGCATTATTTCGTATCGGTTACGGCTTGTTTGTCGTAGCGGCAAGAGAGAACGGAAAGGACAATGCCTGTATTGTCAATACGGTGGTGCAGGTAACCCAGAATCCGGTGCGGCTTCTCGTCAGCATCAATAATCAGAATTTGACACACGACATGGTAAAGAGGACCGGAAAACTTACGGTTTCGGTTCTGACGGAGAAAGCCCCGTTTGAGATTTACAAACAGTTCGGTTATCAGAGCGGGAAAAATGTAGATAAGTTTGCGGACTTTGAGGATGTGACCCGCTGTGCGAACGGAATTTACCGTCTGAACCGTTACAGCAACGCTTATTTTTGCGGAACGGTCTGCGAAAGCTACCCGTTGGAAACGCATACGCTGTTTTTAGTGGAGGTAACAGACGCAGATGTGGTAAGTACGGCAAAGTCTGTAACCTATGATTATTACCAGCAGTATGTAAAGCCGGCTTATAAGCCGCCGGTAAGAACGCCGGAGAAGACAACCGGAGCGGACGGAGCAGAAAACACAAAAGGAAAGACGGCTTACGTTTGTAAGGTATGCGGCTATGTTTACGAAGGCGAGGAGCTGCCGGAGGATTTTATCTGTCCGATTTGCAAGCACGGAGCGGCGGATTTTGAAAAGATTTAGGAATAAAACGGAATGTTAGAAATCCGTACAAACAGCGGAAAAATCCGCTGTTTGTACGGATTAGAGCTTTTTTCTTTCAAGAAAAAGCTTTATTACTTTTTCACAAAATCTCCCCTGTTTTTTCTACATTTCGGACAGGTATTTCGGATTGTATTTTTGGTTGTTTTATGCTATTCTATTTATATCAAACAGATCTGGTTGTTCATTTCCTTTCATATTTCGTTTATTGCTTAGAACGAAGAAAATCCATTGTTACATTAAGGCGTTGCATTTACAAAGGAGTATCATTTGAATCAATTACAAAAATATTTTTCGCCTATCTTGCGCACGAGGGAGCAGATTTTGGCAGACATCCGGGAAAATCCGGTGCAGTATCGTCTTTTTCGGAGTTGGACGTCGATTCAACAGGAAAATTTTCTGGATATCTGTACGGGTGCAAAGGGAATGCGTATTTTGTCGGATGCATTTTTCAAAGAGGTGATGAGCCCGGAATATGACAAGAGGCGTCTGGAAAGTTTCCTTGGGACACTACTGGGCAAAAAGGTAAAAATCGTGCAGATTTTACCGAATGATAATACGCGAATTGCAGATGAGGTGGCACTATTGGTAACCGATATTGTGGTTGAACTGGAGGACGGTTCTCTTGCTAATATCGAGGTACAGAAGGTTCCGTACAGCTTTCCGGCAGGGAGATGCGCTTGCTATTCTTCAGACCTTCTGCTACGGCAATATAAGCGAATCAGAGAACGATGTAAAAACAGCACATTTTCGTATCGGAACATCAAGAATGTATATTTGATTGTTTTGTACGAAACATGTCCGCAGGAATTGAAGCAGATGCCGCATCAGTATGTGCATCATGCGAAGCAGGTATTTGACAGCGGACTGGAATTAGACATGCTTCAGGAATATATCTTGATTTCGCTTGACATTTTTATGGAAAACATGCAAAATAAAACTATTGAAACATTAATGGAAGCATGGCTTATGTTCCTAGGGTGCGACGAACCGGACAGAATTATGGAACTGATAGGAAAATATCCGGAGTTTGAAGCCATGTACCGAACATTGTATCAGATTTGTCTGAGCACGGAAAGGGTGATGTCTATGTTTTCGGAGGAGTTGCATGAGTTAGACCGAAATACTATCAAGTACATGATTGAGGAGCAACAGGAGGAACTGGACGCCTTGCAGACAAAGCTGCAGGAAAAGCAGAATGAGTTGCGGGAAAAGCAAAGGGAACTGACGGACAGTAAGGAAAAACTGGAAAGACAAGCGGAATTTCTTGCAAAAAAGGACGGTAGGATTGCAGAACTGGAGGCGGAACTCGCAAAATTAAGATAACGGGAAGATGATGATAGAAAACCGGAGTCGGAGCATATATACGACTCCGGTTCTACTTTATAAGCGCTTGTTTATTTCAAAGTATGCTTTTGCCTGCTCAAAAAAATAATTCCGTATTATTGACAAATATCCCGTGGAATCTTATAATGGACAATAGCTATGTGCGCAAGGTATAGAAACGCGCACGAAAGGAGAACTACTACGGTGAAAAAGTACGGTGTAAATGAGTTAAGAAGAATGTATTTAGAGTTTTTTGAAAGCAAGGAGCATCTTCGGTTAAAGAGTTTCTCCCTGATTCCGCATAACGATAAGAGTCTGCTGTTAATCAATTCCGGTATGGCACCGATGAAGCCTTATTTTACGGGGCAGGAGATTCCGCCGAGGAGGCGCGTTACGACCTGTCAGAAGTGTATTCGTACCGGTGATATCGAGAATGTCGGTAAAACGGCAAGACATCTGACCTTTTTTGAAATGCTTGGCAATTTCTCTTTCGGCGATTATTTCAAGACCGAGGCAATACACTGGTCCTGGGAGTTTTTGACGAAGCATGTGGGCATGGAGCCGGAGCGTCTGTATCCGTCCATTTACTGCGAGGATGAGGAAGCGTTCCGCATCTGGACCGAGGAGGTCGGCGTACCGGCAGACCATATTACCCGTTTTTACCGTGATGAGAACGGCGATTGTGATAATTTCTGGGAGCATGGTGCAGGCCCGTGCGGTCCTTGCTCCGAGATTTATTATGACCGTGGCGAAAAGTACGGTTGCGGCAGTCCGGATTGTAAAGTCGGCTGCGACTGTGACCGTTTTATGGAGGTTTGGAACAACGTATTTACCCAGTTCGAGAGCGACGGAAATCATCACTACACGGAGCTTACCCAGAAGAATATCGATACCGGCATGGGCTTAGAGCGGCTTGCGGTAGTAGTACAGGATGTGGATTCCGTATTTGATATTGATACGATGAAGGCAATTCGCGATAAGGTCTGTGAGATTGCGGGCGTAACCTATATGACGGATAAGAAAAAGGATGAGTCCATCCGCCTGATTACCGACCATATCCGTTCCGTTACTTTTATGACCTCCGACGGTATTATTCCGTCCAACGAAGGCCGCGGCTATGTTTTAAGAAGACTGCTTCGCCGTGCTGCGCGTCACGGAAGACTCTTAGGCATTCAGGGCTTATTCCTTGCAAAGCTTTGTGAGACCGTAATCGCAGAGTCCAAGGACGGTTATCCGGAGTTGGAGGAAAAGCGGGAGTACATCTTGAAGGTGCTGACCTTAGAGGAAGAAAAGTTCAATAAAACGATTGACCAGGGCCTTTCCATTCTTTCCGAAATGGAAGAGGCGGCAGCCGCAGCGGGAAACAAGACGCTTTCCGGCGAGGATGCCTTTAAGTTATACGACACCTACGGATTCCCGATTGACTTAACCGAAGAAATTCTTGAGGAAAAGGGCTTTACCGTTGATATGGCCGGCTTTCAGAAGGCAATGGAAGTACAGAAGGAAACCGCAAGAAATGCCCGTGCCGTAACGAATTACATGGGAGCGGATGCTACGGTTTACGATGAAATCGATGCGGCAATCACAAGTAAGTTTGTGGGCTATGACAGGAGCAGTGCTTCTTCAAAGATTTCTGTGCTTACTACCGAAACAGAGCTTGTGAAAGAGGTTGTTGCAGGTCAGAACGCTACCGTTATCGTAGACGAGACCCCGTTCTATGCAACTATGGGCGGTCAGATTGCTGATATAGGACAGATTACAAAGGACGGTGCGGTATTTACCGTAACTGATACGATAAAGCTGAAGGGCGGCAAAATCGGTCATGTGGGCGTTGTGGAAAGCGGCATGTTTGCGGTTGGCGACACCGTTACCTTAACGATTGATACGGCCCGCAGAAGCGCCATCGGTAAGAACCACAGTGCAACCCACCTGTTACAGGAAGCGCTTCGTCAGGTGCTCGGCTCTCATGTAGAGCAGGCTGGTTCTTTGGTGACATCGGATCGTTTACGTTTTGACTTTACCCATTTCTCCGCCATGACGAAGGAAGAGATTGCAAAGGTAGAAGCGATTGTCAACGAACAGATTGCAAATAATCTCACCATCGAGATGAAGGAAATGGGAATCGATGAGGCGAGAAAGACCGGCGCAAAGGCATTGTTCGGCGAAAAGTACGGCGAAGTGGTACGGGTCGTATCCATGGGCGAGTTTTCCAAAGAGTTCTGCGGAGGTACCCATGTCGGCAATACCGGCGTGATTTCCGTATTCAAGATTTTGTCCGAGTCCGGTATCGCAGCCGGCGTAAGACGTATCGAGGCAATCACGGCAGACAGCGTATTTGCTTATTATAAGACGATTGAGGAAGAGCTTACGGCAGCCGCAAAGGCAGCAAAGACCGAACCGGCTTCCCTCTTAAAGAAGATTGAAGCTATGCAGGAGGAGTTAAAGGCAGCCCATTCCGAGAACGAAAAACTAAAGGCAAAGCTTGCAAATGCTTCCCTTGGCGATGTGATGAACAACGTACAGGAAATTAACGGCGTGAAGGTGCTGGCGGCGAAGGTGCCGGAAATGGATATGAACGGTATCCGTAATCTCGGCGACAGCTTAAAGGAAAAGCTTGGCGAGGGTGTATTACTGCTTGCTTCCGCATTTGAGGGCAAGGTAAACTTAATCGCTATGGCAACCGACGGTGCAATGGCAAAGGGCGCTCATGCAGGCAATCTGATTAAGGAAGTTGCGGCATGTGTCGGCGGTGGCGGCGGCGGTCGTCCGAACATGGCACAGGCTGGCGGTAAGAATCCGGCAGGGATTGATGAGGCGATTGCTAAGGCAGCCGAGGTATTAAAGGGACAGATAAAGTAAGAAATTCAGGCTGACGGCCGCAGGAAAGGAAACTTTGCTGCGGCTGTTTTTTCTGTTTTTTTCAAAAAATTTCCTGCAATGATAAATTTACAGTTGACGAATGGGATTTTTATGATATAATCTATTTAGTGCTATAAAATACCCAAACAGTTGTATATAGGCACAATACACAACTGGAGGGAGGTTAGGTGAGAAGATGTCGAATGTTATCGTAAAAGAGAATGAATCCCTCGACAGCGCTCTCCGCAGATTCAAGAGAAACTGCGCAAAGGCTGGCATTCAGCAGGAGATTCGCAAAAGAGAGCATTACGAGAAGCCGAGCGTAAGACGTAAGAAGAAGTCGGAAGCTGCTCGTAAGCGCAAGTATAAATAATGTGCGAAAAGCCCCTTAATCTTCGGATTAAGGGGCATTTTACGTTTACAAGGGAAATATACTAACAAGTAAGGGGAGATTTGGCGGAGGCAGTATGGCAAAGTACAAAGCGCACCGGCATAGGAAACCTAAGGCGCACAAAGAGCTTTACATAGAAGTGAAACGGGCGGAGAAGCGGGAGAAAAAGGAGTACGCCGCCTTTTTTGAACGCCTGACGGAGTCCATCTCCCTGACCGGCGATGTGGCGGGAGAAATGATGGTGTATCTGGCGGGCAGACATTGCATGCTGGTGCGGAATTTTGCCTCGGTAACAGAATATACGTCTAACCGAATCCGGCTGAAGGCAAAGCAATATGAATTATGTGTGGAAGGCGAATATCTGCGCCTTCAGTATTTTTTGCCGGAGGAGTTAAGAATTGTTGGCAATATTGCTTGCGTATCCTATCGTTCATAAAGAGAGTGAGAATAAATGAAGCAGTTATTTGATTTTTTTGGCGGCATGGTATTTGTGGAACTGCGCGGAGGTTCGCCGGAGCGGTTTTTTAATGTGTGCCGCAGCCGAAAAATACCGCTTTACGAGGTAGGCTCCCATGTGACGGAGCGGGGAACGGTTACCGTGGCAAAAATGAAATTGCGGGATTATCTGCGGATTCGCAGTATCGCAAAAAAAGCGCACTGCATTCCGTATATCCGAAAGCGCATCGGTATGCCGTTCCTCATCAAAAAATACCGCAGCCGCGTGGTGTTTTTTGCGGGAGGCGTTTACTGCCTTTGGCTCATGTGGCTTTTATCACGGTTTGTCTGGGATATTTCCGTCACCGGCGGGTTTGTACATACGGAGGAAGAAATGCTTTCCTATCTGCGGGAAAACAAGATTGTGTGCGGAATGCGACGGGAAAAGGTGGATTGTACCGATATCGAACGGCAGCTCCGTATCGATTATCCCGATATCGGCTGGGTATCGGCGGAACTGCGCGGAACGAAGCTGTTTTTACGGCTTGCGGAAACGGATATGCCGATGTTACAGGAACAGGAAACTGCGCCGGTACATCTTGTAGCAACGGCAGACGGGATTGTGGAACGCCTTGTCTGCCGCAGCGGAACGCCGATGGTGAAAGTCGGCGACGTGGTGCAAAAAGGCGATATTTTGGTAAGCGGCGTTATTTCGGTCATCGGGGACAATGAAACGCTGGTAAACCGTTATCCCGTGACGGCGGAAGCTGATATTTTCTTAAAAACCGTCAAACAATATTCCCACAGCTTTTCCCGCAAAACCGTGGAAAAAGAGTTTACCGGAAAAGCAAAAACCGGGTATACGCTTTATTTCGGAAATAAAAAAATATTTTCGCATATGCCTAGTCATTCCTATACAAATTATGCTATAATAACAGAGGATACTGTTTTGTCACTGCATCGGCATTTTCCGCTGCCGTTCCGAATGCGGAAAGTGGTGACTTCGGAGTATGCTCCCAATGTAAGGGATTATACCGAGGAAGAAGCAAATGCGCTGGCAGAACAGGCATTGGAGCGTTATGTATCGTATCTTAAGGAACATCAGACGACCGTGCTTTCTTTGGAAACCGCAACAAAGGTTGGGCAGGATACGGTGCATACGGAAGGAAAATTGGTGCTCCTGTCCGCAGCGTGGGAGCAGCGTGCGGTACAGGAAGATGAGTGGAGGCAGCAGAGTTCGGATGAGTATCGTGGAGATGATGATGGAACTGCCGGCGGAACATAGCAGAAATATTTTCGGTCAGTTTGATTCCTATGCAAAACTGATTGAGAAAAATCTCGGCGTGACGCTGATTGTTCGTAACGATAAATTAAAAATACTCGGAACCGCAGAGGCGGCGGAGCAGGCAAAGCGCGTGATTGACCAGCTTTGTCTTTTATCCGAGCGCGGCAATGCGATTACGGAGCAGAATGTATCCTATGCCATTTCTCTTTTGCCGCAGGCCAAGGAGGCAACGCTTACGGAGATTGACAAAGAGCTTATTTGTCATACGATACAGGGAAAGCCGATTAAGCCAAAGACTCTGGGACAGAAGCAGTATGTGGATATGATTCGTCAGAAGATGATTGTGTTCGGCGTGGGACCTGCGGGAACCGGGAAAACATACCTTGCGATGGCAATGGGAATTACAGCGTTTAAAAACGATGAAGTAAGCCGTATTATTCTGACGCGTCCCGCCATTGAAGCGGGAGAAAAGCTGGGCTTTCTGCCGGGGGATTTGCAGAGTAAGGTAGACCCGTATTTGCGGCCGCTTTATGACGCGCTGTATCAGATTATGGGTGCCGACAGCTTTACAAAAAACATGGAAAAAGGGCTGATTGAGGTGGCGCCGCTTGCTTATATGCGCGGACGTACGTTAGACAATGCCTTTATTATTCTGGACGAAGCACAGAATACTACACCGGCGCAGATGAAGATGTTTCTGACCCGTATCGGTTTCGGCTCCAAGGTGATTATCACCGGTGATATGACCCAGAAGGATTTGCCGGTCGGCGCGGTATCGGGGCTTGACGTTGCACTCCGGGTACTGAAAGAGATTGACGATATCGGTATCTGTCGGCTGACGTCCCAGGATGTAGTGCGGCATCCGCTGGTACAGAAAATCGTACATGCTTATGACGAGTATGAAAAGAAAACTGCCATGCGTCGGGAAAGGGCAGCCGAGAACAGAGAGAAGTCTGCGGACAGCCGGAAAACCGGTACGGTAAAAGCTTCGGATTCCAAGGCGAAAAGCACCGGGAAACCGGCTGCGGACGAAAAACCGGGACATGCAGTGAAGAAAAGGGGGGAGCGCTTCTTTGCGCGGAGATAATATGGAACACTTACAAAATAAACGCAGGACGGTGCTCTGGCATCTGCTGATGTTGGTGCTCATGCTTGGAAGCGCCGTACTTATCCCTGTTTTGCGCGAAGAGGGACAGGCGGCCTCTCCTTTTTACTATCTGTTTGCGGCAGTGCTTGCGCTCGCTGTGACAGCTTATGCGTTTTTCTTTGAACCGAAACTGACGGAAGGAATGCTTTTCTGGCTGTCGCCGCTTTTGTATGTGATTTCGTTTGCGTTTATACTGCTGTTTGAGCAGCCGCTTTTTCTGCCGTTCTGGTGCTTCGGAGGAATTCTGCTCCTTTGTACGTTCGGAGTACGTTACGGTCTGCTCCTCAATTATTTCTTTCTGTTTTTAATCGGAAGTACGCAGCAAAGCCCGTCCATGGAAGCCCTTGTCATGCAGTTTTTGTGCCTTTTGCTGCTTGGGATTTTGATGCCTTATGTAAAAAAGTGGACGGACGCGGTAAATGTAATGATTTCGCTTGCCGCAGTGATTGTCAGCGTGCGGCTTGTATTTTTCTTTGCGGTAAAGCAGGAGCTTCTGACCGGGGACATTTTTTCCCTCGCAGCGGCTTATACCGTAGTGGTAATCGCATCGTTTCTGTTTTCCGGACTGCTGCGGGAAAATGTCGTATTGCAGACCCAGAAAGAGTATTTTGACTTTTTGGAGGAACTGGCGGCGGGCGTAGAGGAACAGGAGATGGAACATTTCGAATTGTCTGCCGCAGATGGGGAGCGTACCGAAAGCGGTCAGTTGTCCGCTTCGCAGGAGCTGGTTAGGCGTGAGGAAGCGGAAGCCGGAAATGAAACTGTTGAAGAAAAGGCGGCGCTTGCCGAAAAGCTCCGCATTCTTTGCGATGAGGAGACGCCTTTGCTTGCAAGGCTTTCCGGAGAGCACCCTGCGGCATTTCTTCATGCGCGCCGTGTGGCGCTGATTGCCGGGCAGGTTTCCAAACAGTTGGAGGACGTGGATTCTTTGCTGGTACTGGCAGGCGGCTATTACCATGAAATCGGAAGGCTGCGGGGCAAAAATACGTTAGAGAATACGCTTGCGGTTGCAGAGCAGGAGGGCTTTCCGACCGCGTTAAAGAAAATACTTTTGGAACACACGGTAAACGGGGACAAGCCGACTTCAAAGGAGGCGGCGGTATTGCTTTTGACGGACAATATCTGCAACATGTGTGAGTATCTGAAAAAGACGCAGAAAGGCAAAATACTGGTGGTAAAGGTAATCGACAAGGCACTCAGTCTGCGTGTTTCCAAAGAGGACTTAAACCAAAGCGGACTGACGGTAAAAGATTTTTCCGTGATTCGTAATACCATGACGGAAATCATAAAGGAGGATATGTTTTGACGATTCATATCGAGGAAGAAACGAAACTGCCGTTTACGTTTGATTATGCGGCGCTGATAGAGCGTGTAATCAACGGGACGCTGGATTATGTCGGCTGTCCCTATGAGGCGGAAGTGAATGTCCTGCTTACGGACAATGCTTCCATTCATGAAATTAATAGGGAGAACCGTGGAATCGACGCACCTACGGATGTGTTGTCTTTTCCGCTTGTCGAGTACGACGTTCCGGGAAATTTTGATACGCTGGAAGAAGAACAGCCCGAGGTATTTCACCCGGATACGGGCGAATTGATGCTCGGGGATATCGTGATTTCCGTGGAACGGGTGCTTTCCCAGGCGGAGGATTTCGGACACTCCGCCGAACGGGAGCTGGGATTTTTAACCGCACACAGCGTCCTTCATCTGTGCGGCTTTGACCACATGGAGGAAGAAGAACGTGCGGTGATGGAAGAGAAACAAAGAGCGGTGATGGATGCGTTAAAAATATATCGGTAAACGGGGTTTTGATTATGTCTGGAAAAGAGAAAAAAGCAAATTTTATTACGCAGGGAATTATTCTTGCGGCGGCATCCGTGATTGTCCGCGTGATTGGCTTGATTTACCGTATTCCGCTGGCGAGAATTATCGGGGACGACGGTTTGGGAGCGTACTCCAATGCTTTTGAGGTGTACAATATTGCGCTGTTATTGTCTACATACAGTATTCCGACCGCAATATCCAAGCTGATTTCAGAACGGGAAGACAAAAAAGAATACGGAAACTCCTTTCACTTATTGCAGGTGGGTTTGGTATTTGCTGCGGTTGTCGGACTTGCTGCCTCGCTTTTGCTGTTTTTCGGAGCGGATTTTATTGCAAAAACGATTTTTAAGGAGGCGGATTTAAGTACGGCAATTCCGTTAAAAGTGCTTGCGCCGACTATTTTTGTATTCTCCGTGATGGGAGTCATCCGCGGGTTTTTCCAAGGAAAACATACGGTAATCCCTACCTCGATTTCCCAGGTGCTGGAGCAGATTGTCAATGCGGTTGTCAGCGTGCTTGCGGCCAAGCTTTTCATCGCCCATTTCAGTGCGTCGCAAAAGGTTTCCGCTTACGGAGCAGCAGGCGGAACGCTCGGAACGCTTTGCGGCGCCGTTTCGGCATTTCTTTTCCTGTTGTTTGTTTTTTGCAGTTATTATCCGTATTTAAAACGAAGACTGCGAAAAGACAGAATCGGAGCTTATGAGGACAAAGCGTTTCTGCTGAAAGTGCTGGTTATGACAACGGTTCCGATTATTCTGAATCAGACCGTATATTCCATCAGCAGTTTTTTGGACAGTGTGCTTCTGAATCAGATCTTTGACAGCAAGGGAATCGAAGAATTGGTGCGCCGGACGCTGTTCGGGCGGTATTCAAGCAAGTACCGTCTGATGACCAACGTGCCGATTGCCATTGCTTCGGCCATCGGCATGGCAATTATTCCGAGCATTGTGCAGGCATATACTTCAAGGGATTCCGGACTTTTAAAAAGCCGGATTGCCCAGGCAATCAAGCTCAATATGATGATTGCCATGCCTTGCGCGGGCGGTATGGCGGTGTTGGCTTCGCCGATTATGCAGTTTGTTTTCGGAGATACCGGAGAAGCGCTTGAAATGACGTCGCGAATGATGTATATCGGTGCGGCTTCCATTGTATTTTTTGCCTATTCCACGGCAACCAACAGTATTTTGCAGGGGGTAAGCCGGATGCGTGTGCCGGTGATTCACGGGGGCATTGCGCTTGCGATTTATCTGGTATTAGATGTGCTTTTGCTTTTGTTTACGCCGCTTGGCGTGTATTCCCTGGTCATCGGCAATATGGTATTTCCGCTGATTATCAGCGCGCTCAACTGGATTACCCTGCGGCGTGAGTTAAACTATGTGCAGGAGCTGGACAAAACCTTTCTGCGGATTGGGCTTTGTACGGCGTTTATGGCAATCCTTTCCTTGTTGATTTACCGGGGCTTGTTTTTCCTTACGAGCAGCAATACGGTATCGCTTCTGGCGGCCATCGGAATTGCGGTAATCATTTACTTTTTGATGCTGATTGTATTCCGCGCGGTAGACGAGGAGGAGCTTCTGGATATGCCGAAGGGCGCATATCTGGTGCGTTTGGCGAAAAAATTTCATCTCATGTAGGTTTTTGGTATAGTTTTCTTGTTTGCGGAAACACTTCGTATCAGGAGGTGTTTTCGTGAAGAAAATCATTTGGTGTGCCGGCGGTTTTGCGGCAGTCAGTCTGCTGTTTTGTGTTTGCTATTACGCAAGCTATAAGAATGCTTTGCAGGAGTTTAACCGGAGGGCGCAGAAACAGGGAAACAGTTTATATACGGAACTGCTGCGTGTCAGCGAGGAAAATAAGGAGCTGTTAAATCAACTGGCGCAGAGAGAGGCGGAAGAACGGAACAAAACAGTACCGGAACCGACTCCGAACACGGTGGAAGCGGGCGTGGTTCCGAAAAATACGGTACTTCCGACCGTATCGTATATTGAGGAAACCTATGATTTGACAACGGGGTTATTGGAGTCGGAGGTAAAAACCGCACCGGGGTTTCTTATCGGAATGACAAAGGAAGAACTGACGGCGTATATCGGTAATTATATGGACCACCTTTCCTTGGCGGAGTATGAGGCAGGCTTGTTAAACTATGAAGTTGTGTCCTTTTCGGAGAACAAGGTCGTGCTTCGGAAAACCTATGACGCGAATAAGGTTCCATATAAATATTATGTAAACATATCGGACGGTATGGTTACGGTTTATTACAGCGATTTGAAATCCGTGTTTGAATATACGCATATTCCGGCGGTGGATTTATCCGAGGAAAACCGTCTTGCGTTAATCGAAGGAATTTATGTAAAGGACCGAGAGGAGCTTTATTCCTTACTGGAAGGCTTTTCGAGCTAAAGGAGAGCAGTATGACAAAAGAGGTGTTTGACGCCGTTGTGGTCGGCGGAGGCGCTTCCGGCATGACGGCGGCAATTTTTGCGGCAAGGGCGGGAAGCAGAGTGCTTGTACTGGAGCAAAAGGAGAAGCTCTGCAAAAAAATCTATGCCACCGGCAACGGAAAATGTAATTTTACAAATAAAGACTGGCAGGCTTCGTATTTCAGAGGAACGGATTCCTCCCTTGCGGAGCCGGTTTTGCGTTCCTTTGACCTGGAGCAGACCCTTGCCTTTTTTCATGAAATCGGAATCTATCCCAAGGAAAGGAACGGATATTATTACCCGAATTCGGAGCAGGCGGCTTCGGTTGCGGAGGCTTTATGCCGTGAGGCCGAACGGCTTTCGGTACGATGTCTTACCGAAAAGAAGGTCAGCCGCGCGGAGAAGACAAAGGACGGACTGTTTTTGGCGGAAGCGGACGGAACGCAGTATTTTGGGAAAAGTCTGGTGCTTGCCGCAGGCGGGAAGGCTTCTCCGGGACACGGTTCGGACGGAAGCGGATATCCTTTGGCATGTGCCTTCGGGCATACGGTCATTCCGCCGCTTCCGGCGATTGTGCAGTTAAAGGCGGAAGGAAGCTTTTTTAAAACGCTTGCCGGTGTCCGGACGGAGGGAAGCGTCCGGCTACATATCGGAACAGAGTGTTATACGGAGCAGGGAGAACTCCTGTTTGCGGCATACGGAATTTCGGGAATCCCGGTGATGCAGCTAAGCCGGTACGCGTCCGCGGCGCTTGCGGCAAAAAAGCCGGTAACGGCGGAGCTTGACCTGTTTTTAGCGGCGGATGAGATTGCGCTTACGAAAGAATTGGCGGCGCGTTTTTGCCGGATGTTTGGAAATACGGCAGAGGAAGCAATGGGCGGGCTTTGCAATCATAAATTAAATTACGTTGTTTTGACGCTTTGCGGCATTTCGCCGACAAAGCCCGCAGGAAGTCTTACGGTACAGGATGCGGCGCGGATTGCGGAGAAGTTAAAACATTTTACGGTCACCGTCACCGGAACCAACGGTTTTGAGCAGGCGCAGGCCTGCGCGGGCGGCGTGCCGCTCTCACAATTGACGGCTCAGATGGAGTCCAAACTGGTAACGGGGCTGTTTTTTGCGGGAGAGCTTACGGATATTGACGGCACCTGCGGGGGCTATAACCTGCAATGGGCATGGAGCAGCGGTGCGGCTGCAGGCAGAGAAATCGGAGGAAGATATGCTTCGCGTACAACAGGTAAAACTAGACATTCATCATAAAAAAGAAGACTTGTGGATTAAGGCGGCAAAGGTGCTTTCCGTGCGAAAGGAGGATATTATAGAACTCCGTCCGGTAAAGCGCTCTCTGGATGCCAGAAAAAAAGACGATATCCACTATTCCTATGTGTGCGAGGTGACCCTTGCCTCTCCGGCGTTAGAAGCAAAGGTACTGCGGCGGGTAAAGCCGCAGACTGCGGTTTTGGCGGAGCGTCTGTATTACAGCCACACGCCCACCGGAACAGAAAAGCTGAAGCATCGGCCGGTGATTGTCGGTGCGGGACCTGCCGGGCTTTTTTGCGCGTATCGTCTGGCGCTTGCCGGTTATTCCCCTATCGTACTGGAGCGGGGAGGAATGCTAGACGAGCGCATAGAGGCCGTGGAGCGGTTCTGGAGGGATGGCACGCTGCTTCCCGACACAAATGTTCAGTTCGGCGAGGGCGGCGCAGGCACCTTTTCTGACGGAAAGCTGAATACTATGGTGAAGGAAACGACCGGAAGAATCCGTTCGGTATTGGAAACCTTTGCACAGTTCGGGGCACCGGAGGAAATTACCTATGTAAATAAGCCCCATATCGGAACCGACTGTTTACGGGAGGTTGTTGTTAATCTGCGGAAGGAACTGGAACGTCTTGGTGCCACCGTGCGGTTTCATGCAAAGGTAACGGACCTTTTGATAGAACGGGGACAGATAAAAGGCGTGTTTTTGGGAGAAGAATTTCTGCCCTGCGAGGTATTGGTGTTAGCAATCGGGCACAGTGCACGAGATACGTTTTCCATGCTAAGGAGGCATTCCGTACCGATGTCAAAGAAAGCGTTTGCGGTAGGCGTCCGTATCGAACACGAACAGGAGTTAATTAACCGCGCACAGTACGGAGAAGCCGCAGGAGATTTGCCGGCGGCGGATTATAAGCTGACCCATACGGCAGCAAACGGGCGGGGCGTGTATTCGTTTTGTATGTGTCCGGGCGGCTTTGTAGTGAACGCGTCCTCCGAGCCGGAAGCGCTTACGGTCAACGGCATGAGCAACCATGCCCGGGATGAACGAAATGCCAACAGTGCGCTGATTGTCAATGTAACGCCGGAGGATTTCGGCGGGGCCCCGGAGGATGTGCTCGCCGGTGTGGAGTTTCAACGAAAGCTGGAGCGTGCCGCGTATCGTGCGGGAGCCGGGAAAATTCCGGTTCAGCTTTATGGGGACTTGTTAAATCACAGACCATCTGTTACAATAGGTCATATCGTTCCGAATACGAAGGGCGCATACCGGCTGACTTCTTTGGAAGAGTGTCTTCCGGCGTTCGTAACGGAAGCATTGTTAGACGGAATCGCCGCCTTTGATAAGAAAATCAAAGGCTTTGCCGCAGAGGAAGCGGTTTTGCTCGGGGTAGAGGCACGGACCTCTTCTCCGGTAAGAATTGAACGGAACGAGGAGTTTATGTCCGAAATTGCCGGGCTTTACCCCTGCGGAGAGGGCGCTGGCTATGCGGGAGGAATTACCTCCGCTGCCGTAGACGGCATCCGGGTGTATGAAAAGATTGCAGAGCGTTATCGGCCGAACCGGCAGATGTAACCGGTAAGCCTGAAAGAAAGGAAACTAAAGTTATGGATTACAGGGCAGCGTTAAAAGAGAAAAAGAGAATTGTGATAAAAATCGGTTCTTCTTCATTGACGCATGAGGAAACAGGTCATTTGAATCTGGAGAAGATGGAGCGGCTGGTGCGGATTCTGACGGATTTAAGAAACAGCGGAAAGGAAGTCGTGCTCGTATCCTCCGGTGCAATCGCAGTCGGAAGAAAAACGCTCGGCTTAAAGGAAAAACCGAAGGAACTGGCAGAAAAGCAGGCTTGTGCCGCCATCGGACAGGCGAGCCTGATGACAGTGTATCAGAAACTGTTTTCCGAGTATCATCAACTGACTGCGCAGATATTGTTAACCAAGTATATCATGATTAATGATATCAGCCGTCAAAACGCCAGAAATACTTTTGAAAAGCTGAATGAAATGGGTGTAATTCCGATTGTCAACGAAAACGATACCATTTCCACGGATGAAATTAAGGAGCTCGGGCTCGGTGAAAACGATACTCTTTCTGCGATTGTTGCGGGACTGATTCACGCTGATTTGCTGATTTTACTATCCGATATTGACGGTCTTTATACGGATGACCCGCGAAAGAACAAGGAAGCAAAGTTTATCGACTTAGTACCGGAGCTTTCGGAGGAATACCTGAATATGGGAAAGGGAGCAGGTACCTCCTTTGGCACAGGCGGCATGAAGACAAAGCTTTCCGCGGCCAAAATCGCAACAGAGTCCGGCGCGGATATGATTATAACAAACGGAAACGACGTAGACAATATCCGTGCGGTGTTAAACGGAGAGCCGGTGGGAACGCTGGTACTGGCCCATAAGGTGCCTCATTTCCATTTAAAGAATTACATAACCGGAAAAGAGGAGTAATTGCGCTATGACGATGGATGAAAAAATTGCAAGGATCAATGAATTGTACCACAAATCGAAAAAGGAAGGATTGACCGAGGAAGAAAAACAGGAGCAGGCGGCGCTTCGTGCGGACTATGTGCAGTCGATTCGGAGAAACCTCCGTGCTTCCTTAGACAATGTATCAATTCTTGAGCCGGACGGAACGGTAACAAAGCCGCGGAGAAATTTGAAAAATTAGTACGGGATAGGAGGATGTCGCAAAAGGCCCTTTCGGGTATCAGACTTTATGTTGTTCCCGTTATGAAAGACAGCGGGGGAATTATTGGTTTAAAAGGCTTGACTTTGTTAAATAGAAATGGTAAAATAATACAAAAACAATTAGATTTAGTATAAAAGTGATAGGCAAACTTGTAGAAATATGAGGACGCAAAGCCAGAAGCCTAAGAAGAAACGAGAACGCTTTCTTTATGGTAGTTCGGTTGCAAAATAGAGATATTTTGCAGCCTTTTTTGTTTTCCGGCGTTAGTTGTTTTGAAAAGAAGTATATGTTTCGGTCTGCATTATGAATCAATGAATGCGGCTGTAATATATAAAATGGCTCTCGGTCAGACCGTGGCAGGGAACAAACCGAGAGCCGCAAACGTAAGACACCACCAATGGCAGTGCTTAAAAGAAGTATAGCACTTCCTTTGGATGGTGTAAAGTTATTTATTCAAAGGAGGATATTGTATGAAAAGAAAGAAGTGGATGGCGGTATGGTTTATTGTGGCATTGGTTCTAACAATATGGAAACCGGCAGCAGGAAATGCGATGGAGGAAAAGAAAACAGAGTATTCGGGAAACGGTTACTATGTTGAAATGCAGGTAACCGGAGAATGGGACAACGGATTTAATGCAGAAGTTATAATTAGAAATACCGGGGAAACAACGATGGACAACTGGGCATTTGCTTTTGAGATGCCATATGATATTATCAATATATGGAATGGCGTGATAGTTTACAGAGAGGGAGACACTTACATTGTAAAGAATGTGGGGAGCAATCAGGATATAGAGGTAGGAAAGAGTATTCGTTTTGGATTTACTGCAGCAAAAGAGGGAGAAATCAGTCTGCCGTTATCCTTTACATCAAGGATGAAAAAGGAGTTGGTATCGGCGGAAGATTACGAAGTGATTCTAAGTATAGTAAATGATTGGAAAAGTGCATTTCAGGGAGAAATAAGGATTATCAATCGCTCGGAAGAAATAATAGAAGATTGGGAATTATCTTTTGCAGCAGAGTTTGATATTACAGCATTTTATACAGCGGATATTCTTGTACAGGAGAATGGCTGTTATTTGGTAAAGAACAGCGGCTATAATGCCAATATTCAGCCGGGGCAAACAGTAACGCTGGGCTTTTCGGCTACTCCGGGAAATGTAACAACGGAATTAACAAATGTAGAAGTATCACAGATTGTCACAGAAAAGAGTGTATCAACTGAAGAATTTGATAAAGCAACCGACACGGACGGAGATGGACTGCCGGATTATGCAGAGAAAATTTTAGGAACGTCTTGTGCATCTAAGGACACGGATGGCGACGGACTGAATGATATGGTGGAGGTTTACTTTGGCTTAGATGCTCTTGTCAGTGATTCGGACATGGACTTTGATGAAGATGGACTAACAACAAGTGAAGAACTGAAATACGGTACTCATTTTTATCTTGCAGACACAGATGGAGATGAGTTGACCGATTTAGAGGAAATAGAAGTATATCATACCAATCCGCAGTTGGCAGATACCGATGGAGATGGTATGGACGATGGTACGGAAATAAGGATGGGGTTTCATCCTCTTTTTGCAGATAGTGATGAAGACGGAATACCGGACGGGAAGGAGAAAGTTCCGCAGACAATTGCTGTTCAATTTAGCGGAGAAGAACAGAATGCAATACGATCTGTCGAAGTTTTTATGGAAGCAACCGGTGAGTTAGAAAGAACGACTACGATTGAGAATACTTATCGAAATGATGCGTTAGCCAGTGAAGTAGTAGGCCTTGTAGGGGTACCGGTAGAAATCACAACTTTTTCCGAATTTGATGAAGCTACGATTACCTTCACATATGATGAGAATGCGCTTGGTGAAGTGAAAGAAGAAAATTTGAGAGTAATGTGGTATGATGAAGAAAATAATCAGTTTGTGATTTTGGACGAAGAAACGGTACTGGATACACTAAATAATACAGTAAGCTATAAGACGACGCATTTTTCAACTTATCTTGTGGTAGACAGACAACAGTGGTATGATATATGGAGTCAGGCCCTTACTTATGGAAGAAAGCCGGGCAGTTCCTCAAAACCCAATTATTTTGATATATGTTATTTGATTGATAAGTCCGGTAGTATGTCAGGCACGCGTATGCTTACGGCAAAGGATGCAATTCGGCATTTTATTGAAGCAATGTATAGTGGGGACAGAGGAGCTCTTGTAGGTTTTGATTCGGTTGCAACGGTATATCAAAAATTTACATCAGAGAAAGCTTCTTTATTCGAGTCTTTAGAGGTAGTTTCTGCAAGTGGCGGAACCAATGTAGAAAGTGGATTGATAAAAGCACTGGATTTGTTTCCTGCTTCCGAGGAACAGCTTGAGAGCGGCATTATGAATTCCAGAATGATATTGCTGCTTTGCGACGGCGATGTTTTTTATACGCAGAGTACATTGAACAGAGCAAAGAGTATGGGAGTAAAAATTTACCCGGTATTGATAGACTCTTCCAGTGGCAAAACAGCCTTACAGGCGATTGCGGACGCAACCGGCGGAAAGTTTTACTATGCGGCTACGGCAGCAGAAATCCGCGAGGCGATCTTTGGTGTACAGGAAGATACGGTTGGCGATATAGACACAACCGATACCGATGGTGACGGACTGTATGATATTTATGAAATTGCAGGAATGCTTTTGCCAAACGGAACCTATGTTTATACCGATCCGGAAGATCCGGACACAGATGACGATGGATTGTCGGACGGCGAGGAAATGGGTGTGCTTCAGAATTTTGAGGATTTGCCTTTGTTTAAGCAAATGATACTTAATATGAAGGGATTTGAGGATGAAATTTATGCGGAATACTTCGACTATCGGAGCAACCCAACGAAAAAAGATACGGATGGCGATGAATATGATGATAGTATAGATGTATATCCGAATCGATTGAATCCAAAGGCTGTTTATATCTTTTACGAAAAGGGAGGGGACAGTTTTCTGAAAACGGAGGCTGACAGCCGGAAGAAAAATTGCGAGAAAGAAAACAAGACAGCGATAGTAATTGGTACCGAGAATAAAGAACACTTTATTGAGGCATGGAACAATATGGGATTTAACGAAGAAGGAAAGTATCAGTACAGAATCAGTGATGTATTTACGATATATCATGGGAATCCTAGATTGTTTGTGGTCTATCATGGGGAAAAAGATGCTGATGATCAATATATTGCTTTGGACGATATGGGAAGTTTGCAAGAAAAACAGATAGATGTATTGCATCTTTCATCTTGCAATAATGGTAATATTGATTGGATTAATGAAGGAAAGTGGGGAGAACAAAACTTCTATCAAAACATAGCAATTCGCTTCCTAAAGGAAATGGAAGAAATCGGTCAAGTAAAAGCATGGGACGGATCTGCGGTGTATGCTGATTTGGGAATTTTTGAATTGGAATATTCCCCTTCGCCTGATTTCATCGATTTTTTGTTTGGAACAGGAGATTTTTTGAAATGGTCGAAAAATAAGAATGGGTATTATCGAATTAATAGTGGTCTAGTTACCTATTATAGAGATGGAGAACAGCTTAAGATGTCAGTGCAATATAAAAAAGCTTATGTGGATAGCGCAGTAGGACGGATTTTCTATAATGACAGGATTGAGGAGGTCATACAGTAGCATGAAACAAAAAAAGAAAATATGCATAAGATTTTTGATAATCATACTATTGAGTGCGCTTAGTGTTCTCTTGTTTCTAGTCTGTAAAAAGGGAAGAAAGTACCCGTTTACCTACTCCGAAACCTCGTTGTATCTGCCGATTGCAGGTGGAGAGATGTTGGAATTAACAGAAGATGGCGGCGTTCTCCGGTATAGTAATACCGGAGAAAAAACGCTGCTTTTGGAGTTGTCGGATATTCGGTATTTGTCCGTGTTGTATGAAAAAGATAGTGTATATACCTTGAGTGTCCATGAGGACGGTACGCTTGCTCTCGGAAAAGATTTCTATTTTCAGGAGAAAATAATTGGAAATTCGGAAGGTGTGAGAAAAGCTGAGTTACAGTTACAAGGAATGGTTGCGCTTACGGAAAAAGGAGAAGTGTATGAAGGTAAGATTTTAGGAACTTGGAGTGAGTTTTACAATGGTGCTTCGGAAAATGTGGAACTCATAAAGGTGGAGGGATTACCGGAAGTTACCGACATATCGGTTACGGGATGGGACAGTGTTTGTTTAACCCCAAAAGGAGAAGTTTGGGCGAAAGGGGAATTCCTCGAAAATCATTATGAGGAGTATACTAAGATTTTCGCGGAAGTGCCTATGGTACAGATAAGTAATGCGGGAAATACAATTTTGGCACTGGATGAAGCTGGCACGGTGTATGAAGTTGGCATGGTTTTGGATGAAGAAGGAAGTAGATATAATAACGAGCAGTTTGAAGAAGTATTAACATATGGAAAAGCAGTACAAATTTACGGTTGTGGGGAACGAGCGGTATTGTTTAATAAAGACTCAATTGTACACTATTTCGGGCACATAGAGATTGGGAAAGGAAGCGGAGAATCTTGGGGAGGTAATTTAAAAAATCTCAAAGATGTAAGGCAGGTATTTATCTGGAATGAGTATATCTATGTTTTATGTGAGGACTATCTGTATATTAGGAAAGAGCCTTTGTCAAAACGATTTTAAACGGTGAGGGAAACAAGTATCAAAACAGTATCAAAACAGTATCCAAAACACCAAAACATATATTGATATCGGCTTGAATTTTTCGGCTGATTGGGTTATAATTAACGCCAAATCGGCTTATCAAGGGGGATTTCTTTATGGAAACATTAGATAGCATCGGACAGCGCGCCAAAGAGGCAAAGGTGGAGCTGGGACTGCTTGGGCAGCAGAAGAAAATAGATACCTTACTTGCCGCAGCGGACGCGCTCTGCGCTCATACAGACGAAATTCTTGCGAGAAATAAGAAGGATACGGACGCGGCAAAGGAAAACGGTATGTCGGAGGGACTGCTTGATCGCCTGACACTGACAAAGGAACGCGTTGAAGCAATGGCACAGGGGCTTCGCAAGGTTGCGGGGCTGCCGGACCCGATTGGAAGTGTGCTTTCGATGGAGGAACGCCCGAACGGACTTTTAATCGGCAAAAAGCGTGTGCCGCTCGGCGTGGTCGGCATGATTTATGAGTCCCGCCCGAATGTGACCTCGGATGCCTTCGGTCTTTGTTTTAAGACCGGAAACGCCGTAATTTTACGGGGCGGAAGCGACGCGATTCACTCCAATACGGCGATTGTATCCGTAATCAGAAAAGCGCTTTCTGCCTGCGGCATTTCTGCCGATGCGGTACAGCTGATTACCGATACGAGCAGGGAAACGGCGACGGCGTTTATGAAGCTGAACCAGTATGTGGATGTGCTGATTCCGCGGGGCGGTGCAGGACTGATTTCCACCGTGGTGCAAAACAGCACCGTGCCGGTGATTGAAACCGGTACCGGAAACTGCCATATTTATGTGGACGAATACGCAGACTTTGCGATGGCGTTAGACATTATCGACAATGCAAAGACGCAGCGGCTGGGTGTTTGCAACGCCTGTGAATCCCTTGTTATTCATTCGGCGGTATTGGAACGATTTTTCCCGTTACTTGTGGAACGGCTGACCGAAAAGAAGATTGTGATTCGGGCCGACGAACGCGCAAGAGCGGTGTGCCCGCAGTGCGAGGCGGCAACGGAGGAGGATTTCGGCAAGGAATATCTTGACCGTCTGATTTCCGTAAAAACCGTGGATTCCCTGGATGAAGCGATTGCCCATATCAACCGCTACAATACCGGACATTCCGAGGCGGTGATTACGGAGAACTACGAAACGGCAATGCGCTTTTTAAATGAAATCGACGCGGCGGCGGTGTATGTCAATGCTTCCACACGGTTTACCGACGGGGAGGAGTTCGGCTTCGGCGCGGAAATCGGCATCAGTACACAGAAGCTTCATGCCAGAGGACCGATGGGCTTAGAAGCATTAACGACAACAAAGTATATTATTTTCGGACAGGGACAGGTCAGAAAATAGTCTGAACAAAGGGCGGTAAGACGAAGAACAGCAAACGGAAAGCGGGAACAGAGAATGCGGGACAGTTACATCCGGACAGAGAAAGAACAGGGCTTAGCACCGACAGGCGAGCCGGAGCGCCAGTATTATTTTATGGAGCTGCTGCGGCAGCATAACGAAAAGAGAAGCAGAGAGCTTGGCAGAAGCTTGACGTATCATATCGAAACCTTCGGGTGTCAGATGAATGCAAAGGATTCCGAAAAACTTGCCGGGATTTTAGAAACGGCGGGATACCGTGCGGTGGATACCGAGCAGGCTGATTTTGTGCTGTATAATACCTGCACGGTGCGGGAAAACGCAAATACGAAGGTTTACGGGCGTATCGGTTATCTGGGCAATTTGAAATCCAAAAACCCGGAGATGCAGATTGCGCTCTGCGGCTGTATGATGCAGGAACCGCAGGCAATCGAAAAGATTAAAAAGAGCTATCGCTTTGTGGATATCGTGTTCGGTACGCATAACATTTACATGCTTGCGGAGCTTATCTGGCGCAGAATTACGGGAGAAAAGCGCGTCTTTGAAATCCTGGACGGCACAACACAGATTGTGGAGGAGCTTCCGAGCGAACACAAATACCGCTTTAAGGCAGGAGTTAATATTATGTACGGCTGCAACAACTTTTGCAGCTATTGTATTGTACCGTATGTCAGGGGCAGGGAACGTTCCAGAAAGCCGGAGGATATTATTGCCGAGATAAAAAAGCTTGCGGACGAAGGCATTGTGGAGGTGATGCTTCTCGGGCAGAACGTCAATTCCTACGGAAAGACGTTAGATCGTCCGGTAAGCTTTGCGGAGTTATTGCAGGAGGCAGAAAAGGTGGAGGGAATCCGCCGGATTCGTTTTATGACGTCCCACCCGAAGGATTTGTCGGACGAGCTGATCGAAGTTATGCGGCGTTCGGAAAAGATTTGCAGACATTTGCATCTTCCGATGCAGTCGGGCAGTACGGAGATTCTTCGCCGCATGAACCGGAAGTATACGAAGGAGGACTATCTGGCACTGGTCCGTAAGATTAAGACCGCCATGCCGGATATTTCGCTGACAACGGATATTATTGTCGGTTTCCCGGGAGAAACGGAGGAGGACTTTTTGGATACGTTAGACGTGGTAGAACGCGCAGGCTTTGATTCTGCCTATACGTTCCTGTATTCCAAACGCACCGGAACACCGGCGGCGACAATGGAAAATCAGGTGCCGGAGGAAGTGGCGAAGGAGCGCTTTAACCGCCTTTTGGCGCTGGTATCCGAGCAGTCGGCAAAGCAGACCGCAAAAAAGGTAGGAACCGTCGCAGAAGTTTTGGTAGAGGAGCAGAATGCGCAGGAACCGTCCCTTGTGACAGGACGCCTCGGCAATAATCTTTTGGTACACTTTCCGGGGGATGCTTCCATGATTGGGAAATTAGTCCTAGTAGAACTTTCCGAATGTAAGGGATTTTATTACATTGGCAAGTGTATTCAATAGAAAAGAACAATTTGAAAAAGTAAATTCAATTCATGTTATACTTGACATAAGTTTAAAAAAAGTATAAAATTATTATGTTGTATTATGTACAATGAAAATTGAATAAAGGAGGTGTTCCTGTGCAAGTAGACTTGGTTGTGCTTATTATTGCAATCATTTTAACTGCGATTGTAGTTGGACTTGCCTGTTGGTTTCTGGCAATCGGTTACCGCAAGAAGTTTGTGGAGGCAAAAATCGGTTCGGCAGAAAGTATGGCGAGAGAGATAAAAAATGAAGCATTAAAAGCGGCAGAAACCATGAAAAAGGAAGCAATGCTCGAAATCAAAGAAGAAAAGCTGAAGACCCAGAATGAACTGGAGAGGGAAGCGAAGGAGCAGCGTTCCGAGTTACACCGCTACGAACAGCGAGTATTATCAAAGGAAGAAGCCATTGATAAGAAAGCCAGTGCATTGGAAAAAAGGGAAAGCAGGCAGAATGCAAAGGAAGCCGAACTGGACAAACTCAGAGCCGAAGTAGAAGAGTTTCACCAGAAGCAGCTGCATGAGCTTGAAAAAATTTCCGGATTAACCTCCGAACAAGCAAAGGAATATCTTATTAAATCTGTTGAGGACGATGTAAAACATGAAACTGCCATTCTGATTAAGGAAATGGACAACCGTGCAAGGGAGGAAGCGGACAAGAAGGCGAAGGAATATGTCGTTACCGCTATTCAAAAATGTGCGGCAGATCATGTAGCAGAATCCACCATTTCGGTTGTTCCGTTGCCGAATGACGAAATGAAGGGACGTATTATCGGTCGTGAAGGCCGTAATATCCGTACACTCGAAACCTTGACAGGCGTAGAACTTATCATTGACGATACGCCGGAAGCCGTTGTGCTTTCCGGGTTCGATCCGATTCGGAGAGAGGTTGCAAGAATCGCGCTTGAAAAGCTGATTATTGACGGCCGTATCCATCCGGCAAGGATTGAAGAAATGGTAGAGAAGGCGCAAAAGGAAGTGGATACCATGATTCGCGAAGAAGGCGAATCGGCCGCCCTTGAGGTAGGAGTACATGGGATTCATCCGGAGTTGATTAAACTCCTTGGTCGTATGAAGTTCCGTACCAGTTACGGTCAAAATGCATTAAAGCATTCCATTGAGGTTGCGATTTTATCCGGACTTCTTGCCGGTGAAATCGGTGTAGACGTAAGACTTGCAAAACGTGCAGGCTTGTTGCATGATATCGGTAAGTCGGTAGATCATGAGATGGAAGGTACTCATGTACAAATCGGTGTTGATTTATGCCGTAAGTACAAGGAGTCCGCAAATGTAATCAATGCGGTTGAGGCTCATCACGGTGATGTTGAACCGCAGACTTTAGTTGCTTGTATTGTGCAGGCTGCCGATACGATTTCCGCTGCCCGTCCGGGCGCAAGACGTGAAACGCTTGATGCGTACACCAACAGATTGAAACAGTTAGAAGATATTGCCAACAGCTTTAAGGGGGTAGATAAGTCCTTTGCAATTCAGGCAGGAAGAGAAGTACGAGTTATGGTCGTACCGGAACAGGTTTCCGACGACGATTTGGTACTGCTTGCCCGTGACTTATCGAAAAAGATTGAGTCTGAACTGGAATATCCGGGTCAGATTAAGATTAACGTAGTTCGTGAAACGAGAGTAACCGACTACGCAAAGTAAGAAATGAAAGAAGAAGGGACCATCGCAGAAATGCGGTGGTCTTTTTGCGTACGGGCAAAAGTGAGCATACAAGCAAACTGCGAGAGCTTGCTCTCAGGCAGTTGTACTGTCATGCGAACGTGCCAAGACTGAGTGACCGAAGGGTAAGTAAGCTTCTTTTTGATTGTAGTTTGGAAAAAATGCTTGCATTTTCATATGCGATATATTACAATAGGGAAGAAATCTCTGTTTAGTTGTATACAATAATACAGTTTAAACAGTCCAAGCAGGAAAGGAAGATACAGTTATGGCCCTTACGTTATCAAAAAAAGCACAGGCAGTAAAGCCTTCGTCCACACTTGCAATTACCGCAAAGGCAAATGAGTTAAAGGCGAAAGGTCTTGATGTGGTCGGTTTTGGCGCAGGAGAGCCGGATTTTAATACGCCGGACAATATCTGCGAAGCAGCCGTTCAAGCAATTCATGCCGGCTTTACAAAATATACTCCGGCTTCCGGTACGGTAGAGTTAAAACAGGCAATCTGCAAAAAGTTTGAGAATTTTAACCATCTGCATTACGAGCCGAATCAGATTGTGGTAAGTAACGGAGGAAAGCATTCGTTAACGAATATCTTTTCAGCCATTTTAAATCCGGGAGATGAGGTTATTATCCCGGCTCCGTTCTGGTTAAGCTATCCGGAAATCGTGCGTTTGGCGGACGGTGTGCCGGTTATTGTGCGCTGCGGCAAAGAGCAGGGCTATAAGATAACGGCAAAGCAGCTTGCGGCAGCCTGCACCGAAAAGACAAAGGCATTTGTTTTGAATACGCCTAACAACCCGACCGGTATGATTTATACCCGTGAGGAGCTGGAGGCTTTGGCAAAGGTTATCGTAGAGAAGGACATTTACTGCGTTGCGGATGAGATGTACGAGAACTTGATTTACGAAGGCAACGAGGCGGTAAGCATTGCTTCTTTAAACGAGGAGATTTATAAGAGAACGATTACCTGCAGCGGCGTGGCAAAGAGTTATGCGATGACCGGTTGGAGAATCGGCTACACCGGTTCCTCCGCAGAGATTGCAAAGCTGATGGGCAGCGTACAGAGCCATCAGACTTCCAACCCGAACTCCATCGCGCAGAAAGCAACGGTAGAGGCTCTTTTAGGACCGCAGGACGCTGTTTTTGCAATGAATAAGGAGTTTGACAAGCGTCGTGTTTATATGTACGAGCGTATCAGCAAGATGGATTTGGTGACTGCCATTAAGCCGTTAGGTGCGTTTTATGTATTTGTTGATGTCAGCGGGCTTCTTACAAAGTCCTATCAGGGGGAACCGATTGCGGACGTAGGGAAGTTAGCGAAGATTCTGATTGAGGACTATATGACTGCGGTGATTCCGTGCGCGGACTTCGGCTTTGACGACCATATCCGTCTGTCCTATGCGATTTCTATGGAGCAGATTAAGAAGGGACTGGACCGCATCGAGCAGTTTATTAAGGATGTGGAGTAATGTTCGGTAACACCAATCAACGTGAAATTTAAACCGTTTCTCCGGCTTTACGGCAGGAGATAACGGAAGAACAAAATGCGAAAAACAGAGAGAGCAGCGAGGGCGGTTCTCTCTGTTTTTTTCAAAAATCTCTTGACAAGCCAGCCTACATCATGTAGAATATAGGCATTCTACATGATGTAGGCTGAAAAGGAGAGATTTTTATGACAGGCATTCAATTAGGTGAAATCGAATCCCGCTTTGCGGACATCATCTGGGAGTATGAGCCGATTCCTTCACCGGAGCTTGTAAAACATGCGGCAGAGAGGCTTGGCTGGAAAAAGTCAACAACCTATACCGTTTTAAAACGACTCTGCGAGAAAGGGATTTTTGTAAATAACAAAGGAGTCGTTACCTCTCTGCTATCCAAACCGGAGTTCTTTTCCTTGCAGAGTGAACGGTTTGTAGAGGAAACGTTTCACGGTTCTCTGCCGGCCTTCCTTACTGCCTTTACGGCAAGGAAGGGGTTATCGCCCGAGGATGTTAAGGCACTGCGCCGTATGGTCGCGGAGTATGAGGAGGTGTGAGGATGGAAGCTGTTTTCTTGAAACTTCTCAATATGGGTATCGCTGCGGGTATTCTTGCAGCGGCAGTGCTGCTTTTTCGTCTGCTGCTTAGAAAAGCTCCGAAATCAATGGTTATGCTGATGTGGGCTTTGGTAGGAATCCGCTTGATTTGTCCGGTTACCTTTGAAAGCGGTTTCAGCTTGATTCCGAATGTCGGGCAGGTACCGTCCGAAACGACTCCTCAGAAGCAGGATACAGCATTAAAAGAGCCCTTTGACGAGCCGCAGACAGCACTGCCGGCTCCTTCGGAAGCGACTGCTGCAGATACCGGTAATACGAACCGTGCGGAGCGCATAGAGTACACGGGTACGGCAGTTTCCGGCAGGGAGGCAGAGAATGCGGCCGGCAGCCTTGTGACTGCGGCTGCGGTTATCTGGCTTATCGGTATGGCGGGGATGCTTTTTTATAGTATATTCAGTTATGTTCGTATCAAAAGGCGTGTACGGGAAGCAGTACCGTTTCAGAAAAATGTCCTGCTCTGCGACCGGATTGATACTCCGTTTATTCTCGGTGTATTCCGCCCGCGGATTTATTTACCTTCTATCATAAGCGAAGCGGATATCGGATATGTTCTGGCACATGAAAGGGCTCATTTAAAACGCCGCGACCAATGGTGGAAACCGTTTGGCTTTCTCCTGCTTTCCGTGTATTGGTTCCATCCGATGCTGTGGCTTGCGTATGGTATGTTTTGCCGTGATATGGAACTTGCCTGCGATGAAAAAGTCATAAAAGAACTGGGAAAAGAGGGCAAGAAGCCTTATGCCACGGCGCTAATCAATTGCAGTGTTCCGGAAAAAAGGATTGCGGCATGCCCATTGGCCTTCGGCGAAATCGGAGTGAAAGGAAGAATAAAGGCTGTCTTATCTTATAAGAAGCCTGCCGCTTGGATTGTGATTGTTACGATAATTTCCTGTATTGCACTGTCGGTATGCTTCCTGACGAACCCGAAGGAGAAAGAGAGCAAAGCGCCGGCGGCAGAAGTGACGGTTGTGGCAGGCGATCAATATGCAGCCTATCTGGATGAAGAGGGATACCTACATATTCTTTATGATACGGCAGGAGTAACGGAGGGCGTTGACTTAGAAAAGAAATATACCGGGCTTGGAGCGGATCGTTCCCGGCTGGTTACGATCGATGAGGACGGGAAGCCGTGGGCTTCTTATCCGTATACGGCAGACGAGGTGCAGCAGCAGTTGGATGAACTGCATGAAGAAATCATGGCGGCAGGCGGAACGTTCGGAGCCACTCAGAGAGACCCGCATATGATGCGTGCCTTTGCGGAACTTTCGGGAGTCCGCCAGATCATTTGCGATTATCCTTACCGCTACGTTGTGCTGTTAGAGGACGGAACGGTAACAAACAGCGATCAGGGTATCTATGAAAATCTGCAGGGGGAAAAGATACGTTCGATAGCGGATGCAGGCGGGGCAACAGCGGGGATAAAGGAGGACGGAACCGTTGTATTTACGCCGATAAAGTGGGATTTGCTGCGTCAGAAAAAGTTGGAAGAATGGCCGGAAAAGCTGAAGCAGATTTGTGCCGGTTCCTATTTTGTGGGTCTGAAGGAGGACGGAACGGTAATTGCAGAGGACGTGACGCTGAATTATCTCATCAATACCGTTGAACAATGGAACAATATTACGAAACTGGCGGCGGCAGGAGATACCGTCATAGGCTTAAGGGAGGACGGCACGGTAGCTGCGGTCTGCACATGGCAAAGCGACCGGGGACAGTGCGACGTGGATAACTGGACCGATGTCATTGCGGTGAACACCAACGGAAGCGTGACCGTCGGTATTACAAAGGATGGAAAAGTCCTGATGGCAGGTGCTGTGCCGGAGATTGTGAAAGCTTTACCGGAACGCTACAACTACGAAGAAAATTTCTAAGGAAGCACTGAATTAATCAGTGCTTTTTTAGAAGTATCCCCTTGACTTATTGACACGTTTTTCGGATATGCTATAATGTAATCGAAGTGAGGATTTATAAGCTTGTAGAGGAAAGGAAGCAAATACTATGAAAATCGGTATTATCGGAGCGGGCAACATGGGTTACCCGATGTTATGCGGAGCTGTTAAGATGGCAGGCGGAGAAAATGTACTTTTTACCTGCAAAAGTGATTCTGACAAGGAAAGAGGTATTGCACAAGGAGCCAAATACTGTGAAAGCAATGCAGAGCTTGCAAAGGCTGCCGACATGATTGTACTTGTGATTAAGCCCTATGTGTACGATACGGTACTCTCTGAGATTAAGGGTCAGGTGAAGGACGATGCAATCGTCGTGACGGTAGCTGCCGGTATTACAATTTCTTACATAAAAGAAGCCCTTGGCGGGAAGATTAAGGTTGTCCGCATTATGCCGAATACGCCGGCAATGGTGGGAGAAGGCATGACTGCCGTAACCTACGAGGAGGGCGCGGGCTTTACGCCGGAGGAAACGGCGACAATCGGAAGCTTTTTTGATTCCTTCGGAAAGCATGTGGTGCTGCCGGAGTCATTACAGGACGCGGCAATTCCGGCTTCCGGCAGTTCCTCGGCATTTGTGTATGTGTTGATTGAAGCAATGGCAGACGCAGCGGTATGCTGTGGCATCCCGAGAGATACCGCTTATAAAATGACGGCACAGACCGTACTCGGCGCGGCAAAGATGGTATTGGAAACCGGTGAGCATCCGGGAAAATTAAAGGATAATGTCTGCACACCGGGAGGAACGACGATTGCGGGCATTCGCGCATTAGAAGAGAACGGCTTCCGCAGCGCGGTGATGGAGGCCTGTATCGCTACCTATGACAAAGTAAAAGCAATGCAGAAATAAAGCGGCCGACCGAAGCACAGGCGGTAAGAAAACAAGGCAAAGAAGTAAAAAGCGGCTGAAAGCAGAACAACGGTAAGGAGGAACCGATGGAAAAGGTAAAGCGACAGGGGAGAACGCTGGTCTGTCAGGGGGCGTGGATTTCCCTGTATCGGGACAGCATGAAGTTTGCAAACGGCAATACGGCAGATTGGGATTTTATTCATCATAACGGTGCTGCCGCGATGGTGGCAGAGGAGCCGGACGGGCGCATCGTCATGATTCGACAGTGGCGTCCGGGGGCGGACGGGGAAATTATAGAGCTGCCTGCCGGCGGCATTAACCCGGGCGAAGAACCGAAGACTGCGGCAATCCGTGAGTTGAGGGAGGAAACCGGCGCCGTTTGTGAGGAGGCGTTCCCGCTTCTTGAGATTTTACCCTCTCCGGCATATAATGATGAGAAAGTCAGTATTTTTTTCTGTAAGATTACCGGCTATACCGACATAGCGCCGGACGAAAACGAATACATTACGATAGAACGGTTTGCCCCGGAGGAACTGGTTTCCATGGTGATGGAAGGAAAGATATCCGATTCGAAAACGGTTGCCGGAATCTTTGCTTACCGGGAGCGGCAGAAAAAGCAGCCATAAGAGAAACAGAAAGGAGATGCAGGTATGGAAACGATGATTGAAGAGTTTTGTGATTATCGCAAAACCAAAATGCGGGTTTCGGAGAATACGCTTTTGGCTTATCGTTCCGATTTGCAGCGGCTTGTCCTGTACATGCGGGAGAACGGAATCGCTTCCTTTGAGCAGGTGACCGAAACCCAGCTGAATTCTTTTATTTTGCTGATGGAGCGGAAGGGATTGAAAGCGTCCTCCCTGGTACGACTGATTTCGAGCCTTCATACTTTTTTTGACTATCTGGCAAAGCAGGGATATGTGAAGGAAGACCCGGCGGAGCGTCTGAAAGCGCCGAAGGCGGAGCGGCCGGTGCAGGAGATTATTTCCGTGGAGGAGTTGGAACGTCTGCTTGAAATGCCGGACACATCCAAAGCAAAAGGACTGCGCGACCGTGCCATGTTAGAGGTTTTGTATGCGACGGGGATTCGTTTAAATTCCCTTCTGAACCTTACTGTTTCGCAGTTGAAGCTGCAATACCGCGTACTGGTGGTTGAAAAGCCCGGAGGAGAGCGGGTGATACCGCTGGGAAAGCCTGCGTGTGCAGCCTTGGAGAACTATCTGGAAAACGGAAGACCGTTGCTTGCCACGTCTGTTTCCGAGCCGGAGCTTGTCTTTTATAACAAGGCAGGGGAAAAAATGACAAGACAGGGCTTTTTTAAACGCATCAAAGGCTATGCCGAAAAAGCGGGACTCCCGAACATTACTCCCCGTGTACTGCGTAATTCCATGATTACACATTTAATGAACAACGGAGCGTCCTATGCGGGAGTCCAACAACTGTTAGGTACGAAGCATCTTTCTGCGGCGACGAATTATCAAAAGCAGATACAGAGCATACCGGAGCTTTATAAAAAAGCTCACCCGAGAGCGTAAGTGTTATACGCGCTCCGCGATAAGGTAGAGCAGCTTTTCCGTATCGTCCCAGCCGAGGCATGGATCCGTAATGGACTTGCCGTAAATATGTTCGCCGATTTTCTGGCAGCCCTCTTCGATATAGCTTTCAATCATAACACCTTTCACAAGCGTGGCTACATCCGGGTTTACCTTTCTGCTGTGCAGGATTTCGGAAACGATACGCGGCTGTTCCGCAAACTGCTTGTTGGAATTGTTGTGGTTTGCGTCTACAATGACCGCAGGATTGGTTAAGCGGGGACGTTCCTGATACATTGCAAGCAGCCGCATCAGATCCTCGTAATGGTAGTTCGGAATGCTCTGTCCGTGCTTATTTACGGCACCGCGCAGAATGGTATGCGCATACGGATTTCCGGTTGTCTGTACCTCCCACTGACGGAATAAAAACGTGTGGGGGTGCTGTGCCGCGGTAACGGAGTTTAACATAACGGAGAAGTCACCGCTGGTCGGGTTCTTCATTCCCGCCGGTACTTCCATGCCGCTGATGGTAAGACGGTGCTGCTGGTCCTCCACGGAACGCGCGCCGACGGCGACATAGGAGAGAAGGTCATCCAGATACGGCCAGTTCTCCGGGTAAAGCATTTCGTCTGCCGGAGTGAGGTGGGTCTGTTCAATGGCGTGCAGATGCATTTTGCGGACTGCAATCAAGCCCTCCTGCATATTCGGCGCCTGCTCCGGATTCGGCTGGTGGGCAATACCCTTGTAGCCTTCGCCGGTGGTACGCGGTTTATTGGTATAAATACGAGGCACAAGAAAAAGCTTATCCGCTACCTTTTCCTGTACCTTTGCAAGGCGGTTGATATAATCCAGTACCGCCGTTTCATTATCTGCGGAGCACGGACCTACGATTACCATAAAGCGGTCGGATTCTCCGGCGATAATCCGCTTCATTTCCGCATCGCGGTCGGCTTTTACCTGTGCCGCCTCCCTGGAAAGCGGGTAGAGGTCTTTTAATTCTTCCGGTGAAATCACCTGTCTGATACGTGTAAAACTCATACATAATCCTTTCCGGACATCCGAAAACTCAGTTTGCATCTATTTTTATTTATCGGAAGTGCCTTTACATTCATCAGCTATTATAGAACTTGTTGCGGGTGGTGTCAATAGCAGTCTTGCGGATTATTTTCTTCTATGCTAAAATAAAAGAGGATGGTAAGGGTGTTTTAAAGGAACCTACCGGTGCCGGTCAGCACGGAACTCATACAATACGGTTGCATAAAAAGTCAGATTAGGAAAATAAAGATTAAAATTAGGAGGCGGCGGCTATGCGGATGTATGACCTGATTATGAAAAAAAAGCACGGGCTTTCGTTATCGGACGAAGAAATCCGTTTTTTGGTGAACGGATATACAAAGGAGGAAATTCCGGATTATCAGATGGCAGCGTTTCTGATGGCGGTCTGTTTTCAGGGAATGAGTAAGGCGGAAACCCTCTCCCTTACCATGGCAATGGCAGAAAGCGGGGAAATGCTGGATTTATCGGCAATTCACGGGAAAAAGGCGGATAAACACAGTACAGGGGGCGTCGGCGACAAAACCTCCCTGATTTTAGGACCGATGGTAGCTTCCCTCGGCGTACCGGTTGCAAAAATGTCCGGCAGAGGACTCGGTCATACCGGCGGTACGATTGATAAGTTAGAAAGCTTTCCGGGCTTTTCCGTTTCGATATCAAACGAACAGTTTATTGAGAACGTAAACCGGATGAAGCTTGCCATTATCGGGCAGACGGCGAATCTTGCCCCGGCGGATAAGAGGTTATACGCCCTGCGGGACGTAACCGCAACGGTGGACGAGCTTTCTCTGATTGCAAGCAGTATTATGAGTAAAAAGCTTGCGGCGGGTTCGGATGTCATTGTGCTTGATGTAAAAACCGGAAGTGGTGCGTTTATGAAAACGCAGGAGGAGGCACGAAAGCTTGCCGAACTGATGGTAAGCATCGGAAACGGTGCGGGAAGAAAGACCTATGCCGTTATTTCCGATATGAATCAGCCGTTAGGGTATGCGGTGGGCAATGTTTTAGAGGTAAAAGAGGCGATTGACGCGTTAAACGGCAGAGCGCCGGAGGATTTAAAGGATGCCTGTATGACGCTTGCGTCCTATATGCTGCTCGGCACAGGGCGTGCAAGGGAGCTTGCCGAGGCAGGAGAACTGCTGCAAAAGAGCATAGAAACAGGGGCGGCTCTGCACAAGTTTGCAGAGTTTGTAAAGGCACAGGGCGGTGACGAACGCTATGTGTATGAACCGGACCGGTTCCCTGCGGCCAAGCTTTCCTATGAGTTAAAAGCGGAAAGCGACGGATACGTTTCGGAAATGCTTACGGAGGAAATCGGTCTGACTTCGCTGATTTTAGGCGGCGGCAGGGAAACAAAGGAAAGTAAAATCGATTTGACGGTGGGAATTGTGTTCCGGAAAAAAATCGGAGATAACGTTACGGCGGGAGATACGCTTGCGGTTCTGCATGCCAACGATAAGGAGAAGCTTCAAACGGCAGTTACGAGGCTGAAAAACGCAATCCGGATTCAGACAACCCCTTGTAAGCCGCTGCCGCATATTTTAGGTGTTGTAGATAAGGCATAGTTTTGAAACCGGTGAATATGCTGTTATAAAACAGGCTATTCCGGAGAAACCATATGAAACAGCGATTTTTCGCAAACCGAAAAAAAACGGGAAGAACAACGCCGGTAAAGCGGGCAGCAGCCGGCGCGCTTGCCGTTTTTCTTTTCACAGAGGCCGTTTTCCTTTCCGTATTCCGTCCGTATTCCGCATGCGCGGAGGAAATTTCCGTAAGTTCGGAATCGGCAATTTTAATGGAAATCGAAAGCGGCACCGTTATTGCCGAAAAGAATGCGGATGTATCACGTCCCATTGCCAGTGTTACCAAAATCATGACACTGCTTTTAATTTTTGAGGCGCTGGATTCCGGGAAAATCAAGCTGACCGACACCGTGACCGTAAGTGAACATGCGGCGTCTATGGGCGGCTCCCAGGTGTATTTGGAGCCTTATGAAACGCAGGATGTGGATACGATGATAAAGTGTATCAGCATTTCCAGCGCCAATGACGCAAGTGTCGCTATGGCGGAGCATCTTGCGGGCTCGGAAGCGGCGTTTGTGGAACGGATGAATACACGGGCCAAAGAACTCGGCATGGAACATACGACGTTTTTAAACTGCTGCGGTCTGGACGTGGAAGGACACGTTTCCAGCGCCAGAGATGTGGCGTTGATGTCCCGCGAACTGATGAAGCACCATCCGTCGGTTACAAAGTATACGACAACCTGGATGGATACCATAATACATACTACAAAGCGCGGGGACAGCGAATTCGGACTTGCCAATACGAACAAGCTGATTAAGCAGTACAGCGGAATCACCGGGCTGAAAACGGGTTCCACGGACGCCGCAAAGTATTGCCTTTCCGCGACGGCGGAGCGAAACGGTGTCAAGCTCGCAGCCGTTGTTTTAGCCGCACCGGATACGAAAACCAGGTTCCGGGAAGCTGCTGCGCTGTTAGATTACGGTTTTGCAAAGTGTACGGTATACAAAGACGACGGAGCGGACTTGGCACCGACGGAAATCAAAGTGGCACAGGGACAAAAAGAAACCGTTCCGGTGCGGTTAAAAGAGCCGTTCTGTCATGTATTTACCGGCGGAGAGGATTTGTCCGCCGTCGAGCGGACCGCGGAGTTTTCGGAAGAAGTAAAGGCGCCGTTAAAGGCAGGGGACGTTGTGGGAGAATACTGCTATCGTTTCAACGGAACCAAACTCGGAAGCGTGCCGATTATCTGTACGGAAAATGTAGAAAAGATTACGTTTTCCTCAAGCCTTTTACGCTGCAAAAATCTGTTCTTCCGGGATGCGGGCGAAGCTGCAAAGCAGCCGGAAGGAAAAGAGGAAGCGCAAAACGAAACCCGTTCGGAGGCAGGAGGCGCAACGCCGCAGGAAAAACGGGAAACAAAACAGAACGGGGATTGACAGCGTAAAAAAAACAAAGTATGATGATAAAGGAAAAAGCGAAACGAGGTGGTGCGGATGAAAATAGGAAAGATGGCTCTGCTTGGTGCGGCTGCCGCATTCGGCATGACGGCATACGAAGGCTTTGAGCATGGCGTACCGGTTCGGCGCGCATATGACATTTTCGTGCCGGAAGCACTGGCGGGCTTGCGTATTTTACTGCTTTCGGATTTGCACTGCAATCCGCTCATCTGTAAAAATGAGCGGGTGTTTCAAAGACTTTCCGAGGAGCGCCCGGATGTCATTCTGTTGGCGGGCGATATGATAAGCAAGTACGGGAAAAAGGAAAACAGCCGCGTACCTGCGTTTCTAAAAAGGCTGCGGACGATTGCGCCGGTAGTATATTCTCTCGGTAATCATGAGGAAGTGCTGCGGACGGAGTTCCCCGGACAGTACGAAGCCTATGCGGATGAATTAAAAGAAGCCGGCATTTTTTTCCCGGATAACGAGGTCGTTTCTCTTGTTCTACAAGGGAAGAATGTCGATTTTGCGGGATTGACGATAAAACATTCGTACTTTTATAAAAGAGTACGGAGAAGTCTGCCAAAGGAAGCCCTGGAGGAGCTTATCCTTCCAAACCCGGAAAGGACGGTACTTTTGGCGCATATGCCGGATTTCTTTCCGGAGTATGCCGCGCTTTCCCCGCTTATCGTGTCCGGTCATAATCATGGCGGAATTATTCGGTTGCCTTTGATCGGCGGCATTATTTCACCGCAGCTTTATTTTCCGCCGTACACGAGAGGATGTTATCAAATCGGGGATTCTACGCTTGTCGTAAGTGCGGGAATCGGTTCTCATTCTTTGCCTGCACGGCTGTTTAACCGGGTTGAATATTGCGTCATCACTACGAAATCGAGGGAACTGGTATGAGTTTGTCCGTTACGTTAGAAAAGTTTGAGGGGCCGTTGGATTTATTGCTGCACCTCATTGAGAAAAACAAAATCAATATCTATGATATCCCGATTGTGGAAATCACCGAACAGTACATGGAATACATCCGTCAGATGCAGGAGCAGGACATGGAGGTTATGAGCGAGTTTTTAGTCATGGCGGCAACCCTGCTCAACATCAAGTCCAAAATGCTTCTGCCGCAGGAGGAAACCGTCGAGGAGGAGGAACCGGCCGACCCGCGGCAGGAGTTAGTAGAGCGCTTATTGCAGTATAAAATGTATAAGTACGCTTCCTTGGAGCTTTCCGACCGTCAGCTTGACGCAGGACGGATTTTGTTTAAGGAGGGGACGCTTCCGCCGGAGATTGCGGACTATAAGGAACCCATTGATACAAAGGAGCTGCTTTCCGATTTAACGCTGCAAAAGCTGCATGCAATTTTTGAAGCGGTAATGAAAAGGCAGACGGACAAAATCGACCCGGTGCGAAGCAAGTTCGGACGGATTGAACGGGAAGAAGTCAGTATGTCGAAAAAGATGCGGCAGATTCAGGAGTATGCACTCAAAAAGCGTCGTTTTCAGTTTAAGGCGCTCTTAATGGAGCAATATGATAAGATGGATGTTGTCGTAACTTTTTTATGTATACTTGAATTAATGAAGCTTGGCAGAATGCATGTAGTACAGGAAGAAATTTTTGACGAGATTGAAATCGAATATCTTGCAGAAGATGTGATTGATTTTGAAGATTCGGATTTTTAAGCCGGAGGAGAACAGATGGAGTTACAAGAGTTGGAAGCACAGTTAGAGGCAATTTTATTTACACTCGGAGAGGCGGTTGAGGTTGACCGTCTTGCGGCGGCATTGGAACATGATGTGGATACGGTACGGAGAGTGCTGCGGAATATGATGGACCGGTACGAGGCGGACGACCGCGGGATTCAGATTATTGAACTGGACGGTTCGTTCCAGATGTGTACCAAGGCGTCCATGTATGAATCCATTATTAAGATTGCCCATGTACCGAAGAAGCATGTTTTAACGGAAGTGTTACTGGAAACGCTTTCGATTATTGCCTATAAGCAGCCGATTACAAGACAGGAAATCGAGGCAATCCGGGGCGTATCCTGCGACCATGCGATTAACAAGCTGGTGGAATACAATCTGATTCAGGAGGTAGGACGTATGGACGCGCCGGGGCGGCCGATTTTGTTCGGAACAACCGAGGAGTTTTTGCGAAGCTTCGGATTGGTGTCCCTGGACGATTTGCCGGTCATTAATCCGGAGAAGGTGGAGGACTTTAAGCTGGAAGCAGAGGAGGAAATGCAGCTCTCGCTGGAAATTTAGTCCTATTTGGCGCGGGCGCGGCATATCTTTTGTTTAAGAATGCTTTGCGGTGGCGGCTATGAAACATGTTATAACGGCATTAAAAACAAAAGGAACGCATCTTTGGATGTGTTTCTTTTTTCTGCTTTCGGGTCTTTTTTTCTGCCCGGAAACGGCGCTTGCAAAAGCGGGCGCTCCGGAAGCAACGGACCTGCATGCTTATTCCGCGGTATTATATGACGCGGAAAGCGGCAGGGTACTCTATGAGAAGAACGGCTACGAGGTGCTTCCGATGGCGAGTACGACAAAAATACTGACCCTGCTTGTTGTACTGGAAAATTCCGAACCGGAGGAAATCGTTACCGTATCAAAGAACGCGGCAATGCAGCCGGATGTACAGCTTAACATGAACACAGGGGAACAGTATTATGTCAAAGATTTGTGTTACTCCCTGATGTTAGAGTCCCATAACGACACGGCGGTCGCCCTCGCAGAGCATGTCGGCGGGAGCGTGGAGGGCTTTGCCGCCATGATGAATGCAAAGGCAAAGGCCTTGGGCGCATATTCGGGAAACTTTGTGACGCCCAACGGCCTGGACGCGGACGGACACGGAATTTCCGCTGCGGATTTGGCGAAAATTGCGGCCTATGCCGTAAAGCAGGAGGAGTTTTTGGAGATTACCAATACCGATTCTTATTCTTTCTCGGAACTGACAAAGGGGCGGAGCTTTACCGTGTCGAATAAGAACCGGTTTCTTACGATGATGGACGGCGCTATCGGAGTAAAAACAGGCTTTACCGGGAAAGCGGGGTATTGTTTTGTCGGCGCGGTCAGAAAAGAAGACAGACTCCTAATCAGCGTTGTACTTGCCAGCGGATGGCCGCCGAATAAAAATTATAAATGGAGCGATACGGTCAAACTCATGGAATACGGGATTCAGGGATTTCGGAAGCTGCCGCTTTCGGAGGATGGAACGCAATTGCCGGAGCTGCCGCTTTTGCCGGTAAAAAAAGGACAGCAGGCGAGCGTGGCTCTTTGTTATGAAAAAGAAGGGCTTGCAACGCTTCCGGAAACGAAAGTGCTGCTTTCCGGGAACGAAACGATTCAGTTCGTTCCCGAGCTTAACGTAACCTCCCTTGTCGCTCCGGTAGAGCAAGGAGCCGAAGTCGGTACGCTTTTGGTCAAGGTTGACGGCGTCTGCCTTCAAAAAATACCGATACAGACCGCCGAAGCAGCTGTACCGGTAGATTATAAGTTTTATTTTTATGAACTGTTGCACGACTTTTTCTCGGGAAGTGTAATTAAACAGCTTGACCGGCTTTGGTAGCGGTTAAAAGCTGTCCCGCGCGCGCCAAGGCAAAATCGATGTTTTCGCAGAAGTTTTCCGCACCGACCGCAGCGATAAAACCGCTTTTTTCCATAATCGAACGAGGCTGCGAAAGTACATGGGAGAAAATCACCGTAATTCCGTAGTTCGTTAAATCATTTGTAACATCCCGTAGGGTATTCATGGCAGTGGCATCAATGGCCGGGACACCGCGCATACGGATAATCACTACTTTCGTATCCTTTTTCATTGTCTGGTGTTTTAACCGGAGCAGTTTGTCCACGGCACCAAAGAACATCGGACCGTTTACCTCAAATACCTCCGTCCCCTCCGGTACTTCCTTTAAGGAAAGCTGTTCCGGGTCGTTTTCTTCTTCCGGAAGGTGTACGTCGCGAATATATTTCCAGCCGGAAACATCGGTGACATCCGACATACGCTTCATAAAGAGAACGCAGGAGAGTACAATACCGACTTCAATTGCCAGAACCAGATCAAAGGCAAAGGTTAAAACGCAGGAAGTAATCAGTACGATAGTATCCGACTTCGGAGCCTTGCGGTAAGCAAGAAAGGCTTTTACATTAAACATATTGTAAGAAACCACAAGCAGAATGGCAGCGAGTACCGGACGCGGAACCAGACGGATTAACGGCATTCCGAACAACAGCATAACAAGAAGCGAAACGCTGTGGAACAGTAACGCAATCGGCGTTCTGGCACCGTTCTTTGCATTGGCAATGGAACGTGCGACACCGCCGGTCGCCGGAATGCATCCGAAGACTCCCAGTACAATGTTAGCCGCACCCTGTGCAACCAGCTCCGCATTCGGCTTGTGTTTGCTGTTAATCATGCCATCGGTTACCACCGCGGAAAGCAGTGCCTGCATGGCAACAAGAATCGCAATGGTAAAGGCAGGGGACATCAGACCGAAGATCATATCGAAGGATAAGCCTTCAATCTTTGCAACGGATAATGTTTTCGGAATGTCGCCCAACAATGCGACATCTAATTTCAGGAAATACGTTGCCGCAGTACCGATTACCAGAGCCACAAAGGAATTCGGAATCGTTTTGTTGAACTTCGGCCAAATCACAAGAATCACAATACTGACAAGACCTAATACAAGTGCCTGCCAGTTGATTTCTTTCATATGCGTGAAATACGCCTGCCACTTTCCTAAGAAAGAGGTCGGCATGGAAGCAATGTTAAAGCCTAAGAAATCTTTGATTTCAAGCGTGGCAATGGTAATTGCAATACCGCCGGTAAATCCGATGGTAATCGGAGAGGGAATATACTTGATTAACTTTCCGAGCCGGAATACACCGAGAAGAATCAGAATAATACCGGCAAGAATCGTAGAAACAATTAATCCCTGCATGCCGTAGGTCGCAATCACCGATTGGGTAATGACGATAAAGGCACCGGTCGGTCCGGTAATCTGAACACGGCTGCCGCCGAGAATCGCTACAATAATGCCGGAAATAATTGCGGAATAGATTCCTTTTTCCGCGGAAACACCGCAACCTAACGCAAATGCAATGGAAAGCGGAAGCGCAATAATCGCAACGATAATGCCGGCCTTCATATCTAAGAAAAACTGTTTTGCATTATAGTGCTTCATAACACTGAATATCTTTGGTTTCATTGATATATCCTCCTTTTGTGCGGGCTTTATTGTAATACTGTTTAACGGAAAATTCAAGAGGGTTTCTGTAATTTCGTGGAATTGTAGAAGATTTATTGTAAATGCTTGTATTTACATGTGCAGTTTGGTGAAATTTTTGATTGTAAATCATCCGGTATAAAACACGAAATCCGGTTGCAAAGACTTTGGCAAAAAAATGTAGGAAAATTGTCCGATTCGGTAGAAAATCCTTTTGAAACGTGGTATAATAAGATGTTACGGATTGATTCCTTTTTTTGAGAGGTGCATCTTATGATACGACTTACCAGAAGTAAAATTAAAAACCTTGCAGCCGATGATCTGGTGTTTCAGCGCGGGCTTACCTATTTTAAGGAAAAGCGCGTTATTCATGCTACCTCCTCCAAAGATCGGAAACTTTACAATTTTATCATACAGGGCAGACAGCGGTATCGTGTTACCGTAGAGGAAACAGAAGAAAAGGACCTTGAGTTTGCCTGTAATTGTCCTGCCATGTATGTCCAGAAGGGCGCCTGCAAGCATACCGTAGCCGCACTGCTTTATTTGCAGCAGTATCAGGAGCAGGAAGAAAAAAAATACGGGCATCCGAAGCCGAAGGATATGCGTGTCCACAAGCTTGTCCAATACTTTATCGACGCGCAGGAGCCGCATTACGATAAAGAGATTTACCATGTAGAACCCTGCATTGAGATTCCGGGGCTGTTGCGAAGCGATAACGACCCGGTCTATTTGTCGCTGCGTGTCGGAATTACAAAAATGTATCGGGTACAGATGTTAAAACATTTTCTTACGGATTATAAAGCTAACGAAAGAATCATCCTCGGAAAAGAGTTCTGTTATGTGCCGGGAGAGAGCAGCTTCGACCATGCTTCGGAACAGCTTTTGCGGGAATTGCTTTCTTATGTTGAAATTTTAGGGCTGCTGGACGGAAAAAACAGCGCGCAATTATTTCAAAAGTCTAAAATTGTGCTGAATCAACGGCTTTTGGTAAAAGTTTTGACGTTTTGCGAAGAGCTTCCTTTTACGTTAAAGCTTTCGGAGACGGAGTTGGAGAAAGTACGCTTTGTACAGGGAAATCCGCCGATAGAGTACGATATTCTCATGCGGGACGGCTCTGTTACCATGAATTACAGGGACCAGGAGCATGTCGTTCCGATTACGGCGGACGGCTCCCTTCTTTTGCGGGATAATACGCTGTATCTGCCGGGTGAGCGTTTTATGAAGACTTATCTGCCGTTTTACTCCACGCTCGGCGACGACAAAGCGCCGCTTGTGTTTGAAGACGAGTATGAGAATGCCTTTCTGGAGTATGTGCTGCCGGTGATTCATGAAACGCTTCAGGTGGAAATTCCGGATGAAGTACGGGACAAGTATCTTACGCTGCCTTTTTCCGCAAAACTGTATTTTGACGTATTCCATACCGCGGTACGGGCGACGTTGTACTACGTCTACGGCGAATATGAATTTAATTCCTTTGACGCTCCTGCGCTCGGAGGGTATATTTTAGTGCGTGAAAAGGAACGGGAGGAGCAGATTTGCACCGTTTTGGAGGAGTATGGGTTTGAGCCGCACAACGGTTTTTATCTGATGAAAAACGAAGAACATATTTACACTCTGATTACCGAGGGCATTTCGGCTTTGGCGGACTATGCGACGCTTTATTCCTCGGACGATTTTAACAAAATGCGTGCAAAGAAGCGTACCTCCGTGCGTATCGGGGTAAACATGCCGCCGGAAGAAGACCTGCTACAGGTGGAATTTCAGTACGAGGATGTATCCGGAGAAGAACTCCGCGCCGTGTTTTATTCTTACCGTCAGAAGAAAAAGTACCACCGCTTAACGGACGGCAGTTTTATCGACCTGACGGACGAAACCTTTATCAAAGCGGCGACTTTACTGGAAAACATGAATTTGTCTTACCGGGACTTTGATAAAAACGGCCTTTTGCGGGTTCCGAAAAGTAACGCGGTTTATCTGGATTCTCTGCCGCAGGAACTGGGGATTGAAGTGATGAAAGGGGAGCGGGTTTCGGCATTGCTTGATCGCCTTCTTTCTCCCGAAAAGCGGGAGTACGCGGTTCCCGCTTCGATTCGCATTGAGCTGAGAGAGTATCAGAAGGTTGGCTTTTCATGGCTGAGAATGCTTGCGGACAACGGGTTCGGCGGTGTTTTGGCGGATGATATGGGATTGGGAAAGACCTTGCAGGCGATTACCTACATGGCGTCCGTATTGGAACAGGAGAGCTTTTCCGACGTGCCGTTTCTGGTAGTCTGTCCGACTTCGTTGCTTTATAACTGGTTAGACGAGGTAGAAACCTATGCGCCGCATTTTCGTACCAGGATTATTCAGGGAACGCCGGAGGAACGTCAGGCGCTGCTTGCACATACGGAAGAATGGGATTTGTGTATTACGTCCTATCCGCTGCTCCGCAGGGATTTGGAATCTTATCGGGAGAAACGTTTTCATACGGTATTTATCGACGAGGCGCAGTTCATTAAAAATGCCATGACAGGCAACGCCCGTTCGGTAAAAGAGCTGCATGCAAAGGCGAGGTTTGCCTTAACCGGTACGCCGATTGAAAATTCCTTATCGGAGCTTTGGTCTATTTTTGACTTTATCATGCCGGGCTATCTGTTTAGCTATACTCGTTTTATACGGCGCTATGAACGTCCCACAAGCAAAGGACAGGTTTCCCCGTTGCAGCAGTTAAACCGCCGGGTAAAACCGTTTTTGCTGCGGCGTATGAAAGAAGATGTTTTGTCCGAGCTTCCGGACAAGATTGAAACCAAACTGGTAACGGAGCTGACCGAGGAGCAGAGATTAGTGTACCTTTCTTATGCAAAACAGGCGCGGAAAGAGCTTTCAAGCGGACTTTTACACCTCGGTGCGGAAAAGAACCGGATGCAGATTCTTGCCGCATTGACAAGGCTTCGTCAGATCTGCTGTCATCCGGGAATGTTTTTGGAAAACTATGACGGCGGAAGCGGAAAAGTTTCCCTGTTTTTACAGATTACGGACGAGCTTAAAAAAAGCGGTCACCGTATTCTGGTATTTTCCCAGTTTACCTCAATGCTGGAACTGTTAAAGGATGCCTTGACGGAAGCAGGATTCTCCTATTTTTACCTAAGCGGCGCCACAAAACCGGCGGAACGTCAGGAGTATGTAAAACGGTTTAATGCGGGAGAGGGAGATTTGTTTTTGATTTCCTTAAAAGCAGGCGGCACCGGTCTGAATCTGATCGGCGCCGATACTGTCATTCATTTCGACCCTTGGTGGAACCCTGCCGTAGAAGAACAGGCGTCGGACCGTGCTCATCGTATCGGACAGACAAAGAACGTTCATATCATAAGGCTTCTGACGAAGGGAACCATCGAGGAAAAGATTTACCGTTTACAGCAAAAGAAACAGCATTTATTCCAGGCGGTCATTGAGGAGGGCGAAACGTTCCTCGACAAACTGACCCAGGAAGAAATCATTGAACTGTTTACGGATTTGGAGGAGTAGGGGCTTGTCACACGAATTCTTAACTACAACAAACATTGCCGCCTTGTAAAAATAAGGCGGCAATGTTCGTTACGTTTATTCAGTTTTGCACACTAGTCGAAATGGGCGCTGTAAAAGTCTTCAATCAGTTGTTCCGCAAAGGAAGCGTTTAAGTCGGGAAACGTCTGAAGCAGCGTTTCACAAAGCCGGTCCAGACGGTTTAAATAAAGCAGTTCCGTACTTTTTGCGCCGTCTTCGTTGCATTTTTCATCGTAAGCACGCAACATATCTTCGGTAACATTTTCTTCTAACCACTTCTTTACTTCGACAGTCAGTTTTTCTTCCCCGGCTGCCTCGGATTTTAATTTGCCGGATTTGACAAAGGAAAAGATACCCATTGCCAGAAATGCCGCAAACATAAGAAGAATGACGGCAGAGGAGTACAGGGAGCCGAACAGCGGAATGACGCCAAGCATATTCAGCAGGGCAAACGCAATGCCTAAAACGCCGAATATCGTAAACGTAAAGCCGGAAGAGCGGTAGTCGTTGTAGCGGGAAACGGAACTGACATAATTCTTTTCGTTACGGCGGGTTTTCTTTGAAGAAGCAGAGTCGTCCTCCGTATCGGAAGCCTCTTCCTCGTCATCAAAAAGCTCCTGCGCCTCTTCGGTTTCCTCGCCGGAGAGAAATGCGTTCTCCGCCGCCTCTTCCATAGCGCGTTCGGTTTCCACGGAATAAAACGCCTGAAAATGACGTTTTGCTTCTTTCAAATCCTCCGGTGCGGTGTAGACGGCAATCAGACCGTCCTCCTCCTCTAAGTTTACCGCAATCCCGGAGTATTCCAAAAAATCAGCCAGCTTTTTGATAAACTCCTTTTGTTCTCCGTCAATCTTAACTAAGAGAGCGGTTGCATTCTGCCGCCTTATCTCTTTCAAATCCAAGGTCGCAACCAGTTCAGCCTTACAATCCGCACAGTGCGTAATTCCCTCACGATATTCTGTTTTACAATTCGGACACCACGGCATGGTATTTCCTCCTTCTGTTTGTAAATATAACACTACCTTTCAGTATAGCGTAGTTACCGGATAATTTCAACCATTATTCCGGCGGATTCTTTACGGAAGAAACAAACTATGTTATACTGATAAGGATTATGATGTTGCATTCAGGAGGATGGTTATGGCAGAGCAACCGACATTTGTGCGTAAATTGGCGCTTTCCGATGAAATTCTGCTTTCGGTGGAAAAACCGGTGCGGTATATCGGCGGCGAAGTGAATATGGTAATCAAAAATCCGAGAGAGGTAAAAATCCGTTTTTGCATGTGCTTTCCCGACGTGTACGAGGTCGGAATGTCACATCTCGGCATTCAGATTTTATATGATATGTTTAACAAAAGAGAGGATACCTACTGTGAGCGGGTGTATTCCCCGTGGCCGGATTTGGACAAGATTCTGCGGGAAAAGAACATTCCGCTGTTTGCCTTAGAGTCCCAGGAGCCGTTAAAAAATTTTGATTTTTTAGGAATCACGCTGCAATACGAGATGTGTTACACCAATATTTTGCAGATTTTAGACCTTGCGGGAATCCCGTTACATGCCACGGACCGTACCGAGGAAGACCCGATTGTAGTGGGCGGAGGTCCCTGCGCGTATAACCCGGAGCCTCTTGCGGAGTTTTTTGACTTCTTTTATCTGGGCGAGGGAGAAACGGTTTATTATGAAATTCTGGACAAATACAAGGAGCATAAAAAGCGCGGCGGCACCCGGAAGGAGTTTCTGGAAACCGTTGCGGAAATCGAAGGAATGTATGTGCCGCAGTTTTACGAGGCTTCCTACCATGAGGACGGGACGCTTGCGTCCTTTGAACCGGTCAATTCCCATGCAAAGCGCGTGATCCGGAAACAGATAGAAATGGAACTGTCCGATACATTTTACCCGGAAAAGCCGTTGGTGCCGTATCTTCGTGCAATCCAGGACCGGGTAGTTCTGGAAATCCAGCGCGGCTGTATCCGCGGGTGCCGTTTCTGTCAGGCAGGTATGTTGTACCGCCCGATTCGGGAAAGAAACGCGGACTATTTAAAAAAGCTTGCAACAACCATGCTCCGTTCCACCGGACACGAGGAAATTTCCCTTTCCTCACTGAGTTCCAGCGATTATTCCTGCTTAAAGGAACTGGTTTATTTCCTGATTGATACGTTCCAGAAGGACGGAGTCAATATTTCCCTGCCGTCCCTGCGGATTGACGCATTTGCGCTGGATGTCATGAGCAAGGTGCAGGATATCAGCAAGTCCAGTCTGACCTTTGCACCGGAGGCGGGAAGCCAGCGGATGCGGAATGTCATTAACAAAGGGCTTACAAAAGAGGATATTCTGAACGGTTCGACGGAGGCGTTTCACGGCGGCTGGAATAAGGTAAAGCTTTATTTTATGCTTGGGCTTCCGACGGAAACCGAGGAGGACATCCGCCAGATTGCCGAGCTTTCCAATGACATTGCAAAGGAATATTATACGATTCCGAAGTCCGAGCGGAACGGAAAGGTGCAGATTACAACAAGTACGTCCTTCTTTGTACCGAAACCGTTTACGCCGTTCCAGTGGGTTCGCATGGATACCGCAGAGGAGTTTATGGCAAAGCGGAAGATTTTGTCTGCGGCAATCAAAGAACAGTTAAACGCAAAGAGTATCAAATACAACTGGCACGACCCGGATGTGACAATGTTAGAGGGCGTGTTTGCCAGAGGCGACAGAAGGTGCGCCGCACTGTTAGAGGGCGCCTATCGGGACGGCTGCATGTTTGATTCCTGGTCGGAATTTTTCCGGGGCGATCTCTGGGCAAGACAATTTGAAAAGACCGGGCTTTCGATGGAGTTTTACACCTCCAGGGAACGTGCGAAGGACGAGCTGTTCCCTTGGGATTTTATCGACGTCGGCGTAACCAAAGCGTTTTTGTACCGGGAGTACGAAAAGAGCCGGGACGCGGTTGTAACCCCGAACTGCCGCAAAGGCTGTGCCGGTTGCGGCGCGGCAAAGTTTCACGGCGGCGTGTGCTACGAGCCGCGTAACGAAGCGGGAGAGTCAATACCAAAGGAACAGCTTGTTGCGGACTGTTAAAAAGGAGAACAGAGCATATGAATGTCAGAGTACGTTTTGCAAAATACGGGCACTTAAAATTTATCGGGCATCTGGACGTGATGCGGTATTTTCAGAAAGCGGTCCGCCGCGCGGGGCTGGATATCGTCTATTCCCAGGGCTATCACCCGCACCAGATTATGTCCTTTGCGTCGCCGCTCGGTGTCGGGCTTACCAGTGATTCCGAATATATGGATCTGGAACTTTTAGGCGCTTTCTCGCCGCAGGAGGTAACAGAGCGGCTCGCTGCGGCAATGACGGAGGGCTTTGCGGTAACGGGTTGCCGGATTCTTCCCGAGCCGGAAAGCGGAAGAAAGCGGGAAACCGCCATGTCTTTGATTACTGCGGCGGATTACCTTGTTTCCTTAAAGGACGGGTACGAGTTCCCGTTAGAAAAGGAGGCGTTCTATCACAGCTTTGAAGCCTTTTGCGGGCAGGACAGGATTCCGGTCACAAAAAAGGTGAAAAAATCCGGAGAGGAAACCGAGATTAACCTGAAGGAATTCCTTTACGGCATCGGAGAAACGAAAGAGGAGCTTCTTTCCAATACAAAAGCGGTGCGTCCGCCGAAAGTCGTGACAGAAGAGTATAAAACCGAAGTCATTTCCCATGCCGAACAGTATGAAAACGGAAGAACGCTTGCAATGCGGCTTTCCGCCGGCAGTGCCAACAATATCAAGCCGGAGCTTGTAATCGAGGCTTTCTGCGCTGCGTGCGGCACGCCGTATAATCACTTTGCATGGCAAATTCACCGTTTGGATTTATATACGGGAGGTGCGCCGGATTTTGAGTTGTTATAAATTAATCATTACGAAGCGGGGGGACTTCGTTTTTTCCGTCTTATTTGATGAAGCCAACAAGCCTCTTGAGGTGTATGCGGAACCCGCCGATGCGCCTTCCCGCCTCGGCAATATTTATCTCGGACAGGTCACGAATATCGTAAAAAATATTGACGCGGCCTTTATTGAAATCGAAGACGGCTGTACCTGTTATTGCTCTTTAAAAGAAAAGACCTCCTACCTGTTCGGTCCCCACGCAAATCAGAACCGGCTTTGCATGGGAGATTATGTACTGGTGCAGGTGCAGCGGGAAAATATTAAGACAAAGCAGCCGTCCGTTACCGGAAAACTGCAGCTTGCAGGCAAGTATCTTGTATTGCTACACGACACCAGGGGCGTAAAGTTTTCCAACAAAATCAAAAACAAAGAAGAGCTCAATAGGCTAAAAGTCCTATTTTCTAATTGTGAGAATGAGAATTACGGGATAATTGTGCGTACCAATGCCGTGCAGGCGTCGGATTCCAGACTAAAGGCGGAAGAAGCCCGGCTGGCGGCTCTTTATAAAGCGATCTGTGAAACCGGTATTCATAGAACAAAGGGAAGTCTGGTATACCGGAGTTTTCCGTGGTATATTGATTTGCTGCGGGATTTTCCGGAGCAGGAGCTTACGGAAGTGATTACCGACGACGCGGACATTTTTTCAAGACTGGACGAATATGCGGAACAGTTTCAGCCGGAGGACCGGTCAAAGCTCCGTCTGTATACGGAGGAAGGACTCCCGCTTTCTGCACTGTATTCCCTGCAGAAAGTAGAGAAGGAGGCCCTTTCCAGAACCGTCTGGCTGAACTCCGGCGCGTCTATCGTAATTGAGCCGACGGAAACGCTGACGGTGATTGATGTAAATACCGGTAAAGCGGTAAGCGGTAAAAAGGCGGGAGATGAGATGTTTTATAAAATCAACGAGGAGGCGGCGAGAGCCTGTATGCGGCAAATTCGTCTGCGGAATTTGTCCGGCATGATTTTAATTGATTTTATCAATATGGAGTCTGAGGAATATAACACAAAACTGATGAACCTTTTAAAAGAATTAGCGGCAAAGGACCGGATTCCGGTAAATGTGGTGGATATGACAGGGTTACGGTTAGTGGAATTAACACGTAAGAAAGTAAAGAAGCCGTTGCATGAGATGGTGGAGACGAGAATATAATGTTTCCTTTACAAGAATGAACAGAGGATAAGAGAGGATTTATCTATGACGGAAATGACTTATCCGAGAAAAGGAAAGAAGTTTCTTTTTATTGTTTGTTATTTGGAATGTGTATTATTATTTCACGTAAAAAACGCCTCAGACGACAATCGTAAAAGAACAGCAATTATTAAAAAAAAGAGGAGACAGGTGAGAATGCCTGTCTCCTTTTTTTATTTCATATAAGTTATTTTACTTTGTAAACATGTTAAGATCTACGCAGTCAGCCATTGCACTGTATCCCTCGTACGGATGTAATCCGTCAGCCTTGGTATACTTGTACTGGATGTTAATCGGATTACTCGGGTCCGCAACAGCCTTATCGAAATCGATCACTCCGTCAAAGCCGGACTCGGAAGAACGCATCCAATCATTAATCATTGTTCTTAATTCTTCAGCCGCCTCGGTATAGTAGCTACTGGTACCGAACGGAAGAATCGGAGCAGCATATACTTTGATATCGTTATCGTGACACAGCTTAACCATCTTTGCATACTCGGTAATTAACGAATCATACAAAGAAGTATTTGTTGCCTTACCGATATCGTTTACACCGAAGAGGATGATAACATAGCCTACATTATCATGCTCTAAAACATCTCTGGAAAATCTCTGTCTTCCGGATACGGTAGGGTACATACCCATAATGGAGTTGGAACCGAGACCTTCGTTAAGAATGGAAACATTCTTGGTTGCGGCATTTGCCTGAAGTCTCTTTGCTAAGTAGTCGGTACATCTGGTATAGCTGTCCGGCTTCTTACCTAAGTAGCTTGCATCCGTACCGTAACCGTCAATGATGGAGTCACCGAATACTACAATTGCCTTTCCGCCCGGACATGTTACTGCACAATCCGCAAGGAAATACCAACTGGTTGTTGTCTGAGCAGTGGAAAGATTCTCTGCGGACACCTTATCACCGCTAATCTGATAAGTGGTTGCTCTTGCACCTCTGTGACCGGTAATATTGGTCTTAGGAGCACTACCGAAGAACATGGAAACCGCAAGGTTGTCCAAACCTTCTACACTCAAATCAATCGGATCGGTAACAATTACTTTACCCTTCGGAATTACGAAAGAAGACTGTCCGTTAACGGTAATCGCCGTATCGGTGGAGGTAACAATCGTAGACATATGTACCTTTGCCGTGCCGTAACCCTTGCCGTCAGACAATGCATCCGGAGACTGCTTTGCAACATGCATGGACTTCACTTCAACATCGCTTTCGCCGTACTGATTGGAAAGCTTAAATCTAATCTGGGAACCGCCTGCGGTCACACGGATAATCTGACGTACCGTAGTTCCTTCCAACGCCATCTTCGGCATTGCGGAGTCGGTAGGACCGGATAAGTTACACTTTTCTTCGGTGGTTGCCCATACGGATAACCATTCACCGGATTCTACCGGAGTTGTCGGAGTAGAAGCTGCTTCAATGCCGTCGCCGGAAACCGTAAGGGAACAAATAGTTACATTCTGAAGCGTTACACCATAAGCGGAAGCCGCAAACATTACAGCATTTGCATCTTGTGTTGCCTTCAGCGTGATGGTGGTGTCCGCAGCAGCAGATCCGGTGTTCGTTACGGTAATAATTTCCGCAGTACAGTTGTTCGACGCATCATCTGTCAGATAAAAGCGAACACCTGCATCGTCCGCAGACTCGAACTTAAGCTTTGCCACAACCTTGATAGTGTCACCTGCTTTGATGCTGTTCGGAAGCGGGAAAGAACACTTGTCAACGGTGCCGCCTGCGAAGGTAACGGAGCCGTCAGCATTTTCGGTACCGGTACCTTGTCCCCATACCGGCAATCTTGCACCTAAATCAAGTGCAACACCGGAAGAAGCCGGAGCCTTTGTCGGAACCGGAGTGGCGGTTGCCTTCGGAACTTCGGTTGCCGCAGGTGCTTCTGTTGCTACAGGTGCTTCTGTTGCTACAGGTGCTTCTGTTGCTACAGGTGCCTCGGTCGGGACAGGAGTACTGGTTGCCGCAGGTGCTTCTGTTGTCACAGGAACTTCCGTTGCTGCCGGTTCTTCCGTCGGAGCCGGAGTTTCTGTTGCCGGTTCATCAAACGAGAATGCCGGCGTCGGTGTTGTCTTCGGTGTTTCTTCAGCCGATGATCCACATGCCTGCAGACATAAGGAAGCAACCAGCATAATACCGAGTAACATAGATTTTAACTTTTTCTTCATCATACTATTTATCCTTTCTTAGTATGTTTTTCACATCACATAGTTATTTTATCATCTAACGTATGTGTAGTAAAACTATTATACCACAGAATAATTCTTTCTGCAATTCTATTTTGTGCTTCATTTTTGCTTTTTTTCTGAAAATTCAGATTTACAAAAGGGAAAAGATATGTTACAATTAAACAAAATATTTGTATAGAATAATAAAGGTACTCAACACGTAACAGGAGGATAAAATATGATGAAAACAATCGGCAGAAAAATTTTAGCTATTTTAACAGTGTTTCTCGTTTTTATTTTGATTTCCAATTTATTAAGTATCCGTTCTCTAAATAAAGTAAGCGAGAGCAACAAGAATGTCAGCGACAAGTACCTGCTTAAGATTACCGAGTTGGGTGAGATTGCAAGAGACTATCAGGCATTACAAAAATATATGAATTCGCACCTAGTTACGTTTATGCCTCAGGAAAAGGAAGCAATCGAAGTACAGATTAACACCACCACGGAAAGTCTGAAAGCAAATGCTCTTGAATACAGTACAACAACAGACGAAACCGACCTTGAAAAGTTCACTTTATTATTTGAAGATATCAAGCAGTATTTTGAACTTTCCAAAAATGTTATTGAACGAAGCAATACCGGCGACAGCTACGGTTCCTTTCAGATGATGAATACGGAGATGGGACCGATTTCCTTAGAAATCGAAGGCTTGATTGATGAATTAATCAAACTTAACCATAATGCGGTAGATGCAGCAAAAACAGTACAAAATGACACAGTAAAAAGCTCTTATGTTGTAATTATTGCTTCAGTTGTAGTTTTGCTTGTATTGATGGTTTTATCATTAATTTATGTCAACGCAAAAATTTCCGGTCCGTTAAGAAAAGCAACCAAGAGTCTGAATACCATGATATCCGATATTAAGAACGGAGAAGGAGACTTAACCGTTCGTTTAAAGGCAACTTCCAAAGATGAAGTAGGGCAGTTGGTGTCCGGTATTAACAGCTTGATTGAAAGCTTACAGGATATTATGTTGCAGGTTCGTAACTATTCCGAGGATTTAAAGGGCAGCGTAGATTCCGTATTTCGTCAGGTTGGAAATGCAAACGATACGGTTAACGAAACTTCTGCTTCTATGGAAGAATTGTCCGCAAGTATGCAGGAAACCACGGCAACTACTTTCTCTTTAACGGAACAGGCTGACATTATCAATCAGGAAATGCAGGATATGAACAAAGAGGCAAAGAACGGTTCCGATTATGCAAAGAATATCAGAAACAATGCCGACAGGATGAAAGACGCTACAATCGAAAGCAAGAATAAGACCTTGCAGCTAATTAACGAAATCAAAGAAAATCTTGAGAAAGCAATTCAGAACAGCACAAAGGTTGCGTTAATCAACGAAATGACCAATGAAATTTTATCGATTTCCGAACAGACAACGCTTCTTTCTTTAAATGCTTCCATTGAGGCCGCAAGAGCAGGTGAAGCAGGAAAGGGATTTGCCGTTGTAGCAAACGAAATCAGATCTCTTGCCGATAACAGTAACAACACTGCAAATAAAATTCAGGAAATCAATGCAATGGTAACTAAGGCTGTAAATGAACTCAGTGCCAACGCAAACAGTATGATTGATTTCGTAAATACAGACGTAATGAAGGATTATGATATGCTGGCTGATACGGTAGACCAATATAATACGGATGCCAATTCCTTCGATAAAATCCTGTCAAGGTTCTATCATAATACGGTTCGGTTATCACAAACCATGACAGAGATGGCAGAGTCGATTAATCAGATTACGGTTACCATTGAAGAGAGCAGTCACACGATTGAAAATGTAGCAAACAATTCCTCCGAACTGGTAGAGAGCATGGGCAGAATCAGCGAAAACATGGAAAAGAACAGTGAAATCAGTAATACATTGCAGGTTCAGGTACAAACGTTTAAGAATCTGTAAAGCAGAACAAACGGTAGTATTGATATTATAAAAGCAATGGTACCATGCGCATTTTGCACAAAAATTAATTTTAAAAGAATTAGCACTGACATTTTCGATTTTTTTATGCTATAATTATTACAAGTAAATATGGATGTTGTAAGCGCCTTTCCTGCTTTTGGCAGGAACAGGCGTTTCAATTTACCTAAAAACAAGATAAATGGATGATTATGCATGAATTCGGAGGCGAAACAAGTGTTTAAAAAAGGAGATTATGTAATTTGCGGAAGCAACGGTATTTGTAAAGTTACCGATATTACGACATTGAATATGGCAGGTGCCCGGACAGACCGGCTTTATTATATTTTTAAGCCGGTTTATTCCGAGTCCAGTACGGTATACATTCCGGTAGATAATCATAAGATTTCACTGCGTGCGGCATTGTCCGAAAAAGAGGCGCACGAGCTTATCGATAAAATTCCTTCGCTTGAGTTAATCTGGGTCGAAAACGAGAAGCAGAGAGAACTGATTTACAAGGAATGCATGCGAAAGAATACCTGCGAGGATTATGTACGGATTATGAAAACCTTATATCTGCGGAAGCAGTCGCGTTTGTCAAAGGGGCAGAAAGTAATCGGCATTGATGAAAAATACTTAAAACTTGCGGAGGATTACTTGTACGGAGAGCTTGCGATAGCGCTTGGAATTCCGAAGCAAAACGTAGAGGACTATATCCGCAAAGCAATTGAAAAAGAGGAAAAAACCGCGCAGGAAAACAAGTAGTTATTTCCGCAATGCCTTATAAAGCTCCGGATTCCAGGAATATCCGCCATGAGCGGTCAGTTCCTCTTCCGTCAGCATAAAATGATTGCTTATACCGCCTCGGTCTGCGGTCGGGTCGCAATAATAGCCTGCCCCGTCCAGCACCACATAATTCCACATATGAGGTTCTCCGCTACACATGCCGGAAACCGTGTAATTTTCAACTCCAAGCATCGTCAACAGCATTTGAAAGGCCTGGGCGTAGCCGCCGCAGATTGCCAGACCGTTTTTCAGCGCGCCGAGGGCAACCGTCGATTCGTACGGCATACTGTTACGATCCGTATAGTAGCGGAAATCATAGGCGGTATTTTTAGTAAGATAGGAGTATGCGGCCTTTATCTTTTCCTGTGTTGTCATTTCCTCGGTCACGACCGACGAAAGCACCTCGCCGCACAGCACAAAGCTTTCGTTGATTGCAGCGACGCACTCGGGCAGGGTTTTGCCCACAGGCGGCGAAGCCAGGATTTCGGTGCAGTCCTTATTCGGCGTATACACAATCCAGCCGTAGCCGGCCTGTGAAAGAGCTCTCCAAATATTGTCAACCGCAAGCGTAGCGTCCGTAATGGCAATCGGAAGTCGTTCCGTGCCGTTATTCATACTCTGTGCCATAACGACAGCATCATGCAGGGAATCGACGGTATGGCTTCCGTCCGGCAGTCCGGTATCATAGGCACCGGTCTTATACGGCATATAAGAAAAATTGCATACGGCTGTGTCCTCTGCAACGGAAACCGTAATATCATAGGTATATTTCAATTCCGGATGTTTCGACAAAACGGAAGAGTAGATATTTTTCAAATCGTTTTCTACCCCAAACGTCCAATCTATCTCACCAATCGCAAGCGTTACCTCCGGTTCAAAGCCGGTCATCGCTTCCAAAAAGCGGTTTTGGATTTCTTCTACGGTAAGTACTTCCGGCCGGGAAGGAGCTTCGGACGGTGTTTCCGCAGAAATGTCCGGTGTCGGAGATGCAGGCACCCCGGACGGCGTTTCCGTACAATCGTCCGTTCCCGGAAAATCCGGCGCTTCGGACGTGGGAACGGGACGCGTCACTTCGTTGGCCGGAAGCGTTGCATCAGGATTGGACGGGGTATCGGAGCCACCGGAGCAGGCGGCAAAAACAACGATTCCTATGGTAAGTAACAGTGCGGCATTTTTTCTGTTCATAGCAATTATCCTTTCGTTATGTAGCATCTCTATTCTTTACTCCAGTACGCCGTGCAGAAAAATTTCAAGCTGTCTGTGGCATATTTCCTCATGCTTACGAAGGATGACCTCCGTGGAGCTTTCTCCGGCAAGCAATCCCTTGAAGCGCATATTAAAAAAGTCCATATACATTCTGAAATCCTCGACAATCGTAGCAACGGAAAGTCCCTTCCGTAAGGATTGCCCGTTTAAAAGCCCGGTCAGTACGGCAATGTTTAATGCATCGAATTCTTTGCGGCATTCGGCGATTTCCGTACAAAGAGAAGCGGGAGGGGTGAATGCGGCATCGACAAAAATACCGAGATAGAGCGGATTGTCCGCAAAAAAGTGAAGCCTTGCGTCAAAATATATCCGGAGCATTTGTTCCGCCGAACCGGTCAGCTTTCCGGCAACTTCTTTTAAATATGCGGTGATTGCGGCAAAGCAGTTTGCAACACATAAAAGGTAAAGCTCCTCCTTGTCCCGGAAGTGATGATAAATAATACCCTTGGAAATATCATACTTTACGCAGACCGTATTTAAGGACGCATTTTCATAGCCCTTTTCCGAAAATTCCTGCATTGCCGCCTCTAAAATTCGTTGTCTTGAAAGCGCATTTTTTTCTTCCCGTTTCATATTCACACCTCACAAAAACAGACTACATGGTCTATAATCGAACTGTAACACAAGGAAGCCGTATTGTCAATCCTTCCGCGGGGACAAAAACAAAGGATTGACATTCTTTTTTTGCAGGAATATAATAAATTCATCTTTTTTTGGAGGAAATACAGCATGAGTATTAGAATTGCAATCGCAGGTTACGGCAATCTTGGACGCGGAGTGGAAAATGCAGTCAGTGCGGCAGAGGATTGTGAGCTGGTTGCGCTGTTTACCAGACGCGACCCGGCAAGTATTAAAACCCGGACCGGAATTCCGGTGTATACCATAGAAGACGCAAAAAAGATGCAGGAGCAGATTGACGTTATGATTCTGTGCGGCGGAAGCGCCAACGATTTGCCGGTACAGACGCCGGAGTTTGCAAAGTATTTTAACGTTATTGACAGCTTTGATACCCATGCACGGATTCCGGAGCATTTTGCCGCAGTAGACGCTGCCAGCAGGGAAGCAAAAAAGGTCAGTGTGATTTCCGCCGGCTGGGATCCGGGTATGTTTTCCCTGAACCGTTGCTACGGTCAGGCTATTTTACCGAACGGTAAGGATTATACGTTCTGGGGCAAGGGCGTAAGCCAGGGCCATTCCGACGCTATCCGCCGGATTCCGGGCGTAAAGGACGCAAAGCAGTACACGATTCCGGTTGATTCCGCGCTTACAAGCGTCCGTGCGGGAGAGAATCCGGAGCTTACCACCCGTGAAAAGCATACCAGAGAGTGCTTTGTCGTAGCAAAAGAGGGCGCGGACCTTGCCGCAATCGAGCAGGCAATCGTTACCATGCCGAATTATTTTGCAGACTATGATACCACGGTACATTTTATTACCGAGGAGGAGCTTGCGCGTGACCACAGCGGCATTCCGCACGGCGGTATGGTGTTCCGTTCCGGCACCACCGGCGCTGCAAATGAGTATAACAACGTTATCGAGTACCGTTTACAGCTTGACTCCAATCCGGAATTTACCGCAAGCGTTCTGACCGCATATGCCAGAGCGGCATACCGTCTTGCCAAGGAAGGTCAGTACGGCTGCAAGACCGTGCTTGATATCGCACCGGCCTATCTGCATCCGCAGAGTCCGGAGGAGCTGAGAAAGAACCTGTTATAAAATGATTCGGAAACAATTTATTTAAGAAAATGTACCAGAAATAAATTTTTTCAAAAGGTTTATTTCTGGTTTTTCTTATGTTATTATGATTAATAATTTCAAATATTTGCTTAGATATCCTGTTGCGAGTGTGGGATATTTGCGGTATCATTATAACAGTTAGATAAATTGGAAGTTATGAAGGAGAACAAAGAATGAAAAAAACAGCAGTATTAATATATGATTCATTTTGTAATTTTGTTCAATCGGAATTTTCATAGCAGCGTTGATAATTGTATATGCTAAGTAAAATCAACTTCATTTGAACTGATATACAAATATATAAAGGAGAAATAAAAGATGACTGAAACAGAAAAAATGATAGCGGGAAAAATATATGACCCTTCCGACAAAGAACTTGTGGCA
>CAZSQM010000017.1:3440-65359 GCA_964609025.1 uncultured Lachnospiraceae bacterium | reverse complement strand
AATATAGAAAGAGTAAGGGGATGGTCGTTTAGTCCAATAAAACGTCCGCACCCCCCTCTCATAACTTTTTTTAAGTACATTTCCGCCTGAATGATAGGGCAGCATAGTGATCAATTATTAACGTTGTGATGCGCCTTAAAACTGTATTTGCTTAACGGCAAAAACGTATAACCGTTCTCCAGTCCCCATACGATAATGTCCTCTACTGCATCCACCGTATAGCTGTGCGAATCGTGCATTAAAACAACCGAAACCTTCTTCCCGCTGACTCCGCTTTTTACATTTTTTATGATTCGTTCTGTATCAATATCGGTGCGTCCGTCACCGCAGCTTACATTCCAGTCAAAATATACGAAGCCCTGTTCTTCCACAGCCTGTGTCAGTCGGGTCATAATTCCTTCCTGATACTTCATGCTCACCTTGTTGGAACTTCCACCAGGGAAACGCAATATAGTCGGGGCAAGACCTATCTGATTGTAAACCGCTTCTTGTATCTTATACAGGTCGGTAAAATATGCCTCTTCTGAAGCATATACTGTTTCGTAGTCATGCGTATATGTATGGATTGCCACCGTATGGCCTTCTTCCAGTTGTCTGGAGCACCACTTCAGCTTTCCCGTAGCACATACAAAAAAGGTTGCCTTGACATCATACTTTTTTAATATATTCAATAACCGCTCCGTATGATTGGACGGTCCGTCATCAAATGTCAGGTAAATGACGTTCCCGTTTTCTTCCGCAGTTTTCACATCCTGTTCATTTGGACGTACATAAACGGTGCGCTCAAGCGTGTACTCTGTTCCGCTTTCGTCCAGGAGCAAATACTTCAACACATAGCTTCCGCATGTTTCCGTATCTAAATTTCCGGTAATAGAAACCTCATCTGCGATATTTCTGCCGTAAGCATCTCGGGCTTTAATGCCGGGGTCTTCCCAAACAGTACCGCGTTCCACTTCCATGACGTTCTCTCCCAGTAATCCAAAGTAAAACTCAGGGATGCAGGTTATTTCTGCAACTGCTTCATCCACGGAAGGAATTTCCGTCAGTGTTATGGTAGGCTTCGGACCGGTGGCTGTGCTCTCTGGCGGTTTCGGGGTGGCTGTTGGTGAAGGTGGTATAGAGACTTGTGGTTCCGGGACTGCAGTTGGCGTTGAAACTTGCGGTTCGGTTGTCGGGGGTTGCGCCCCCTGCGTAGGTGTACTTTTCTCTGCTGTATTTTTTGGTCCTTCTTTCATGCATGCACAGAAGCACAGCAAAATCATAATAAATAAAACTGCTTTTGTCTTTTTCATAGGTTACATCCTTAGTTTTTATAGTGCCGGTCTGCAATGCTCAGCATTCGTATCAATAAATTAAAGATATGGTAGCATTTACGTATTTATTTGTCAAGAATCTGTAACTTGAAAAGTGTAACCTGAAAAACCGGCATAAGTATGGTGGACCAAAGGGGAAAAGCAGGGGAGATTTCTGCGAAGGAAGGCATTCTTGAATGACAGGTCATCGTTCCACTCCCTCTTTACACAATTTGTAAGATATGATATATTAAAACAAATTTCTTTTTTCTTTGGGGAGGTTGCTGGTTCGAACTTTGAGCCGATAGTAAGAAATCAGACGAACAACTCCCGATTTGTCCGCTTTGACGCATAGAGGTGTATGAAGGTATGAAAGAAAAAAATCAAATCGTGCTCGGCTGTTTGTGTGCTCTGGGCTGTGAACTACTATTTGGACTTAGTTATGTGTTTACAAAACAGGCTACAATGCAGGCGGGAGCGTTGGAATTACTTGGATGGCGGTTTGTGATAGCTTTTATTATTATGACCGTTTGCAGATTGACCGGAATGATTAAAGTTAATATAAAGAGGAGGAATCCGGCACCTTTACTTATAATTGCTTTGTTTCATCCAGTGATTTACTTTATCGGTGAAACACTGGGCATTAGTTTGACATCTGCATCTGAGAGCGGTGTGTTTCTCGCCTGCATTCCTGTGGCATCTCTGGTAATGTCTACATTATTTTTGAAAAAGCGTCCTTCAAGGCGGCAAATCATTGGAATTCTTGTAACGCTGGCCGGCGTTTTGGTAACCGTGTTTGCTGCGGGGGCCTCTGTAAGCTTGTCAGTAACAGGATACCTCTTTCTTACTATGGCGGTAATGTCCTATGCAATGTACAGTGTATTAGTTGAGAAAACGGAAGAGTTTACCGAAACCGAAATTACATACGGAATGCTTGCTGCCGGTGCATGCTTATTTGGATTTTCTGCTGTGATATCAGCGGTGATTCATGGAACTATTTCAGAACTGATTTGTCTTCCGGTTAAAAATAAGTCCTTTTTGATGGCGGTTCTGTATCAGGGAATCGGCTGTTCGATTGTTGCATTTTTTCTTTCCAATACAGCAATTGCAAAAATCGGTGTAAATCGTACATCATCGTTTATAGGTGCATCAACTGTTGTATCTATATTAGGCGGAGTATTAGTTCTTCACGAAAGCTTTTCGGGAATGCAAATGCTCGGTGCCGTTATTATTATTGCAGGTATTTATATGGCGAATATGAAAAAAGGATAACACCCGATGAAGGAGACCAGATGTTGAATTTTGCGGATATTTTTGGTATAATAGCTCTTATATAAAGATTGGAAAAAAGAAAATTTATTATTTGGAGGTAAGTATGAAAAAGATTTTTTTAATCATCGGGTTATTAAGTGGGATGTTGTTTGCAGGTTGCGGTTCCGAGCAGGATGGTAATGAGCCTACCGACGCACTACCTACCACAAATGTAGAGGAGGAGCAGGGAACCGGAAATGAAAGCGATACGGAGGAATTGACGGGTGAGGATTCTAAGGAATCAACCTCTGCTGAAGAGAACGGTAACGCTGATACCTATGCTACTTGGGCTGATTATTCTATTACAGTGAATGGCTATACGGTTTCTTTGCCGTGTAGTTATGCAGAGTTAGCAGAGGCAACCGGATTTAGTATGACAAGTACGGATAGCGAAAGAGTATTAGAGGCAGACTCATGGACCGAATGTATGTTGTTTGCGGACGATGGTGATAAACAAGCGTTATACATTAAAATTGTGAGCGATATCGCCGCCGACACCGTTTATGCTGATTGTAAAGTAGTTGAAGTCACCCAGTCGGATTATGAAGTTTCCACTGGTGTAAGCATTGTTACTTTTCCGGGTAATGTGTTTGCCGGTATGCCTATTAGCGGAGATGAACTGATTGCTTTATTTGGCGAACCGACTAAACTCAGTGAGTATGAGAGTGATACTACGGACTATTGGAGTAAGACGTATAAATGGTGTGAGAATAGGACGTCTACTAATTATTATGAGGTCGAGATTGTCAATGATGTTGTAGATGAAGTAACGCTAAATCACGAGGACTACTAGGATAGAACAGGGTGAGGGCCTTGATGCACTGCCGGAGAAGGACAGGGCATGGCTTTTTGCAGCAGGAATTCTGGAAACAGAGTCCGTCAGGAAAGAGGTTCAGAGCTGGGGCGATATCGTCAGTCATCCGAACTCTGTCTGAAATGAATTTTCGGGAAGGAACGGTGAAACGTTGGATTTATATCATTATTTTGATAAGCGCTCGGGACCGTTTAAAAGCCTGACCTCTGTTCCAAAGGCGGAAGCCGAAATAATAATGGAACAAATGAAGAGAGAGCGGCCGAATTCACAGTGCGCATTGCGTCATGACAAATATGTTGAGTACAGGCATAATTGCGAAGCTATTCTGCGCAGGGAATTTGCGGCAAAAGGCGGGATTATGGAGATTATGTCACCGCATTATATGGTAGTAGAGCATAGTCCGTGGCTTAGTACGTGGTTTGAACAGGGTGATTTTCTAAAAATACCGATTGAAGAATTTGATGTCAGAACACTGTCATTTACCTACGGAGATTCCATGCCCACCTTCAGCCCTAAAATTCATGACGGCAAGGAGTATCGTCACAAGCTTTATACCTACCCGGAGATTCTTAAGGTAATTGAAAAGTACGGACTTCCCCAGGATTGGAATGATGACGGAGCATATGGCCCGGAACGATACATCGAGGTTCATGTATGGAGCAATAAAACGATAAAGAAATTTGCAGACATACAATGTTTGTGAGTGGATGGAAAGGTGTCGCAAGCACCCGCACCAGACGCACGAGTTCGTAAGCGGACTTTATATAGAGGGTACAGCGAGAATGAAGAAAGAAAGGCTAAGTATTCGTGGAATTCCCGCAATTTTGTGGGGAGAGAACTCCGACAAAATATATATATACGTTCACGGTAAGATGAGCAGGAAGGAATATGCAGAGGGGTTTGCAGAGATTGCGGAGCAAAAACCTCAATTCTTTACGGTGCGCTTGATAATCTTCAGCCGATCGAGAGTATTCGGAGGTTTGCGGATAGATTCGGATGCCGGCTGACAGTTTCAAAACAAAGCAAGCATCCGTTTATGGAAGAAGCGGATGTTGCGATTGTTGAGAAATGGCTTAGGGAAGAAGTGTAATCGAAGAAAATGATTGGACAGATAGAGGGGGAATCGTATGAACATCATTACATTTAGCAAAAGCATTTGAAGAACAGTTTGTGAAGGGAGATATGCATGTTTAAATTTGTTTTTCCAAAGATACAATACAAAGAAAAAGCAATGGAGTTTATTAATGAATTTCGGGAATACAAATCCGAGATTAACGGTTGCGGTGCCTTGGACGGCTATCTGGAAGCTGCTACTTATGAAGCGTGGCTTAATAAGGTATTGGCGGATATTGATATTGCAAATATAGAAAAGCCACGGGTTCCGGCATTGACCTATTTTTATGTCCGGGAAGAGGATGACAGAATCATCGGAATGATTAACATTCGTTTGGCGTTGAACGATTTTCTCAGAAAAGAAGGCGGTCATATCGGATACTGTATCAGACCGACGGAGCGCAGGAAGCATTACGCCACCGATATGTTGAAAGAAGCACTGAATGTATGTGATGTGGTGGGAATCAAAGAAGTTCTTTTAACCTGTGATAAGATAAATGTTGCTTCTGCCAATGTGATAAAGAACTGCGGCGGAGAACTGGAAGCAGAGTTTTATAGCGACACCTTTCAGGAAGAAATACAACGGTATGTAATTAAGAGATAGGGGAGAATGGATCGAGAGAATAGAGAGTGTGAATTTGGGGAGGACAGGATGAAAAGAAAACGTCTTGACAGAGATTTAAAATGGGGATTTCAGTATTTTCCGTACTATCAGATGCGGGTGGATATCGAATGTTTTCATGGACTGGTGTGCCTGATTCGGCTGACGGACGGAGAGAACCTGTACTGGGAGTTACCGAAGGCAGGCAAGGCAGCGGTGGCAGGGAAAGGGATGACGTGGCTGCAAATGATTCCTGACGGGAAACAGCGGTTGATGACGGCGAAGTATCTCCCGAATCAGAGAGTTTCCGTCTGGTATGTGGATGTGACAGACGGAGTGGAATTTGCCGAGGATGGGGTGGCGGTTTATGTAGACAAGTATCTGGATGTTTATTTTACACTGCAGGGGGATGTGGTGGTGGATGACAGAGAGGAACTGGATGCTGCGTATGCGTCGGGAGAATTGTCAAAAGAGCAGTACGAAAGTGCCCTTGCGGAAGGAGAGGAGATTCTGGCAGAGTATTGTATAGATATTGCAAAGACGGAACAGCTTTGTAACGAGGTGCTTGCCTATGTGAACCGAAGAATTACGGAAGGCGAACAGCCTTTTAAAAACGGAGGAAATGTATGAAGCAATTGTTTTGTGTGGATTTAAAGGATTATGATGAGAACTGGCCACACTCCAAACGACCGTCGGTACGGGGAATTATTTGGAAAAACGGAAAATTTGCCATGGTACATAGCCTGAAATACGGCTATTACAAGTTTCCGGGTGGTGGCATCAAAGAAAATGAAAGTCATGAAACGACGTTGATTCGTGAGGTGAAAGAAGAAACAGGTCTTGCGGTAGTGCCGGAAACGATCAGAGAGTATGGGTATGTACTTCGGTTACAGCGCAGTGGATATCTGGAGAATACAGTCTTTGAACAGGAAAATTTCTATTACATCTGTGAGGTGGGGGAATCTGTCGGAGAGCAGGAGCTGGATGATTATGAGGCGGAGGAAGGTTTTACGCTTACGTTTGTGACTCCGGAGGAAGCGATTCGTGCGAATCTGAGCTGTCGCTGTGAGGCTTTTGACAAGGCTATGGTGGAGAGAGAGACACGGGTGTTGGAAGGGTTGATGGAGCATAATTCGCTATGTCTATGACCTGTGCCGCATCGGCAGCAACTCAATTACAAATTGTGCGACAAAGTATATGTACGCGGTTAGTATTCATCCGGATACGAAAAGAGATTTACTTCATTTACAAATGGATGCTCAAAAAAACTATTCACGGTTTGGTAGAAACATTTACTGATAACTTCTATTTGGTGAGTTTGAGTTTCTTGCAGTGGTCATTGTTTGATTATACGTTTACAAAAGCAGAATCTAATGCTGCTACGGATGCATTTACGGATTATCTAATGATTCAGATATCGGGGGAACAGGTATGAAAAAAATAATATATATTATCGCGATAATAGAAGTTATAATCATAACGGCAATGGCTGGATGTGCAGGCTCGGAAGATTCAGAGTATGAAACTTTTTTGCATGAGGAATCGTCATATGGAAGGTATTGGGTAAGTGCTTATTGTCCGAATGGTTATGGGAATCTGGGCGGTGACGCAGAGATTGAATTTACTGTATATGACGGTGAAAATAAAAATGCAGAAACGCGGTTTTCGTTTGATGTGTACACCGGATGCGAAAAGCCGGATGAAAATAATTATAGTATCGAATGGTATGAAGATTATGTAATAATCACAGTATTCGATACTATGGGTGGGCCGAATATATTTGAAAAAAAAGTTGTTCGTGTATATTGGGAAGATTTATCAAAGTGATGATTCATTTTGAGCCACAGTGTTGCAGGAGGAGCTTAGCAGGACCGGGCTTTGAGCGTCTCTTCATTCATTTCCGCAAGGGAGCTGCTTAAAAATCGCAACAGTTGATAGGCATATTCCGTGTCCTTTTGTATAATCCGGACAAATTGCTCCTTATTTAATTTTTTGATTTGGAGATATAATGCATTCTTTCGATAACCTGCGACGGATAAAAAGCTGCTAAGATTCAAATCGCTCATCATATTTTCCATGCGTGCAAGGAGCGTATTCATAAGATTCCATGCGACATCTCCGTCTGCTTTCAAAATTTCGAAAAAATGGGACTTTTCGATTTCCAAAACAAGTGTATGGTCGGCTGTTGCCTGAACGGAAGCGTTCCTCGCTTTATTTTCCAAAAGGGACATTTCCCCAAAAATCGCACCGGGTTTCAATTCCGCGGCTTTATAAGTATTGTCTTCAAAGGAGCGGAAGATAACTTCTGCCGTTCCCTGCAGTAAAAGATATGCAGTATTTCCCACTTCCTGTTCCAGACATATAAATGCGCCTTTATCAAATTTTTTTACATTTCCCAAGGTTTTTAATAATTCGATATTCATAGAATCTCTCCTCGCAAACTGCTTTCGTATAATTTTAGCATAGATTATTCTGTTCTGTAAACAGTCTTAAGGTACAAAGCGGAAAAAAGCAGAAAAAGGGCGTTTCGCCGAAGTCCGACGGGAACGCCCTTTGGTTGTGCCATGCGTTTAAATGATCCCCTGGATTACCAATATGATCATAATACAGGTAACAAGTACAAGAAGGGAAAGAATCACAACGCCTGCCTTAATCTTGGATTCCTTTCCCGTTTCCTCCGTTTTGGAGGCTGTAATAAGGCCTGTTTTGCGTAATGTCATTACTACCGGCTTGTATAAAAGCATGGTAATACAAGCATTCAGCGTACCTTTTATCAGGTTAAACGGCAGAAAGCCCGGAAGAAGCATTGCAGCAACGGCTTCTCTCGGATATCCCATGTAAAGCGGCGTAATTAAATAGTTCCACAGTAACATAACCACGGTCATAATCGCAATACCGCTTACAAGACCTAATACGGCGCCCTTTAGCGTATGCTTTTTCTTATAGAGAAAGGCTGCTACACAGGCAAAGGAAATGGTGGACAGAAAGTTCATGATACAGCCGATAATTCCGGTAGTGCTGAACGTAACCATCTCAATGAGAGATACGATTACGGAAATCAGCATGGCCGGAAGCGGGCCGAAGATAAAGCCGCCGATGGTAATGATGACATCCTTCGGTTCATACTTCAAAAACGGAAGTGCCGGTATCATCGGAATACGGATGAGCGCTACAATCAGGTATGCCATGGCACAGAGCATGGCAAGGGTCGTCAGTTTCTTGGTCTTTTCATTCATAATCAAATACTCCTATAAAATAAAGTAACACCTGAAAGAAACGGTCTTTCAGGTGTTTTAGTGAGCAAAGAAGTAAAAACCAAGTTTTTTGTTCACAACACGTCTTTTTCCATCCAGACTTTACTGTCGGTCCCGGAATTACACTCGGGTCAGTGCCGCTGTTAAGGACAGCAGCAGTCGCGGACTATACCGCCGGTCGGGAATTTCACCACGCCCCAAAGACACTTTTTTTCAGTTGTTCTTTGCTTATTATAACACACCCTGCGCCGTTGTCAATATTTGATTTTTAAAATCGGTCAGGTTGCCGTTATCGTTCGGTTCCTTCCAGTTCCTTTACCATTTTATTCAGACGCCCGATTTGCCCGAGAAATATGCCGAAGCCAAAAAGGATAACAAGGATGGCACCGAAGGCGATTCCTCTGAGCAGTCCTCCTAAAAAGCCCCCGCAGTTTAAAATATCGGTAAAGAAGACCAGATAATCGTAGCACAGCAGGAGAAGGTAAACCGGAAGTATGCGGAGCAGATGTCCGTTTATGATCCGTTTACACAGTTCCAGCTTCGACTCTCTGTCGCTGAAAACGGAGAGGTCTTCTTTTTCACCCGCAATACGCTTTTTTCGGAAATAGAACCAGTTCCGATACTGCCCGGCACATTCCCAGCCGAAGTCCCGGTACATCTGAAGGTAATCTTCCTCCGCAACGCCGTTTTCCTTGTAATCAAGCTGATAACACCAGTCCTCCTTTTCAACCGGCTTGAAGCGGTAGTGATACCCGTCGGTGGAGAGAAATTGAAAGCCCTCTCTGTGCATAAAAGAGAGCCATGCGGCTTCCTGCTCAAACTCCGCAATGTAAAATCTTTGCTTTTCCACATGAATGTTTGAAGTTGTTTCCATTATTTCGTACCTCCTATGATTTCTCCTTTGCTGTTTTTGTACAGGCGTTCAATGCGCCGCAGCTCCAGTTCCAGGATTTCGTTTCCGAGCTCCGTAATCCGGTAAAATTTTCGTTTGTCTTCCTCCCGGAGAAAGGAAATCAGACCGTCCTTTTCCATTTTGGCAAGGCTTCCATACATGGTGCCGGGGCTGATGGAAAGCTCGCCGCCGGTCATTTGCTTTACCTGTTGTCCGATATTGTAGCCGTGATTTTCATCCCGAAGACAGAACAGGATGTAGAAGCCGGTTTCGGTCATCGGAATGTAAATTCTTTTGAGTTTGTCGTCCGTTTTGTATCGCCTCCTTCCGGTTTATCTCTGTGGTTATTCTGCTCGAGGTGCGGAAATGAAAGGCACCGCGTCTGTATAGCAGTGTGATACATCATGAGTCGATATATCAAGATTCGATATAAGTATATCGCGACTCGATATACTTGTCAAGAGATTTTTTTATTTTGATAAAATTGTTTTGGGAGAAGGAGAGAAGCCCTTCCATGAATTTTTTTGAAAGGATATGGACAAAACTATATCAGTGTGATATGATATGATGTAGAGATGAAAACTATGTGACATGACAATAAACGACATAAAAGGAAGATGACTTATGATTAGAAGGTTGATTGCAGACAGCTGCGCTGATTTTACGCCGGAGAAGAAGGAGCAGACGGGAGTACGGTTAGTACCGCTCACGTTGACGATTGGGAATGAGAATTTTGTGGATGATGAAAGTTTTTGTCAAAAAACCTTCTTGAATAAGATGAAAACGAGCGAGGAATGTCCGCGTTCCGCCTGCCCGTCCCCGGAGCGGTATATGCGCGAGTTTGAGGGCGCCGACGAAATATTCGTTGTTACGCTTTCCGAGGCACTCAGCGGGTCGTATCACAGTGCGCTGTTGGCAAAACAGTTATATCAGGAGGAGCATCCGGAGGTAAAGATTGAAGTCGTTGATTCCAAGTCTGCTTCGGTCGGAGAGTCCCTGTTGATTTTAAAGCTGCACAGTCTGCTTGAAAAATTCAGTTTTGAGGAAACGGCAAAGAGGATTGCGGTATTTCGGGACCATATGCAGACAAAGTTTGTACTGGAGGATTTGGAGGTGTTCCGAAAGAACGGAAGACTGACCAATGTACAGGCACTCCTTTGCAGCGCGCTGAACATTAAACCGCTGCTTGCGGGGGAAAACGGTCAGATTGTAAAGATTGATCAGGCAAGGGGCGTGGAGCGTACTTTAAAGAAGCTGGTGGAGCACCTTGCGGCGGATGTCAAGGAGGCAACGACAAAAACGCTTGCCATTGCCCACTGCAACCACCCGGCGCGGGCGGAAGCGGTTCGCCAGATGATTATGAGCAGAGTCCCTTTTTATGAGTGTATGATAGTGAATACGGCAGGAGTCAGCACGATGTATGCCAATGAAGGCGGGATTATTGTTGCGTATTAGACAGTCTGCGATGATTCGGTTGTTTGCAGGGCGGTACACAGCAGATAGTTCTGCCTTGCAAACATTCAGAACTGGGAAAAAACGGATAAAATAAAAAATTTCAAAAAGGGTATTGACATTTCTTTTGAAATGTTGCATAATATCAAAGTCGGGTTTGAACGACAGAAAAATATGAAACATCGAGGCGTGGCTCAGTTTGGTAGAGCGCTGCGTTCGGGACGCAGAGGTCGCAAGTTCGAATCTTGTCGCCTCGATTTTATTTTCGCCTTTTTTGGTTAATTGCTGGAATAGCTCAGTCGGTAGAGCACTTCACTCGTAATGAAGGGGTCGTCAGTTCAAGTCTGATTTCCAGCTCTCGTAAAGTCTGATATCCTTTCGTCAGGGAAAAGGGTTCAGGCTTTTTTGCTATATAGGATTCGGGGGGGAAAAAGGCAACTCCCGATTGCGGAACTTTGTGCAGAGGAAAGAGCAGGGAGGTGGCAGACTTGGCAAAGAGTATGAACCAGAAGAAAAAACTGTTTTGTATTTTGGAGTTTTTAGAGCGGGAATCCGATGAAGAGCATCCGGTCACGATGCAAAGAATATTGGAGGCTTTGGAACGGAACGGAATTTCTGCCGAGCGAAAAAGTGTATATGACGATCTTGCGGTACTGCAACAGTTAGGGTATGATATTTTATGGCAGAAGGGAGAGCCGCAGGGGTATTACCTTGCTTCGAGAGAGTTTGAACTGGCAGAATTAAAACTTTTGGTAGACGCGGTACAGTCGTCGAAGTTTCTTTCGGAACGCAAGTCAAACAGCCTGATTAAGAAGCTGGAGCGGTTTTGCAGCCGCCATGAAGCAGGGCAGTTACAGCGGCAGGTGCATGTGCTGGACCGCGTAAAGTCGATGAATGAGAGTATTTATTATAATGTGGACAAGATACATGCGGGTATCGCGGGCAACCGGCAGATTTCTTTTCAGTACATGGAATGGGGACCGGAGAAAAAGCTTGTGCCGCGCCATAACGGAAGGCGGTATAAGGTTAGCCCTTATATATTGACCTGGGCGGAAGAAAACTACTATCTGGCGGCTTATGATGAAAACAGCGGAGAGCGCAGACACTATCGCGTAGATAAAATGGATAAAATACAAATTGGCAACGAGGAGAGAACGCATAAGGAATTATTCGCGGAGCGGAACGCCGCGGCACTTTCCAAAAAGGCATTCGGAATGTATGACGGAGAGGAAGCACATGTAAAACTTCTGCTGAATGAGAAGCTGACAGGTGTGGTATTGGACCGCTTCGGAACGGACATTGCATTAACGCGGCACGCGGACGGAACAGTGGAAGCGGGCGTAGACGTACTGGTGAGCGGACAGTTTTTCGGGTGGCTGTTCGGTATCGGCGGAATCCGGGTGATCGGACCGGACTGGGTGGCGGAGCGGTACCGGGAGCTGTTAAAACAGCAGAGTGCGTATTATGATGAAACGATATAAATGACAGGAGGCTTTAAATGGGTAAGAAAGAGCAGGTTACGGCGGTAATTACAGAGCAGTTTTGTATGACGGGTGACATTTACCAGATGAAAATCAAGGCGGAGCATATTGCGGCGGAAGCAAAAGCCGGGCAGTTTGTTTCCCTTTACTGCAAGGAGGGCGGAAGGCTTTTGCCGCGCCCGATCAGTATTTGCGGAATTGATAAGGAAAAGGGCGAGCTGCGGCTTGTGTACCGTATTGCAGGCGACGGAACAAAGGAGTTTTCGACCCTTGCCGCCGGAGATACGATTACGGTAACCGGACCGCTCGGAAACGGCTTTCTGACGGAGGACTGCAAAGAGGGAATGCATGCGGTACTGCTGGGCGGAGGCATCGGTATTCCGCCGATGTTAGAGCTGGCGAAAGCATTGCCGGGAGAAAAGACGATTGTGCTTGGCTACCGGAATGCCGATACCTTTTTGGCAAAAGAGTTTGAGGCCTACGGTAAGGTTTATCTTGCGTCGGATGACGGCAGTATCGGCGTAAAGGGAACGGTGTTAGACGCGTTAAGAGAAAGCGGCGTAAAGGGAGATTTGCTCTTTGCCTGCGGACCGAAGCCGATGCTTCGCGGAATCAAGGAATATGCCAAAGAAGCGGGCGTCCGGGCGCAGCTTTCCTTAGAGGAGCGTATGGCGTGCGGTATCGGCGCCTGTCTTGCCTGCGTCTGCAAGACGACAAAGGTCGACGAGCATTCGCAGGTGAAGAATACGAGAATCTGCAAAGAGGGGCCGGTCTTTTATGCGGAGGATATCGAGCTTTAGAACGAATATGGTGCAAATACAGAGCGTTTGAAAACGGGAACCAAAGAAAGGAACGGTAAAGGAATATGAATCTTTCGGTAGAGATAGCGGGTGTTACATTAAAAAATCCGGTTACGGTAGCCTCCGGGACATTCGGCTCCGGTATGGAATACGGTGAATTTGTGGATTTGAACCGTTTGGGGGCGGTGACGACAAAGGGCGTTGCGAATGTGCCGTGGGAGGGGAATCCGACGCCGCGTATTGCGGAAACCTGCGGTGGTATGCTGAATGCCATCGGACTTCAGAATCCGGGGCTGGCGACGTTTGTAAAGCGTGATATCCCGTTCTTAAAGCAGTACGATACGAAAATTATTGTCAATGTGTGCGGGCGTTCCAAAGAGGACTATGTGGATGCGGTGGAACAGCTTGCGGATACGCCGGCAGATTTACTGGAAATCAATATTTCCTGCCCGAATGTTAAAGAGGGGGGAATCGCCTTCGGACAGAATCTGAAAATGGCGGAGGAGATTACAGCGGCGGTAAAGAAGCATGCAAAACAGCCGGTGATCATGAAGCTTTCCCCGAATGTGACCGACATCGCAGAGATGGCGCGGGCAGTCGAAGCCGGAGGCGCGGACGCGGTTTCGTTGATTAATACGTTGACCGGCATGAAGATTGATATTGAGCGCAGAACCTTTGCGGTAGCCAATAAGACCGGCGGACTTTCCGGTCCGGCAGTAAAGCCGGTGGCGGTACGCATGGTATATCAGGTAGCGGGTGCGGTGAAGCTTCCGATTATCGGGATGGGCGGCATCCGGACGGCAGAGGACGCGCTGGAGTTTCTTATGGCGGGCGCAACCGCCGTGGCGGTCGGTACCGCAAACTTTGTAAATCCGTACACGACCCTGGAGGTCATTGACGGCATTGCGGCTTACATGGAGCGGCACGGCGTAGAGGATGTGCGCGACTTAATCGGCTGTGTGAAATAAAGAGGCGGGTTATTGACTGCGCCTGCTTGACGGCGGACAGCCGAATTGCCGCTTATAGAGCTTGGAAAACTGAAATTCATCATAAAAGCCGAAACTAAGCGCAATGTCACGAAGCCCGCGGGTAGGATTTGCGGGCAGCAGTTCGTGAATCATGTTCAGTTTCAGTGCAAGCTGATATTGATGCAGGGTGGTTCCGGTTGCCTGTTTAAAACGGATCCCTAAGCTGCGGGAACCGATTCCGAAAAGCTTTGCGAGCTCCTCCAGCGTATAAAAACGTTCACAGTTGTTGAAAAACAGGTGCAATATCTCCTTAATCAGAGGGTCTGCCGGCAGGGTTTCCCGACCGCATGTGCTTAGTTCCAGTAAGAGAAGCTCAAAAAGATTACTCAGACGATACCCGGTATAGTCATCTTTCCGGTTCCAGTAGGTTTCTATGATTGCCCGGAACAGCCGGGCAATCTGCGGAGCGGAGGTACAATCGGTCAGTTTGTTCAGAGGAATGCTGTTATCTCCTGACGTTCCGTCACCCGGCAGAGGCGGGCAATGAAGGAACATATTCCGCATATGAGGGGAGCATTTTTCTTTGCTGTAATGGTGAAGCCCCGGTTCTAAAATTAAGAGCTGCCCTTCGCGGACAGGGTAGCAGACGTCGTTTTCTATGATTTCCCAGCTTCCGTTTACCATATAGAGAAAATCATATTCCTGCATAATGCGGTCCGGATGGAAAATGCCTTCCGGACTGTAATTGGTATTGCATACTGTAATAGGGCGCTTTTTTGCAACAGACAGATGAAGCATAAATTCTCCTTTGTAGCAATCTAAACAATACATCTAAAATATACATGGTTCTTATCGATTCCATTATAGACGGAAATACGAAGATTTGTAAAGAAAAATATACTTTTGAAAAGAAAAAAGAAAAGCGGCGCATTCCCGGAATGCTGAATCCGGAATATACATGGATTTATCCGAAATATCCATTTCTTCGCGGAACGATTTTTGCTATGGTAAAGGCAGAAACAAAGGACGCTTAAGGAGGTATGACATGGACAGTAAAAGATTCAGTACGCCGTTAGAGTTAAAGCAGGTACAGATAAAGGATGAATTCTGGAACCGGGAGCAGGAGCTGGTACGAAAAGAGGTGATTCCTTATCAGTGGGAGGCGTTAAATGACAGGGTTGAGGGCGCTGCGCCGAGCTACTGCATGAGAAATTTTAAGGTGGCGGGCAATATGATGAAGGAAAAAAGGCAAAAAGGTGCGGCTTATGTGGCACCGACGTATACGTTCCGCGGTTTTCAGGCGTTGCCGGAGGAGGGGGCAGAGCCGGAAACGGATAAATTCTACGGATTTGTGTTTCAGGATACGGATTTTTCAAAGTGGATTGAAGCGGTAGGGTATTCTTTGAGCCGGTATCCGGACGCCGCCCTGGAACAAACGGCGGACGAGGCGATTGATATTGTCTGCGGAGCACAGGCGGAAAACGGGTATCTGGATACCTATTACATCATCAATGGCATGGACCGGGTATTTACGAATCTGCGCGACCACCATGAGCTATACTGTCTTGGACACTTAATCGAAGGGGCGGTTGCGTATTATCAGGCAACCGGAAAGGACAAATTGTTAAAGGCGGCAATGAGGTTTGCGGATTATTGCTGCGAGTATTTCGGCCCGGAGGAGGGAAAATGCAAAGGGTATCCGGGGCATGAAATAGCGGAAATGGCGCTGGTACGGCTGTATCAGGTCACGGGTCAGGAAAAGTATCTGAAGCTGTCACGCTTTTTCCTGGATATGCGCGGTACGAAACCGTATTACTTTGAGGAGGAGGAAAAGGAACGGGCAGCCTATGAAGGACGTGCGTTTCAGAATACCACAAATCTTTCCTATCATCAGGCGCATTTACCGGTCAGAGAGCAGTCGGAGGCGGTAGGACATTCCGTCCGTGCCGTTTACCTGTATTCCGGTATGGCGGATGTGGCACGTTTGTGCCGGGAGGAAGCGATGTATGATGCCTGTAAGAGAGTATGGAACAGTATTACGGAAGAAAAGCTGTATGTAACGGGCGGCATCGGCGGAACGCATGTAGGCGAAGCCTTTTCTTTCCCGTACGATTTGCCGAACAATACGGCCTATTCGGAAACCTGTGCGGCAATCGGACTTGTCTTTTTTGCAAGAAGAATGTTACAGATAGAGCCGCTCGGAGCATATGCGGATGTCATGGAACTGGCGCTATATAACACCGTATTGGCGGGAATGGCATTGGACGGAAAAAGTTTCTTTTATGTCAATCCGTTGGAGGTGTTGCCGGAAGCGTGTAAAAAGGACGCACGGAAATCCCATGTAAAGCCGGTCCGTCAAAAATGGTTCGGCTGTGCCTGCTGCCCGCCGAATATTGCACGGATGGTAAGTTCTGTGGCCGCTTATGCCTATACGGAATCGGAGGATACGTTATGGACGCATCTGTATGTGGGGAGTACGTTACGCAAGAGCGTGGGAAATAAAACCCTGAATGTAACAATAGAATCAAAGTTACCGTGGGAAGGAAGGGTAAAAGTGGCATTGGACGGAGAGAAAGTGCCGTGTACTTTGGCGTTTCGGATTCCTGCGTGGAGTGCCGGAACAAAAATAACCCTCCTGCGGAACGGAGCAGGAAAAGAAGTGTGGTGCGACAAAGCGGCGGCAGACGAAGCACCGGAACAGGCTTCTGTCTCTTTCGGAGTGAAGGGTTGTGCGGATCGGGAGGAACCAAATCTTCAGGTAATCTATCGGGACGGGTATGTGTATCTGACCGGTATCTGGCAGCGGGGAGATGAGATTGAACTGGAATTCGACATGGAGGTGCGTCTATTATCCGCGAATGCAAAGGTACGCGAAACTATCGGAAAGCTGGCGGTTGCCCGGGGACCGGTTGTGTATTGCATGGAGGAGGCGGATAACGGCGCCGACCTGCATCTTTGCCGTCTGGACAGGGAACGGGTAAGAAACGAGAAGCCGCAGGTTTCGTTTACAAACGAGTTAGGGCATAAGATGGCGGTAATTACAATGCCGGGGAAGCGTCTGTTACCGGCTACCTCCGCAACTCTGTATGCTGAGGATACACCGGACAGGGAAGAAGAGGTCAGCCTGCGCCTGATTCCTTACTATGCGTGGAGTAACCGCGGAGAAGGGGAAATGAGCGTCTGGATTAGGAAATAAGGGGACGTTGAAAAACTGCGAAAATGTGTCTTTCCGGCGATGTTTATGACCTGGCGGACCGGCAGTGGAGTATTGTGGAGGAGGCCATACGGTTTTACGGTGTATGCGCCCCTGTCATTAAAAACGGGCGCAATTACAGACAGGGTCCTTATGTAAAGAGCTATCAGCATTTGCGCGGCTGGCAGGCGGTGTGCCGTAAAAGCACGGAGGAAAGGCAGATGCTTGTTGTGGCGCATACCTTCGAGGAAGCGCCGGAGGAGTTAGAGATAGTGCTGCCGAAAACGGAAGGCGCAGTCTGGAAGGTTTCGGGACAGTTCTGCCGTAAGGGAATTACAGAAAGAGTGCAGGGGGAACGGCTGTTTCTTTCCGGAATGACGGAATACGACGGAGCGGTGCTGCTGCTGAACAATAAGCACGAAAATCCGTTTTCGGATAAAAACTAAAAATGTGTTGACAGAATTTACGGTTCGTGGTACTCTTAGAAAAAATAGAACGAGGTAGCTACGATGCATCAGAACAATCAACTGGCAAAGTTGAATAGGGACGACGATAGGTAGCGCTTGTATCTGTGAAGTATCATAGGTGCAAGCGCTCTTGGTGTTGTGCCTATGTGGAATAGTAGTTACGTGTGAAGAGCCACATAAGGTAGAGTATAGTTTCTGCGTTATGTGGCTTTTTCCGTGCAGGCAAAGTGAGCATGCAGCCGTAAGAGGGAGCTTGCACCCGCCGTACGGCAGTCATGCGAACGCGCCCACGACCGAGTGACGAAGTCACGAGGGCGCACAAGGTCCGGGGGACCTTGGTTATGCGCCGACCGGAACGAAGTGTAGACGCGGGAAAGCGCGAAGCGCGTGCCTGCACGAAGAGTGAAAGGGGGCGATGGAATGGGGCAGAAAGACGATGTCCTTACGGATGACCGGGATGAGTCAATGAATCCGTTGTTTGACCGGCTGTGTCTGCGCTATGGCACGGTACGGTCCGTAAAGAGGATAGCGCAGAAAAGAGGATAGAATTATGATAAAAATAATGAATGGTGAAAGAAAAGAAGCAACAGTGTTACCGGAGAATTTAAAGGAACATATCGGAGAACAGATACAAATTCACGGTAGCATCTATAAAATTCGTAAAATGCGGGGCTTTGCGTTTGTACTGCTCCGGACGGCAAGGCAGGTAGTGCAGTGCATTTATTCGGAGGAGCAGGCAAAGTTTCTTTTGGAGGAATTGCAGGAGGAAAGCTGTGTGAGGCTGACTGCGGAAGTGGTGTCGGAAGAACGGTCGCGAACCGGTTATGAACTGCATCTGATTTCGGTAGAAGTGCTGTCAAAGCCGGAAGAAGCGAGTCCGATTGTTATTAACAACAAGCTGGTGGACACATCTTTGGAAAATTTGTTAGACTATCGTCCGATTACCCTTCGGAATGAAAAGGAGCGCGCGATTTTTAAAATACAGGAGGGAATTGCATTCGGTATTCGGAAGTTTTTGCAGGAAAATCGTTTTACGGAAATTCATACTCCTAAGATTGTATATTCCGGTGCAGAAGGAGGAGCTAATATTTTTCGTATCGGCTATTTCGGAAAGGAAGCCTATCTGGCACAGAGTCCTCAGTTTTACAAGCAGATGATGGTCGGTGTGTACGAACGTGTATTTGAAATCGCGCCGGTGTTCCGGGCAGAGAAGCATGACACTTCAAGACATCTGAATGAGTATACAAGCGTGGACTTTGAAATGGGTTATATCGACAGCTTTGAGGAAATCATGCAGACAGAGACGGCGATGCTGCATGCCGTGATGGAGTATTTAAAAGTATATTATATGCCGGAGCTGGAGCTGCTTTCCGTGAAGCTTCCGAAGGCAGAGGGGATTCCGGTGATTCGGTTTGTTGAAGCAAAGGAACTGGTGGCAAAAGAGTTCCACAGAGAAATCAAGGACTATGACGACTTTGAACCGGAGGAGGAGAGGCTTCTTTGTGAGCTGATGGAGAAAAGAACCGGAAGCGAGTTTGTATTTGTTACCCATTATCCGAGTAAGAAGCGTCCGTTTTATGCAATGGAGAGTGCAGAAAATCCGGAAGAAACGGAAAGCTTTGACCTTTTATTCCGGGGACTTGAAATTACGACGGGAGGACAGCGCATTCATTCTTATCGGGAACAGCTTCAAAAGATGAAAAAGCGCGGGATGAACGTAGAGCTGTTTGAAAGCTACCTTATGATGCACAAATACGGGATGCCGCCGCACGGTGGACTGGGACTCGGACTGGAACGTTTTACAAGCAGGCTGCTGGGTCAGGACAATGTGCGCAGGGCAACGCTGTTTCCGAGAGATACAGGAAGGCTGGAACCGTAAGGGTGCGTGATGTCATTTCTTACGAATTTGCATTAGAGTTTCTTTATTCAATAAGTCAAGCAGAAAAGTAAAAATAGTTGTATAATAAAAGGAGAGACATTGTAGCTTAAAGAGAGAGAGGGTTATGTTTATGAGATTTTCAGAGCTATTCCGTCCGTGGCAGCGGGTGTTTGAATTGGCCTGGTTGTCTTTGTGTGAAGGAAGTAAAGCAATCGGGGCGGTGATTGTAGATGAGAACGGAGTGATAATTTCCGAAGGCAGAAATAGGATTTGCGAGGATGTTATTCCGAATCCGGCGGTATGGCATGCAGAGGTGGAAGCGGTACGGAATTTGGATGTGAGAAAGTTTACAAATCTGAGGTCGTATACGTTATATGCAGGTTTAGAGCCATGCCCGATGTGTATGGGAACTCTTGTGATGGGGCACATCCGTCATGTGGTAATCGGTGCACCGGACAATTACGGCGGAGCGATGGGGCTTATGAAGCACAGTCCGTTTTTGGCACGGAAAAATGTACAGGTGACCTTTGAAAAAGAGGAGTACGGTCATATGCAACGGGCGTTTCAGACCTTATGGGAGCTGATTTATCATGGGAATGATGAGAAAACAGAGGCAAAGCTTTTGGATTTTTCCGTGTACAATAAAACAGGTGTTGAAGCGGCGAAAAAGCTTTTGGACGACGGCGTATTGGAAGGAAGGGTGCTTTCCGAAATTACGGTTGAAGAAGTGTTTGATGCATTGGCGGAGCGCTTTTAGTGAAGGAGGAGTGCTTATGCGAAAAGATATTACAGAGGGGGCATAATTTGATGAAAATTGTATTGATTCACGGACAAAATCATAAAGGCAGCACTTGGAATGTAGCGGGGATTTTGGTTGAGAATATAACATGTGAAAAAGAAATACAGGAATTCTATTTGCCGAGAGATTTGAATCACTTTTGTCTGGGGTGCTATCAATGTCTTGAGAAAAGGGAAAAGTGTCCGTATTGGGAGGAAAAGAGGATGATTGATCAGGCAATACTGGAAGCGGATTTATTAATCTTTACAAGTCCGAACTATTGTATGATGCCGAGTGCGCCGATGAAAGCTTTTTTGGAATTATTTTATACAAACTGGATGTCGCATAAACCCTATGAGGAAATGTTTTCCAAAAGAGCGGTTGTGATATCCACAACTGCCGGCGCAGGTGCGAAAAAAGCGACAAGGCAGCTGGCAGATAATCTTCGGCACTGGTGTATACCGGAGGTGAAGGAGTATGGCGTAGCGGTTCAGGCGATGAACTGGAAAATGGTACCCGATAAGATTAAACTGAAAATCGAAAAGGATATGAAAAAGCTCGGAAGAGCATTATCCAAGGAGAAACCGGTCCGTGTCGGGATAAAAACACGATTCCTTTTTGACATGGGAAGCGGGATGCAAAAGGCGGATTGGGGAGCATCGCCATACGAAAAGCAATACTGGAAAGAAAAAGGCTGGCTCGATGGGAAAAAGCCCTGGAAAAAAGAGATCAAGGAGAAAAGGTATGAAAATGAGTAAAAAACGCAAGGTTGTGTTAGGGCTGAGTTCGGTTCTTTTTCTTTGCCTGATTGTATTTCTGGTTGGTGCGTGGATGATGTTTGGTGAGTTTATCACGGCTGCAAACACAATCAGGGAGCAGGAGAGAGGGCTTTATTCTATGGAATATGCCGGTGATTATGGATTCGATGAGTTCCTTGCACGCGGCGGTGCTGCCAGCGATGCAGAGGTGGCGAATTATTTGACCGGGTTTTTGTCACACGGCTTTTATCGGATTGAGTCGGATGTCAGCACCGGAGAATATGGGTGTTCTACAATCTGCACGACGGATGAGAACGGAGCTGTGCTGTTTGGGCGTAATTATGACTGGGAGGAGTGTTCGGCACTTATCGTACATACAAAACCGGAGAACGGATATGAATCTGTATCGACCTGCTGTCCGGAGTTCCTTGGGTTCGGAGAGGACTATACACCGGATGGCTCTATGGCGCAACGTATGATGACGCTGGCAGCGATTTATGTCCCGCTGGACGGTATGAATGAAAAGGGCCTGGTGATTGCGGATTTGATGGCGGGGGATAAGGAAGAAACACATCAGAATACAGGGAAAGCAGACCTTACTACAACGACGGCAATAAGACTTCTTCTCGATAGGGCTGCAAACGTAGACGAGGCAATTGAACTGTTAAAGCAGTATGACATGAACTCGTCCATCGGTTCCGCACATCATTTTTCCATTGCGGATGCAAGCGGAAAAAGTGTAGTAGTCGAATATATCGACGGAGAGCCGGTTATCACGGAAACGAAGATTGTTACCAACCACTATCTGGCGGAAGGTAAAAAATACGGTATCGGATCAGAACAGTCGCATGAGCGTTTTGACAGGCTTGCACAGTATTCCGGCAGCACGGATCAAAAAGGTGTGCGGGAAATGTTAAAGTCGGTGGCGCAGTTTAATTATCCGCAATCCGAGGGGAGCTATGAAAAAACTATGTGGTCGGTTGTATATACGCCTTCGGCATTGACCGCAGAGTTTTATTTCAGGGAAAACTATGACCACAGTTACATAGTAACATTGTCAGATAAAGGCGGATGGATAACGAAGTAAGTTTTGCCTGCTTCGGTTTGTGTACAGTGCGGGAAGAGAAATCGATTATAGGATTACGGGAAATTTTATTATCGTACAAAATTTTAGTGTGTAGGTTGACAATTGAAGCATATGTGATAAAATAGAGGTATGATACGGAAAATACAAAAACAGATAAAACGTATCAAGCAAGAACGGAAGGGAGGGAATGTGATGGAAGCAACGACAGAGCATTTTCGAAAGTTGCCGATAGATGCCATAGATGAGTATGTGGAAGCAGCGCCGATAATTTTTTGTAGCGATGACGAACTGTTGACAGTGTTGCAGGATTTATCAAAAGCAGTTGATGAAAAGACATATATTCCACAGACTCCGACAGAAGAGAATCCTGCCTTATCGGATGATTACGTATTTGATACGTCTGATGAGAATAAGATACTTAAGGATTTGTCGAAAGAAAATTTTGTTGCAAAGGTGTTGGACTTAAGCAAGGGAGCAGCAAAGAGAAAGAAGTTGGGATACCCACAGGAATACTTATTTATATTCAAGTATCCCTGTAAATTGATGAGAAGAGATGCCGAAGAAAGCGGTATGACTTCTGAACATGTTTTGATTTATATTAAAGTGAATGATAGAAAAATTCCATATGAAAAAGTTTTTGTAGTTTCATTTCATAAGAATAGACCAAAGAACACATAGAAATAATGATGATTAGGAGAATAACAATTCAGTATGCGGCATAAAACCGTATACCGAATTGTTAAAAAATAAAGTGGGATATGTAAGGTGAATATGATAAGAATGAGGAAGGTGAGAATATGGAGAGGATGGAGAAAAACAGACTTGCTTATTGTAATGAATGTGAAGATTTGGTGGAATTCTATGTTTCAGATGAAATGATTGCAGAGGAGTATAAGACAGAAAAGATTAGTTATCGCTTCAAAGTTGGTAGATGTAAATGCTGCGGAACGGAAGTGGCAACGGATATTGACTATAATTCAAGAAAGTCGGAGTCTAAAATAAAAGCTTATAAAAAACAAAAAGGAATTATTGATATTGATGAAATATCTGAGATTATGAGTAAATATGATGTGGGAAAAGAGACACTTGCGGATATTGCCGGGTTTGGTAAAGTGACAATAAAGAGATATTATGATGGCTTTATTCCGGCAAAGGAATATTCTGATGTACTGTATAAGATGTTAAATGATGAAAGATTTTTTATTGAGTCGGTAAAGAAGAATAAGAGTAAGTTAAAAGAGGTTGCATATCGAAAAATCATAGTCAGATATGAAAGATTATGTGAAATCGGCAAGTCTAAACTGGATCAGATTGTAAATTATATTATTACGCATTTGGAAGAGGTGACACCTCTTGCACTGGAGAAGCTGCTGGCCTTTTCGAACGGTGTGAATTATGCGATGAACGGAAATCGATTAATTGATGAGGAGTGTCAGGCGTGGCAACATGGACCGGTGTATCCGAAGGTTTATAATCAATATAAAAAGTTTGGATATAAACCGATTGACACCGGAATCTATGGCTCACACGGATGTCTCCGGTCATTGCTTGGCGAGGGTGAAATACAGGCAATAGAATTGGTACTTCGTACATTTGGCTTATATTCTTCAAAAACATTAGAAATGATAAGTCATTCACAAGAACCATGGATGGAAAAAAGAATCGGATATCAGGAGAATGAGCCGGGGAACGAGGTAATTGAGGAACGGTCAGTGGAACAATTTTATAAAGAGAACGGATTGAACTCCGAAGAGGCAATTATGAAGTATATATCTAATTGCATAAGAAATTTCGGACAGCAGATATAAGGTGCACCTACTGCCGGGAGAGGTAGTGGGCGCTTTATAAAAGAAAAGTCCATTCCATACGGGCGGTTCTTTGTTGGAATTAGAAGAACATTTGCAGTTGTTGGTTGAAAATTAGATGAGTTGGTGGTATACTTAGTAAGTGTATCTGTGCTTTTTTGTTTTGCCGACAAATCGGAAAGGGATGCTTACATGAGGAAATCGTGAAATGGTACAAAAACGGCACAGTAACGATACTTGGAGTAAGAGAAAAGTCCGCAATGTGGCTTAAAACAAGGAGGATTTTATTAAATGGAACAGTACAAGCAGGAATTTATCGAGTTCATGGTGGACAGTAAGGTATTAAAGTTCGGTGAGTTTACGTTAAAGAGCGGCAGAAAGTCACCGTTTTTTATGAATGCGGGCGGCTATGTTACCGGTACGCAGCTTCGGAAGCTCGGTGAGTATTATGCAAGAGCGATTCACGATACCTACGGGGATGATTTTGATGTGCTGTTCGGACCGGCTTATAAGGGGATTCCGCTTAGTGTGGCAACGGCGATGGCGTACAGCGAGCTTTACGGAAAGGATGTAAAGTATTGTTCCAACCGGAAGGAAGAAAAGGATCACGGCGATGTGGGAATTCTTCTCGGACATAAGCTGCAGGACGGTGACCGTGTCATTATGATTGAGGACGTAACCACCTCCGGCAAGTCGATGGAGGAAACCGTACCGATTGTACGCGCACAGGCAAACGTCGAGATTAAAGGATTAATCGTTTCCCTCAATCGCATGGAGCGCGGAAAGGGCGATAAGTGTGCGTTGGATGAAGTGGCAGAGGTGTACGGCTTCCCGACAGCCGCTATCGTTTCCATGGCAGAGGTGACGGAGCACTTATACAACAAGCCGTACAAGGGAGAGGTTGTAATTAACGATACCTTAAAGAGCGCAATCGATGCTTACTACGAGCAGTACGGCGCAAAATAGGCGTCAGTCGGGCGTTATAAAAGAAACGAAAAAGATAGAGTTTTCACTTTGGAAGGAAGGTAAGGAGGTATCTTATGCAGGACGAAAAGATTTATAAGACGATGGCATCCGTCGGTGTATGGAATCTGGTGTTGGGAATTGTTGCGATTCTCACCGGCGCCTTGACCGGCGCGGCGTTGATTGTCAACAGCGCAAGACTGTTAAAGAAAAAGTCGGAGATTATGTTTTAGGCGGTGAATTTGCCGGAACAATGTATTTAACCGGTTATTTGAAACGTCAGTTAAGAAAAGGCTTTCCACAGATTACATCAGGTAATCGTACGGAAAGCCTTTTTCATCGAGTAGGGTTCCTATTTTATTCTACCGTTACCGATTTTGCAAGGTTTCTCGGCTGGTCTACATCCAGTCCCCGGTAGGAGGAGGTGTAGTAGGCAATTAACTGCAAAATAATCGCAGCGGTAAACGGTGTAAACTCGCTTCCGGTTTCCGGTAACGTAATCAGTACGTCGGCAATGGATTTGTCAACCAGAGGCGCGTTCTGGGCGGAGGTAATCAGAATAACGAAAGCACCGCGCGCACACACTTCCTTTACATTGGAAATCATCTTTGCAAACACGTCCGGCTGGGTAGCCAGTGCAACCACCGGAACTCCCATGGTAACGAGAGAGAGCGTTCCGTGCTTTAGTTCGCCTGCGGCATATGCCTCGGAATGAATGTAGCTGATTTCCTTCAGCTTAATGGAAGCCTCACAGGAGAGAGCATAGTCAAGCCCTCTTCCGATAAAGAATAAATCATGGGACGGGGTCAGGCGTTTGCTCAGTTCCTTTGTAATATCCTTGCTGAGTAGAGCGTCCTCAATGGCTTTCGGCACGTCGGCAAGGGACTTCATATAAGCGGAGCAGCCCTCCGCGGAAAGCGCGCCCTTCGCGTAGGCAAAGCGGAACGCAATCAGGTAAAAGGCGGCAAGCTGCGCGGTATACGCCTTGGTGCTTGCAACGGCGATTTCCGGGCCTGCGTGGGTGTAAAGTACATAGTCGCTTTCTCTTGCAATGGAAGAGCCCTTGACGTTGACAATAGAGAGCGTCTTTGCGCCCTTTTCCCGTGCCAGACGGACTGCTGCAAGGGTGTCGGCGGTTTCTCCCGACTGGGAAACGGTAATGATTAACGTATGTTCGTCAATAATCGGGTCTTCATAGCGGAATTCGGAGGCAATTTCCACCGTAACCGGAATGCGGAGCAGACGCTCCATTAAAATTCTGCCGATTAATCCGGCGTGCATTGCGGTACCGCAGGCGGTAATAATTACGCGGTTTGCGGAAAGAAACAGCGCATCCGGAATCCCGTCTTCGGAAAAGTCCGGGAGAAGCAGGTCGCCTTCTTTTTTCATGCGGGGCTTAACGGTGCGGAGCACCGCCTCCGGCTGCTCGTGAATTTCCTTTAACATGTAGTGTTTGTAGCCGTTTTTCTGCGCGGCGGACATATCCCAGTTGACGCTGAGCATCTGCGGCATGACCGGCTCTCCGTTTAGGTCGGTAACGGTAACCGAGTTTTTCGTAAGCTTTGCAATCTGATTTTCCGGCAGAACAAAATACTCCTTGGAGTAGCGCAGCAGTGCCACCATATCGGAAGCAACCACGGAGCCTTCCTCCGTATTGCAGATAACAAGCGGGCTTCCTTTGCGGATACAATAGATGATATCCGGCTGATCCGTAAAGAGAATACAGAACGCATAAGCGCCTTCCAAACGCTGTGCGGCCTTTTGGATGGCATCGTAAGCGTCACCCGTGTAAAGGCTGTCGATTAACATCGCGGTGATTTCCGTGTCGGTCTGGGAGTAAGGAGTGCGTCCGGTCCTGGCAAGCTCTTCCGCCAGTTCGTGATAGTTCTCAATAATGCCGTTGTGAATGAGAGTGACGCGTCCCGCGGTGTGCGGGTGTGCGTTCGGTACGGTAACGCCGCCGTGGGTTGCCCAGCGGGTATGTCCGATACCGCAGCCGGAGTCCAGATTCGCCGGTACGATATTTCTTAATTCGGCAACCTTTCCGACGGATTTAATCACTTTAATCGGCGCGTCCTCGTCCCTGACGCAACACGCGATTCCGGCACTGTCGTAACCGCGGTATTCCAAAGCGGCAAGCCCTTCGAGCAGAACCTCTTTGGCATCCAGATAGCCGGTAAAACCAATAATTCCACACATAAAAGTATCCTTTCCGTGCAAAAAAGCACAACAAAATCAAGAACACCGATAAAAAGGTGTTCTGCCGTAAAGTAGCGGTATTCTTCGTTTCTAAGCCTTTGTTGCATGGTTCCCCATGTTTTTCTCATAGAATACGCAGCGAAGAGCTGCGGAACGGCATCCGCCGAATTTTCGATTACCGTTCACCTCGTCAACCGGTTTACGGCGTCGCTTTTTCGCTGACCGAAAGGAACATGTCACCCGGAAAAGGGAAGGCCGTAATATGGTACATGGCGCTAATATTATCCTATGCAAAGCCTCCGGTTTTGTGCGGAGTGCAAAGGAACGCATTTCTGCACCTATTACTATACTAGATTTTATCGGAAAAGGCAAGAAAATATTCGATAAGCAGAGAGGAAATGTTTTTGGCGCAGAGGCGCCTGTTGCTGCGAAAGCGCGAACAACTGGATTCGGTGATTTCCTGTGTAGATAGAGCGATTACGGAGTGCAGGGAAGAGGAAACGGACTGCAATGCGTTTTTGACGGCATTAAACAGTATTATCAAAAACCGACGGGCGGATGAACTGGTATGGAGGCTTGGTCAGCATTCCGACGAGCCTCGCGGGTGGTCGAGGTTTGTATTTGAACAGGCGGGGCTTACAAAAGGAATGCATGTGCTGGATGCAGGAGCTGGGTATGGAAATCTCTGGAGGTATAACAGTGACCGGATACCAGAATCGCTGCGGGTAACCTGCATAGATAAGCATAATACCCATGCGGATAGTTTCGCGGAATTTATTGCAAAACAGGAGGCTTCCGGCGAGATAGCGGAGGGACAGTTTCGCTTTGTCTGGGGGGATTTGGAGTTTATGGAATTTTCAGAGAAATATCATTGCATTTTCCTCAATCATGTGGCAAACTTTATTCAAGATGTGAAAGCACTGTACCGGAAACTTTTTTCCGCGCTTTCGGAGAACGGCGTCTTTATTTGTACCTGGGGAGGCATGCTCTTGCTTGAAACAGTAAAGGAAATGATGGCGGAGTTTTTCGGGGACGATTCCCTTGCTGCGCAAAAGTACAGGGATATTTCGGGCAAACTGGAAAAAGTGGAAGCGGCGGAACAAAAACTTCTGGAAGTGCTTCCTAATGCCGAAAAACGAAGGTATGTGACAACATTGCATTTTTCTACGGCAGAAGAATATATGGAATATATTTTGCAGACCTGCAGGTCGTTAGAAACTGTGCTGGAACAAAACAGAGGCGCTTTTTTGCGCTTCCTTCGGGAGAAACTACAGGGGCAGTATGAACTTACCAGAGATACCTATTTGTTTTACTGCAAAAAGGAGGGATAAAAATGCCCTCCAGAATGATTCACTATTTGATTGCGGAGCGTGTAGCGGAGCAGCTTCCGATAGAGGATATCAACCGGTTCCGAATCGGTTCGCTCTGTCCGGATATGAGCTGTCATGAGGACGGAACAAAGCGAAAAACGCATTTTGTAGAGTTTACGGAAGAGCAAAAGGGAATGAATTGGTGCAGCTTTGCCCAAAAGTACGGAGAACGGATGAGGACGGATTCGTTATATCTCGGTGTGTTTTGTCATATTATTACAGATAGCATCTGGTTTCATGATATCGTGGAAGTGCGGATTCGCTCCCGGATATCGGACAGAGCGGAACGGAAGAAAAAGTATCGGGAGGGGAAGAAAAGGAGGATTTTGTTATGCCGATGAATGATAGGGCAAAAAAGGAAAGATACTTCTTATACAGAGCGTGCTTTCCGGAATACCCGGTAGAACGGGATAGGTTTGAAAAGCTGCTGCCGGAGGGGAAAATGCAGGTTTTTGAACGGCGTAACGAAACAGAACTCCTTGGGTTTGCAATGCTCTATGAAAATTCCGTTGTGTTGCTTTGCGTTTCGCCGCTGTATAGACGGCAGGGCATCGGCAGCGTCCTGCTGTCGGAAGCGGAAGACTATATTAAGGGCTTAGGCTATGATAAAGTGATTCTTGGCAGGAGCACATACTATCTGTTACAGGGCGTGCCCGAGGCAGACAAGGAGAGCGTTTCCTTTTTTTTGCACCGCGGGTACACGGCGGAGTGGTCGAGCGTTAATATGCGGCTGGAGTTTTCCAACCGGAAGTCGGAGAACGTAGAACTGCCTGCCGCTCCGGGAACGGTTTCGTTCCGGTTTGCAAAGAATGCGGAAAAGGAAAAGATTTTGCAGGCGGTAAAGGAAGTAGATGAGGGATGGCTTCCTTACTTTAACGGGTGCGATCCGAAAGAAGTTTTTATTGCAGACGAAAACGGGATGGTGATTGGTTTTGCACTGGTTTCCCCGACAGACGGAAGGTTTGTAAAAGAAGGGGAACAGGTGGGCGGAATCGGCTGCGTGGGTGTGGTTCCTGCGGTAAGAAAGCGCGGTATCGGAAGACAGATGGTAAAGCGGGCGGCAGAACACCTGCAAAGGCAGGGCTGTACCGCAGTAGAGCTTTTGTATGTGGAACTGGTGGACTGGTATCGGACGATTGGGTTTGAGGTTAGGGATGTTCAGTGGATGGGAGAAAAGCGTTTGACGCAGACAGAACTGCAAAATAAGGAGGACTAGCATGGCAAGTTTATCGGATTATCTGACCTGGCGCGGGGATATTACCTTTGACGAGGTACCGTTAAATGCGGTGGACGCGCTGCTTTTGTCCCAGATTTCCTATCTGGATTTAAAGGGGATTATCGGCGACGGCGAAGAACGACAGGAGTGTACGCTTGCCTACGCGTCAAAGCGCTACTGGGAGCTTCACACCCAGAAGGAACTGGAGCATTGTGTTTCCTTTGCGCTGCGGACTGCCGGCATTTTATTGCGTGAAATGGCGCAGACAAAGCGGTTTGCTTCCCTTATCCTGCGCAACTATGTGAGCCGGACCGACGTGGCGGCAGAAGAGCAGTTTGCTGCGGTGGAGCTTGTTCTCGGAAAACGGGAAAGCTACATTTCCTACCGGGGAACGGATGATTCCTTAGTCGGCTGGAAGGAAGATTTTAACATGTGCTTTCTTTCGCCGGTCCCGGCGCAGACGGATGCGCTCGCCTATTTGGAACGGGTGCTTTTGGACGGCGGAGGACGGGTGTATATCGGCGGACATTCCAAGGGCGGGAATCTGGCGGTTTATGCGGCGGTGAAGTGCAGAAAAACGCTGTCCAAACGTATTTTGCGTGTCTACAATTTTGACGGACCGGGCTTTGACCGGGCGTTTATTGAGAGCCGTTCTTATCAGGAGATGAAGTGCAGAGTGGAAACGTGGGTGCCGGAGTCCTCCATTGTAGGAATGCTGTTGGAACACGAAGAAGATTATCAGGTGGTAAAAAGCAGTCATGTCGGAATTTTACAGCATGATGTGACCTCGTGGGAGGTGCTGGGCGCCGGGTTTATCAAGCTTCCGGATGTAAAGCTGAGCAGCAGACGGCTGGCAGTGGGGGTAAAGGAATGGATGAGCGGGTTAAAGCCCGAAGAGTTAGAGTTTTTCTGCGACCGTATCTATGAGGTCCTGACTTCGACGGATGCAAAAACGCTTGCGGATTTAAACAAAGATAAATGGAAAAGCGTTACGGCAATTATCCGTTCCTATAACACGATGGATAAAAAGGCAAAGGAAATGCTGCTTGCCCTTCTGAAAGCGATGGTAGGCGTAGGTACGAATATGAAAATAGAACTGCCGCAGAAGGCGGCGGAGAAGAAAGAGGGAAAAGGGAAAACAGAGGTGAAAAAACTCGAAACAAAGGCAAAAAAAGAAAAAATTTCCACACTGCCGTAATTGACAACGAGGAAAAGATATGCTATGCTGATAACAGCGTAAAACAACCGGTTTGTCGGTTTGACAAATCATTACCGGGGCTTGTACCGGTTTCGACGGGGGTTTTGAAGCTATGGAAGCCATCCGTGGTCCGGGACCACGTTAAAACTCGGAAATTAAAATTAAACGCTGAAGATAATTTAGCAATCGCTGCCTAATGGCAGCTGTCAGACCTGGTGCACCTACACATCCGGACCCTGGCATCGACGATGTAGGAAACGATATACGTTAAGCTTTGCACGTATAGGCGTATCATGAAGCTACTAAAGCTTACAGCCTGTTTGCCGGCGGTAAGCGGAGGGAATGTCAAAGGACAAACTATGATGGAAGATGCCGTAGCGGAAGGGCTTTCGGACAGGGGTTCAACTCCCCTCAGGTCCACTCTGAATTCAGACTTGAAAAAGTCTGGAAAACCTTGTAAATACTAGAAGAAAGGAGAACTTCGATAACACGTTTTCTTCTGGAAATTTGTATAAGGTAATCAAAGAGCTAATCAAAAGGATAGACCAATGCTTGAATGAGCTTGGTCTATTGCTGTATAAAAGGATATTTGTTAATATTAGGTAGCATATTCATAGGATTTGTGGTACAATAGAGATAGGGAAATGTATTGTTGTTTAGCTGAAAGAACGGGAGGTGTGCGGTATGACGGCAATCAGACAGACGGCATTCAGAGAACTGGAAAAGATGCCAGAGGATAAGGTCGTATTTATTTTGCAGATTATGCAAGGTGTAAACGGCTTGTATACGGATAATAAACCGGAGAGGGAGGAAGCGTTTGCACAGTTGGAGTTGTTACGCAAAAAGGGAACGGTAACGGACGATGATGCAGAGTTAGCTTCTTATAGGGATGCAAAATATGGTAAGTAGAATTTTGATTGATACCAATGTATTATTGGATTATCTTCTCACAAGAGAGCCGTATTATGAGGACGCAAAGAAGATTTGCGTGTGTAGAAGGAAAAGTGAACGGTTGCATTGCGGCACATTCGATTTCTAATATGTTTTTTATCTTGCGAAAGGATTACAGCATAGAAGAAAGAAGAGCGGTATTGACGAATCTGTGTAAAATCTTCGAAGTAGAAGGTATCGATAGAGTGAAGTTACTTGCAGGCTTGCAAAACGGTGAGTTCTCCGACTTTGAGGATTGTTTGCAGATGGAATGTGCCAAGGCTTACGGCACAGAGTACATTGTGACGAGAAATGTTGCAGATTATAAGGCTTCTGAGGTGGAGGCGATTACACCGACAGAGTACTTGGCAAAGTAAAGATAATGAATCAGAGAGACGTGAAGCATCAGTGAAGGTAGTGTATCTTTGCTGATGCTTCTGTTTGGTCCTCTGTCAACATTTAGTGCAAATTAAAATGAGTGGTTCTGCCTGCTAGGCAGCAGACAGAGACGCGCCCTTTTCATAGAGTTTTTCGTATTCGTCAGGTGATATGTAACCACAATGACTGTGGATTCTGACAGTGTTATAAAAGGTTTCAATGTATTCGAAAACAAGCCGGTAGGCATGGTTGTAGTTGCGAATACTGAACCGGTTTAACCATTCTCTCTTGATAAGAGAATGAAAGGACTCGATGCATGCGTTATCATATGGGTATCCGGTATGAGAGTAGCTTCGCTGCATCTTTTCTGTGGCTTCTCGTCAGGCGATGGAAACATACTGGCTGCCACGATCTGTGTGAATAATCAAAGGTAAATCGGTTTGGCGATAAGCCTTTGCTTTATTAATAGTTTCAAGGACGGTGGATACTTCCATCGTCTTAGAGAGTGTCCAGGCAATGATTTTTCTGGCAAATAAGTCCATAATGCAGTTAAGGTAGACGAACCCGTCTTGCGTCCAGATATAGGTGATATCAGTACACCAAACGGCGTTAGGACGTTCCGGGTTGAACTGCTCGTTAAGAACATTTTTCAGTTCTTCGCTGAAATCGGAGTCTCGGGTAGTGGTGGTCCAAGGCTTAATCCACGGGGCTTTGATACCCATTTCGCGCATATTGCGTTCGGATATGGTTTCGCCGGATTTACGGAGTTCTCGAGTGATTTTAGGAGCACCATAATTCTGCTTGGATTTGTCATAAATCTTCCGGATTTTCTTTTTCACAGCTTCTTTTCTTTGCTTGGAAGGAGAAACTTTTCGGTTGAGAAAAGCCCGGTAACCGGAGCGGGACAAGCCTAAAATTTTCAGCATTCCGGAAGTAGAGACGTGGCGTCCGGTAACTTTAGATGCCTCTACTTTAGCAGAAACTTCGGTATAAATAGCTTCTGTTAGTCTTTTCCCAGAATGCCGATGGCTTTTTTTAACACATCAAGCGCATCCTGAGCATCACGAAGTTCCCGTTTGAAACGGGCGATTTCTTTTGCTTCATCGGATTCGTAGTTACCGGAACCTCTGACAGGAATGTCGCCGTCATTATCTCTGAATTGGGATTCCCAACGGGCAAGGGTGCTAACGCCGATTCCGAGGTTTTTGGCGCATTCGACTTGTGTAAGGTCAGGATGTTCTTTGCGATAGTTGATGGCATCCAACTTAAACTGTTTGGCGTGTTGTGTTTTCTTACGTAACATAATGAGTTCCTCCTCGTAGTTGTATTATACACTATGATTCAGGGAATGTCTCATTTTGTTTTGTACTAAATTTATTCTAACACCAACATAACATTGAAGGGATGCGGTGTTATGTCCTTCGGAGGAGGTGAAGTGAATCGAGAGAAATGACAGCTTCGCGCTGCTATTATTTGCATAATATATATGTGATACATTTTTTGACGGATAGAAAGGAACATGTATGTACAACATATCTCAAGCGGTAAATAATATGGCATTCCGTGAACGAAAAAATGGACTTTTGGAAGGAAGAGTTTCTTATAAGGGAGAACGAAAGTCATTTATGGTGAATCGAAAGCGGAATGCAAAAGGAAAGCAAGAGAGTATATGGAGAAAAGGGAAAAAGGGACATATAATCCAAAAAAGATAACGCTAAACGAATATATGGAGGAATGGCTACAGACCTATAAGCGTACATCGATAGAACCGTCTTCATATGCGCGTTTAGCATCTGTGTTTGAGCATCAAATCAAGGAAACAATAGGAAAAAAGAGATTATGTGAGATTACGACGGATGATATTCAGGTCTTGATTAACGACCATGCTTTGGGAACCAGAGGAAGGAAACCTCTTGCAAAGTCTGGGCTGAAGAGGATAATGCATTTATTAGGACCATGTTTTGCTCATGCAGTTAAGAAGGAAGTGATTGCGAAGAACCCGTGTGAGGATGTAGTGATTCCTAGAGAGAGTAACATTGTAACGAAAACAAAGGAACAGTTTGCTCTTTCTGATGAGGAAATAATGAGGTTCAGAGAATCTGCAATGGTACGTACGAAAAAGGGTCAGATCCGTTATCGGGATGCACTGGTGCTCGTATTTATGATTGGTACGGGGCTTCGTATCGGAGAGATGATTGCTTTAAGGTGGGCTGATATTCATTTTGAAGAGAATTACATACATATTCATAGCACTTTACAAACGGGGCTGCTTGGGGAAGAGAAAACTAGGATAAAGGATGGGACAAAAACAGCCGCAGAAAGAATGTTGCCGTTAAATAGTAATCTGAAGGATTATCTCAACATGATGAAGGAATATGATGAGGAAAAAGGAATTACATCGGCCTATGTCGCATGTACGAGAGTCGGGACACAAGAGGATCCTAGTAACTTAAGTCGTAGTCTTGAGAGATTGCTTAAAAGAGCCAATCTGTCAGAGGCAGTTACCCCGCATACGTTGAGGCACACTTTCGGTTCGGTATTAATACGTGCCGGTGTTGGTATTGAGGTGGTGAGTCGTTTGATGGGACATGCTAATATTATGATTACATATACGAAATACATTCACGTAATAAAAGAGCAGGAAGCAAAGGCGATGACGGAGATTATATAATGGGTAATTCTTAATGTAGTAGCATCGGTTGTCCAATATATTGGGCGTGACAAAGCGTGTTATGTAAGTTATGATATTGATAAGGAGGTGGTGCTACTATGAAAAATAGATTAGGTAGACGAATAGAATTATTGATTTTTTCTAAGGGTTTTGATTCGATTAGGAGCTTTGCTAAGTGTATGGAGGAAGAGAATCCAGCAAATTGCGTAGGGGTGCAAACAATTAGTAATGTGATTAATTGAAGAAGAACAACAAAGGAGACTCTAATGGCAATAGCAGAATGTCTGGAATTACCATTAGAGATTTTGACTAATGAGAATTTGATTTTTATTGATGATTTTTTGGAGAATGAAATTTCTCCAATCAAAGCAGAGAAAAATAGTGATGATTATACGAGGAAGTTTGCTATGGGAACTGTAAAGTATCTCTACGATTTATCCAATCGCTTTTGTCCATTAAGTATCAGTGATGAGTTTGGATTAAGTGAAGGATTTCATATCGCTACGATGTCAGAGATGGTGTTATACTTACCGTTATGTAGATTATATCATTTATATGATCTTATTAGCAGAATTGGTGGTGATATTGATGGTCGAGAAGGTTATATTTTGAAACAAAGTGAGTTCTTATATGAAACAATACCGGATATTCCAGCGAAACATTATGTGGATAATTGCATAATGAAATATAGGATTGAAAAGAAAGAAAAACTCGATGAAAATGAAGAAAAAGAAAAACAAAGATTGGAGAAATATTGGCGTTCGGAAGAAATGCAAAGGGATTATAAACACTATTATGATATCGTGCAACAGTGGTTTAAGTTGAGCCAGGATGATACTATGCGTTGTATCCTGGAACAGAAGTTCCCTGAAGTATATGCTGAGGATATAGAATATCGAAAAGAGTGTTTGAAAAATAAAGAATTTAAGAAAAGATAAATTTAGGGGAAGTATATATTCATATGAGAGAATGGAATCAAAAGGCAAGGATTGTAAAAAAATGGAAAAACTTGGGCTGTCTTCAGATGTGTATTGTAAACCTTCTAGGATAAGGTTTTTACAATCCTTTTACCCGACTCTCTCAAGCCTAAAAAATGGGATAGAGCGTATACTCTGTCCTGTTTTTTTGGATGTCTCCCAAAAACATAAGCCCTGTAAAACCGCCTAATACAAGGCTCCCGAGAGAACGACCTAATAATCGACTCCCCTCAGGTCTATGAAAAGCGGATATCACAGGGTTTGCCCTGTGGTATCCGCTTTTGTTGCTTGTAAGAAAGTAGAATCGGCTGGGAGAAAGTCATACCCGGGTTACGAAGCAATATCTTTTCCGGTATACTTCAGATAGCCGATGACAACGCCTGCTGCGGCGATTCCGCAACCGATTCCGATGAGTCCCGGCTCCAGCTTCGCTTCGGAAATAATCTTACTTGCATCGGAATACGCATAAGGGGTGATGTATTTCAGAAACGAAGCCTGTTCGCTGATATTGCATATGATATTCATAAAATAAAGAGCAAGCGCAAGCCCCAGACCGATTCCGATACTGCCGCGTCGGATAAAGGCGGAAATGCCAAAGCAGATGCAGGCAATCTCAAGCTGCATTATCAGGTAGGCAATGTGCAGAAGAAAGAATTCCTGCAATTTAAATTCTTCGCCGATGAGTGCGGCGGACAATAAGCTGACTGCGATAATAACCGCATTCATGGTAATGATTTGCGTAATAACGGAAAGCAGCTTCTGCGTCAGAACCGAAGTACGGCTGACCGGGTGGGTGAGCAAAAACTCGGCAGTACGTTCCTTTTCCTCGTTGGCAAGGAGAGAGATTCCTGCCAGTGCGGCAAAAAAGCCGCCGCCGATTCCGAGTATGTTTCCGCACTCGATTCCGTAAAAGCCCATCAGTTCTCCGAAGCTTAACTTATCCATTCCGAAAGCGGCGGTGAAGCCGCCCATATTTGCAAATACATCGCTTACGCTGTCCATTTCATTTTTCATCTCGGGAAACATCAGTACGCAAATCAGCATCATAAACGCAATGGCGCAGGTCCATATACTCCATGACTTTGCCGCCTGTTTCAGTTCTTTTCGGTAGATTGTCATACGGTATCGCCGCCTTTCTCGTAGTAGTGCATAAAGATTTCATCAAGGGTCGGTTCGGTAACGGTCATATCGTAAATCGGCAGATGATTTACGGTGCGAAGCAACTCCTTGATATCGCCGCTGTATAGGAAGCTGATATAATCCGCTGCCGCCTCTACGGATTTTGCTCCAAGCTGTTCCGGCACGGAATTTACCCCGTGCAGCGTTACACGCTTTGCGCCGGATTTTGAAAGATTCTCTACGCTGTCGAGGGCAATCAGCCTGCCTTCCTTGATGATAGCCGCTCTGGAGCAGTTTTTCTGTATTTCGGAAAGAACGTGGGAGGAGAGGAAAATCGTTGCTCCTTCGGCGTGGCGCTCCTTTAAAATATCAAAAAATTCCTTCTGCATCAGCGGGTCAAGTCCGCTGGTCGGTTCGTCAAGAATGCAGAGCTTCGGCTTGTGCTGCATGGCACATACGATGGACACCTTTTTCCGGTTACCTAAGGAAAGCTCCTCCACCCGTTTTTCTGTATCCAGGGCAAGTCGTTCGCACAGCTGTTTCGCTTCACCGGTACAGTCGGTTTTCCGCAGTTTTGCGGAAAGCGAAATGACCTCCCGCACCTTCATTCCGTTGTAAAAGGTCGCTTCGGACGGCATATAGCCGATGTCGGCAAGAAGCTCCGTTTTCTGACGCACGATATCCTTCCCGAAAATTTTTGCTTCGCCGGAGGTAGGAAAAATCAGCCCCAGCAGAGTTCGAATCGTGGTGGATTTCCCCGCGCCGTTGGGCCCGATAAATCCGAAAAATTCGCCGTCGTTTACGGAAAGAGTCAGGTCGATAATACCCCGTGCCTTTCCGTAGCTTTTCGTCAGGGCCGTTGTTTCAATGACTGCCATAAAATCATCCTTTCTAAATAAATTCAGGTTTGTAGACCTGTCTGCGCAGAAGTTCGATGTGTTCCAGAAATTCTTCGTTGAGTTTTGGCAAATCCGCAAGCTGTTCGGGCGTTCTTGTCCGCATAAATCCCTCCGACATCCAGAGAATGATGTTTAACAGCTTTTCCGCGGAGATGTCCTCCTTCAGTTTGCTCGCGTCCGCACGTTCCAAAAATCGGCGGCTGCTGTCGGAAACAATCGCACCGAAGCTTTTATCGATTTCGTTTTTTACGGCGGGACTTTCCTCAAAATAGGCCTGTATCATAAACAGCAGAATATCCGGATGCTTTGAAAGTACGGCGAGCTTGCACATCTGTGCGTTGACTAACAGGCGGAAAAAATCGGTTTCCGTGTAATCATGCAGCCTGCTCATCTCCTTTATGAAGAAATCGGTCGCGTATTGATACAGAAAAAGGTACAGTCCCTTTTTATTCGTAAAATAATGAAAAAGCAGGCCTTTTGAGATTCCCGCGAGGGCAGCGATTTCATCGGTGGAGGCCTTTCTGTAATCATATTTTGCAAAAACGTGCAGGGCTGCATTGATAATGGTATGTTGCTTTTCCTGGGGTAAATCGTAGAATTTCCCGTTCATGTTCACCTCCGTTGACCAAACTGGTCAATTATGATAATACTACAATTGACCAAATGAGTCAATCCCTTTTATCACATCGGAAACGACGTAAGTGAAGTTCTTGCGTTCCTTGCCGAAGTATGCTAAAATTTACCTCAAATCTTTCGGAGAGCAGCGAGGAAAAAGAATGAATCCAAAATACCGGCGTACCATGTACGCATGTTTCACGGGCTATATTGTACAGGCGATTGTCAATAATTTCGCACCGCTTTTGTTTTTGACCTTTCAGGACGCGTATGGGCTTTCGATTGCGCAGCTTACCTTCCTTGTCACCTTCAATTTTTTCCTGCAGCTTGCGGTTGACCTTGCGTCTGCGGTGGTAATTGATAAAATCGGCTATCGGGCGTCTGCCGTTGCGGCGCATCTGCTTTCGGCGGCAGGACTGGTTTTACTGGCGGTGCTGCCGGAGGTGTTTCCGACAGCCTTTGCGGGGCTTTTGACTGCAGTCGTGGTTTATGCGCTCGGAGGAGGTCTGATTGAGGTGTTAATCAGCCCTATGGTGGAGGCATGTCCGAGCGAGAACAAGGAGGCGGCGATGAGTCTGCTGCATTCCTTTTATTGCTGGGGACAGGTTGGGGTTGTGCTCCTGTCCACGCTCTTTTTCGTAACGGTCGGGATTGAACACTGGAAAATACTCGCGTTTTTATGGGCGGTAATTCCCCTTGTGAATGCACTTGTGTTTACGAGGGTGCCGATTGCAAGGCTTTTGCAGGACGGCGAAACGGGAATGTCCGTCAGGGAATTGCTTACGAATAAGGCGTTTTGGATGATGGCGCTTCTAATGGTATGCGCGGGCGGCAGTGAAATGGCGGTCAGCCAGTGGGCCTCCGCCTTAGCGGAGAAAGGGCTGCATATCGGCAAAACATTAGGCGACCTGACGGGGACGATGCTGTTTGCGGTCATGATGGGAACTTCCCGCGTAATATATAGTAAACGGGGAGAAAAAATCAATCTGCCGAAGGCGTTGTTATTTAGCGGTATTCTTTGTATCGGAAGCTATCTGCTTATCGCATTGTCGCCGCTTCCGTGGCTCGGACTTGCCGGGTGCGGGCTTTGCGGTTTTTCCGTGGGACTTTTGTGGCCGGGAACATTCAGCCTTGCTTCCGCAAAAATAGCGCGGGGCGGAACCGCACTGTTTGCACTTCTGGCCTTGGCGGGCGATTTGGGCTGTGCTGCGGGTCCCGCACTGGTGGGTTGGGTGTCCGGCATGGCGGAAGATAATCTGCGGCTTGGGATTCTAGCGGCGTTAGCGCTTCCGGTTTTGCTTGTGGCCGGAATTCTCTTCGGCGGGAAACGGGCGAAATAGGCGCCGGTGTCCCTGCGGCTATTGACTTTTCGGCGAGGGTCTGTTATACTAAGTAGAAAATTGCGACTTTAGCACGATAAAGCGATAATTTGCGGTGTCTGGCCGCAGAAATCAGAAATAAATCAGGAGAAAGGTGGAATTACTTATGAAGAGTGACGCAGTGAAAAAAGGCGCAACACAGGCTCCGCACCGGTCCTTGTTCAACGCACTTGGTCTTACAAAGGAAGAAATGGATAAGCCGCTAATCGGTATTGTCAGCTCGTATAATGAGATTGTACCGGGGCACATGAATCTGGATAAAATTGTCGAAGCGGTGAAGCTTGGCGTGGCAATGGCAGGCGGCGTGCCGAGGGTCTTTCCTGCGATTGCGGTCTGCGACGGAATCGCAATGGGGCACATCGGAATGAAGTATTCCCTTGTAACGAGAGATTTAATTGCGGATTCAACGGAAGCAATGGCGTTGGCGCACCAGTTTGACGCGCTTGTCATGGTTCCGAATTGTGATAAAAACGTACCGGGTCTTTTGATGGCGGCAGCACGCATTAATGTGCCGACGATTTTCGTCAGCGGCGGTCCGATGTTAGCCGGACATGTACACGGGGATAAGACCAGTCTTTCCAGTATGTTTGAGGCAGTCGGCGCACATGCGGCAGGGAAGATGAGCGATGAGGAATTGGATTATTATGTAGAAAAGGTATGTCCGACCTGCGGTTCCTGTTCCGGTATGTATACGGCAAACTCCATGAACTGTCTGACCGAGGCGCTCGGTATGGGATTACAGGGAAACGGTACGATTCCTGCGGTTTATTCCGAACGTATCCGTCTTGCAAAGCATGCCGGAATGAAGATTATGGAGCTGTTAGAGAAGAATATCCGTCCGCGTGACATTATGACCGAAAAGGCGTTTATGAATGCCCTGACGGTAGATATGGCGCTTGGATGCTCAACAAACAGTATGCTGCACCTTCCGGCAATCGCACATGAGGCGGGCGTGGAACTGAACGTGGATATTGCGAATGCAATCAGCGCGAAGACCCCGAATTTATGCCACCTCGCACCGGCAGGCCACGCTTACATCGAAGAATTGAACGAAGCAGGCGGCGTCTATGCGGTGATGAATGAATTAAGCAAGAAGTCGTTACTGAACTTAGATTGTCTGACCGTAACCGGAAAGACCGTAGGAGAGAATATTGCACCGGTCAAGAATACAAATCCGGAGATTATCCGCCCGGTGGAACAGCCGTACAGCGAAACCGGCGGAATTGCGGTATTAAAGGGCAATCTTGCACCGGATTCCTGTGTGGTAAAGCGTTCTGCGGTGGTGCCGGAGATGCTCAAGCATGAGGGACCGGCGCGTGTGTTTGATTGTGAGGAGGATGCCATTGCGGCAATTCTCGGAGGAAAGATTCAGGCCGGGGATGTCGTTGTTATCCGTTACGAAGGTCCGAAGGGCGGCCCGGGCATGAGAGAGATGCTTAATCCGACCTCTGCAATCGCAGGCATGGGGCTTGGCTCTACGGTGGCGCTCATTACCGACGGCAGATTTTCCGGCGCAAGCCGAGGCGCTTCCATCGGTCATGTCTGCCCGGAGGCAGCGGTAGGCGGTCCGATTGCATTGGTCGAGGAAGGCGATTTGATACAGATTGATATCAATGCCAATACGATTAATGTGAAGGTCAGCGATGAGGAAATGGCGGCACGGCGCGCAAAGTGGCAGCCGAGAGAGCCGAAAGTCACCACGGGTTATCTTGCAAGATACGCTTCTTTAGTATCTTCCGCAAGCAAGGGTGCCGTACTGGAAAATAAGTAAAGCGACATAGAGTAAAAGGAGTGCAGCAATGGAATTAAACGGTTCACAGATTGTAATGGAATGTCTGTTGGAGCAGGGAGTAGACACCGTATTCGGCTATCCCGGCGGTGCAATATTAAATATTTATGATGCTCTTTATCATTACAGCGACAGGATTCACCATATACTGACTTCCCACGAGCAGGGAGCGGCACATGCGGCAGACGGTTATGCCCGTGCCACGGGCAAGGTTGGTGTCTGTATGGCAACCAGCGGCCCGGGCGCGACGAATCTGGTTACGGGAATCGCAACGGCGTACATGGATTCGGTTCCGGTGGTCGCGATTACCTGTAATGTAGGCGTTTCACTGCTTGGCAAGGACAGCTTTCAGGAAATCGATATTGCCGGTGTTGTAATGCCGATTACGAAGCATAGTTTTATTGTAAAGGATATTACAAAGCTTGCGGCAACCATCCGCCGTGCGTTTGAAATCGCGCAGAGCGGAAGACCGGGGCCGGTACTGGTGGATATTACAAAGGATGTTACGGCGGCAATGTGCGAATATGAGCCGGTAAAGCCGGAGCCTGCGAAGCGGGTGAAGGACACGATTACGGAAGAAGATGTGGAGAAAGCCGTAAAGTTAATCCGCAAGTCGGAACGCCCGATGATTTTGGTTGGCGGCGGCGCGGTAATTTCCGATGCCAGCAGGGAGCTTGCCGAGTTTGTGCAGAAGGTAGACGCACCGGTGGCGGATACGTTAATGGGAAAGGGTGCTTACGACGGAACAGCAAAGAATTATACCGGAATGATCGGTATGCACGGTACGAAGACGTCCAACTATGCCGTGACGGAATGCGATTTGCTGATTGCAATCGGTGTGCGTTTTTCCGACCGCGTCACGGGAAATACAAAGAAGTTTGCCAGAGAGGCAAAGATATTGCAAATTGATATTGATCCGGCGGAAATCAATAAAAATATTGCGACGGACGGGTCTGTGATCGGCGACATAAAAGAAGTTTTAAAGGTACTTAATAAGCGTATTGAGGAAAAGTCAAATAAGGAATGGCTTGCTCATATTATGGAATACAAGGAAAAGTACCCGCTCCGTATCCCGGAGGGGCTTTCCGGTCCGTATGTGGTACGCCGTCTGTATGAGGCTACCAAGGGAGATGCAATCATTGTCACGGAGGTCGGACAGCATCAGATGTGGGCGGCACAGTTTTACTCCTTTAAAAAGCCGCGTACCCTGCTTACATCCGGCGGTCTGGGAACAATGGGCTATGGCTTCGGTGCCGCAATGGGAGCGAAGACCGGTATGCCGAAAAAGCGCGTCATCAATATTGCCGGCGACGGCTGTTTCCGTATGAATATCAACGAACTGGCTTCCGCTGCGAGAAATCAGATTCCGATTATTCAAGTGGTGATTAACAATCATGTGCTCGGTATGGTACGCCAGTGGCAGACGCTGTTTTACGGGAAGCGTTATTCTAATACGACTCTTCAGGACGGTGTGGACTTCGTCAAAGTAGCGGAAGGCATGGGGGCGGAAGGGATGACCGTTACGACCCGTGAGGAGCTTGATGAGGCAATTCGGAAAGCCTTTGCGGCAAAGGGACCGTTTGTCATTGACTGCCGCATTGACAGCGATGAAAAGGTTTGGCCGATGGTTGCGCCGGGGGCGCCGATTGCGGAGGCCTTTTCCGAAGAGGATTTAGAAAACAAGTAAGTCCGGTCTTGTCGTAACCCCGCGAGGGTTATGCAGACCGCATGGAGCGCGTTTGCCCTTGACACAAGATGTCATTTGCATTATAATTGAGAAAATTATTTGTTGCAGAAGCAGCAGAATGGAGGAAGAAAATGGGAAGAGTGTATAATTTTTCCGCAGGTCCGGCAGTGTTACCGGAAGAGGTATTAAAGGAAGCGGCAGAGGAGATGCTGGATTATAAGGGAACCGGCATGTCCGTGATGGAGATGAGCCATCGTTCCAAGGCATACGAGGAGATTATCCAGACCGCTGAAAAAGATTTAAGAGAGCTGATGAACATTCCGGACAACTATAAGGTATTGTTTTTACAGGGCGGCGCTTCCCAGCAGTTTGCCATGATTCCGATGAACCTGATGAAGAACAGAGTGGCTGACTACATCATCACCGGTCAGTGGGCAAAGAAGGCATATCAGGAAGCACAGATTTACGGTAAGGCAAATGCAATCGCATCTTCTGCCGACAAGACGTTTTCTTACATACCGGATTGCTCCGACCTCCCGATTAGCGAGGATGCCGATTATGTATATATCTGCGAAAACAACACGATTTACGGTACAAAGTTTAAGACTCTTCCGAATACGAAGGGCAAGACTCTTGTAGCGGACGTTTCTTCCTGTTTCCTCTCTGAGCCGGTAGACGTAACCAAGTATGGCGTAATCTACGGCGGTGTGCAGAAGAATATCGGACCGGCAGGCGTTGTTATCGTAATTATCCGTGAGGATTTGATTACCGAGGATACGCTTCCGGGCACTCCTACCATGTTAAAGTATAAGATTCATGCAGACAACGCATCTCTTTACAATACGCCGCCGGCATACGGCATTTACATCTGCGGCAAGGTATTCAAGTGGCTCAAGAAGATGGGCGGCTTAGAGGCTATGAAGAAGCTGAACGAGGAGAAGGCAAAGATTCTCTATGATTACCTTGACGAGAGCAAGCTGTTCAAGGGAACCGTTCGTAAGGAAGACCGTTCTCTGATGAATGTTCCGTTTGTAACCGGAAACGAAGAGTTAGACGCAAAGTTTGTTAAGGAAGCAAAGGCAGCAGGCTTTGAAAACTTAAAGGGTCACAGAACCGTAGGCGGTATGCGCGCAAGCATCTACAACGCGATGCCGAAGGCAGGTGTAGAGGCTCTGGTTGAGTTCATGAAGAAGTTCGAGGCTGAAAATCTTTAAAGGAAGAACTTCCTTTAGTGATGCCATGCCATCGAAGCGATTTCGGTGGTGGTATAAGTAAATAAAAATATCAGGAGGGAATCATGTACCAGTATCATTGCTTAAATCCAATCGCAGCAGTAGGTCTTAATAATTTTACGGCCGACTATGCAAAGACAGAGAATGCAGCGGAGGCAGAGGCTTTCTTAGTCCGTTCCGCAGTGATGCACGAGATGGAGTTTTCCGATAAGCTGCTTTGCGTAGCAAGAGCAGGCGCAGGCGTTAACAATATTCCTCTTGCAAAGTGCGCGGAGCAGGGTATTGTTGTGTTCAATACGCCGGGCGCTAACGCAAACGGTGTAAAGGAGCTTGCAATCGCAGGAATGTTAATGGCTTCCAGAGATATCGTCGGCGGTATCAACTGGGTACAGACCGTAAAGGATGACGAGAACGTTGCAAAGCTCGTAGAAAAGGGCAAGGCAAAGTTTGCCGGTAAGGAAATCAAGGGTAAGAAGCTTGGTATCATCGGTCTCGGCGCAATCGGCGGACCGCTTGCCAATGCGGCTGTCAGCCTTGGCATGGAGGTATACGGTTGTGACCCGTATCTTTCCGTGGATGCGGCATGGAACATTTCCAGTGCGGTTCATCGTGTAAAGACCCGCGAGGAAATCTTCTCTGTATGTGATTACATTTCCGTACATACCCCGCTTGTCGAGAACGAGGACCCGAGCGTCAATACAAAGAAGATGATTAACAAGGACACCATTGCAATGATGAAGGACGGCGTTATCGTTCTGAACTTTGCAAGAGATCTTCTGGTGGACGACGAGGCAATGGAGGAGGCACTTGCTTCCGGTAAGGTTGCAAAGTATGTAACCGACTTCCCGAATGCGAAGAGTGCAGGCATGGCAGGCGTTATCGCTATTCCGCACCTTGGTGCTTCCACGGAAGAGTCCGAGGATAACTGTGCAGTTATGGCAGTAAACGAAATCAGAGAGTACATTGAGAACGGTAATATCGTTAACTCCGTAAACTATCCGGCATGCGACGCAGGTGTCTGCAAGACGGCAGCCCGTGTGACGATTTGTCACAAAAACATTCCGAATATGCTCACCCAGTTCACCGGTGTTTTCTCGGCTGAGAACATCAACATTGAGAACATGGTGAATAAGAGCAGAGGCGAGTTTGCCTACACCGTGCTTGATGTTGTAACCGAGGTCGCTGACGGTCTGGTTTCTAAGTTAAATGCAATTGATGGCGTATTAAAGGTACGTGTACTGTAAGAATATAGAAAAACAGCAAAGGGCTGCCGCAGTGAACTGAGGTAGCCCTTTCTGCGTGAAGGCAAAGTGAGCATGCGAGCAAACGGTAGGAACTTGTTCCTACACCGTTGCGCAGTCATGCGAACGCGCCCACGACCGAGCGATGATATCGCGAGGTCATGGGTGAGTGCGGAGCACGGCCTGAACGTAAAAGTTACGGAACTTTGCAGAAAGGAAGAGTTTTCTCTCGTGTTCCGGATGTAAGTCTTTCTAATTACTCCGGTAAGTGTAAGAAAAAGTGACGCAACCGGCGGGGCGGTACATCCGTGTACCGTGTCGCCTCATTCAGACATCCTGTCTGAATTGTTGCTGATAACTTGCGGAGTAATAAGAAAGTCTAACATCCTGCACAATGTTCGAAAAACAGTTCCCTTTTATGAAGTTCCGCTGTTATAAATGAGTTTGGCATGAGGGCATGAAAAAGGGCGTTGCCGTACGTGTGTGCGGCGGCGCCTTGTGCTGTTTATAGACAAGTATAATAGAGAGCAGGAGAGCTTACGGATATCTTCGTTTCTCGTTTGTTTCGCCAAGAAGGTAATCAACACTTGTATTGTAAAAGCGTGCAAGCTTGATTAAGATACCGGTTGGAATATCGTTTTCACCGGTTTCATATTTGGAATATCCGGTCTGTGACATACCGAGTGTTTTGGCAATTTGTGTCTGGTTCATATCGTGGTCTTCTCTTAGATTTCGGATTCTTGGGTACATAGAACACCTCCTTTGCGATGATGAAAATGTTATGTTACTGATTGTTCAGAATTATACAGTAATCTGTTTCAGGTTATAATTGGAGATATAAGTTATATATAAGTTGAGAGGTACTTTGGTGATGCACATGGATATTTCTAAATTGTGTATTCATGGGAATGATGGTATAATAGTAGCTATGATTAAATTTACAACAGGAAGGATAGTGTATATGAGAATAAACATTGAAGGTCAGCTCCTTCCAGAGATATATCGTAGGAAGGGTAAAGAGTGTTATCTTGATCCGGTTCGGCAGAAATTGATTTATATTACGCCAGAGGAAACTGTCCGCCAAAGAGTGATTGCGTATTTAATTAACGAGATTAAGGCTCCCAAGGAAGCAATTCTGGTAGAAGAACATTTATCACATTACCATGTGGATTCTAAGCGAAGAGCGGATATTATTGTGCATGGCATGCAAGATGAGGTTGCGTATCCAGTTTTGGTAGTGGAGTGCAAGGCTCCAGAAGTATATTTGGATGAAAAGGCACATATGCAGGTGTTTGACTATTGTGATGCTCTGGGAGCAGATTATGCAATGGTTTGTAATGGATATGAAATGTACTGTTACAAATATTCCGCGGAAAAAGATACTTATGAAGAATTAGATGCGGTTCCATCGTATGGAGAGATGCTTGATGGCAAAGGCGAGGTGAAAACACGTGAAGATTTGCCGGACAGGGTATCGTTTGGAAATATTGAGCAGTATTTGAAAGGTGTTTTTGCAGAGTATCCGGAGGATTATTATGGAACTGATATTAGCAAAGCTACTCCGATGGAAATTGCAAAAGCAGCGTTTAATCTGCAAGAAGCATTGTATGATGTACGGCATCATATTCCGTCTGGAGATTATGGTATTTTTCGGCTTGTAGATGATTATGGGGTTCGCTTGCTCACTTACGGAAATGCAGGCGGTGGTCAGTTCTTTTCACCTTATCGTTCTTTTTTGATTGAGTATAATGGAGATACAGAATTTGTGTCATTTGCTTTTAGTACATACAAAAGGACAGAAAAAGAGAGTGTAGCTAAAACCTGTATGTGTGTGGCTCACGATAATGAACGGGAAACGCATCATGCGTTGCAGTTGTCCTTTGATGATAATGTGCAAGTGGTTAATGATACCGTATATTTTTACCATAGCGGACGAATTGCCGTAGGAAATAAAGGCAGTGGAAAGATTGATGAACTGCGGATGTTTGTTGAAGAACGCTATCCAGAGATTATCGATGGAAAAAAGTTTAATATGGGAACGTTAAAGAATGACCATTTATGGAACATTGACCAACCGGATGTAATGCGGGTGATTGTGAATTGTATTTCCTATGCACTGATTCGGGATGAGTACAGGGAGTATGTAAAACAACGTAACAGATAGCATATAGACAATGTTTGCAAATGAGAACAAACCTGGAACGAGGGAGTAGCCGGTATCAGCAACAGATAAATGAGTTGATAGAAAATTTGGGAAAAGTATAGCGCAAAAAATGTGTAGGAGATTTATTTATGCTTGTATTATGTTCCAACGGTTTATCCGGAGAGAAGCTGTTAAAATGTGTCGGGGACAGAGTCAAACAGTCTAAAACTGCCGCATTGGTAGTCACTGCCGACAATGAATATAAAGAGAAGAATTATCATGTGGAGCGATGTACAAAAGAGTTAGAATCCATAGGTTTAGAGGTTACTATCTTTGATTTGGACAAGCAACAGGCAGAGTCATTGTTATCGGCTGATGTAGTAGAATTTATCGGAGGTAATCCATTTTATTTGTTAAACTCTATTAGGAAGCACCGGACTGAGGAAATTTTAAGAAAGATTGCGACAGAAAAGGTATTAATCGGCTGGAGTGCAGCGGCTTTTGTATTTGGACCGACGTTGGAACTGGTAAATCTTTATTCACCGGAAATGAATTTCTTAGGGCTTACGGATTTGCAAGGTCTTTCCTTGACGGAAATCGAGGTGCTTCCGCATTATAGCAAGATGCAAAGCAGATTTGAAAAATTTGAGGAAATCTGTTGCATGTATGAGGAAAAGCAGAAGAAGAAAGTTTTTCGTATTAATGACGGAGAGGGGATTGTAATTGACGGGGAAGAGGTTGTAGAATGTCGAAATGAGTAGCGGAGAAGCTAATGATAATTTATCCTGGGAGAAGTATATTTATTTGAAACCGGACTATGAATACAAATAGTTTAATTTAGATTTTGGAGAGGAAACACATGGTAAGAGAAGTTCGTCAAGATGATTTAAAACAACTTTTGGAACTATATTTATATCTTCATGAAGACAGGGTGCCGGAGGATTCCGAGCACTTACGGCAGACATGGAACGAAATCATAAACGACAAGAACCATCACCTTATCGTATGCGAAGTGGATGGAAAAATCGTATCGTCCTGTGTATGCGTCGTGATTCCGAACCTAACCAGAAATGTACGACCTTATGCTTTTGTGGAAAATGTGGTGACCCATGAGGAATACCGTGGAAAAGGCTATGCCACTGCGTGTCTTATGTATGCAAAGAAAATAGCGGAGGAGAGTAACTGTTATAAAATGATGCTGCTGACCGGTTCTAAGAAGACAAAGACATTGGAATTTTACCGGAATGCGGGGTACAACAGCACGGATAAGACGGCGTTTGTGCAGTGGATTAATAGGTGAGGAAGGTACGGCGGTTCGTTGGTATCGTTTCAGGCATGAAACAAAGACGATACCGGTTGAGCTATTATTTTAAACTTCCCCCCTTGTCTTTCTTTGCGGCCTCTGTTACAATACATAATATGTGGGGAGTGGAAGAAAGGAATGTAGTATGAGAGCGATTTTATTTGAACTTGGACCGATTAAGATATACAGTTACGGTTTGATGATTGCCATCGGCGTGTTTGCGGCCTTTTGTATGGCAGAGTATAGAGCGAAAAAGCTAAATCTGGACCCGGAACGTATTTGGCCGCTCGGAATGTGGTGTGCTGTGGGCGGTATTTTGGGCGCGAAGCTGCTGTTTGTTATTACCGAATGGAGGACGCTTGTAAACGGCGGCATGGATTTCCGGGATATTATGTACGGCTTTGTTGTGTACGGCGGTATTATCGGCGGTATTTTTTCCGGTTATCTTTACACGAAGAGAAAAAAGCTTAGTTTTTTAAAGTATTTTGACCTTGTTATGCCGTCTATTGCACTGGCGCAGGGCTTTGGACGTATCGGCTGCTTCCTTGCAGGGTGCTGTTACGGAAAGGAAACGGACGCGTGGTACGGGATGGCGTTTAACCATTCGGTATATCCGGCAATGGCAGGAATTAAGGTGATTCCGACCCAGCTCATTATGAGTGCGGCGAATTTTCTTCATTTTTTCCTTTTGGTGCTTTTGGCGAAGCGCGTGAAAAAGGACGGGGTAATTGCCGGATGTTATTTACTGTTTTACAGCGTCGGAAGATTTTTGATTGAGTTTTTGCGCGACGACCCGCGAGGAGCGGTCGGCGGGCTTTCCACGTCGCAGTTTATTTCTCTCTTTATCTTTGCGGCAGGGGCAGCAATGGTTCTTTTCTTCGGATTTCGTAAAAGCAGGGGACCAAAGGACGAAAAGGCGGCATAGGAGCCAAAAACAGAAAGAGGAAAAGTCTTTTAGAAGAGCAGAATGCGGAGGAATGAGGAATGGTAGTCAGCAATGTAAAAGTATACGGGCTGGAAAGCGCAGTGCGTGGCAGCAAATTTCCGATGGCAATCGGAGTGGAGGAATTAAACGGGGAGATTGTACCGCGTACCTATAAGCTGGCAATGTGTGAGCGCGGAAGCGGTCATGACCAGTTTATGACGGGTATCATAGTGCAGTTTGATTTGACCTTTACCGTGAAGGCGTGGACGGAGGCGGAGCGGTATCACTTCCTGGACTTTATTTCCAGCCAGTCTACCATGCACCGGATTGCGAAGTTTGATTTGGACCACCAGTACAGCGAATATACGGACAAGCGTATGATTGCGATTATGAATGAGTTAAAGGATAAATATAATGAAACGGGGGATCCGGAAGATTATCTGCGACTGCTGTATTCCAATCCCTGCGGCTTTAAGCTGACGGCGGCAATGACGACGAATTACCGCCAGCTTAAGACGATTTATGCACAGCGTAAGAATCACAGACTTCCGGAGTGGAGAGAGTTTTGCGCCTGGATTGAAACGTTGCCGTATGCGGAGTTTATTACAGGAGGAGAAGGAGCTCCTTCGTAAGTACGGTAAGCTGCTCCGGTGTTTCTGATAATTCCTTTGTGAGAGGAGTATAGGCATATTTACTTTTGTAGTCGGATAAGAAGCATGGAAGAGAAGCAGAGGCTTTTTTTACTGCTTCTTTTTCTGTTTTCTGTACCGTACCAAGCGGAACAAATTTTCCGTTTTTCTTTGTATAGCAGGTGGCGGCGGTTGCTTTTTTCCGGTATTCTTTTTCAACAAAGGAAGCTACGCTCTTATGCATGGCGCAGTCTTCGAGGGGGAGATAATAGTAGTCCGACGGGTTCGGATAAAAATGTTTTAATTCTCCTTGATATACCGGAAGAGACAGGGTCAGGCATCCGTTTTCCGTAAAAGAGAGTACCGGTTCGGAAGTTTCCCAGGGTAAGACAAAGGAAAAGCCCTTTTTCGTTGAGAGAGGCAACTGATAGGTAATGGTCAGAGTCTCAGCCTGCCCGGAGGTTGTAGTGATAAAGTCACAAGAGAGAAAGGCTCTCTTATCGACAAAGGCGCTTAGATTCCGGAGAAAAAGCAGCACTGTAAGAGACGGAAGGTTTTTTACATCCTCCGCATTATGTAACAGTAAAACATGTCCCAGTGCGGTTTCTTCCTGCTCCTTACTGTTTCCGGTCAGACTGTTCAAATGATGAAGCCCTAAAAATTGTGCATATACTTCGATTAAGTCACCGCCGGAAAAGATGTCTGTGCGGGTAAAGCCAAAGAATTCTTCCATTGTCTTTAATTTCAGATTCGGCAGGAAAAACAGATGCTTCTTACTGCGTGCCACATTGTAAAGGTCGATGCTTTCCAGATACGGAAGAGGGTTGTTAAGACAATGTCGCTTTGCTTTCTTTTCCAGAAAAGGCAGGTCAAATCCTGTTCCGTTGTAGTGTACTATAAGGTCATAGGTCTTTGCTTTGTCGAAAAAAAGGCACAATAAGTCCTTTTCCTCAGCCGGTTCGGTACAAAGCCACTGGGAAAGCTGATACATACCATCTTCTTCATAAGCACATCCGATTAAATACACATAAGAGCCTTGTGTGGAAAGCCCGGTGGTTTCAATATCAAAATAAATTGCCTTTTTTTCCTGATACTCAGGTGGCAGATAAGGTGGAAATTCCGGCAGAAACGATGTGGTTAATGTGATCATACATACCCTTCCTTTACAGAGACCTGACGGAGTTGTCCGCAGGTTACTACAATAGTTACAGTGTATCATAAAACGGAGAAAAAGAACAGTGGACAATTCAAACGAAATATGTCAAGTTACAGTCGCTGCAATGTAAACAGAAAAAATATTCCATTTGATGAAAGAGTATGATATACTAATACCGATAAGCCTGTCTATTCTTTCTGCGAGGTGATTACATATGAAAAATAAAAAGATTTACTATGTTTTATTAATAACAGTCTGTGCTGTCCTGTTTACTACAATGATAGGTGCGGTCGGAATCATAACAACTGTGAATATGTCAAAGGAAAATGCACTGAATGAATTAAGGCTCGAATCATTGGAGTTTTGCTATGAGTTTGATGCTAAAATCAGTAGTATCGAACAGGCGGTACATACGATGGAAGCTATGGCGATATATCATTTGGATGATTTTGAGCGGTTTAAGGAAGACCCTGACTATGTAGATACCTATACAAAAGGAATGGATAAGAGAATACGTTATATCGCAGAACAGACACAAGGGGCATTGTCTGTCTATATACGCTACAATAAAGAGATAGCGTCCCCTACCAGCGGCTGTTTTCTGGTGCGGGATGATGGAACGGGAATTTTAACAGAGTATCCGGTTACGGATCTTTCGGCAAGTGAAGATTTGAATACGGCATGGTACGATATACCGGTGGCAATGGGGAAACCGGTCTGGATTGCACCCTATGACAATAACTATATTAATCGGAACATGATATCTTATGTAACCCCTTATTATGTGGATGAGGAGCTTGTAGGTGTTATCGGTATGGATATTCAGTATGAATATATTGAAGAGATGATATCAGAAATTAAAACACATGACAGCGGCTTTGCGTTTCTTACGGATGAGGAGGGAAACGTAATTGTACATAAGGATTATGAACTGTACGATGCTGCGTTTGATAGTGAAGAAATATTGCGTCTGCAGGAGGAAGCACGCAACGAGATAAGTGCCAAACCTGCTTTTCGGGGAGATACTTATGTATTTACAAGGACAAAAAACGGAATGATACTTTGTCTGGCTGTGCCCAATAAGGAGATTTATAAAGCAAGTAACAAGCTGTTTTTTTCTGTCCTTTTTATTGAAATTGCGGCAATTCTGGTGATAGTGCTGATTTCTACCCTGATTATCAGGAAGTTATACCTGTTATCGGAAGTGGACGAACTGACCGGGGCATATAACAGAAAGTATTTTATTCGTTTTTATCAGGAATTAAAAAGGGATGATATTGATACCTATATGTTGTTTATCTTTGATATCGACAATTTTAAAAATATCAATGACAGTTACGGTCATAATGCCGGGGATAAGGCAATTTTCGATGTTGCAAAGCTTGCGGGAGAATTCATCGGAAAGAACGGGATTGTTGCCAGATGGGGCGGAGATGAGTTCATCGGGGTGATAAAAAAAGAGTATGCCGTCCGGAGTTTAAATGAGTTCCGGAAGGTACTGGAAGAGAGGACAGATGAGACATACGGAAGGATTACAATCAGTGCGGGAATTGCGGAACTTGGTATAGCACCGGAGTTGTCGGAGGTGTGTGAGCTTGTAGATAAAGCACTTTATTTTTCAAAAAGAAACGGCAGAAACAGAGTGACCGAATATACGCCGGAGATAATTGCATGGAATCAGTAAAAGCAGACGGAAAAGCAAAAAATACTATTCCATATGCGTAAGGGATATGCTATACTATATCTGTTGAAGTGTATCAATGAGGGAGGTAATCTCATGAAGCTGAATCAATGCAAATATTGCGGCAAGGTGTTTAAGAGTTCGTGTACCCGCGTTGTTTGTGATGATTGTAAAGAAATAGATGAGACACTGTTTTCCAGTATTGAGGATTATTTAATGAAATATCCGCATAGTAATGCAATCCAGGTAGCGGAAGGATTGGAGATTTCGGTCTTTGAGGTGGTGCGGTTTATTGATGAAGGCAGGCTGCAGTTTTCCAAAGGAAAGTTTGAGCCTCTGAAATAAAGAAATCAGTGTTTTCCGAAACTTTGGCGAAAAAAGATATGAGGTGAAAGTTGTGATTGCATATATACATGGTATGTTTGCCGAGGCAGACAGCAATATGGTAACAATAGAGACGGCAGGCGGAATTGCCTATGAGGTGGCAGTGATGCAGGCTGATTTGGACAAGCTTCCGGCACCGGGAGAAGAACTAAAGCTATATACATATCTTCAGGTAAAAGAAGACGGAGTGGCTTTGTTCGGGTTCCTTTCAAAGTACGATTTGACTATTTTTAAGCTGTTAATAACTGTAAGCGGCATCGGTCCTAAGCTGGGGCTCGGTATTTTGTCCTCTGTCGGTGCGGAAGAACTACGAATGGCGGTTCTTTCCGAGGATGCAGACAGACTTTCGGCAGCACCCGGTGTCGGGAAAAAGACGGCAGGGCGTCTGGTGATTGAATTAAAGGATAAGATTATGGCACTTACCGCATCCTTCGCAGAAGAATTTGCGGAAAGCAGTACAGAGTCTTTGGCATCCGAACCGGCTGAAAAGAAACAGCTTCGTGACAATGCCGTACAGGTTCTTGTTGCACTCGGCTATGCACAGAAAGAGGCACTGAAAGCGGTACGGGGCGTGGAAATGACCGAAGGCATGACAGAGGATGAGATGATACGTCTGAGCCTAAGACAGCTTGGATAGCGAATCAGAGCAGAAACGGAAGGTAGAAGGAAGTTATGGCAAAGCGAATCATTACAACAGAAGCCATCGGGGATGAAAGGCGAACCGAGGCGGGGCTTAGGCCGCAGCTGTTAGAGGATTATATCGGACAGGCAAAGGTACGGGAGATGCTTAAAATCTACATCGAGGCGGCAAAGGAGAGAAAGGAAACTCTGGACCATGTGCTGTTTTTCGGACCGCCCGGTCTTGGCAAGACAACGCTTGCAGGGATTATCGCAAACGAAATGGGGGTTAATATCCGGACCACCGCGGGGCCTGCGATTGAAAAGCCGGGGGATATGGCGTCGATTTTATATAAGCTGAACGAAGGGGATGTTTTGTTTATCGATGAGATTCACCGGATTCCAAGGCAGGTAGAGGAGTTTTTGTACTCCGCCATGGAGGATTTTACGATGGACGTACTCATCGGACAGGGCGCCAGTGCGGTTTCAAAGCACTTTTCCCTGCCGCATTTTACGCTGGTCGGCGCAACGACCAGAGCGGGAATGCTGACCGCGCCGCTTCGCGACCGGTTCGGCGTAGTCAGTCGTCTGGAGTTTTATTCCGATGAGGAATTAAAGCAGATTGTTCTGCGTTCGGCGAAGGTATTGCGGGTAGAGATTGAGGAGCAGGGTGCTGCGGAGATTGCAAGACGTTCCCGGGGGACGCCAAGAATTGCCAACCGTTTCTTAAAGCGTGTACGGGATTACGCACAGGTTGTCGGAGACGGTGTCATAACGAAGGAGCTTGCGGATAAGGCGCTCAATCTGTTTGAGGTAGACAAATACGGCTTAGACCATGTGGACCGGCGCGTTTTAACCGCCATGATAGAGAAGTTTGGCGGGGGACCGGTAGGGTTAGAGGCGGTTGCGGTTACGATTGGCGAGGATGCGGGAACTTTGGAAGAAGTCTATGAACCGTTTCTGGTACAGAACGGGTTTGTTGCAAGAACACCCCGCGGGCGTGTGGTATTGCCGAAAGCATACGGACATTTAGGCCTGCCGGAGCCAAAACAGGGCACGGCGGAATAGGAGGCAGCAGATGAATAAGAAAAACGGAATTGAAGTGATTATTAACGGAAAAAGAGTGAATCTTGGCGGCTATGAAAGCGAAGAATATTTACAGCGGGTTGCTTCCTATCTGAATGCAAAGTACAGTGAATTAAAGCAAATGGATTCCTACCGCATGTTAGACGCGGAAATGAAAAATATGTACCTTCAGTTAAATCTTGCGGACGACTATTTTAAGTTAAAGAAGCAGATGGAGGAGGCAAGCGGGGATTCCGACGCAAAAAGCGGCGAAATTTTCGATTTAAAGCACGAGGTAATTACGGCGCAGACAAAGCTGGAAGCGGCGCAAAAAGAAATCGAGGCACTGAAAAAAGAAAATCTGGAAGCGCAGAAACGAATCATTCGTTTGGAAACGGAATTAGAGGGATATCATGGAAAAGCCTGAAATTCTCGCTCCGGCGGGCAGTATGGAGGCCTTAAAGGCAGCGATTGTCGCGGGAGCGGACGCGGTTTATATCGGCGGAAGCGGTTTCGGTGCGCGGGCGTATGCAGACAATCCGGATACGGAGGAAATGCTGGAAGCAATCCGGTATGTGCATCTGCGCGGCAAACGGCTGTATCTGACCGTAAATACGTTGGTAAAGGAGCAGGAATTCAAAGCATTGTATGAGTTTCTCGCTCCCTATTATGTTGCGGGTCTGGACGCGGCAATTGTGCAGGATGTAGGTGTCCTGCACTTTTTGGCGAAGGAGTTTCCGGGCCTTTCTTTGCATGCCAGCACGCAGATGACGCTGACGGCGGCAGAGGGGCTTCGCGTGTTTGACGGATACCCTGTAACCCGTCTGGTTCCGGCAAGGGAGCTTTCTTTGCCGGAAATTAAGGAAATCTGTGACAAGAGCGGAAAAGAAGTAGAGATTTTTGTGCATGGCGCATTGTGTTACTGTTATTCGGGACAATGCCTGATGAGCAGCTTAATCGGTCAAAGGAGCGGAAACCGCGGACGCTGTGCGCAGCCGTGCCGGATGCAGTATGAGAGTGAGGCGTGTGGGACAAAGTATTGGCTGAGTCCGAAAGACTTGTGCGGTCTTTCGCTTTTGCCGGAACTGATTCGGACCGGTGCGGCTTCGTTTAAAATCGAGGGAAGAATGAAACGTCCGGAGTACGCGGCGGCAGTAACGGCAGCCTACCGGAAGTTTACGGATTTGTATGATTCTCTCGGAGAGGACGGCTATCGCGCTTATTTGCAGGCGAATCCCGAGCTTCTTTCCGAGGAAGCCGAGGCGCTTGCGGATATTTACAACCGGGGCGGCTTTACGACCGGGTGTTTTCTGACAAAGAACGGTGCGGAGTTGATGTCGGTAAACCGTCCGGGTCATTTCGGTGTTTTGGTGGGAGAAGTCGTTTCCGGCGGCAGGGGCGAAGCAAAAATAAAGCTGACCAGACCGGTAGCCCCACAGGATGTACTGGAGTTTCGCAGGGAAACCGCGAAAGAATCCGGTGCGCCGGGGTATTATGAATATACGTTAGGAAGCGGCGCAGAGGCGGGCGCGGAAATTAAGGCGCGGCTGCTGCCACGTTTGCAGGCAAAAAAGGGAGATAGGGTCTACCGGATAAAAAACGCGGCATTGTTAAAGAATGTGGAAGAACGGTATGTAAGCAGAGAAAAGCGTATTCCGGTAAAAGGTATTTTTTATGCCAAAGCGGGAGAAGTATGTACCCTGGAAGTTTCTGCCCCGTGCAAAGGGCTGCTTTTTGCAGTACCGTTTCCGAAGCAGGAGGCGACGACGGTGACGGTACGTCTGGAAGGGTTCCTTTGTGAAAAAGCCGGAAAGCTTCCGGCAACGGAGGCTTCGGTAAGAAAGCAGCTTGAAAAGACCGGAAACGAAGCGTTTTTCTTCGAAAATCTTACGATTTCGCTGGCGGATGATGTATTTTTGCCAAACGGCCTTTTGAATGAGCTGCGGAGAAAGGCGCTTTCGGCGCTTGCCGATGCAATGAATGCGAGGTATCGGCGGGCAGAGGCAGGAGAGCGTTCCGGGGAAGCGCTTGCCGGGACGCAGAGGAGCGACGCCGCACGGGAAGACGATGAAACAAAGGAGAGCAAAAAGGCAAAGACCGTGGAGAAAGCCCGGAACAATAAGCCGTATACGGACTGTCTGGTCAGTACCGGAGAACAGGCGGAGGCGGCAGCAGGGGAGGAGGCGGTACGCCGGATTTATCTGGATATCGCAGGAGAGAATACGGAACGCCTGTGTGATTTGGCACGGAAGTTTCGTTTGCGGGGAAAAGAAATCTGGCTGTGTTTTCCGCGTATTTGCAGAAAAAGCACGTTGGAGCGGATAGAAGCGGAGTTTGAGGTTCTGCGGCAGAATTTTGACGGTTATCTGCTTCGGAACTACGAAACGCTTTCTTTGGTGATGCGGCTGGACGCGGAGTGGCACTCCCGGTGCGCCCTTGACTATAACATGTATGTGATGAACCGGGAAGCAAAAGCCTTTTACCGTGAATTGTTCGGGGAGCGTGACTGTGTGACTGCGGCGCCGCAGGAGCTTTCCGCAAAGGAACTGCGGGAATTGGAAATCGAGGATATGACAATGGTGGTATACGGCCGCATTCCGCTTATGGTGTCGGCGCATTGCGTCAGAAAAACGATGGGGCTTTGCAGGGGCAAAGAAACGAAAGAACCGGAGCCGGTTGTTCTGACCGACCGCGTAGGAAAGAAGCTTTTGATAAAGCAAAACTGTAAAGACTGTTATAATATCATATATAACCCGGAGTGTCTTTCCTTGCTTGACCGGGAGGAAGAAATTAAGCTGCTGTGCCCGGCGGCACTCCGTCTTGATTTTACGTTCGAATCGAAGGAAGAAACCCTGCGCGTTCTGAAAAGTGCGGCAGGAAACGGACTGCCGGTTACGGGCGCAGGCTATACACGAGGACATTTTAAAAGAGGGGTGGAATAAATGCAGACGGCATTTCTTGCTTTCGTAAATTATATATTGGCGGCGTTGCTGCTTGCTTACAATGTGCAGGCGTTTCTTTCCGTACGCAAAAAAGAGGAACGACGTAAAACGGCGGTCCGTGTTGTGATGAAACTGGAAGTGGCGGCTGTTTTTACCCTTTGTTTTCTTGTGCTGTATCTCCGGAGCGGCTCGGTAAGGTTTCTGTATTTCTTTTTGATACAGATGGCGGCGTACAGTGTGATTACCTTTGTTTATAAAAAGCTGTATCCGCGGATGTCGGAGCTTTTGTTTGATAATATGCTGCTGCTTTTGTGCATCGGTTCGGTCATGCTTGCAAGGCTTGATTTTAACGGCGCGGTACGGCAATTTGTGATTGTTGCGGCGGCTTTAATCATCGCACTGTTTCTTCCGGCGTTTATTCGTGCCATGCACCGTATCGAGCGTTACGGCTATGTTTATCTGGGGCTTGGCATTGCGGTGCTTCTGCTGGTGTTTTTCTTCGCGGGAGAGCGCCTTGGGGCGCGTATCTGGGTAAAACTGTTCGGCGTGGCAATGCAGCCCTTTGAGTTTGTAAAGATTTCCTTTATTTTCGGCTGCGCGGCGGTGCTTCTGCGGGCGAAGTCGTGGCGCGGTATTCTTGCGGGGACGGTGCTTGCGGGCGTACACATTCTTTTGATGGCAGCTTCTAAGGATTTGGGCGGTGCTTTGTTGTTTGCCGTTGTGTTCTGGGTACTGCTGTACTGCGTAAGCGGGAAAAAACGCTGGATTTTCGGAGGCCTTGCGGCAGCGGTGGCTGCCTGCGCGGCGGCGTACCGGTTCTTTTACCATGTGCAGGTGCGTGTCCTGGCATGGAAGGATCCCTTTGACGTGGTGGACAATGAGGGATATCAGCTGGCGCAGTCGTTATTTGCTATCGGAAACGGCGGCTTTTTCGGAACCGGCTTATATAAAGGGGCTCCCGAGCAGATACCGGTAGTGACAACCGACTACATCTTTTCTGCGGTTTGTGAAGAGTTGGGAGCCGTTTTCGCATTGGGGCTTTTGGGCGTTTATATTAATTGTATGCTGCTTTTGATTCGTATGGCGGCAAAGTTTTCGGAGGATTATTACCGGCTGGTGTTTACCGGGTTTGCGGCGTTGTTTACAACACAGGTGCTTCTGAATGTGGGAGGCGTCACAAGAATGCTTCCTTCCACGGGAGTACCGCTGCCCTTTGTCAGTGCGGGGGGCAGTTCTGCCGCAAGTATGGTGCTGATGTTTATGCTGATACAGGGAATGCAGGAGCGGGGCAAAGAGCGGGGAGAACCGCGGGTGTATAAGGACGGGTTTGTGCCTGCCGTGCTTCCCGAAAGAGCAAGGCGTGCGCTCAGACAGTGTTCCGTTGCATTTTTGGCGGCGTTATTTTCCGTGGCGGCGTATTTTACGGTATTTATCTGTACCGAAGCGCGTACCGTGATTTTTAATTCCTACAATCGCCGTCAGGCAAAATTAGAGGAACAAAACGCCAGAGGAACCATTTTTGATTCCGAGGGGAATCCGCTGGCGTTTACAATGCTTTTGGACGGCGAGGAACTGCGGAAATATCCGTATAAAAGTCTGTATTCCCATGTGGTCGGACAGGTGCAGAACGGTTCGAGCGGTCTGGAAGCGGTAAAGGAAATCGAGCTGCTGTCTTCCTCGGCGAGTGAGGTAACAAAACTGCTGTACCGGATGCGGGACGCGCAGATTCCCGGAAATAATTTGTTTACAACGCTGCGGACGGAGTTACAGGAACAGGTTCATGATGCGTTAAACGGCAGAAACGGAGCTGCCTGCGTCATTGATTTGGAGAAAGGGGGACTGCTCGCGTCGGTGTCCCTGCCGGATTTTGAACCGGAGTATGCGGCGCAATATGACGGAGCCGAAGACGGACCGCTGTTTAACCGTGCTTTTTACGGGGTGTACCCGGTGCGTGAGGCGACCGGAATTTTCCGGGCGGCTGCGGAGGCATATGAAGAAAAAATCCCGACGCCTTTCGGAGAGTATGTAACGGCACAGGGCGAGGTTCTTACGCCCTTCGGCGCGGCATTGTTTGCGGGAGCCTGTGCAAAGGAGGGAGTCTATCTGACGCCTCATGTAACGGAAAAGCTGACGGATGCGTCCGGCAAGGTGATTTACCGGACGGAGGCGGAGCAGTGCCGCCTGTTTGAGAAGGAGCGTGCCGCGTCCTATTTAAGAGCATTTGCCGTAAAAGAAACAAAGAACGGCGTTTCCTACCGCTACGCGGAAACCAGAGTGCCGTCCGGAAGCTCCGGAAAATACCATTGTCTGTCAATGGCATTGATACCGGCGGAAAACCCGGTTGCGGCAGTCAGTATCTTTTTCGAGCAGTGTGACGGGGCAGGGGAGAGCGGGCTTGCGGAGCTTGCCGAGGAGATAGCGGAGTATTTTGCAAAGCGGCAGACAAAGTAACGGAGAAAATTGGAAAACAGAAAAATCAGAAACCTCTTACGGAAAGGTTGCAAAGTCACCTGAAATGATGTATACTATGGATAGTGATTGAAGGCACACCAGCAGGAGGTATTGCAATGGTAGAAGCAACCAGCTGCGGCGGTGTAGTTATATTCAGAGGGAAGATATTACTACTGTACAAGAATTATAAGAACAAGTATGAGGGTTGGGTTTTGCCGAAGGGCACCGTAGAGGAAGGAGAAGAGTTTAAGGATACTGCCGTGCGGGAGGTCCGGGAGGAAACCGGTGTGGATGCCCAGATTATTAAGTACATCGGTAAGAGTCAGTATACCTTTAATACTCCTCAGAATACGGTATTAAAAGATGTGCATTGGTATTTAATGATGTCTGACAGCTATTATAGCAAGCCGCAGCGTGAAGAATTTTTCATGGACTCCGGTTATTACAAGTTTCATGAAGCGTACCATATGCTGAAATTTGCGAATGAGAAGCAGATTTTGGAGCAGGCCTACAATGAGTATGTGGATTTGAAGAAAAGTAATCTCTGGGGCAGCAAGAAGTATTTCTAGTCGGAAAGAGCAGCCGTGTAAAACGGGTGCTCTTTTTTCGTGCAGGCAAAGTGAGCATGACCTCCGACCGTGGGAGCTTGCTCCCAACGTGCGGAGGTCATGCGAACGCGCCCACGACCGAGTGTCCGTAAGGACACGAGGTGAGTGGGCAGGGCGCGGAGCGCCAGCCTGCACGGGAAACGGAATAAAAGCGAACGCGCCCACGACCGAGTGTCCGTAAGGACACGAGGTGAGTGGGCAGGGCG
>CAZSQM010000017.1:0-3340 GCA_964609025.1 uncultured Lachnospiraceae bacterium | reverse complement strand
CGGAGCGCCAGCCTGCACGGCGGAATAAAAGAGAACAGAAATAAGGTTTGTATTGCTTTCTTTCGGATTCTCGTTTAAAATAAGAGTATACGAAAGAGATTCCGAGGAGGCAGGGCTATGAAAAGAAACACATTTACGGCGAAAACGGCTGCAATTATCGGGGCAGTGCTTGCTTTCTTTGTATTATTGCTGTTCCTGACCGGGGAGTATCGGAAAGCAATCCGGGGAGGTGCTTCGGTCGGCTATTTTAACGAAAATCCGGTGGCGTTGCTCTGGCTTGTTATTATGACGGGTCTGGTTGCAATCGGACTGCTGGCATGGCTGACCAGACTGATTTTTGAACGGGAGCAGCTTTTGACGGAGGCGGCAATGGAGGTTCGTAAGGTAACGAATAACCTTCATGCGGGCGTTGTCAATTATATTCCGGAGGGCATTTGCAAGATTGTCTATGCGAGCCGGGGGTATTATGATATTATCGGGATGGATCGTGCCGGTTTGTATGAAGTTTATCAAAACAGTCTGCTTGGTTTTATTCCGCCGGAGTACCATGACTTTTTTTTGAATGTGGCGGCGTTGGAACAGGAAGGATATGCGGAGCGGATTTTGCGGATGCATGATTCCAACGGCAAGAGGTATTGGATGCAGGTTACGCTCTCCAAGGGCGTACATGGCGGAAAGAATACGGTTTCGGCGGTATTTGTGGATGTGTCGGTGTTAAAGGCAACGCAGGACAAGCTTTTAAAGGAGCAGGAACGCTACCGGATTGCGACGGAACTGAGCAATGAGGTAATGTTCGAGTATGATTATAAACAGGATGTCCTGACTCTTTCGGAGCAGTTTACGGAAATTTACGGTCGGAATAATGTGCTCGGATATTTTCGAAAGGACATCAATGAGCATGCAAAAATGATACACCCGAACGACCGGCGTGACAGTATGGAACAAATTTTGCGGACAAAGCGCGTGGGTGCGAATGATATCCAGCTCAGGCTGTTGGACGCAAAGGGCGAATATCAGTGGTGTCGTATTTTGTACCGCGTTGTCTGCAACAGCGAGGGGGAACCGGTGCAGGCAATCGGAAAGATTTCCAATATCAGCATGTTTAAGCGTGAAATCGAGCAGTTAGAGCGTGCCTCCAGAACGGACTCCCTGACCGGTGCCTATAATAAAATGACAACCAAGGAAGTAATCGATTCTTATATCACGCAGCACAGAGAAGAACCTCATATGCTGCTGATGGTAGATGTAGATGATTTTAAGAAGGTAAACGATACCTACGGACACCAGTGCGGTGATGAAATTCTGATGCATACGATTGAAAATCTGCGGAAGCATTATACCGCAGGGGAGGTAATCGGACGCGTCGGAGGAGATGAGTTTGTTGTCTTTATCGGCAACGTAGAGGATAAAAGGCAGCTCATTGAAAAGGCACAGACCCTGCAGGAGCTTTTGCACCGTCCGTACCAAAAGGGCGATTTGTCGATACCGCTCAGCGCGTCGATTGGTGTTGCTATGTATCCGGAAGACGGCGAATGCTACGAAGAGCTGATGTATTGTGCAGACAGTGCATTATATGAGGTTAAGGCAAGCCATAAGGGCAATTTTGCGATTTATACCCACAAGGAGGCAGGCGGGAGTGGGGATTAATCCTGCCATTCTTCCCTGCGGATGATTTTTGCAAGATACAACAGGGCAAGATAGCAAACACAGAAAATTCCACAGGTGCCGAACAAAAGCATGGTGGAGGGAAGCTGTGTTTCTTTTTGCAGAAAGCGGAACAAAAAGACACAGCAGGGAGCCAGTGCAAAGGCAAAGGCAGCCGGTGTTACGAGCCATTCGGAAACCGGAGGAAATGCCTTGCAGTATTTTACTACAAAGTAGGCTTCGGACAGCGTGCTGATTAATTGGCTGACCAAAAGCCCTAAAAGGTATCCGTAAATCCCCATGCCGGGTACGAGAAATACAATAAAGGCAAGCCGCGTTAACAGTCCCGCAACGGTAGTGAAGAAGGTAACGTGAGGTTTTCCGAAGCCGTTGATAACGCTGCTTAGGGTTGTGGAAAGGTAGAGCAGCGGACAAAGCGGCGAGAGAATACGCAGATACTCTCCGGCAAGAGCATCATGGAACACGGCATTGCCGATGCCGGTTCCGAAATACAAAAAAGCGGCGGTGGAAAACAGACCGATAATCATGCTGTATTTGATGGAGGCGCCGACACATTTTTGCAGGCGGGGACGGTTTTTTTCGTCTAAGTTTTCCGAAACCGCAGGGAGCAAAAGGACGGACAGCGCATTCGGAATGGCGGAAGGAAACAAAATAAAAGGAAGGGCCATTCCGTTTAAAATGCCGTAAAGGCTGAGTGCTTCCGAGGTACTTAATCCACTGACACGAAGCATGGAAGGAACAAAGACAGCTTCCGCACTATGTAACAGATTAATCACCAGGCGGTTTAGGGAGAGCGGAACGGAAAGCGAAATCAGGCGCGAAGTGATTGCCTGGGTTTCGCACGGGAAAGCTGCCTTTGACCGTTTTGTTGTTGCAGGGGGAAGTGCTTTGCGCAGTAAAAAAGTATGAATCAAATAGGAAACGCAGTTAAACAGATTGGAGGCAATCTCTCCGATAACCAGTCCGATGACTGCGGCAAGACAGCGCTCCCGTTCGGTGGAGTAGGCGGGAAGCGTTACTAAAAACAGGACGATGCCGATACGGACCACCTGCTCCAAAAGCTGTGTACAGGCAGGAACCGCAGTTTGTTTTTTGCCGTAATAATAACCGTTGATGCAGGCGGTGACGGCACAGAACGGAAAGACAACGGAAAGCACCCGTAAAGAATCGGCGGCGCGTTCTTCCATAAGAAAATAACGCGCACAAGGGACTGCACAAAAATAGATCAAAAAGGAGAGCGTCAGCGCGATTCCGAAGGAAAGGAACAGTGCACGACGCATAAGACAGGAGATAAGAGAAACATTTCCCCGGCTGTTTTCCTCCGCGACTAATTTAGAAACTGCAGTCTGTATGCCGGAGGCATAGAGCGTATAGCAGACGCCGTACACCGGAAAGACAAGCTGATAAATGCCGAGGTATTCCGCACCCAGCGCGTCCGCAAGGCAGATGCGGTAATAGAATCCGAGAATACGCGTAATCAGACCGGCAGCGGTGAGCAGCAAGGTTCCTCTTAACAATGCGTTTTTCAAAGGGGCGGCCTCCGGGCGTTTTTTATTAACTTATGAAAAAAAAGGGAGAGATATGTTATGAAAAAGAGAGTATTTCGTTTCTATTGGCTGTTGCTTACATCCCAGGAACGATGGCTGAATCAGATGTCGGATGAGGGATATCGATT
>CAZSQM010000016.1:0-73266 GCA_964609025.1 uncultured Lachnospiraceae bacterium | reverse complement strand
CGCTTGTGATGATTACCCACGAGCCTGCCATTGCCGCGAGAGCGGACCGGATTTTTCGGATTGACGACGGAGTGCTGACAGAGGAAATAAAGTAGGCAGTTTTCCCGGGAAATAGAAAGTTTACAAATCTTGACGCATATTCGACAGGTATGGTATACTTTAATAGGCGAAAAAGCAGAGAGGATGAGGATGATGTTAGATAACGTGTTGATTGTGATTACGCTAATGTTTTTGGTTATACAGGTGATTGTTTCGTGTCAGCTAAGTTTTGTTGTAGCAAGAAGCAAGAAAGAAGGAGGTATGGTTGTATCCAATTTTTGGTGTAATAGTATGCCTTGTTTACTGCTGGTATTTACGACAATTATGCTCGTCTGCGCGATAAAAACAGAGGATACGATGATATTAATGTTACCGATATTGCTATCTATGTGTTTTTTGTTTGATATGCATATTTTTTATTTTGATGGTGAGAAGATGAATCATTATTACTTTTTACTACAAAAGAACGTATGCAAATCATTAAGCGTGAAAGAAAACTCTGTTATTGCAGAGTTTGGAGAAAAAAAGAAAATCATAAGAATGTCTAGCAAGAAATTAGAAAAGGTTACGCTTTGTTTAAAGCAATGAAAACGAGAAACTATCATGCGATACTATTGTATAAAACAACATGACAAGACAGGGTTTGAAAAGGCTCATAAAGCAGAATGGAGTATTATGAAAAAATTTGAATTGTATCAAAAGCTGTTATTGGTAAGTGGACTTATGTGTCTGATCAGTACTGTTTGCAGGGTAGCGATGTTCTTTACAGAGTGTGTTATATTTGACATCATCTGTTGGACGGCAATTATTTTTACAGTGATATCTTTGGGGTATACCTTTGTTGTGCTAAAGAGGAAAGGAGATGTGAGTAAATCAAAATTTAATTTTAGAGAAATTCCGAGTTCAGTAAAGGTATTAATGATAGTGGTTATTCTTCTTGTAGTAATCGAAATAGTTATAATCGGAAATTTTATCTTTTGTTTTTTGGGTAGGAATTAGAATATAAATTTATTTGTTTTAAAAATCTTATGCAGCGTCTGTTGCTTTAATAAAAAGTTTATCATAGATAGTTGACGAAACTTTTTGTTATTACTACGATTCTTCTTTTAATGATAGTTGCTGTAAAGTTTTTCTTACGTATTCCGTTCGGTATGGCTTATTTGTTTGAAGGTTTGCCGTTGCTTTGCAGTTTTGCTTATGGTCTGCTTCGCTTTATTTTAGAAAGGATACAGTTAAGGGGGAAAGGAAAAATTTCGAGTGATATAAGTAATTCTATTTTTGCAAATGCATTTTGTATCGAGGTTTTTCTCATGATAGTTATGCTGCTTCTGTCAGAAGGGGCTCGGCAGGAAGATCAAAGGTGGATATGGTTAAATGTAGCTGTTTTTTTGGTACTGTTTGTGCTTATTATCATTTGGTCAAAAAAAGGTTTCATGCCCTTTTTGCACAGGAACAGAAAAGATATAGCGCGGCTTAAAGCATATGTGAGGGGTACAGGGCAGAGAAAAAACTTATATTCCGAATGGCAGCTGTGCTGCTGATTACGGTAGGACTTTATTTTATCAGTATTGCTGCCATGCCGGAGTTCTTAGGGCTTGTGGCTGTTATCGGAGGCGCATCCTTTACGTAGAATAAAACTGCTATCCGCGGGAGTAGGAGGAAATAGGAATCAAAAGGACTTACGGTGAACGGTTGACACGGACCCCGTAAGTCTTTATAATATAATAGGGTTAGAATGATGTGAGAAACGGGTGACGCGGGTTTTACAAAAAGGAGTCAGACATGGAAGAATACGTTTATGAAACACATTTGCATACAAGAGAAGGGAGTGCCTGCGGAAAGCTTTCGGGAGCAGAGCAGGCAGAATTATACAAAGGGTTCGGCTACACCGGGATTGTAGTGACCGATCACTTTTTCAACGGGAATTGTGCGGTCCCGCGGGATTTGCCGTGGCGGGAGCGCGTGGAACAATTCTGTGCAGGCTATCGGAATGCCAAAAAGCGCGGTGATGAAATCGGACTGCAGGTTTTTTTCGGACTGGAAACCAATTTTTCCGGACAGGAGTTTTTGCTGTACGGTGTATCGGAGGAATGGTTAAAGGAGCAGGAGGATATGCTTTCCTGGAGTCCGAAAGAACAGTTTGAAAAGGTAACCGCAGCGGGAGGCTTTGTGGTACAGGCTCATCCTTACAGGGAAGCGTCCTATATCCCGGAGGTTAAGCTTTACCCGGACTGTTGCGAAGCCTTTGAAATCAGCAATGCGTTGAATGAAGGACGCGGCTTGGGCTTTAATAAAAAGGCGGCAATGTATGCGAAGGAGCATCATATTCCGGGAACCGGCGGCTCGGACGCACACGGCAGGGTGCAGTTACGGGGCGGCGTGGTGTTTGAGAAGAAATGGGAGAGCATTGCAGACTATATGGAAGCGGTAAGAAGCGGGAAGGGATACCGCGTCATTACCGAATTTGCGGAAAGGTAGGCGCATCAGAATGAAGGTGCTTTTGCGTCTGAAGGATAGACTTTTAAAACGGGTACGGAGGATAAAGGGGCTTATACGGAAGCTGCGGCGCGGACTGTTACAGCGCAAGCGCTATCTTGCTTACCTGGAAAAGTACCCGGTGAACCGCCGCCTTGTATTGCTGGAATCCCAGCACGGAAGGGCGTTAGACGGAAATGTTTATGCGGTTTTGGCGGAGCTTTGCCGGAGGAAGGAATACCGGGAACTGACAATTTATGTATCCGCAGCGCCGGAAAACCGCAGGCGGTTTGTAAGGCTGTTGAAGGAAAACGGACTGACCCGGGCAAGGGTGCTTTGCTACGGAACCTACGCCTATTTTAAGGTGCTGGCAACGGCAGGCTATCTTGTAAATGACAATACTTTTCTGTATTGCTTCATTAAGAGGGAAGAACAGATTTATTTGAATACATGGCACGGAACGCCGCTAAAGACGCTTGGCAGACAGAGCAAGTCGGAGTATTTTTCTATCGGAAACGCCCAGAAGACGTTTTTGGATGCGGATTATGTGCTGTATCCGAATGAGTTTACGATGGAGCGCATGATTGCGGATTACATGGTGGACAACATCGGAACATTTACGCCGCTGTTGGGCGGGTATCCTCGGAATGCCGTGTTTTTTGATGCGGCGGCGGGAGAAACGCTCAGAGAAAAGTACGGGCTTTCGGGGAAGACTGTTTATGCGTACCTGCCGACCTGGCGGGGCACCATTGGGAATGTTTCGAGTGAAGAACAGGACAGACGTCTGCTTGGCTTTTTTGAGGAGCTTGATAAAATGCTTTCCGATGCGCAGGTCGTTTATGTGAAGATGCATACGGTCAGTGCATCGCATATTTCTTTGGAGGGGTTTTCTCACATCCGTTCGTTTCCGGAAGAGGAAACCTATGCGTTTTTAAATGCGGTGGACGGACTGATTACGGACTATTCCAGTGTGTTGTTTGATTTTGCGGTAACCGGGAAGAAGATTATTTTATTTCCGTACGATTTGGAGGAGTATGAGGAGGAGCGGGGTTTTTATTTTCCGTTATCCGACCTTCCTTTCCCGCAGGTACGCACGGTATCGGAACTCTTGAAAGAAATCGGCACCGAAAAGCAGTATGATGACGCGCCGTTTTTGCAGAAGTTTTGTGCGTACGACAGCGCGGACGCGGCAGAAAAATTGTGCCGTCATGTCTTTTTGGGGGAGTCCTGCTTAAAGGAAGAACATGTGCCGGACAACGGCAGGGAGAATGTGCTGCTGTACTGCGGCGATTTTGCCTTAAACGGCGTAACGGTTTCAATTCGTAATCTCCTCGCAAATGTAGATGTGCGGGAGAAAAACTATATTATTCTTGTAAAAACGGAGGACATTCGGAAGCATCCGTTCCGCCTTTTGGAACTGCCGGAGGGCGTGCGATGGCTCGGTTTTTCCAACTGTATGAGCTTAAAGCTTACGGATACGGTGCGGTTTAAGCTCTGGACAGGGAAGCGGGGAATCGGCTCGTATGAAAAACTGCGTCCGGTACTGGAAAAGCTGGGAAAGAATGATTATCGAAGAATCGCAGGACGGGCGAAGATTACGACCGCGGTGCATTTTAACGGGTATGCGAACCATATTACACTGGTGCTCGGAGCCTTTCCGTGCCGTCGCGTCATTTACGCCCACAATGATATGGACGCAGAGCTAAATACCCGGATTACGATGAAGCGGGAGATTCTTTGTAATGCGTACCGCACCTATGACGCAGTCGCAGTAGTAACGGAGGATTTGATTCCCGCAACGGAAAAGGTCGGAGGTTACATGACGGCCTACGGTCACACCCCGAATATTTTTGTTGTAAAAAACGTCATTGACTATGAAAAGATTTCCCAGATGGGGGAGGAACCGCTAACCTTTGACGAAGAAACGAAACTTACGATAGAAGAAAACAGACTGCGGGAAATTTTAGATTCCGATGCGGTTAAACTGATTAATATCGGGCGTTTTTCACCGGAAAAGGGACAGATACGTCTGATGCGGCAGTTTGCGAAATTGCTGCCGGAGTACCCGGATTCTTACCTGATTCTTTTGGGAAGCCGCGGCGTTTTGTACGAGGAAACGCTTGCGGAAGCGGAGCGCCTTGGCGTAGGAGAGCATATCATTATTATTCACTATATGTCAAATCCGTATGCGCTGTTAAAACGCTGTGATTCCTTTGTGTTTTCGTCCTTTTACGAGGGGTTCGGACTGGTGCTTGCGGAAGCGGATATTCTCGGAGTGCCCTGCATTTCGACGGATATTGTCGGACCGAAGCGTTTTATGGAGCGGTACGGCGGAAGATTGGTGGAGAATAGTGATGAAGGTGTGGCGCAGGCACTTTCTCTGTGCATGAGCAGAAAACTGACCGGGCGGCTGACGGTGGATTATGCAGAGTATAACAGGGAAGCGGTAGCGGCATTTTTACAGGTGACGGAAGGAAAAGAAAGAATGCAGTAAAGCGGAGTTTGAGTGTCTGCTTTACCTGTGACAGAAAATACGCCGAAACGGCGGTATCGGAGGAGTAACATGGGATTTTGGCAGGAGAGAAAAAGACGGAAAGCGGAGAAAAAGCAGAAACGTCTGGAGGAAAATAGTTTTTGGTGGAAATATTATCGTTTTACCGACCGTCTGCGCGGCCGTTTTCGTTATGCAAAAAAATGTATGGCGTGTCCGATTGATCCGAACTTAATTGTGTTTGAGGCGTTTCAGGGAAAGTATTACAGCTGCAGTCCGAAGGCAATGTTTGAGGAAATGTTAAAGGAACCGGCCTACGCGGGATATCGTTTTGTATGGTCGTTTACAAATTGCAGAAAACATAAGTATTTGACGAAAAACAAGCGTGTGACGCTTGTCCAGAGAGGAAGCGCAAAGTATTACGAGGTCATGGCGTCGGCAAAGTACCGCATTACCAATTCCACGAATCCGCTTACGGTTCCGGTAAGAAAAGGGCAGATTTATATCCAGACGTGGCACGGGACGCCGCTAAAACGCCTCGGACTTGATATTGTGCGGGACGGAAACGCCGCCCAGAGTTTAAAGGAAATTCATGCCCTCTACCGCAGAGAGGCAACGCAGTTTGATTATCTGCTTTCGCCGTCGGCTTATACCACGGAGAAGCTGTCTTCCGCCTTCGGGCTTTCGAAAGAGGAGCAGGAAAAGAAGATAGTGGAACTTGGATATCCCCGGAATGTGTCGCTGTTTACTTATACACCGGAGGAAGTGGCGGAGCTCAAAGAATTTTACGGAATTCCGGAGGGGAAAAAGGTCATTTTATATGCTCCGACGTTCCGGGAGGCAGATTACCGGTACGGCAAGGGGTTTTCTTATCAGATTGCGTTAGACGTGGAACGGTTACGGAAACGGTTCGGGGAAACCGCCTGCGTCCTGATGCGGACGCATTATCTGGCGAATGCCCAGTTTGATTATGAAAAATACGAGGGCTTTTTGATTAAGGTTTCCGGTGTGGAGGATGTCAACCGGCTGTATCTCATCAGTGATTTGCTGGTAACGGATTATTCCAGTGTTATGTTTGACTTTTCTATTCTGCGCCGGCCGATGATTTTCTATATGTACGACAAGGAGCAGTACCGTGGGGAACTGCGTGATTTTTACATTGAGCCGGACATTCTGCCGGGTCCGATTGTAGCGACGCAGGAGGAGTTGGAGAGGGAAATCGAAAAAGCGCTTTCCGAGCCGTTTGTTTGTGATGAACGTTATGAAGCCTTTTGCGGGAAGTTTACCTATCTGGATGATGCCAAGGCGGCGCAACGCGCGGTTGAGGCAACGATTGCACCGCAGCCGAAAACTCTGCCGGAGCCGGCGCGTCTTATCCGCTATAAAAAGCGCATGAAGCGGATTGCGGAGTATAAGCGGCTGAAAAGGAAGGTGGCAAACGGCATTTTAAAACAGAAGTGTTATCCGCGCTATCTGACAAGACCGTTAAAGGAAAAAGCGGTCCTTTTGGAATCCCAGCACGGACGTGCTATGGACGGCAATATTTTTGCCCTGCTTTCCGAACTGGCAAAAGGGGCGGAGTACGCGGATTATACGCTGTATCTTACGGCCGCACAGGGGAAATGCAGTGATTACAGAAAGCGGCTGCGCGCTCTCGGGATGGGACGCGTAAAGGTGGTACGCCGGGCGTCGTTACGCTACTTTAAGATTCTGGCAACCGCGAAGTATCTGGTGAACGATAATACGTTTATTTATAATTTTATTAAGCGGGAAGGGCAGGTGTATTTAAACACCTGGCACGGAACGCCGCTAAAGACGTTGGGAAGGAAGATAAAGTCCGAGGCGCATGCCATCGGCAATACCCAGAAGAATTTCCTCGCGGCGGACTATCTGTTATATCCGAACGAGTTTACGATGGAGCATATGGTAGAGGACTATATGTTAGATAATATCGGCACCGGTGAAATATGGCTCGCAGGGTATCCGCGCAATGCGGTATTCTTTGATACAAAGAGCAGAGAGCGGGTACGCAGGCAGTACGGTCTGGAGGAGAAAAAGGTGTATGCGTTTCTTCCGACCTGGCGCGGCGTAATCGGCCGGGTTTCCGGCAACGCACAGGTGCAGCAGTTGTCGGAGTATCTGGCGGAGCTGGACGCGGAGCTGCCGGACGACTATCTGCTGTATGTGAAGCTTCATACGGTAAGCAATGCGGAGCTGTCGGTAGAAGAGTTTTCGCATATCCGCCTGTTTCCGGAGGACTGTGAAACCTATGAGTTTTTAAATGCTACGGACGGACTGATTACCGACTATTCCAGCGTATTTTTCGATTATGCGGTGTCCCGCAGAAAGGTGATTCTGTTTACCTATGACGAGGAGGAGTACGAGGCCGCAAGAGGCTTTTATTTCCCGCTTTCGGAACTGCCGTTCCCGCAGGCCAAAACCGCGGAGGAACTTTTGCATTTTATGAAAGCGGAAAAGGCCTATGACGATACGGAATTTTTGAAAACCTACTGCGCTTATGAACGACCGGATGTATCGTCGTCAATCTGCCGCAAGCTTCTGTTTGGCGGCGAAGAGGGAATCAAAACCCTTCCGATTCCGGGAAACGGAAAGAAAAATGTCGTGATTTTCGGCGGCGCTTTGAACGAAAACGGAATTACGACTTCGTTATTTAACCTGTTGTCGCAGATTGACCGGAATAAGTATAATTACACGATTCTCTATAAGATGGAGGATATGAAGAAGCACCCGAAACAGCTGGAACGGATTCCGGAGGAAGTCCATACGCTCGGGTTCTCGAACGGCATCAGTATCGGCATTTTCGATTCGGTGCTGTATAAACTCTGGACGAAGCGGGGAATTGTTCCGTACCGCGTCATGGAGCCGATTTTAGATAAGATGGCAAAGCGGGATACGGCGCGTATTTTTACCGGCTGCAGGGTGGACAAGCTGATTCATTTCAGCGGCTATTCCAATGATTTAACGACGATTTTCCGGGGGCTTTCCTGTAATAAAACCATTTATGCCCACAACGATATGGAAAAAGAAGTCCGTGAACGGAAGTTAATTCGGAGCGAGGTGCTGACGCGGGCTTATCAGGAGTACGACAGTGTGGCGGTAGTGACGGAGGACATTCGGCATATTGCGGAACGCATTGCGGAGAAGCTTCCGTACCGGACGGAGAAAAGAGCGCATATTACGGTGGCAAAGAATGTAATCGATTACCGGCGTATTTTGGAGCTTTCCGAACAGGAACCGGCACTGGACGATACCACGCAGATTAATGTATCGTTTGAGCGGCTGCAGGAGATTCTGGCGAGCGATGCGGTGAAGTTTATCAATATCGGACGGTTTTCTCCGGAAAAGGGACATGCAAGACTGTTAGACGCGTTTGAAAAAATTCATGCGGATTATCCGGATACCTATCTGATTATTATCGGCGGCAGGGGCGCTCTCTATGAAGAAACGCTCAAAAAGGCGCAAAACCTGAAAAGCTACGATCATATCGTGATTATTTTGTATATGTCAAATCCGTATGCGGTTTTGAAACAGTGCGATTACTTTATTTTTTCCTCCTTGTACGAGGGCTTCGGTCTGGTGCTTGCAGAGGCGGATATTGTAGGCGTGCGCTGTGTTTCTACGGATATTGACGGTCCGCGTCTGTTTATGCAGAAGTACGGCGGAACTCTTGTGCCGGACAGCGAGCAGGGGGTTTATGACGGTATGAAGCTGTGCCTTGACGGAAAGGTAGAGCATACGCTTTCGGTAGACTACGAGGAATACAACAAAGAAGCGGTGGCGGAGTTTGAGAGCATCGCCGCTATGGAATAGGAGGATAACATGAAAAAAGTAATTACCTACGGAACCTATGATTTGCTGCATGTGGGGCACATCAATCTGCTGCGCCGCGCAAAGGAGCTCGGCGACTATCTGATTGTGGTGCTTTCCACCGATGAGTTCAATGCGGTAAAGCACAAGACGGCATATCACCCGTACGAGGCAAGAAAAACCATCCTGGAGGCAATCCGTTATGTGGACGAGGTGCTGCCGGAGTACAACTGGGAGCAGAAAATTAAGGATGTGGTGGACAATCAGGTGGATGTGTTTGTCATGGGCGACGACTGGAAAGGGCAGTTTGACTTTTTGAAGGATTACTGTGAGGTGGTATATCTTCCGCGTACCGAAGGGATTTCCACGACAAAGATTAAGAGCGACCTGAATGCCGGAAAATAATTTGAATACATGTATACAATCTGTTGACAAATGGGAAAAGATAGCGTATAGTAGTTTCGTGAAAAAGTCAGAAAGGAAGAGTTACCATGAAGAAGCCGTTTGTAACCAAGGAACAGTTAGAAGAAATCAGTAAGACCTATCCGACCCCGTTTCATTTGTACGATGAGAAGGGAATCCGGGAAAATGCGCGGAAATTGAAGGCTGCGTTTGCGTGGAATAAAGGATATAAAGAGTATTTTGCGGTAAAAGCAACGCCGAATCCGTTTATTTTAAAGATATTGAAGGAGGAAGGATGCGGTACGGATTGCTCCTCCCTGACCGAGCTTCTGATGTCGGAGGCCTGCGGGATCAAAGGAGAGGAAATTATGTTTTCCTCCAACGAAACGCCGGCAGGCGAGTTTACGAAGGCAAAGGAGTTAGGTGCGATTATCAATCTCGATGATATTACGATGATTGACTTTTTAGAGAAGGAATGCGGCATTCCGGAAACGATTTGCTGCCGTTACAATCCGGGCGGCGTATATGAGGTCAGCAACGGCATTATGGATAACCCGGGCGACGCTAAGTACGGTATGACGAAGGCGCAGCTAATCGAGGCGTTTAAGATACTCAAAGAAAAGGGTGTCAAGCGTTTTGGAATTCACTCCTTCCTTGTAAGCAATACGGTAACAAACGATTATTATCCGGCATTGGCAAGAACGCTCTTTACACTGGCAGCAGAGGTAAAAAGGGAAACCGGCGTTTCCGTATCGTTTATCAACCTTTCCGGCGGCGTGGGTATTCCGTATCGTCCGGGACAGCAGGCGAACGATATTATGGTAATCGGGGAAGGCGTCCGTAAGGCATTTGAGGAAATTATGGTACCGAACGGTATGGGCGACGCGGCAATTTTTACGGAACTGGGGCGTTTTATGCTGGCTCCGTACGGCTGTCTTGTGACAAAGGCCATTCACGAAAAACATATTTACAAGGAGTACATCGGCGTAGACGCCTGTGCTGTCAACCTGATGCGTCCGGCCATGTACGGCGCGTATCATCATATCACGGTGGCCGGTAAGGAAGATGCTCCGGCAGACCATGTCTATGATGTGGTTGGTTCTCTTTGCGAAAATAACGATAAGTTTGCGGTGGACAGGGAACTCCCGGAGATTGAAATAGGCGATCTTCTCGTGATTCATGATACCGGCGCCCACGGCTTTGCAATGGGCTACAACTACAACGGAAAGTTAAAATCTGCCGAGCTTTTGTTAAAGGAGGACGGCAGTGTGCAGCTGATTCGTCGCGCCGAAACGCCGAAGGATTACTTCGCAACGTTTGATTTCAGCGGGATATTTTAAGGCACAGGATAGAAAGACCGGAGGGAGTATCTGAGGGGGCTTTATGAAATTCGGGTGTCAAAATGCGTTCTGCCATCGGAAACGGAACGTGTTTTGGCACCCGAATCAAATTTATTTTCAAAATCCTCTTAAGGTTTTTTCGGAACCTGCCGATATAAGTTACAGAAGCAATAAAATTAGCCTTGGAACAGGTGGTGGTAATGATGCGTATTGATGCAGTAAAAAGAGTGAGCCAGTTATATCAGGCAAACAGCACAAAGAAGGTTGCAAAGCAGACGAAAACCGAGAAGTACGACAGCGTACAGATTTCCCAGATGGGAAAGGATTATCAGACAGCGAAGCTTGCGGTTGCGGCTACACCGGATGTCAGAACGGATTTGGTGAACGACATCAAGAGCAAGCTGCAGAACGGTACTTACGACGTATCGATGGAGATGCTTGCGGATAAGCTGTTGGCAAGGGATTTCTAAGAGAGTGAGGGATAGCTTTGGCGAGCCTGATGGAAGAGCTGATTTCGACGCTTTCGCAGGAGAAGGAGTTATACCTTACTCTCCTGCCGATTGCCGAGGAAAAAACGAAAGCGATTATTGCAAATGATTTGGAAGCGTTACAAAAGATTACCAATCGGGAGCAGGAGGCCGTAGACCGGGTGAATGCACTGGAACGCAAACGGGGCGAGGTAGTCGGGAATATCGGCGTTGTACTGGGAAGAAAGCCGGAGAAACTTACTCTCACGGAGCTGATTCGCATTACGGAAAAGCAGCCGAAGGACAGAGCGATGCTTACCGAGCTAAAGGATGCGCTCGGGAAGACGGTAAAAAAGCTTGCGGATTTGAATGAACGCAATAAGGTGCTGATACAGCAATCGCTTGAGATGATTGAATTTAATATGAATCTTATTCAGAGTACAAGGACGGTACAAGGAAATAATTATACAAAAAGCGCTTCGGAAACGGAACTGGGCGCTTCGCAGACAGGGATGTTTGATGCAAAGCAGTAAGATGCAGCGAACATAGCCTGTCTTTTTTCACCTTATAGGAAATACCGTGTTGAAGTGCATTCCTATAAAGTAAAAAAAGAAACCGAAAGGAGGAGTCACTCATGGGTCTGATGGACAGCTTATATATCGGTGTGTCGGGACTTCGGACAAGCCAGAATGCGCTGAATACGACAGCACATAACATTACGAATGCGGAAACTGCCGGGTTTGTCAGACAGCAGGTGGTGATGACAGACTTCGGTTACAGCAATATCGGCGGAAATAAAATCTCTACCTGGCAGCTCGGTATGGGCGTTGATACCCAGGTAGTACGTCAGGTACGCGATATGTTTCTGGACCAGGCGTACCGCAAGGAGTCCGGCAGACAGGGCTTTTATCAGGTACAGTACGAGGCGGCGGACGAGATGCAGGAGGTACTGGGCGAGTTAGAGGGAGTACAGTTTCAGAAGTCGATTGAGGATTTCTGGACGGCATTGCAGGAAATGGCAAAGGAGCCGGACAGCATTGTAACCCGCGCCACCTTAATTCAGTGCGGCGTTAATTTTATACAGCATGCGGAAAATATTTACGAGCAGATTCAGACCTACCAGATTGATTTGAATACGCAGATACGGGAGAAGGTAGACCGTATCAATCAAATCGGGGATGAAATCCGCGAGTTAAACAATAAAATTTGTTTTTACGAATGCAGCGGAAGGGAAAAAGCAAACGATTTACGCGATACGAGAAATCTTCTGTTAGATGAGCTCGGCGGGCTGATTGATATCAGCTATGAGGAGGAAACGGACGGCAGGGTGACGATTCGTACGGAGGAGGTTCCGTTTCTGAACGAGGACCATGTGTTTTATATGGATGTTAAATATCTTTCGGAGGATTCGGAAATGTTAGTGCCGTACTGGCCGGCCTTCGGAGATGCAGAGGTGTTCAGCTTTGACCGCTCCCCGAACTCCGTAGACGATACGGACATCGGTTCCCTGAAGGGCATTATTCTTGCAAGAGGACGCAAGGTGGGAAAGTATACCGATATCCCGGTGAAGCCGGAACGGGAGGATTTTGAAGACGACGCTTCCTATCAGGACGCGATGAAGCAGTTTGAGCTTGACGCAAAGAAGTACAACAAAGAGATTAACGATTCCGTTATTATGGCAACCCAGTCACAGTTTGACCAGCTGATTCACGGTATCGTGACAACGATAAACGATATTCTTTGTCCGAATAAGCAAATCATGCTGGAAAACGGCGAAACGATCTGGGTGCTGGATACGGAAAAGGCTTCCGTGGGTATGGACGAGGACAAAACGATGGGGACGGAGCTTTTTTCCAGAAAGTCAATGGATCGCTATCAGGAATTGCAGAAGGTGACTCTGGCGGACGGCAGCGAGGAATGGGTCTATATTTACAACGAGGAAAATGCAGAGGACAATTATTCGCTGTATACGTTGGGGGAAATCGAAATCAATCCGGAAATTTTGAAGGACCGTTCCAAACTTCCGCTTTCGAAGAACACAAACACCGGGGATTTCGATATTAAGGTGGCAGAAGAGCTTTTGTCGGCATGGCAGGCGGATTTCGCAACGTTGAATCCGAACGAATTAAGCTACAATAATTTCAACAACTATTACACTGCGCTGATAGGCGAGCTTGGTACGAGAGGTGAGAAGTACCAGACCTTAGCGGAAACGCAGGAAGCGATGGCGAACAGCATCGATAACAAGCGTCAGGAAGTAATGGCGGTGTCTACGGATGAGGAATTAACGAACCTGATTAAATACCAGCATGCGTACAATGCTTCGGCAAGATATGTCAATGTAGTAAGCGAGATGCTGGAACATATTATCAATACGCTGGGCATGTAACGGCCCGACCTTAGGGAAATTCACCGGAATTATCCCGTGAGGCGGAAAACCTCCGTAGGTTTGCCCCGCGGCGAGAAGGAAAGGAAGTGTGAAATATGCCGTCTACATTTTTTGGACTGGATATCGGCAAATCGGGACTTTTTACCGCGCAGGGCGGTTTGAATACCACGGCGCACAATATTGCCAATATTGAAACGAAGGGTTTTACCAGACAGGTAATCGAGCAGAGAGCGGCGAATGCGCTGCGTGCAAACGGAAGGCACGGCATGATCGGTACGGGTGTGGATGTTGCTTCCATTACGCAGGTAAGAAGCGAATATTACGATGAAAAGTACCGGAATAATAATTCAATCTACGGCGGTTATTCCACAAAAGCGAATTATATGTCGCAGATTCAGGGGTATTTGAACGAAATCCAGCTGCAAGGCTTTACGACAACCTTTAACCAGTTTTACGATACCATTCAGGAATTGGAAAAGGACTCTGCGAACCTGACGGTAAGAACACAGGTAACCAATGTGGCACAGAGCTTTTGCGAATACTTTAATTCGTTGTTTACCAATTTACAGGCGGTGCAGGAGGATTGTAATTTTGAGATCAGAAACCAGGTAAACCGCGTCAACGCAATGGCGGGGGAGATTGCGTCGCTGACAAAGCAGATTAATACAATCGAAATCGGCGGAAGCAATGCCAATGACCTGCGGGATCAGCGAAATCTCCTGATAGACGAGCTTTCCTCCATTATCAATGTATCGGTGGAGGAAAAGACGGACGGCCCGGTGGGCTTAAAGACTTATGTGGTAAAGGTAGACGGGCAGACTCTTGTGGATACCTATGAAACCCACCAACTGAGCGTGGTTCCGCGGGAACACAGAAAAAATCAGACCGATGCGGACGGGCTTTACGATGTGGTCTGGGATAACGGACAACAATTTAATCCGTATGCCTACACCCAGTCGGGAAGCATCAAGGCTCTGTTTGAGGTGCGGGACGGCAATAATACGGAGAATCTGCAGGGAACCGTTACCGCCTATGTCGGCATGAACTCGGTAACGATGAAAAATGCCAGCGTGGACAGCGAAGCAAAGCTGAATATTCCGGAGAGCGGTGAAATTACCGTGGGGACGGTAGTATATGAGTACGATGCGTTTGAGGTTTCGATTGACGAAACAACCGGGGAATACACATACGAATTCTTTTTGACAGAGCCGGTTCGTGCCTATGCCGAGGATGAGCTTTCCAGCGTCGGGCTGAGCGTGGATTATAAGGGCGTTCCGTATTATATGGCGCAGATGAACGAGTTTTTGCGTACCTATGCAAAGAAATTCAACGAAATCCATAAATCCGGCGTAGATTTAAACGGAGAGGCAGGACTTGATTTCTTTGTGGGAAACAACAAAATAACCGGCGAGGAATACCGGTTCGGCGTATTCGGCGAGGAGGGAGGCACAGGGTACGACCCGTTTTCCTTCAATTCCCAGACCGGACAGTTCCTGCCGGACGGGACGGGTACCGTGTACAGCTCCTACTATCATATTACGGCGGAGAATATTTGCATCAACAATAAAATACAGCACGATTCGAGCATGCTTGCCGCCTCCTCCGAGATTGTAAACGGCGTGGGGAACTTTGACAAGGCGTTAGAGCTTTTGGAACTGAAAAAGGATACCTCCATGTTCCGTCAGGGAAAACCGTCGGCATTTTTGCAGACTCTGGTTGCGGAGGTTGGAATTGACGCAAAGGCGGCACTGAATTTTGCGGACAGTCAGAAAAACCTGGTGAATTCCATTGATAACCAGCGCCTGTCGGTAGGCGGCGTGGATACGGAGGAGGAAGCCATGAGCCTGATGCGCTATCAGCAGGCATATAATCTTTCGGCACAGGTTATTTCGATTATGAATCAAATTTATGATAAACTGATTAACTATATGGGTGTTTAAACCGGAGAAAAATGCCGATATAAATGACAGGAAGCAAATGTTCGGGGAACGCAGCGCAGTTCCCTGAAGAGAAAAGGAGGCAGACACGATGCGGATTACCAATAAGATGATGACGAACAACGTGTTGTATAATATCAACAACAACAAGAATCTGCTTTCTACGTTGGAAAATCAGTATTCTACCGGAAAAAAGATACAGAAGCCGTCGGATGACCCGATTGTTGCGGTGCGTGCCTTAAAACTGCGTACCAACCTTTCCGAACTGACGCAGTATGTGGACAAAAATATACCGGACGCACTTTCGTGGATGGATACGACGGAGAGCTCGTTAGAAGTAGTAAATGAAATTCTGCGGCAGATGAATACCTACTGCAATCAGGGCGCGAACGACCCGCTCACGGCAAAGGACCGTAACAGTATCGTAACGAACTTAGAGGAGCTGAAGCAGCAGATTTATCAGGAGGGAAACAGCAATTATGCGGGGCGGTATGTGTTTTCAGGTTATAAAACCGATACGCCGTTAGTTTTTGATAAATCAACGAAAGAGTATACCTACGAGATTACGGAGCCGCTTTCCGGTGCGGATATCAGTGTGGAATCTAAGATAGTCAATAACGTGGATATCAATGCGTTTGATAAAAACAATCCGGGTGCCTTTGATACAACGATGCCGAATCAGATTCAGATATACCGTATGCGGCTGGCGTACGGAACACTGGAGCCGGGTGCAACCTTAACCTATACGGACGGCAGTACGGACGCGGAAGGAAATCTTGTGGAGCTTCCGCTGACGGTAACCGAAAAGGCGCTGACGGACGCAGACGCCTATGAGCCTGCGGACGGCGAGATTTATTTTATCCGGGAAACCGGCGAATTGATTTACGGAAAAGCAGTGTACGAAAAGGTACGCAATTCCGAGCATATCAACGTGAACTATACGAAGAAGAGCTTTGATACAAACGACCTCAGACCGGAGCATTACTTTGACTGTATCAGGACTTCCGAGGACGGTACGGAGGTTCTGCATTACGAAAAGCAGGATCAGCAGATTCAGTATGAAGTGAACTTTAACCAGAAGCTTACCATCAATACACAGGGGGATGAGGCGTTTACCCATGATATCGGACGGGCAATCGACGACATTATCAATGCGGTAAACGATGTGTCGGAAACCGAAGAGAAGATGGCGGAAGTGGAAAAGATGTTAGAGGATACCAATCTGACGCCGGAGCAGCGGAAGGCGTTGGAAGGAATTCAGGAACAGCTTAATTCGGAATTTACCCTGCGTACCGATATTATGCAGGCGGCCTTTGCGGGCGGTCTTACGGATACGGTTGCGATGCAGGATAAGGTAAATGTTACGATGTCCGATTTGGGCGGACGGTATAACCGTCTGCTGCTGACGGAGAGCAGACTGCAGGATCAGGAGGTGGATTTTGAAGATTTGCTTTCCAGCAATGAAGATGTGGATTTGGTCGACACGATTATCAAATACAGTTCGGCGGAAACCATTTATAACTCGTCTTTGTCTGCTGCTTCCAAGCTGGTGCAGTCCTCCCTGCTGGATTTCCTGTAATATAGGAAACGCTCCGCCGGATGCGTACCCGCATGAAAAGGAATAGCGGCAGTCATAACACAGAGAAAAACTAGGATAAGAGCGAAAGGAGAAACGAAAATGTTAGTGAAAACAAGACATTTTGGAGAAATTGATCTGGATGAAAACAAGGTGATTACCTTTGAAGACGGAATTATCGGATTTGAGCACTGCAAGCGTTATACGATTCTGTATAACAACGAGGAAGGCAACGGCAGTACGATTTCCTGGTTACAGAGCTTAGACGAGCCGCAGCTTGCCCTGCCGGTAATCAGTCCGCTTTCGGTTATGGCGGATTATAATCCGATTGTAGAGGACGAGGTTTTAGCTCCTCTCGGAGAATTGACGGAGGAGAACATTATTATTCTTCTTACTCTTAGCGTACCGTCGGATATCACAAAAATGTCCGCGAATCTGAAAGCACCGCTGATTATTAACGCGGATACAAAAAAAGGTTGTCAGATTATTGCAGAGAACCCGGACTATGTGATAAAATATAATATATACGAACAGGTGAAAAAGTGCAAAGAGGCAAAGGGGGAATAAGTATGCTGGCCCTGTCGAGAAAAATAAACGAATCCATTATGATAGGACACGATATAGAGATAACGATCCTTGAAATAAAGGGAGAACAGGTGAAAATCGGAATCAACGCGCCGAAATCGGTGCCGCTGTACCGTAAGGAGATTTATATGCAGATTCAGGAGGCGAACAAGGAAGCGGTTTCCGCCGACGCGTCGCCGGAGATTCTGAAAGATATGTTCTAAAGAGAAAATCATAAGAAGCGGTGAAAAATTTGCCATAGAGGGTTAATTTTTCACCGCTTTTGTCCGATATAAAATGTAAAGAAATGATTTTCTGCCGGAACGGAGTCGGGCGGAAAACGTGAAGAAGCAAAAAACATGGAGGTGTACAAATATGAAAATTGAGAGCGGAGCGATAGTAAATAAGCCTGTGTATGCAGAGTCCGGGGTTAGTCGTCCGGAGATGAAGCCAAAGACGGAACAGCCGGTCACAACAGGGGAGAACGCGGCAGCGGAGCCGCAGGTACAGCCGCAGGAGCAGGCAGGCAGCGAGGAGAACGCGTCCAGACGTATTAAGAGTGCGGTAGAGCATGCAAACCAGACGATGCGCCATGCCAAAACAAAGTGCGAGTTTTCCTATCACGAGGAAACAAAGCGCGTTTCCATTAAAGTAATCGACGAAGAAACCGAAGAAGTAATCCGTGAGATTCCGCCGGAAGAAACCCTGGAGATGATTTCAAAGATGTGGGAACTGGCAGGTCTTATGGTAGACGAAAAGAGATAGAAAGAATTTTACGGTTCGGCGTTGAAAGAACCGGGAAACGGAGGTTGTTATGGGCATCGGGTTATCGGGAATGGTATCCGGACTGGATACGGATACACTGATTAAGCAGCTCATGTCGGCAGAACGGACAAGAGTTACCAAAGTTGAAAATAAAATCACGAAGCACGAATGGACCACGGAGAAGTGGAAGGACCTGAATACGAAGATTTATTCTTTATATACGGGTTCTTTGGCAAAGATGAAAACGCAGGGAAATTACCTGACCAAGAAGACCACTTCCTCCGATGACAAGGTGGTAACGGCAAAGGCCGGTTCCGCCGCGCCTATCGGTACCCATTATGTGACGGTGGAAGCTGTGGCAAGTGCCCAGTATGTGACCGGAGGAACTTTTACTTCTGCGGAGAAGCTGACCAGCAAGTCAAAGCTGGTGGATGCGGGAGTAGCGGCAGGGACGAAGATTTCTCTTACCTGCGGTGATAAGAGTGCGGAACTGATTGTGGATGAGAATACCACGTTTTCGGATTTTTCCAATCAGTGCAAAACGGCAGGTCTGAATGTAAACTTTGATGAAACCAGACAGTGCCTGTATATCAGTTCCAGACAGAGCGGAACGGAGAATTTGTTCACGCTTACCACAAGTACGGAGAACGCTTCCAACGCAGAAGCAAGAAAGGGCATTTACGGACTGGTTGACTATGCAGGCATGTCCGACAGCGAAAAGTCGAAGTTCGATGAAGCAATGGCGGTTTTGGAGGCAAGCGACTCCGCTTCCGTCAATGCGGTGCTTGCAAAGGCAGAGAACGGCGAAGAACTGACCGCCGAGGAAGCAAAGCTGTACGACGCATATCAGCTTTTGTCGGACAGCGCTGCGGAGCATACCGCGGAGGGGCTGGCGAAGAAGGAGATAGATAACGGTATTGCCGCACAGATTAAGGACGCTGTCGAAAACGGAACTGCCGTAACCATCTACGGTAAGGAGTTCACGGCGGAGCAGGCGGAGGCTTTAAAAGCAGAAGCCGTGCGTATGGCAAAGGCAGAGCATGAGTTTGCTACGTTCGAAGAGTTTTACGGCGGGAACGAACGGCTTTCGGATGTAACCTATGAGGATATTCAGAAGCTGCAGGAAAAGGCAGCGGATGATTTGACCGAAGAAGAACAGAATATTCTCAATGCCTATGCGGAGAAAGAAACGGAATTTCTTGCAAAGCTCGGCACCTATACGGAAGGCGCCGGTTATGATACGGCAGAGTACGACGCACTGTATGCGAATGCGGTACAGGCTTTTGCGGAGGATGAGGTTGCCGCCTACAATACTTCAAGCGAGGCAGCCGAGGCGTTGAATACGAAAAAGGAAGAGATTTTAGCGGACGGCAGTAATCCGGATATGGCGGCGGCAAAAACCGCCCTGGAGGGATACATTGCAACCTATGCGGATGTACAGGCGTTTGACGCTTCCGATAACGCGCTTGCCGCAATCGGGCTCGGCAACATTGACGGCACGGCAATGAGCGGAAGCTCCAATGCGGCAGGAATGACGGTATTTGCCGCAAGTGATGCAAAGGTAACGGTAAACGGCGCAACGATAGAGTCTTCTTCCAACAGCATTTCGGTCAACGGTCTGACGTTGGATCTGGTATCCGCGGCTCCGGGGCAGACGATTGCAATCAACGTATCCCAGGATACGGACAGCGTTTACAATATGGTAAAGCAGTTCATAAAGGATTACAACGAAGTGTTGCAGGAGCTGAATGACGCGTACTATGCAGAGTCGGCAAGAGGCTATGACCCGCTGACGGATGAGCAGAAAGACGCCATGAGCGACACGGAGGTAGAAAAGTGGGAAACAAAGATTAAAGATTCCCTGCTTCGCCGTGACAATACGCTGGGCTCCCTGATTACCGCAATGCGCGGCGCATTAAACGACGCTGTAACGGTAGACGGCAAAGATTATGCACTTTCTTCTTTCGGTATCTGTACAACAAAATACTCGGAAAAAGGAAAGTTACATCTTTACGGCGATCAGGAAGATTCAGACGGTATGCTTTACGACGATAAGCTGCGTAAGGCAATCGAGGAAGACCCGGAAACGGTCATGGAAGTATTGCAGACGATTTCCAAGAATCTGTACGACACGATGGCGGATAAGATGAAAGCGACGGAACTCAGCAGTGCGCTTACGTTCTACAACGATAAGCAGATGACGAAGGAACTCAACAGTTACAAGAAAGAGTTAGATAAGCAGGAGGACCGTTTGCAGGAAATCGAGGACCGCTATTACAAACAGTTTGCTTCTATGGAAACGGCGCTCAGCAAGCTGAGCAGCCAGTCAAGTTCTTTGTATTCCATGCTTGGTCTTGGACAGTAAGGGATGCGGACAGTATTTTAAGAAAGGACGGTATTGCGTATGCCACCAACAAATGCAGCGAGTTTATATCAGGGAACAAAAATCAACACAGCATCACCGGCAGAATTGACATTGATGTTGTATGACGGAGCGATTAAGTTTTGTAATATTGCGATGCTCGGTCTGGAAAAGTCGGATTATGAAAAGGCAAGCGCCTACATTATCAAGGTGCAGAATATCATTACGGAATTCCGTTCCACACTGGATTTTAAGTATGCAACCGCAAAGGATTTCGATGTCATCTATGAGTACATCTACGGTCTTTTGGTGCAGGCAAATATCAAGAAGGATAAAGACCTGTTAGAAGAAGCACTGGGTCAGATTAGAAATATGCGGGACCTTTGGAAAGAGGTTATGCGGAAAAATAATTTGTATGTGAAGTAAGGACATAGAAACAGGCAGAACAGCCGGACGATGCGGTACGGCTGTTTTTGCGCATTAGAAAGGTCTTGGAAACAGACCGGCGGAGGGATGATATTGGAGGCACAGGAGTTTTCCACTTGTTTTAAGCTACTGGAGGATACGATACAAAAGAAGGAGCAGCTTTTAGATGCGCTTCTTGGCTTAACCAAAGAGCAGGAAGCCGTTTTGTCCGGCGAGAAATTCTCCATGGAAGAATTTACGGAGCTTATGGATAAAAAAGAGCCGTATATCCGGAAAATCGCAGACTTCGATGCAGGCTTTGAGGCTGTTTTTGCCAAAATAAAGCCGGTGATGGAGGACTATAAGAAGGCGTTTGAGCCGCGAATCCGGGCGTTGCAGCAGAAGATAAAGACGGTGCTGGAAAAAGGCGCCGCGCTTTGTTCGCTGGAAGAACAAAATAAAGCGCGTCTGGAAATCTGCCTGCGGGAGAAAAAGCAGGAAATTAAAAATTTCAAGCGGAGCAGCCAGACGGTCAGCAGCTACTATAAAAATATGTCGGGGGCAGTTGCCGACCAATCGTTTTTTATGGATAAGAAAAAGTAAAGGAGGGACCTGTGATGAAGAAAGCAATCAGAAGCCTTGCTGTTTTGCTCGGAGCATTGACCTTGCCGCTTTTGTGCAAAGCAGAAGGTGCAGAGGCAGCAGGAAACGCAACGATGCTGCCGGACTCGGCCATTAAGGTAAATTACGAATACGAAGTCATGGAAGTGACGGGCGGCGGTAACCAGGTGATTTATTACTCCGATAACCCGAACGCGTCTACCTGGGAGTCCATGCCGGTCGGCGCCGACGGCAAGGCGGTGTTTGATATTTCATGGATCAAGCCGGGGATTACGACGCGTATTTATCTGAAAGGGGATAAAGATTCTCTCGTTACGGCGCGGTACATTGATGCGGAGGAAAAGCTCTCCGCGGATTTTGTCGGAGATATTTCCGCGACGGATGTGGTGGATATCGATACCTGGAAGCAGGTCTACAAGAATTACCCGAATTTTTCAAGCGAAACGGGCTACATTATCTTCTTTACAAAACAGGGCGGCGCGGAAACCGCGTTTTTTGACGTGGATAAGATTGAGTGGAAAAAAGGCACTACCGGGAACTGGCAGCCTTTTGAAAAGCTGAATCTTGCACAAATGAATGCGAAGGGCGCTACGCTGTATTTCAGAATTAAGCCTGTAAACGACGCGGATACGGCGGACGGCGTGAGCGGGAAGCGTTACAGCTCGGAGGCGAAGGTCTTTTTGCAGAAAACGGCGGTTGCGCCGACGGTGAATGTAAATAATGCGGCGATGTCGCTTTCCATCCGAAACGGAATGGAGTATTCGCTGAATAAGACGGATTGGAATCTGGTGCCGGTTTATGCAAAGACTTCCACGAACGACGCGGTATCGGTTCCGGTAGTAGACTTTGACGTTCTGCCGACGACCAATCAAAGAGTTTCTTCCGTTGCGGTGCCGTTGGTGCTTGGCGTGGCAGCGAATGCGAAGATTGACGAAACGTTAATTACGGCAAATCCGGGCAAATACCAATATGAAACCAATGAAGGCGGAGAAATTACGGGGATTTATGTTTATGTGCGGACGGCGGCGGGAGAGCGTAAGGCCGCTTCCAAGATGACGGAGGTATTGGTTCCGTTTGCGAAGGAAAAACCGGATATCACAAAAGATATTACCCTTGTATATCAGAATACAAAGAACGGAACGAGCGGGATTGTACTTACGAATAACACGACAACCATGAATCCGGTGAATTACCAGTATGCGGTTGTAGACGATCCGGACGGGCTGACGCCGGAGGAGTTAAGCGGGCTGAAGTGGAGCAGCTTAAAAGCGGCAAAGACGGTGAAGGTAAGCTATACAAAGGCGCTTCCGGGAAAGTATCTGATTTTCCGGGTAGCGGCGGAGAGCAAGTCGGAGCTTCCGTCAAATTATGAGAAATATCCGTACCAGATTCAATATGATAAGGTAACCTACGCGGGAATCTCCAGCACTTCCCTGTATCCGGGCGGTGTAATCAGCGCGGTAACCAGCAATAATGCGATTTCGGGCGATATCAAGTATACCTGGGAACGCTGCGACACGATTAACGGAACGTATACGGAGATTGCGTCCGGCGTCGGCTATGCAAACAGTAAATATACGATTAAAGAAAGCGATATCGGATACTATATCCGGGTAGTAATTTCCAATACATCGGCCAGCGGCGAGTATGCCGAGGCGGTAAGTAAGAGCAGCGGCAAGATTACAAAGGATCCTACCGTGACGACGGCGCCTACTCCTACGCCGACTCCGGCTCCATCGCCTACGCCGGCGCCTACGTCAACACCAACACCAACGTCGACTCCGACGCCTACTCCTGCGGCGGGAGGCTGATGAAATAATATTCCGGATCAGGGAATATAGGAAGTAAGGAAAAGGCTCTGATTGCAAGGAATTGCGGGAGGGGCCTTTTTATATTTGTATAAAAAGATGAGAAGGCGAAGCGTGAGGTGAGTACAGGATGGATAGGAAAAAAGTGATTTCCCTTCGTATGGAGCGGCAGTTTTGACGAAAGGGGCAAACGAAGAAGAATACATAGAGCTTTACCGTTATTTTTATGCGTTTGCTGCCCTAAACAACATAAAAAATATGGTTGATTTGCCGGGAATCTTTCTTTATAATTATTATGTAGAGTTGTATGCAAGACGGAGGAAACAAAATGGGTATATTTGTAAATTGCCTTTCTGTCGTGTGCGCCACGATTGTTTTGACTTGCGGAATAAGTTATTTTTTGCGGGAAAAGAACTCAGTATTTCGTTATTTCATGCTGTTAATGGGTTTTTTTGGCGCACTGTGGAGCGGCGGTTACGGAATTATGGGGTTTGTCAGAAGTACGGAGCAGGCAGCTCTATTTCGTATCGTTGGTCTGATTGGTGTAGTCGGCTATATGACGGCAGAAGTGATTATGGTAGCTTATAATATCAAGGTACCGAAGAAGCTGTTTGTCGTATTGTCTGTTGCGTTTTGCGCTTTTTCCGTTTTTGATGTGTTGCTGCCGGATACACTTATTTTTGTGCGTGTTGCTGACAGAATGCGATTCTATGTAACAAATAGTTTTGGAAGATGGTTTCATAATATTTTTTTAGTGGCGGTTGCGATTGCTTTGATTACGATGGCGATTGTCTGGAAACGGCAGGATAAGCCGAAGCGTCAGAACAGCTTTATTGATGCACTGATTTTATCGAATATTGCCATTTTGGTTTTCTGTATCCCGGATACAATACTCCCGCTGCTTGGGAAGCCCTCCTTTCCGGGGTCTTCGTTTGGTATGTTTATCACGTATATGGTAACGTGGTTTTGCGCTACAAAATTCAATGCATTTAATATTTCGGTGGAGAATCTGAGTCATTACATTTACGAATCAAGAAGCACTGCAATTCTCATTTTTAATGAAAGATTTCACTTGATTCTTGCAAATGGATATGGCAAGAAGTTGTTTCAGATAGAAAATCTGGTAAATCCGGGGATTACCGAGTTGTTTCAGATAAGCCATGCGGAAGCAGAGAGTCTTCGTGACACCGTTTTGCGGGAAAATACAGGTGTGGCGGAGTTGGTATCTGTAAACGGCGGGATCAGTTGTTCTCTGAATTTTTCCGTTGCAACTGATTTTTATAAAGAGCCTTATTGTATCGTCTGCTTTGTATACGATTTGACAAAGGAGAAGGCAATGTTAGCCGAGTTGGTTCAGGCCAGTGAAGCAAAGAGCCATTTTCTTGCCAATATGTCTCATGAAATACGTACGCCGATTAACGGTATTCTTGGTATGAATGCTATGATTTTAAAGGAATGCAGCGATGACAACTTAAGGGAATATGCGAAAAATATCCAAAGCGCCGGACAGTCACTGCTTTCCATTGTGAATGATATTTTGGATATTTCTAAGATCGAATCCGGCAAATTAGAGATTATTCCTGTGAAATACGAGCTTTTTTCGGTATTAAACGACTGTTATAATATGACAAAAGCCAGAATAGAAAACAAGCCGATTGAGTTCGAAATGGAGATTAATCGGAGTCTTCCTGCCGGCTTATACGGTGATGAAGTCAGAGTAAGACAGGTGATTAATAACTTCTTATCCAATGCAACAAAGTATACAAAGGAAGGGAAGATTGTTCTCACACTGGATTATGAAGAGAAAACGAAGAATGAAATCATTCTGATTGCGGCAGTCAGGGATACGGGAATTGGGATAAAGGAAGAGGATTCGGCCAAGCTGTTTGAGTCTTTCACCCGTATTGAAGAAAAGCGTAACCGGAATATTGAAGGAACCGGCTTGGGACTCAATCTTACGAAGAATCTGGTAGATTTGATGGGCGGAGAAATATCGGTAGAAAGTGTATACGGAAAGGGCTCCTGCTTTACGGTAAAGATACCGCAGAAGGTATCGGATTCCGGACCAATCGGTGATTTTGAAAAACGGTATCAGCAGTTTTTGAATGCAGCGGAGGATAACACATTGTCTTTTTTGGCTCCGGAAGCAAAGATTCTGGTAGTGGATGATGTGGAAATGAATTTAAAGGTTGTAAAGGGGCTTCTGAAGGAAACGAAAATACAGATTGATACGGCAGTCAGCGGAAAGGAATGTCTGGAATGTGTAAAAGCAAAGCAATACGATATTGTTTTCTTAGATCACATGATGCCGGAGATGGATGGTATTGAGACTCTGGAGAATATGAAACGGATTGCCGATAATCCGAACAGGAAAACTCCGGTGATTATGCTGACAGCCAATGCGATTTTAGGAGCAAAAGAGGAATATATGGAGGTAGGCTTTACAGACTATCTGACAAAGCCGATTCAGGAAACCGAGCTGTTGGAAATGCTGTTAAAGTATTTGCCAAAGGAGCGAATCGAAGAAGCGAAGGAAAGTGCAGTTCAAAGCGATGAAATGCAGATGGAATCGAAGGATGCAAAAGGGCAGAAGGATGAAGGCAGTATACAGAAGCTGAACGATATCGATGGACTCAATGTACAGACAGGGCTTTCCTATTGTATGAACTCGGAAGATTTTTATATGGAAATGCTTCATGATTATGTGCAGGAAGATAAAGCACCCAGGCTGCAGCAGTGCTTTGAAAAAGAAGATTGGGAAAATTACAGAATTACCGTACATGCATTAAAGAGTACCTCTCTGACAATTGGTGCGGAGCATTTATCGGAAGAGGCAAAAGCCCTGGAAATGGCGGCAAAAGAGGGAAATGTGGATTATCTCCGTTCACATCATAAGGAAGTGATGGAGGAATACATTGCATTAACAGACCGGTTAAAACAATACTGAAGGCATGAGAGTACGAGCGAGAGTGGAATTTAGAAAACTCTCCGGATAGGAGCGCAATATGTCACTTATATATAATGTCTATTTTGAGTTGTCTGCTACAATCTTACTGATTGTTTTATTGTGTTTTATGAGATTGCAGTATAATACAAAATCAAGTTTGAATAAAGAATTTCTGAAGCTGACGTTATTTGTGTTGTGCACAAATGTGATGGATATTTTGACGGTGGTTACCATCAGTTATGCATCGCTTGTTCCCGTATGGGCGAATGTTTTGTTCAATACGCTGTACTTTTTCTTAGGCGTTCTTTCGGGCTATCAGCTTATGTGTTATACCAGATTTTATATATGCAAAAGACGGAAGGAAGGTTTATTAACCCAGATAAATCGGCTGATACTTGCAGGCTTTTTTCTGTTACTTATCATAAATCTGTTTACCGGCTGCGTTTTTTCGTTTTCTGCAGAAGGTGCCTATATCCACGGTCCGGTTTATCTTCTGGTTTACTTTGTTCCGTATTATTTTATCATTTGTACCGCAGTGGTTGTGTTATGCAATTTCAAAAGCTTCCGGAATTGGCAAAAAATATCGATTACGATTTATTTGCTGCTTTTATTTTCGGGACCGGTGCTTCAGATGCTGTTTTTCCAAAATGTTCTTTTAGCACAGTTTACTGCGGCATTGGGGCTTTTGATGATTATGTTTACCATGGAAACTCCGGATTATCAGAAGCTGATACAGACCATTGAAGAGCTCAGACTTGCCAGAGAGGAAGCGGAAACGGCAAAGGAAGTTGCACAGGAAGCCAACCGTGCAAAGTCCGCGTTTCTTGCCAATATGTCCCATGAGGTACGAACGCCGATTAATGCAATTCTCGGATATAATGAGTTCATTATGAAAGAAACACAGGAAAGTTCAACTGCAGAATATGCCATGAATGTGCAGGCGGCGGGAAAAACCTTACTTTCCATTGTGAATGATATTCTTGATTTTACCAATATTGACAAGGGTGAATTGAAGTTAAACCGGACGCCGTACTATATGTTATCCTTTTTGCAGGATACCATCGTTTATGTAGAGCATAATGCGCTGCAGAAGAACCTGGAAGTCAGACTCTCGATTGACGAACGGTTGCCTAAAATGCTTTCCGGAGATGTAGTGCGCCTGTCCCAGGTCGTAACCAATCTTCTTTCAAATGCAGTTAAGTATACAATGGAAGGTTTCGTGGAGTTTCAGGTGGCGTGGGAACAGAGAAACGATACCTGCGGATTGTTGAAGGTGTCGGTTGCCGATAGCGGAATCGGCATGAAAAAAGAGGATGTGGAGCGGATTTCGGAATCTTTTTCCCGCTTTGATCCAAAGAAAACAAGGGATATTCAGGGAATCGGACTTGGTTTTACGATTGTGACCCGTTTGCTCCGATTGATGGGCGGAACCTTTCAGATAGAAAGTGAACCGGAAAAGGGAAGCAGGTTTTCCTTTGAAATCGAACAGACGATTATCGAGAATGTACCAATCGGAAAAACAGAGTGGGAAAATGGCAGGGAGTTGTTTCTTCAGCCAAAACAAGAGGAGGAGTTTGTTGCACCTAAGGCGAAGGTTCTGGCTGTGGACGATAATGCCATGAATCTCGATTTGTTCTGTGGCATCTTAAGAGGAACAAAGATTTCGATTGATACCGCAAAGAATGGTGCGGAAGCTTTGGAAATGTTAAAAAAGCAGTCGTATCATGTCATTTTTATGGATCACATGATGCCTGTGATGGATGGAATTGAAGCACTGAAGGCAATAAAGGAGCAGAAGCTTTGTCCGGAGACGCCTGTGATTGTGTTGACTGCGAATGCGGTAGCGGGAGAGAAGGAGATGTATCTGGAGGCAGGCTTTACAGATTATCTTTCAAAACCGATTCTTAGCAGAGAGCTCATGCGGATGCTTCGGTCCTATCTGCCGGAGCAGCTGGTAGAGAGTAAGACGAATACGGCTGATAGTACGGGAGAAAAACAAGGTGAAGATGTGTCTGCGAACGGAGAAGCTACGTTTATTGACAGACTTGCCGGAGTGTTAGATACGACTACCGGTCTTTCCTATTGCTGTAACAGCGAGGAGTTTTACCGGGAAATGTTGCTTGCGTATCTGGATAATCAGAAGCTGGATAGTATCAGGGAGGCTTATCAGAAGGAGGATTGGGAGAATTACCGAATTCTTGTACATGCATTGAAAAGTACTTCTCTTTCCATTGGTGCAGTGGATGTTTCCGAGCAGGCTAAGGCGTTGGAAATGGCAGCGAAGCAAAGTGACATTGAATTTATTAAAGAACACCACGAGAGTACGATGGATGCATACTGCACCTTACTGTTTCGGATACAGTCTGTTGTCTTGAAACCGGTGGATTGTGCAGAGACAACGATAACAGCAGAAAAAGCACTGCCACACATTCTGGTGGTAGATGATGATGCGATGAACCTGCGCGTGGCTGAAAAAATGTTAACGGGACAATTCAGAATTGACTGTGTGGATTCCGGAGAAAAGGCATTGCAGTTTTTAGAGAGAGAGATTCCGGATCTGCTGCTTTTAGATTTACATATGCCGGGGATGGATGGCTTTGAGATTATGAGGAGGCTAAAGGAAAAGGAACGCTTCAGAGAAATTCCGGTGATTTTACTGACGGCAGATGCTGACAGGGATACAGAGGTAAGAGGATTTAAGGAAGGTGCACTTGATTTTATCACAAAACCGTTTGTTGCAGATATTATGATACAGCGAGTCAATCGTATTTTAGAGCTTGACCGTTTGCAGAAGTATTTGCAGCAGGAGGTTGAACGACAGACCTTTCATGCGGAAGAGAGAAGGCGAAAGGTAGAGCGCATGTCGTTACAGATTATGCGAACACTGGCAGGAACCATCGACGCAAAGGACAAATATACAAACGGACACTCAACCCGTGTGGGAGAATATGCAAGAGAAATTGCAAAGCGTATCGGCAAGAGTGAGAAGGAGCAGGAGGATATCTATTATATGGGTCTTCTGCATGATATCGGAAAAATCGGAATACCGGATGAGATTATCAATAAGCCGACTGCATTAACGGATGAGGAATATCAGATTATGGAGTCTCATCCTGTAATTGGCAGTGATATTCTTAAAAATATTTCCGAATTGCCGGAGCTTAGCGTGGGAGCCAGATGGCATCATGAGCGATATGATGGCAGCGGTTATCCGGACAAGCTGAAAGGAGATGAAATTCCGGAGGCGGCAAGAATTATCAGTGTGGCGGATACCTATGACGCCATGACTTCAAAGCGTTCTTATCGTGATGTACTTCCGCAGGAGGTAGTGCGAAAGGAGATGGCGAAAATTAAGGGGACACAGCTGGAGCCTTCTTTGGTTGACGTGATGTTAACAATGATGGAGGAAGATACGGAATATCAGATGCGGGAAAAATAAAATTGCAAACCTGCCTTTCGCATGGTATACTCCCATCTTTGACAGTCGGACGAAGAAAAGGGCTTATTCGATATGGTTGTGGTAAAGGATATTTCACGCTTTGCCAGAAATACCGTTGACCTATTGCAGGGTGCCCGCAAACTGAAAGCTCTTTTCATCAGTAGAACCCTTAAAGTATTCCCCTGAGTTGGTGTTGGCCATTTGTTGTACTTCGTTTCGGTTTTCTGACAACGCCCCGGTAATATTTCCCCTTCCCTCTTCATACACTGTAAAAAAGCCTGCATGAGGGGTAATTCGTTTGGATGTTTGTATCGAAGAACGGGCAGTGGAGATTGCCAAGTACATAGTGGAACACAAGGCAACGGTCAGGGAAACGGCAAAAGCGTTCGGGATAAGCAAGAGTACGGTACATAAGGATGTAACGGAGCGTCTGCCCAGGATAAATAAAAATCTGGCGGAAGCGACGAGAGAGGTACTGGATGTAAATAAATCGGAACGGCATATCCGGGGCGGAATGGCTACAAGGGAAAAGTATCTGCATCGGGATGCCTGACAAATAGGAATGAAACGAAACAGCGTGTACTGTAAGACTGCGGTACACGCTGTTTTGTTGCGGGGCAGAAATTTTTTGGTTTTGTAATTTTTCGTTTCTTTTTAGTCTGCGATGTGATATGATGAAAGAGATAAGGTGCTGACCGGTCAAATCATCGGAGAGGCCTCCGGTTCTGTGGGTATGGGCGGCTTTGCAGAGGGCGTGTCTTGTGCGATTATCACCGGGAACCTCCTGGTGCAGTTATGGGAACGGAAGGCGGCAGAGAAGGCATAGGATGAAGACATTATTGTTAATTATCGTATTACATTAACTTGCGATAAAGGAAAGGTGGAATGAAAATGCGTTGTATGGTATGTGGCAGAGAGGCAATGAATCCGGAAGCAAATTACTGCGATTATTGCGGAAGTTCTTTTCATCAATATGGAGAGAACGGTTGGAGGGCACCGGCGGCTCAAAACGGTTCCCCGGAGGGAAATTCGTCGGAAGCGGGTTCCCGTTATACCGCATTCGGTACGGCAGAGTACCGCGAGGAAGTAAATACGGAGGGAAAAGGAAAGGCTCTGAGTGGGCAGCGGGTTTCGACGTGGCTGTTTCTTGGGGTAATGCTGTTGCCGTTCGTTCCGATGGTAGGCTCGATTGCATATCTGGTGATTTTGTTTTACTGGGCGTTTGCGTCTCAGATTAACGATGCAAGAAAGAACTGGGCAAGGGCAACGCTTATTTATACCGGACTTGTTCTGATTTTGTGCTTTGCTTTGATCGGGAGCATTATGAGCAGTTTAGCGGGGGTATTGTAATGAAATTACTGCATTGTGGAGATTTGCATTTGGATTCCGCATTGAGTACGAATTTAGACGGCGCAAAGAAAAAGCAGCGAAAAAGCGAACTGCTGCTTAGCTTTGTGCGGATGGTGGAATATGCCGGAGAACACGGCGCGGACGCGGTTCTGATTGCCGGGGATTTGTTTGACGGCAGTTCCGTAACCAAACGGACGCAGAATATGGTAAGGGAAACGATATTGCGTTTCCCTTGCCTTGATTTTCTGTACCTGAAAGGAAACCATGACAGTGAAAATTTTTTGGAAAGCTGGGAGGAACGTCCGGCAAATCTGAAGCTGTTCGGAACGGAATGGACCTATTACCGGTATAAGGAGGCGGTCATTGCCGGAGCGGAGTTTGCGGAAGGAAACGAGGCGGAGCTGTATGATTCGCTTGTGTTAAACCGGAACGACTGCAATCTGGTGCTTCTGCACGGACAGACGGAGAAGTACCGTTCGGCGGACAAGGCGGAAACGATAAACCTTTCGGCACTGAAAAATAAAAATATAGATTATCTGGCGTTAGGCCATATCCATTCGTACCGTTGCGAGGCGCTGGATACCAGAGGCGTGTATTGCTACTGTGGCTGTCTGGAAGGGCGCGGCTTTGATGAGTGCGGGGAAAAGGGCTTTGTCTGGCTGGAAATCGAGGATGGGAAGGTAACCCATACCTTTGTACCGTTTGCGGCACGCACGGTGCATGAGGTGGTTACGGATATTTCGGGCACAGAGAGTACGACAGGAGTAGAATCCAAAATCCGTGAGGCTTTGCGGGATATCCCGAAAGAGGATTTGGTAAAGGTGACACTGACCGGAAAGGTCGGTCTGAATGCGGAGCGGGATTTGCAGTATCTGACAAGACGTTTTGAAGACGGCTTTTTTGCGTTTAAAATCAATGACAGAGAAGTGGGACTTGCCATACGGCCGGAGGATTATGAGAATGATATCTCCCTGCGCGGTGAGTTTATTCGTTATGTCATGGAGCAGAATTATACGGAGGAAGAAAAACGCATGATTCTGGAAATCGGCGTGCGCGCCTTAGAGGGAGAGGGGGCGGAGGCATGCTTTTAAAGCAATGTTATATCGGCAGTTTCGGGAAATTGCAGGACGTTACCTTTGATTTTACCGAGGGGCTTACGGTAATCTGCAAGGAAAACGGCTGGGGAAAGAGTACCTTTGCGGCCTTTGTCCGCGCCATGCTTTACGGGATGCCGTCGGCGGGCAGCCGGACGAAGTTAGAGGATGCGGAACGGCGTAAATATAAGCCGTGGCAGGGCGGCAAAATGGGCGGCTATCTGATTTTTGAGGCAAATGGAAAGGAATACAGGGCAGAGCGTACCTTTGGTGCGAAAGAAGCCGATGATACGTTCCGGCTGGTTGATCTTGCTACCAATTTAGAGTCCGGGGATTTTTCGTCAGAGCTTGGCAAGGAATTATTCGGACTGGACAAGGAAGCTTATTCCCGCAGTACCTACCTTCCGCAGAACAAAATATCCGGCAGCGGCATGAACGACAGTATCGGCAGAAAGCTCGGACGGATTGCGGAAGGGGACGAGGAAAGCGGTAATTTCGATAAAGCGTACCAGGAGTTGGACGAGTTAAGGAAAAAGTATATCCCCGACCGCCAGAAGGATGAAAAGGGCTATGTGGCGGAATTGAACCGCAGTATTTCGGATGCGGAGGCACATCTGGAAAACTGCCGCCGGAAAGAGGAGAACGCGAAGCCGTGGCGGGAAAAGGAACGGAAGCTGGCAGCGGAAAAGAGAGAATGCGGGAAGGCGCTTACGGAATGCCGGAGCAGACTGGAAGCGGCGGCAGGCTATGAAGCACTGCTTGCAAAAAAGCGGCATTACGGAGAGCTTTGCCAGCGGGAAGAACGGTTACGACAGCAGCAAGAAGGCATAAAAGGCCTGTTTCGGGCAGAGATGCCGGAGCTGGAAGTATTACAGCAGTGCAGGCGGGATGCAGAGGAAGCGGCGGCATTGTCCGGCGAACTGCGTTCCTACCGGATGGAGGAACGGGAACGGACGCGCCTGACTGCTCTGCGTGAGGCCTTTCCTTACGGCGCACCGCAGACGGAAGCAGTGCAGGAGTGCCTGCAAAGGGAAAAGGAAAATAAAGAGCAGTCGGCTAAAGCAAAGGCGCTGTGCGGGCAGGCCAAGCAGGAGGAACAGAGCGCGGGAAAGGCGCGGAAGGTCTGCATGCTTTGGGCGGTTGTGCTTTTTCTTACGGCGGCGGTCCTCGGAATAGGCGCGGTTGTGAGCGCTTCCGGGGCAGCGGGCGGACACGGTTTGATCGAAACGGCTGTTTCCGGAGCACAGGAGAACACGGGGACAGACGGTCAGAAACCGGGAATGTCAAAATTGCCGCTGTGTTTTGCACTGGGCGCTGCTCTGACGGCAGCGGGCGGCGGCTTTGCACTTGCGGCGGCAGCACGCCGGAAAAAGAAGCAGTATGAGGCGGCAGAGCAAAAGCGGGAGGCACTGTTTGAGTTAGAAGTCTGTGAAAAACAGGGAGAACGGGGCAGAGCGCTTCTCAAACAGTGCGGCAAGGAAGAAGGTGCGGATATGACGGAGGCACTTTATCTTTTGTCCGACCGTGTGCGGGAGTACCGACAGCTTTCGGAAAAAAGTGAGAATTACGCGCGGTGTCTGGAGCGGAAACGGGAACTCCTTTCCCGCAGCGAACAGCTGTTGCGAAAACACGGCATGGAGGGGGAAGAGATTGCGGCCGGGCTTTCTCTGCTGGAGAACCGTACCAGAGATTTTCTGAGATTTTCGGAAGAACTTGCAGAAGCCTCCGAAAAGCGGGTACAATTTGAGCGGGAGAATCCGCCGGAGGAGTTCTGTCATCTGACGCCGCCGGAAGTCGGCTTTGCGGAATTGCAGAGAAAGGAACGGGAAATTACGGAGCGGATTGCCTTGCTGGACGCGGAGGAACGGGACTGCCGCGACCGGGCGGAAGCCTTTGAGGAGGAAGCCGAAGGGCGCACGGAATACGAGGAAAAGCTTTTACAGTTGAACGGAGAGCTTGATACAAGGAAGCGGGAGCACTTTTTCGTTACGGAAACCATGAAGTGCTTAAAGACGGCAAAGGAGCGTTTTTCTTCCCGTTACATGAAGGGACTGATGCAGAGCTTTCAGAAGTATCTGACCCTGCTTGGCGGGGCGGATTTTGAAAAAAATGCGGGGGAGCGTTTCGGCGGCATGGATGTCGATACGAATCTGGATATCCGGGTGTCGGCATACGGCGAAGGAAAAGAACTGGGGTATTTCAGCACGGGAGTGCGGGATTTGCTGGGGCTTTGTATGCGGTTTGCCCTGGTGGACGCGCTCTTTGCGGAGGAACAGCCGTTTTTGATTTTAGACGACCCTTTTGTCAATCTGGATGAAGAAAAGTTAAAGCGCGCTCTGGATTTCCTTCGGGAAGCGTCGAAACGGTATCAGATTATTTATCTTGTCTGCCACGGCAGCCGGTATTAGCGAAAGACAAAAAGAAAGGAGGAGGTATGCGGTGGAAAGAAAAAAAGAAACGGTTCGCATTGTTGCGATTCTGGTATTTCTGGCCTATCTTCTGCTGCTGGCCTATCTGCTCTTTTTCAGCAGCAGCTACGGGCGGACGGAGGAAATGGGGTATCGGTATAATCTGAAACCGTTTTTGGAAATCCGGCGGGGACTCACCTACATCGACAAGGTTGGGTATTCCTATGTGCTAATCAATATCGGCGGAAATATCGCGGCATTTATGCCCTTCGGGTGGCTGCTTCCGCTGGTTTCGGAGCGCAGGCAGAATACCGTAAAGGTTTTCTTGAAAACGTTTTTGTTAAGTCTTTCCGCAGAAACGATTCAGCTTATTACGAGAACCGGTGCGTTTGACGTAGATGATTTGATTCTGAATACGCTTGGCGGTATTTTGGGATACTGGTGTTATTTTCTGATTTTCGGAAGGAGGAATGGAAAGCGATGAAGGACGGATTCTTTTCCCGCCGCCGGGAGCGGGACAGTATGCATTTTCACAGCAGAAGACGTTCCGGAAAAGGAACGGCCGGGTTTGTGCTGGCAATGCTCTGTGTTCTTACCTTTCTTGTTCTTTGTATCATATCCGCCGCGGCAGGCGGTGCGGCGGGAAATTTTATCGGCGTTATCGGTCTGGCGGTTGCCGTGGTCTGTGCGGTTGCGTTCTGCCTCTCCTTACAGGGACTGAGGGAACGGGACGTATACACGAAACTGCCGTTTGCGGGGCTTTTGTCGTCAGGCGGGTTGTTTGTTTTGCTGTTTTGTCTTTATATCACGGGAATACGTTTTTAAAGGAAAGGAAGCAGTATGGAAGATTGGAAGGAAAATTGGGAAGAAGAGTGGGAGGAAATCGGAGAAAGATGGCAGCTTTGTACGGAGCGGCTTAGACTGATGTTAACGGAGCAGACCGTACCGGAGGAGTTTCGGGCCTATTTTGCAGCACAGGCAAAAAAGCTTCTCTCCGTTTTTTCTTATGCGGAAAAGGTAAGCGGCGGCGGGCTTTCGGGGTATTCTATGGAGCAGTACAAAGAACTGTTTGACGAGCTTTATGCAGAGGTGCTTCCGGCGGGCTATGTCGGGAGTTTTTCCAATCCGGTTTATACGGGAAAGCTGTTCGGAAAGAAGTACGGCAGGCTGCTTTCCTACCTTGCCGCGAAGCTCAACAACCAGATATTTTATGCGGCGGAGGGCAACCGGCTGTCGGTTGTCATGACGGCGGAGCTTTTTATTGAGCTGTACAATTATTTTGAGGACTTTTGCGAATACACCTTTAAGGAGTGCCGCGAGGCGTTGTATTCCTTTGAAACGGACAATGCGGAGTTGTTTGCGGAGTGGAGGATACGGGAACAGTTTGATACCGGCTATACCTTTGCGAAGGATATTATTCTGGAGGCGGACGGTTCGGATTTGCGCTATCTGTACCGCTACGGCGAGTATATTACGGAAAACGAGTTCGGGGTGGCGGAGTTTCTAAACGGTCTTTCCGAGGAAAAAATCCGGGCGGCGGCAGAAAATGTTGTAGGCGGCTATCTGCGCGGGTTCCAGGTGATGCGCGTGCCGTTAACCAAAGGGCAGGCAGTAGGGCTGCGCTATGCCATCGGTTTTGAACGCATTATGAAGGAGGTCATTTCTCTACTGGAACAGGAGGGACTTTCGGTAACGGCGGTACGCACGCCTGCGGGCGGACGGCATGCCAGAAAAGCGGGGTATACGGTAACGAACGTGAACCTTCAGTATGATTACGACCACCGCAACGACGAAGGCCTGCTTGCGGATAAGCAGTGGTATCTGCGGAAGGAAACGGCGCTGCGTCGTGTGTATGAGGAGAAAAAGGAACAACTGGCGCGTTATGCGGGACCGTTGGTGCAGGAAACGTTCGGGGAACGGCTGCCGTTGCCGGTAAACGCCAAAGAAGCAATTCGGCTTGACAAACGGCAGCAGCGGCTGAAGGTGGAGTTTATGGGCAGAGCGGGAGAACTGGCGGAGCAGTATATTCCGTCGGATAAGACCTCCTTTACGATTGTGGCTTATCCGCTGCCGTCGATCGGGGAAAAGTTCCCGGAGATTTTTGAAGAAACGCTTCGCGTAAATCGTCTGGACAATGAAGTCTACCGCAAGGTGCAGCAATGTATGATTGACGCCCTGGACAGGGCGCAGGCAGTTCGTGTGACCGGCAGAGGGGAGAACCGCACGGATATTACGGTGCAGCTTTGGAGGCTGAACGACCCGGAAAAGGAAACGATTTTTGAAAACTGTACCGCCGACGTCAATATTCCGGCGGGGGAGGTGTTTACCTCTCCGGTGCTTGCCGGCACGAACGGCACGCTTCATGTTTCCGGTGTTTTTCTGGGCAGTACGGAATATAAGAATCTGGAGATTGTTTTTGCGGACGGCAAAACTGTGGGGTACTCCTGCGAAAACTATGCTTCGAAAGAGGAAAACGAGCGGTTTATCCGCGAAAATCTTTTGAAAAACCGTGACTGGCTTCCGCTCGGCGAGTTTGCCATCGGTACCAATACCGTGGCCTATACGATGGGAAAGAAGTATCATATTGCGGAAGTGCTGCCGATTCTGATTGCGGAGAAAACCGGTCCGCATTTTGCGATAGGGGATACATGCTATTCCCACAGCGAGGATCACAAGGTCTACAATCCGGACGGCAAGGAAATTGTAGCGAGGGAAAACGAGTGCTCGGCACTTCGTAAGACTGCGCCGGAGAAGGCGTACTTTCAATGTCATACGGATATCACGATACCGTATGACGAACTGGGAGAGATTACGGCGCTCTGTGCGGACGGAACAAAGATTGCGATTGTGAAAGACGGTCGTTTTGTGCTGAAGGGAACGGAACTGTTAAACGAGGCGCTGGAAAATTAGTTGCATTTTTAAAAAGGGTATGCTACCATAGGAAAAAACAAAATGAGAAAGGCGGAAACAAATGGCACAGGTTGGAATTGTAATGGGCAGTGATTCGGATTTGCCGGTAATGAGCAAAGCCGCGCAGATGTTGGACAAGTTTGGAATTTCTTACGAGGTTACGGTAATTTCCGCACACCGTATGCCGGATACGTTCTTTGATTATGCGAAGACGGCGAAGGAAAAGGGCTTTAAGGTGATTATTGCGGGCGCAGGCGGTGCGGCGCATCTTCCGGGAATGTGCGCGGCTATTTTCCCGCTTCCGGTCATCGGCGTACCGATTCATACAAAGACCTTAAGCGGTGTGGATTCTCTGTATTCCATCGTACAGATGCCGTCCGGCATCCCGGTAGCGACGGTGGCAATCGACGGCGCACAGAATGCCGGTATTCTTGCGGCAAAGATGTTAGCGGTTTCGGACGATACCCTGCTTGCGAAAATCGAAGCGTACAAAGAAGAATTAAAGGCCGGTGTTGAGAAAAAGAAGGAAAAGATTGAGCGCGTCGGCTACGAAACCTATTTGAAAGAGATGTAATGCAAAACAGCGGTGCCGGATAGAAACTTTTCGTAACTTAATATCCGCTGTTCAGAGGACGGCCCTGCCGCGCATAAGATGAAATAACAAAGCGCGGCGGGGCATTTTTATGCTGAAACGAAGACTGGTACGCGGTGCAACTTTAGTGATGGCACTGTTGCTTGCAAACATGGCGGTACAGGGACTGCGGAAAACGAAAAGCCGGGACCTGGCGGTAACGGAAACGGAACAACTTTTGGAAAATGTACTGGCGGAGAATACGGCGGCAGAAACGGACGGGCAGGGAACAGAAAGAAAAAAGCGGGAGGAAGACATCGTCAGCAAGACGGAAGCCTACCCGTATTTGTATGCAAAGGGGAAGGTGCCGGAGGAGGAACTTCCGGAAAAGGTAGTGTTTCTGACATTTGACGACGGACCGAGCAAAAATACGGTAAAAATACTGGATACGCTTGCGGAATACAATGCCTGTGCCACATTCTTTTTAATCGGAGAGAATTTGACGGAGGAGGGCATTGAAATCGCGAAGCGTGCGTCAGAGGAAGGGCATATGCTCGGAATGCATACGGAAACGCATCAATACAATAAAATCTATCATTCGGTAGATGCGTTTCTGGCGGACTATGATAAACTGGCGTCCCGCTTTGTAGAGGCGTTCGGAGAGTGCCCGGCCATCTTTCGTTTTCCGGGCGGCAGCTACAACATGTACATAAAGTCGATTCGGGAAGAACTGCGGGAGGAGATGGCACGGCGCGGCTTTTTGGCATATGACTGGAACGTAAGCGGTGAGGATGCCGTGGGTACGCCGACGGCGTACTCGATTAAAAAGCACATTTTTGACGAGGTATATGAGCAGGAGCAGCCGATTATTCTCTTACATGACTCGCCGTGCAGCAATCTGACGGCAGAGGTGCTGCCGGATATTCTGAAACAGCTTACGGAGGAGGGGTATACGTTCCTGACGTTACAGCACCGAAAGCCGTATCAGTTTCCTTGGTAGAGTTTTTTGAAAATAAAGAAAATAAAAAAATCTTAAAGTGGTATTGACAACTTGTCTTTTGTGCAAACTTCACAATAGGTGCCGGTGAAAAACGAGTATGGGAGAAATTCCCAAAACGAGGTTGTGGAAAAAAATAAAGTTATCCCCAGAAAAACGGGCAAAAAATACGCGGGAAACGTAGTTATACACGAAGTTATCCACAATATGCACAGAAAAGTACCACAAGTGTGGTATGGGAAAAGGCTTGTCAAGTTCGAAAGTTTGTTTTGGGATTTGTGATAAAATCACAAAAAGCGGAGAAAAATGGAGTAGAGTTTCTAATTACGGCGTTTTTGGAAAAAATAAAATCGCACTCTGTAATTGCCAGTAAATACTAAACAGTAAGAGAAAGGTATATATTATTTAAAAAAAGATAAAAATAAACAAACAATATAATATTTCTTTTCAAGTTGTACTTGTTATTTTGGAGAGAGTGTGGTATAATTTGTTCAAGAGGCAGGAGAAGAGAAGGAGCTGCTTCATTTCTGTAAGACAGAACGAAAAACAGGAAAAGGAGCTGAGGCATATGAACTATACGGTAAGCGGAAAAAACATTGAGGTTACAAACGGATTGAGAGAGGCGGTTGTGGATAAGCTCTCCAAGTTAGAACGTTATTTTACACCGGATACGGAAGTAAATGTTACTCTGAGTGTGGAAAAGGACAGACAGCGTATCGAGGTTACCATACCGATTAAAGGAACGATTATCCGTGCGGAGCAGGTAAGCAGCGATATGTACGCGTCCATAGATTTGGTAGAGGCGGTTTTGGAGCGCCAGCTCAGGAAGTATAAGAATAAGCTGGTAGACCAGAAGCAGTCGGCAACGGCACTCAGCCAGATGTTCCTTGAAGAGGAAACCGGCGCCGAGGATGAGATTAAAATTGTGCGTTCCAAGAAGTTTGCAATCAAGCCGATGGATATTGAAGAGGCTTGTGTGCAGATGGAACTGCTGGGGCATGACTTCTTTGTATTCCGCAATGCGGAAACCGACGAGGTCAATGTTGTGTATAAGCGAAAAGGCAATACGTACGGTTTGATTGAACCGGAGTATTGATTCCCGCGGCACTAGGCCGCACCGTTCCCCTTCTTTTGAGTGAACCGCCGCGCGGCATAAGCCGCGCGGCGGTTTTTCCGTACAGAATCAGGGTGTCAAAAGGTTGCTTTCAATTACGGAACTTCGCATTAAAATGTGTTTTGACACCCTCTATCCCTGTTTTTATTCGTAAAGATAGTATAAAAAGTGAAGGAAAAGGTTGAATAAATGGAAAAGTAATGTTACAATAATCTTATTATGGACTTCATGTGACTTTTCGATAAGGCGCATGGGGCGAAAAGCAATAAAATAGATATAATCAGGAGAAGACAGATGGGTTTAATACAGAAAATGTTCGGGACGCACAGTGAAAGAGAAGTAAAGCTTATCCGGCCGATTTTGGAGAAGATAAATCAGTTAGAGGAAACCGTATCGGTATTATCCGACGAGCAGCTTGCGGCGAAGACGCCAGAGTTTAAAGAACGTTTGGGCAAAGGCGAAACCAAGGACGCTTTGCTGCCGGAGGCTTACGCGGTAGTGCGTGAGGCGACAAAGCGTGTGCTCGGGCAGCGGCATTATGACGTACAGATACTGGGTGGTATTATTCTGCACCAGGGGCGTATTGTTGAGATGCGTACCGGTGAAGGTAAGACCCAGACGGAGCTTTTACCGGCGTACTTAAATGCCCTGGACGGCGAAGGCGTGCATATCGTTACCGTCAATGATTATCTTGCAAAACGTGACTCCGAGTGGATGGGGCAGGTATTCCGTTTTCTCGGTCTGACGGTAGGCTGTATTTTAAACAGCATGGATAACAGCGAGCGCAGAGATGCCTATGCCTGCGATATTACTTACGGCACGAATAACGAATTCGGCTTTGACTATCTGCGTGACAACATGGTAATTTACAAGGAGCAGCTCGTAATGCGCGGTCTGCACTATGCGATTATCGACGAAGTAGACTCCGTATTGATTGATGAGGCGCGTACCCCGTTGATTATTTCCGGGCAGAGCGGAAAGTCCACCAGCCTGTATCAGGCCTGCGACATTCTGGCAAGACAGCTTGTAAAGGGTACGGAAAAGGAGCTTTCCAAGATGGACCTTCTCATGGGCGAGGAGCAGCAGGAGGAAGGCGACTTTATCGTCAACGAAAAAGATAAAAATGTAAACCTGACGGAAGAAGGTGTTGCAAAGGTAGAGCGCTTCTTCCAGATTGAAAACCTTGCCGACCCGGAGAATATGGAGATTCAGCACAATATTATTCTTGCCCTGCGTGCCCATTATCTGATGGCGCGGGATAAGGATTATGTGGTACAAAACGACGAAGTGCTCATTGTAGACGATTTCACCGGACGTATCATGCCGGGCAGACGTTATTCCGACGGCCTTCATCAGGCGATTGAGGCAAAGGAGCATGTAAAGGTAAAGCGCGAGAGTAAGACGCTTGCCACGATTACCTTCCAGAACTTTTTCAACAAGTATGACAAGAAGTGCGGTATGACCGGTACGGCGCTGACCGAGGAAAAAGAGTTCCGTGAAATTTACGGCATGGATGTTGTGGAGATTCCGACCAACCGTCCGATTGCCCGTGTGGATAAAGACGATGCGGTTTATAAGACCCGCCGGGAGAAGCTTGCCGCGATTGTGGAGGAGATTATTGCGGCAAACAGAAACGGTCAGCCGGTACTGGTAGGTACGATTACCATTGAGGCGTCCGAGGAACTGAGCGATATGTTAAGACGCCGGAATGTTCCGCACAAGGTTTTAAATGCAAAGTTCCACGAAATGGAAGCGCAGATTGTTGCCGACGCCGGTCAGATGGGGGCGGTTACGATTGCGACGAACATGGCGGGACGTGGTACGGATATTAAGCTCGGCGAGGGTGTAAAGGAACTGGGCGGCTTAAAGATTATCGGTACGGAACGCCACGAATCCAGACGTATTGACAACCAGCTCCGGGGACGTGCCGGACGTCAGGGTGACCCGGGTGAATCCAGATTTTATATTTCCCTGGAAGATGATTTGATGCGTTTGTTCGGTACGGAGCGCTTAATCAATATGTTTAATTCGCTGGGTATCGAGGAAGGCGAGCAGATTGAGCACAAGATGTTAAGCTCTGCGGTAGAGAAGGCGCAGAAGAAGATAGAGAACAACAACTTCGGTATCCGTAAAAATCTTCTCGAGTACGACCGCGTGAACAACGAGCAGAGAGAGATTATTTACGCGGAGCGCAGAAAGGTGCTGGAAGGCGCCAACATGCGGGAAACGATATTTAAGATGATAAACGATGTGGTAGAGGGCTGCGTGGATACCTGCATCAGCGACGACCAGGACGCGGAGAACTGGGATCTGCACGAGCTGAACAGCCTGTTACTTCCGATTGTGCCGATTGCACCGGTTCGTCTGACCGAGGATCAGAAGAAGCATATGCGTAAGAAGGAACTGGTACAGCAGTTAAAGGCGGAGGCGGTCAAGTTTTACGAGGCAAAGGAAGCAGAGTTCCCGGAAAAGGAGCATTTGCGTGAGATTGAGCGCGTTATTCTGCTTCGGGTGATTGACCGTAAGTGGATGGACCACATCGACGATATGGATCAGCTCCGTCAGGGAATCGGCGTACAGGCATACGGACAGCGCGACCCTCTGACAGAGTATAAGTTCCAGGGCTTTGACATGTTCAGCGCCATGACGGCGGCCATCAGCGAAGACACCGTAAAGGCCCTGATGAATGTGCGTATTGAGCAAAAGGTAGAGCGTGAGCAGGTAGCAAAGGTGACCGGAACGAACCGTGACGATACGGTGGCAAAGGGCCCGGTAAAGCGCTCCGATAAGAAGGTTATGCCGAACGACCCGTGTCCGTGCGGAAGCGGTCTGAAATATAAGAAGTGCTGCGGCAGGAACGTGTAACTGCCCGAAGGGTACAATGGTATGCAAAAGCGGCAGAGAAACAGCAAAGAAGCAGTGTTTGCCGCATGGCGTTTTCAGAATGTCAGGAAAGAAGGTGAGCAGATGGTAGAGTTGGATGCAATCAAATACGAACTCTCCGGTTATGAAAAGCCGCTGCTTGAAATGGGGGATTCACTTTGACCTCCCGGGCAAGCGTGAAAAAATACAAGAGTTAGAAGCCATCATGCAGGAGCCGGGTTTTTGGGATAATGCGGAAAAGTCGCAGAGCTACATGAAGGAGCTGAAAAATCTCAAAGACGCGGTGGCAGATTACGAGGAACTGAAGACCGAGTATGAGGATGTACAGACGTATCTGGAGATGGGGTACGAATCTTCGGACGCGTCCCTGATTCCGGACGCACAGCAGGCAATGGAACTGTTCAAGGCACATTACGAGCGGCTGCATTTAAGCACATTGCTTTGCGGTGAATATGATAAAAACGATGCGATACTTACGCTCCATGCGGGGGCGGGCGGCACGGAAAGCTGTGACTGGGCTTCCATGCTTTGCCGGATGTATCAGCGGTGGGCAGATAAAAAGGGGTTTACAACGGAGCTGATTGATTTTCTGGACGGTGATGAGGCAGGTTATAAGTCGGTAACGCTGGAAATCCACGGGGAAAATGCTTACGGGTATCTGAAATCGGAGCGCGGCGTACACCGGTTGGTGCGAATTTCTCCGTTTAACGCGGCGGGAAAGCGTCAGACCTCCTTTGTATCCTGCGATATTATGCCGGATTTGGAGGAAGCACCGGAAATAGAGATTGATGAAAAGGATTTACGGATTGATACCTATCGTTCCAGCGGCGCGGGCGGACAGCATGTCAATAAAACCTCCTCCGCCATCCGTATTACCCATATCCCGACCGGAATTGTGGTACAGTGTCAGAATGAGCGTTCCCAGTTCCAGAACAAAGATAAGGCAATGCAGATGTTAAAAGCAAAGCTGTATCTTTTGCGGGAGCAGGAAAACGCAGAGAAGGAGTCGGGAATTCGCGGTGAAGTGCGGGATATCAATTTCGGTAATCAGATTCGTTCTTATGTCTTACAGCCGTACACACTGGTAAAGGATCACCGGACCAATGAAGAAGTCGGAAACGCACAGACTGTGCTGGACGGCGATCTGGATCCGTTTATTAATGCGTATCTGAGGTGGAGTGCAACCGGGAAAGCAAAAGAGTAAGGAATTGGAGGAGGTAGTTTTATGGCAGAGAGAGATATTATTTTCCGTATCGGAGAGGAGGAGTACGGCTTCGATGTGCAGGTGGTAACCGCAATTGAATCGATGACGGATATCGTACCGGTGCCGAATGCGCCTGCCTGTGTGCTGGGGCTGATGAATCTGCGCGGCGAAGTAATTCCGGTATACAGCCTGCGTAAAAGGTTTTTGCTGGAAGAGTATACCGACCCGGAAAAGACGAAGCTTATCGTAACACGCTATGAAGGTACGTCGATTGCCTTTAAGGTGGATGAAGTGCTTGAAATGGCGGATTTTACAGGGGAAAATATCACGGAAACGCCTGTGATTGCCAAAAGTGCCAGAACAGCATATGTCCGCGCGGTTGCCAATAAGCATGGGAAACTGGTCCTGCTTTTAAATCCTGCGAGTATGTATGAAGGAAACGAAGGGGAACAGATGGCAGAGGTGTTAAAGGGGATGCAGGGATAAACTTTCCTGCAAAAACTGATAGAAGCAGAAGGCTGTTTCTAAGAGAAAAAATCGGTAACGGAAGTACAGAACAAATGTTCAATTTGTTCTGTACTTTTTTATCGAACAGGAAATTGCGTCCTATTCGATAAAAAAGCGCTCCGCTAAGGATGCGCACTCGCGCGCTTGGAAGATGTCGCAAGCGGACTCTTTGTTCTTCAAGTGTGTTTAAAAAGTCAAGTAATTTTTTACAAAGACGAACTTTTGTTCTGTACTTTTTAAAAAATATGTGATATGATAGTAGTGTTAACGGATTGACGAAAACAAAGTTTTTCCAAAAAGCAGAGTACTCGTTTCGACGAATTTTGTGGCGAATAGAAGTTTTTTTACTATCACTTTCGGAGGTGCTTTTTGTGCAGAAGGAAGAAAAAAAATTTATATTACATTCCGATTACCAGCCCACCGGCGACCAGCCCCAGGCGATTTCCGACCTTGTCCGTGGCTTTGAGGAGGGGAATCAGTTTCAGACGCTTCTCGGCGTGACCGGTTCCGGCAAAACTTTTACGATGGCGAACGTGATTCAGGCACTGAACCGTCCGACGCTGATTATAGCACACAATAAGACTTTGGCTGCCCAGCTTTACGGGGAGTTTAAGGAGTTCTTCCCGGAGAACGCGGTGGAGTACTTTGTGTCCTACTATGATTATTACCAGCCGGAGGCGTATGTGCCTTCTACGGACACTTATATTGATAAGGATTCTGCCATTAACGAAGAAATAGACAAGCTGCGTCATTCGGCGACCGCCGCGCTTACCGAGCGGCGCGACGTGATTATTGTGGCCAGCGTATCCTGCATTTACGGTCTGGGCAGCCCGATTGATTATCAGAATATGACGGTTTCCCTGCGACCGGGCATGCAAAAAGACCGGGACGAGGTATTACGCCGCCTGATTGATATACAATATACCCGTAACGATATGGATTTTAAGCGCGGCACTTTCCGGGTACGCGGCGATGTGGTTGAGATTTTTCCGGTGGCTTCCGCGGATACGGCGGTGCGGGTGGAGTTCTTCGGCGATGAAGTGGACCGTATTACGGAGATTGACGTACTGACCGGCGAGATAAAGTGTACGCTGGAGCATACGGTGATTTTTCCGGCATCCCACTATGTCGTAGAGCAGGAAAAGATGAATGCCGCATTAAAAAACATCGAAGAAGAGATGATAGAGAGGGTGCAGTTTTTTAAGAGTGAGGACAAGCTGATTGAAGCACAGCGGATCGGGGAACGTACCGCATTTGACGTGGAGATGATGCGGGAAACCGGCTTTTGCTCCGGTATCGAGAACTATTCCAGACATTTGGCGGGGTTGCCGGAGGGAGCCACGCCGCATACGCTGCTTGATTATTTCCCGGATGATTTTCTGATTATCGTGGACGAGTCCCACATCACGATACCGCAGATTCGCGGCATGTTTTTCGGCGACCGTTCAAGAAAGACTACACTTGTAGACTATGGCTTCCGGCTTCCGTCGGCACTGGATAACCGTCCGCTGAATTTCAGCGAGTTTGAGAGCAAAATCAATCAGATGCTGTTTGTTTCCGCGACGCCTTCGGACTATGAGCGTACTCACGAGCTGTTACGGACGGAGCAGGTCATCCGCCCGACCGGACTTCTTGACCCGGAGATATCGGTACGCCCGACCAAAGGTCAGATTGATGATTTGCTCGGGGAGATACGAAAGGAAACCGGGAAAAAATGCAAGGTTTTGGTAACGACGCTGACGAAGCGGATGGCGGAGGATTTGACCGACTATCTGCGGGAGGTGGGCGTGCGGGTGAAGTATTTGCATTCGGATATTGATACGTTAGAGCGTTCGGAGATTATCCGCGATATGCGGATGGATGTGTTTGACGTGCTGGTAGGTATCAATCTTCTGAGAGAGGGTCTGGATATTCCGGAGGTCAGTCTGGTGGCGATTCTGGACGCGGACAAGGAGGGCTTTCTGCGTTCGGAAACCTCCTTAATCCAGACCGTCGGCAGAGCCGCCCGAAATGCGGAGGGGCGTGTGATTATGTACGCCGATACGATGACGGATTCCATGAAAAACGCGATTTCGGAAACAAACCGCCGCCGCGGAATACAGTCTGCCTATAATAAGGAGCACGGCATTACGCCGCAGACCATTAAGAAGGCGGTGCGTGATTTAATCAGCATCTCAAAGAAGGCAGAGGAGATCACCAACGGGATTGAAAAGGACATGGAGTCCATGTCGAAAAAGGAGCTGCTTGCCTTGGAAAAAAAGCTGCAAAAGCAGATGAATACCGCGGCGGCCGAGCTGAATTTCGAGCTGGCGGCGAAGCTGCGTGACCAGTTGTTTGAGTTAAAAAAGAAAATGTTGGAGTAGTGAGGAAAGGCCATGTCAGAGAAAAAGTATATCAAGATACGAGGGGCGCGGGAGAACAACTTAAAAGGGATTAATATCGATATTCCAAGGGATGAGTTTGTGGTTTTGACCGGTCTTTCCGGTTCGGGCAAGTCTTCTCTGGCCTTTGATACGATTTATGCGGAGGGACAGAGGCGGTATATGGAGTCGGTTTCCTCCTATGCGAGGCAGTTCCTGGGGCAGATGGAAAAGCCGAATGTAGAGAGTATCGAGGGGCTTTCTCCCGCAATTTCCATTGACCAGAAGTCTACGAACCGCAATCCGCGTTCCACCGTGGGAACGGTAACGGAGATTTACGACTATTTCCGTCTGCTGTACGCCCGTATCGGTATCCCGCATTGTCCGAACTGCGGAAAGGAAATAAAAAAGCAGACCGTGGATGAAATGGCAGACGAGATTATGCGGCTGCCGGAGCGCACGAAGATTCAGCTGCTTGCGCCGGTGGTACGAGGCAGAAAGGGCGAACATGTCAAGGTGTTCGAGCAGGCAAAGCGCAGCGGCTATGTGCGCGTGGTAGTAGACGGGCATTTGTATGAACTGTCCGAGGAGATTAAGTTAGAGAAGAATATAAAGCATAATATTGAGATTATTGTGGACCGCCTGGTGGTGAAAGAGGGAATCGAACAGCGTCTGCGGGACTCCATTGACAGTGTGCTGCGTTTAAGCGACGGTCTTTTGATGGTAGACGTAATTGACGGCGAAATGCTCCGGTTCAGCGAAAGTTTTTCTTGCCCGGACTGCGGTATCAGTATTGATGAGATTGAGCCTCGTGTGTTTTCCTTTAATAACCCCTTCGGCGCGTGTCCGGAGTGTCACGGCATCGGAATCAAGATGGAGTTTGACGAGGACCTGCTGATTCCGGACAAGTCGCTCAGTATCGCAGAGGGTGCGATTGCGGTACTGGGATGGCAGTCGGCAACCGACCCGTCCAGTTATACCGGAAGTACGCTGGCGGCGCTGGCCAGGGAGTATCGGTTTGATTTAAAGACTCCGTTCTGTAAGCTTCCGAAAGAGATTCAGGATATGATTTATTACGGAACAAACGGAAGGACCGTAAAAGTGCATTATCGCGGGCAGAGGGGCGTCGGCGTTTATGACGTGGCATTTGAAGGCCTGATAAAGAATGTGGAGCGCAGATACCGGGAAACGGCTTCCGACACCACAAAGCAGGAATACGAAACCTTTATGCGGACAACGCCGTGTAAGGTTTGTCAGGGAAAACGCTTAAAGAAGGAAGCGCTGGCGGTAACGGTCGGCGGGCGTAATATCGCGGAAGTAACAGAGCTTTCCGTGCGGGATTTGTTCGACTTTATGAATCATCTGGAATTGACGGAGCGGCAGCAAAAGATTGGCGAGCTTGTGTTAAAGGAAATCCGGGCACGCGTCGGCTTCCTGATGGATGTCGGACTGGAGTATCTTACTCTGGCGCGGGCAACGGCGTCCCTTTCGGGCGGCGAAGCGCAGCGTATTCGTCTGGCGACGCAGATTGGCTCCGGTCTGGTCGGGGTAGCGTATATTTTGGATGAACCGAGTATCGGACTGCACCAGCGGGATAACGACAAACTGATTAAAACGTTAAAGCATCTGAAGGATTTGGGCAATACGCTTATTGTTGTGGAGCATGACGAGGACACGATGTATGCGGCGGACTATATTGTTGATATCGGTCCGGGGGCGGGGGACCACGGCGGAGAGGTTGTGGCGGCAGGAACCGCTGAGGAGATTATGAAGGTGCCGGAGTCGATTACCGGTGCGTATCTTTCCGGCAGGATGAGCATACCGGTGCCGAAGGAGCGCAGGAAGCCGACCGGCTTTTTGAAGATAAAGGGCGCCCGCGAGAACAACTTAAAAAACATTGACGTGGATATTCCGCTCGGCGTATTTACCTGTGTAACCGGCGTATCCGGTTCGGGAAAGAGTTCTCTCGTGAACGAAATTTTGTATAAGCATTTGGCGAAGACGTTAAACCGCGCGCGTACCGTAGCCGGAGCCCACGACGCGATTGAGGGCGTGGAGCAGTTAGATAAGGTCATCAACATCGACCAGTCGCCAATCGGACGTACCCCGCGTTCCAATCCGGCCACCTATACGGGTGTGTTTGACCAGATTCGTGATTTGTTCTCCAATACTACGGATGCGAAAATGCGCGGTTACAGTAAGGGCCGGTTCAGCTTTAACGTAAAAGGCGGGCGTTGCGAAGCGTGCAGCGGGGATGGTATCTTAAAGATTGAGATGAATTTTCTGCCGGATATTTTTGTTCCTTGCGAAGTGTGCGGCGGAAAGCGTTATAACCGTGAAACGCTGGAAGTAAAGTATAAAGGGAAGACGATTTACGACGTACTGGAAATGCGTGTGGAGGAAGCGGTGAAGTTCTTTGAAAATGTGCCGTCCATACGCAAGAAGATAGAAACCCTGAACGACGTAGGACTCTCATATCTGAAGCTGGGCCACCCTTCCACCCTGCTTTCGGGCGGTGAGGCGCAGCGTATCAAGCTGGCGGCGGAGTTAAGCCGGCGCAGTACCGGAAAAACCATTTATATTTTGGATGAGCCGACGACCGGTCTGCACTTTGCCGATGTCCATAAACTGATTGAGATTTTGCAGCGTCTGACGGAGGGCGGCAATACGGTGCTGGTGATTGAGCACAATCTCGACGTGATTAAGACGGCGGATTATATTATCGACATCGGCCCGGAGGGCGGCGACAAGGGTGGTACGGTCATTGCGAAGGGAACTCCGGAGGAAGTGGCGGCGAATGAGCAGTCCTATACCGGACAGTATGTAAAAAAGTATCTTAAGCAACCTGAAAAATCCAAATAAATCAAAAAGAGAAAAGAAGCAGGAGGAGAACCATGAATAACTTCACTTTTTACAGCCCGACCTATTTTGCGTTCGGGAAAGGACAGGAACAGGAAACAGGAAGACTTGTAAAGCGGTTCGGAGGAACGAAGGTGCTGTTGCATTACGGCGGCGGCTCGGTAGTGCGTTCCGGTCTTCTGGACCGTGTGAAGGCGTCGCTTACGGCAGAAGGGATTCCGTTTGAGGAGCTTGGCGGCGTGCAGCCGAATCCGCGTGACGGGCTGGTGTATCAGGGAATCGAATTGTGCCGGAAGGAAGGGATTGACTTCCTGCTTGCGGTCGGCGGCGGAAGCACGATTGATTCCGCAAAGGCAATCGCAATGGGCGTACCTTACGAGGGAGATTTCTGGGATTTCTACTGCGGAAAACAGCCACAGACCGCGCTTCCGGTCGGAACGGTGCTGACGATAGCGGCTGCGGGCAGCGAAGGCTCCGGCGACAGCGTTATTACGAAGGAGGACGGTTTGTATAAGCGCGGCGCCGGCGCGGATTGTCTGCGCCCGAAATTTTCCGTGCTGAATCCGGAGCTGACCGAAACGCTTCCGGCATATCAGACGGCATGCGGCGCAACGGATATTATGGCGCACGTTTTTGAACGCTACTTTACGAATACCCCGGAGGTAGAGATTACGGACCGGCTGTGTGAGGCTGTGCTGCTGACAATGTGCAGGGAAACGCCGCGGGTGATAGCGGACCCGCACAATTACGAGGCGCGCGCCAATATTATGTGGGCAGGTATGGTAGCGCATAATAATGTTGTCGGCGTCGGAAGGGCGCAGGACTGGAACAGCCACGGGATGGAGCATCAGCTTTCCGCATTGTATGACTGTGCGCACGGCGCAGGACTTGCGGTGATTATGCCGGCATGGATGAGTTATGTGGCGGATCATCACGACTGCATGCGGATGGCGCAGATGGCAGTGCGCGTCTTCGGCTGTCAGATGAATTTTGAGAATCCGAAGGAAACCGCATTACAGGGAATTGCGGCGTTTCGCCGTTTCCTTGCTTCCATCGGTATGCCGATTAACTTCGCACAGCTGGGAGCAAAGAAGGAGGATATTCCGCGGCTGGTTGAGATGTTTGATGTCAAAGACAGAAGGACCGGCGGCTATGTGGCGTTAGACGAGGCTGCGGTGACAGAGATTTACCGCCGTGCGGCAGAAGCGACGCTGTAAGAGCCCCGATAGCCTCCTTGGATAAGTGTTATGACAAGACAGAAAAGAGGACGAAAAGGTAGAAAATTCTTGCAATACACAAAAAATGGTGTTATAATATTGCATAAGAATTTTTGCGGGAGGGGATATCAGAAGCCGTAACACAGTACAGAGAGGGGGCATAAATATGTCGTTGATGAGTTCCTTAGTTTATACGAATGATAAGTGTGTAGGATGTAACCGTTGTATTTCGGTATGTCCTGTGCTGAATGCAAATGTTACCGTTATGACCGAGAACGGACCGAGGATTGAGGTAAACAGAGAGGCCTGCATAAACTGCGGTTCCTGTTTTGATGCCTGCGACCATCAGGCAAGAACCTACGAGGACGATACGGAGCGTTTCTTTGCGGATTTGGAAAGCGGGAAAAAGATTTCTATTATTCTTGCACCGGCGTTTCTTGCCAATTATCCGAAAGAATATGCGAGCGTGCTCGGCGGTCTGAAATTAGCGGGAGTGAACCGTATTGTCAGTGTAAGCTACGGTGCTGATATTACAACCTGGGCGTACATCAGGTATATTACGGAAAATCATGTGGAGGGTGCTGTTTCGCAGCCGTGTCCCGTAGTGGTTAATTATGTGGAGAAATACGCTCCGGCGCTGCTTCCGAAACTGGTTCCGGTACATAGCCCGATGATGTGTACGGCAGTTTATCTTAAAAAGTACGAAAAGCTTTCGGATGACTTGGCCTTTATCAGTCCGTGTATTGCAAAGAAGATGGAAATCAGTGATCCGAACACGAACGGAATGGTAAAATACAATGTGACGTTTGAAAATCTGATGAAGTATGTACATAGTCATAACCTTTACGGAACGCCGGCTGAGGATGAAATAGAATATGGTCTTGGTGCGATTTATCCGACGCCGGGCGGCCTGAAGGAGAATGTGTACTGGTTCTGCGGCGAGGATGTTGTGATTCGCCAGATAGAAGGCGAGAAGAAGGTATACCGCTATCTGGATGCGTATAGTAAGCGTGTGCAGGAAGGCGGAGAGCTTCCGTTCCTGGTAGATGCCCTGAATTGTTCCGAGGGCTGCCTGTACGGTACGGCGATAGAGAGCAGCAAATTGAAAAATGAAGACGCATTCTTTGAACTGGCACGCATTCGCACAAATGTAAGGAATTTTTACGATAAAAAGGATAAAAAAGAACGCGGTAAGAATGTAGCGGCTTCTACTCCGGAGGAGCGGCTTAAGGGGCTGAATGCGGCGTTTGCAAAGCTGGATTTAAAGGACTTTATGCGTGAGTATACCGACCATTCCCGGGAAGTAAGAATCGTTTCTCCGAATGAGCAGGAGCTGGATGAAATCTATCGTTCCATGTATAAGTACACGCAGAATGACAGGTGTGTTGACTGTGCTTCCTGCGGATACAATACCTGTGAGGAAATGGCAACGGCTATATTCAATCACTGCAACCATAAGTCAAACTGTGTTCAGTATGAGAAGAGCAGGATTGTCGAGGATAAGAAAAAACTGGAGCAGATGCGTGAAGCGGCAGTGGAAAAGAATGAGCAGATTGCAAAACTGGTGGAGCAGGATTTTGAGCAGCTGGAGATTTCCCTCGGCGAAGTGGCGGCCGGCAATCAGCAGACGGCAAGCGAAAGTGAGCTGATTCAGAATGCAATGGCAACGATTACGAATTTCTGTGATGAACTGAAGACTTCCTTCCGTGAGATTGACGGCATGCTGGAACAGCTTGAGAAGGATAACCAGAATATTACGGCAATTACAAAGAAAACGAATCTTCTTGCGTTGAATGCTTCCGTAGAGGCAGCAAGAGCCGGTGAAACAGGAAAGGGCTTCTCCGTGGTTGCGTCCGAGATTAAGCATCTTTCCGGCTCCAGCGCGGAGGCGGCAAAGAGCAGTATTGCGAATAAAGCACAGATTTCCGAGGCAATTGCCGTAATTTCCGAAAGAGCAAACCGTTTACAGTCTTCTATTTCGGAAGTAAACAATCAGGTACTCGGTCTGTCGGCACGGGCAGAGCAGATTGCATCGGCAACGGAAACTTTAAAGGCGATTTCGGCAAGCGTAAAGGATAAGATGAAGGAACTGGAATAAGCGCCGAAAAGGCTTAACAAGGAAAGAAGAAACGAAAAAGAAGTATATTAAGTAACAAAATAACGCTTCACCCGATTTAAAACGAGGTGAAGCGTTATTTTTTGTTGAAATGCATTATTTTACTGAGAAATAGACTCAGTCGGGCAGGTTGCTGCACAAGCGCCGCACTCTAAGCAAGCGTCGGCATCAATCTCATAATGAGAAGCTCCCTCACTGATTGCGCCTACCGGACATTCTGCTGCACAAGCGCCACAGCTAATGCACTGATCAGAAATCTTATATGCCATTTTTTTATCCTCCTTTTTGCTAAGTTACCCTTATTGTAATATAAACTCGGGAATAATACAAGTACCATTTTAAAGAAGAAAGCCCATACACTTATCCCTTGACGAAAACGGACAGGTTGTGTATACTTGATTTTATCAGATTTCGGAAAACGAAAGGAGAATTGATATGCAGATAAATAAGGAAATGACAATTGCGGAAATCATCAGAGTGGATGAAGAAATTGTGCCGATTCTGTTTGATTCCGGTATGCACTGTATCGGCTGCCCGTCCGCACAGGGCGAGAGCCTGGAGATGGCTTGCATGGTACACGGCATTGACGCAGACGAGCTGGCAGAAAAAATAAATGCCTTTCTTGCCGCAAAATAATGTCCGTGCAGGCAAAGTGAGCATAGCCAACAATCTCCCGGAAAGCTTGTTTTTCGGGGGATTGTTGGCTATGCGAACGCGCCCACGACCGAGCGGCGAAGCCGCGAGGTGAGTGGGAAGCGCGGAGCGCGAGCCTGCACGGGAATTGGAGTGCGAACGCGCCCACGACCGAGCGGCGAAGCCGCGAGGTGAGTGGGAAGCGCGGAGCGCGAGCCTGCACGGGAATTGGAGTGCGAACGCGCCCACGACCGAGCGGCGAAGCCGCGAGGTGAGTGGGAAGCGCGGAGCGCGAGCCTGCACGGGAATTGGAGTGCGAACGCGCCCACGACCGAGCGGCGAAGCCGCGAGGTGAGTGGGAAGCGCGGAGCGCGAGCCTGCACGGGAATTGGAGTGCAAAAAAATGCTTGACATTTGGAGAAAAACAGTGTAAGATAGTTGAGCAGTGTAAAATTGCAAATAGGGGTATAGTTCAGCTGGTAGAATAACGGTCTCCAAAACCGCAGGTCGTGGGTTCGAATCCTACTGCCCCTGTAAAAGAAAAAGTCCCGAAACCTGGTGCGTAAAGGTTTCGGGACTTTTTGATTTGTGGCTCGGGTGTCAAAACATGTTCTGATACCAAAGGACCTTTTCGCAGGAGAAAGGACTCTTTCTCCTGTGCAAAGTTCTGTAATCGGAAGCCAAAAGAAACATTCCGTAAGGATGCGCACTCGCGTGAAGGGTTCTGCAAAATCCCATGTTCCGTCGGATAAGCTCTTGCATTTTTGGGAACAAAGGGATATAATACAAATGACAACGAAACAGCGGGGAGCTTGTAATACAGGCTGAGAGGAAGGTATGACCTTCGACCCATTACCTGATTTGGATAATGCCAACGTAGGGAAGCCTGACAATGTGAGTGTTTTTGGGAAGCGACCGAATTGGTAGCTTCCCTTTCGTTTTGTGTGCAGGCAGACAGCTTCGGAGGTATCTGCACGGGAAAAGCAAGAGATAGGAGGAAAGGTATATGGTAAAGATGAACGGAACAAGTCTTGATATTGCCGGTAAGACTTTGGCGGAATATCTGGAAACGACCGACTATGACTGTAAACGGATTGCCGTAGAGCGAAACGGTGACATCGTTCCGAAAGCGCAGTATCGGGAAACGGTTTTACAGGATGGCGACACCGTTGAGGTGGTCAGTTTTGTGGGAGGCGGCTGATATGAGTATTCCGACAAGGGAAGAAATGTACGGGGCGCTTGCGGCGCGTCACGGTGCAGAGCTTCAGAAAAAATTTTCCGCCGGGACGGTTGCCGTCTGCGGTCTGGGAGGCCTTGGCTCTAACATTGCAATCGCCCTTGCCCGCGCGGGAGTCGGCAGATTGCTTTTGATTGATTTTGATAAGGTAGATTTATCGAATCTGAATCGCCAGCAATATACGGTTTCCCAGCTTGGCACGGATAAGGCGGAGGCCTTGCGGGACACGTTAAAAGCCATTGCGCCGTATGTAGAAGTGGTAAGTCATGCCGTGCGTATTACGGAGAGCAACCTGGAAGCCCTCTTACGGGACGCCGACGTTATCTGCGAAGCCTTTGACCGGCCGGAAGAAAAAGCGATGCTTGTAAACGGCGTGCTTGAAAAGCTGCCGGAAAAGTTTCTGGTTGCCGCCTCCGGTATGGCGGGACTGGCTTCGGCAAACAGCATCAAAACCAGAAGGGTAACAAGGAACTTTTATTTATGCGGGGATGGGGTAAGCGATGCAAAGGAAGCCATCGGGCTTGTTTCTGCCCGTGTTATGGCATGCGCCGCGCATCAGGCACACATGGTTTTGCGTATTTTGGCGGGAGAATATGAGGCATGACAAAAGCGGTGGAAGACAAATCGGAACAGAACATCAAAAGAAAAGAGGAAATTATGATGCAGACAAACGACACATTGATCATCGGGGGGCACGAATTTCATTCGAGGTTTATTCTCGGCTCGGGAAAATATTCCCTGAATCTGATTGAAGCGGCGGTGCGGGACGCCGGTGCGGAAATCATTACCCTTGCGGTACGCCGCGCCAATACAAAGGAACATGAAAATATTCTTGACTATATCCCGAAGGGCGTAACCCTGCTCCCGAATACGTCCGGCGCACGGAATGCCGAGGAGGCGGTTCGCATTGCGCGCCTTGCAAGGGAGCTTGGCTGCGGTGATTTTGTAAAAATCGAGATTATGCGCGACTCAAAGTATCTGCTGCCGGACAATGCGGAAACGGTTAAGGCAACCGAGGTGCTTGCAAAGGAAGGCTTTGTGGTAATGCCTTATATGTATCCCGACCTGAATGCGGCAAGAGATTTAGTAAATGCGGGCGCGGCTGCGGTTATGCCGCTTGCTTCCCCGATTGGCTCGAATAAAGGGCTTGCTACCCGGGAATTTATCCAAATTCTGATTGACGAGATTGATTTGCCGATTATTGTGGACGCCGGTATCGGAAGACCGTCCCAGGCCTGCGAGGCGATGGAAATGGGTGCTGCTGCGATTATGGCAAATACCGCCCTTGCGACGGCGGGCGACCTCCCGATGATGGCGGCTGCCTTCCGGCAGGCAATCGAGGCAGGAAGAAAGGCATACCTTTCCGGGCTGGGCAGGGTTCTTGTAAGAGGCGCGGCCGCTTCCGACCCGCTGACCGGATTCCTGCATGAGTAAGAGGTGAGAACATGGAAAATCAATTTTTTGTCGATTCGGAGCATTTGTCCGCAGAGGCGCTTGCAAAAAAGCATAGGCTGGAAACCGACCCGTCCTTTCGGAAAAACCATATGGAATATCTGCCGGGGATGGAGCAGATTACGTCCGATATCCGGGAGAAGGTTATGTCCCAGATGGACGCTTACGACTATTCGCGCTATACCGCAAGGGAGGTAAGGGCGGCGTTAGAGCATGAAACCTGCTCGGTGGAGGACTTTAAAGCCCTCCTGTCGCCGGCGGCGGAACCGTTTTTGGAACAGATGGCGCAGAAAGCAAGAATGGAAACAAGAAAGCACTTCGGCAATACGGTTTACCTGTTTACGCCGCTTTACATTGCAAATTACTGTGAAAATTATTGCGTTTACTGCGGTTTTAACTGCTATAACCACATTAACCGCATGAAGCTGTCGATAGAGCAGATAGAACACGAGATGAAGGTGATTGCCGACAGCGGCATGGAAGAAATTCTTATTCTCACCGGGGAAAGCCGTGCCCAGAGCGATGTGAAATACATCGGTGAGGCGTGTAAGCTGGCCCGTCGCTATTTCCGTATGGTGGGGCTTGAAATTTACCCGGTCAACACGGACGAGTACCGTTATCTGCACGAATGCGGCGCAGACTATGTCACCGTATTTCAGGAAACCTATGATATCGAAAAATACGAAACACTTCATTTGCTCGGTCATAAGCGTGTATGGCCGTATCGCTTTGAAGCGCAGGAAAGAGCTTTAATGGGCGGTATGCGCGGCGTGGCGTTTTCGGCACTGCTGGGGCTTTCGGATTTCCGTAAGGATGCATTGGCAAGCGCGCTGCATGTGTATTATTTACAGAGAAAATATCCGCAGGCGGAAATGTCCCTTTCCTGCCCGCGTCTGCGTCCGATTATCAACAACGATAAAATCAGTCCTTTGGACGTGGGGGAAAAGCAGCTCTGCCAAATTATCTGCGCCTACCGGATTTTTCTGCCGTTTGTGGGAATTACGGTATCCTCCCGTGAGAGTGCCGCGTTCCGGAACGGTATCGTAAAAATTGCCGCTACCAAGGTTTCTGCGGGCGTTTCCACCGGTATCGGCGACCATGAAAGCAAGTACACCGGAAAGGAGTCGGACGGCGCCGAGGGCGACGAGCAGTTTGAAATAAACGACGCCCGCAGCTTTGAAACAATGTATAAGGACATTGCGGAAGAAGGCTTACAGCCCGTACTGAATGATTATCTTTATGTCTGATATTTTATGTGTTACCAACCGGCTGCTTTGCGGGGATGATTTTCTTTCCAGAATCGAACAAATTGCGGGAAGCGCACCGGAAGGGATTATTCTGCGGGAAAAGGACCTGACGGAGGAGGCGTATCTGGCGCTTGCAAAACAGGTGACGGAAATTTGTAAAAGGTATTCTGTGCCGTGTATTCTTCATACCTTTGTAAACGCAGCAATCCGGCTTAAAGCGGAGGCAATCCATCTGCCGTTACCGGTTCTGCGGAAGATGAGCCGGAAAGAAAAGGAGAACTTTGCGGTCATCGGTGCGTCCTGCCATTCGGCGGAGGAAGCCGCGGAAGCGGAAGCGTTAGGCTGTACCTATATCACGGCCGGACATGTTTTTGCAACGGATTGTAAAAAGGGAGTTCCGCCCCGGGGAATTGCTTTTCTGGAGAGCGTGTGTCAACGCGTTTCCGTTCCGGTATATGCCATCGGCGGAATCGACAGCGCCAATATCGCTTCGGTCCGGGCCGCGGGAGCAAAAGGCGCCTGCATTATGAGCGGTCTGATGTGCTGTAAAGAGGTCGGGGAATATCTGAAAAGTTTTGAGAAAGCTGGTGAGAAAAATGCGGTTTCGGAGTGACAATTTATTGTTATACGCGGTGACAGACCGTGCGTGGACGGGCAGACAGACCTTATATGAGCAGGTGGAAGACGCGTTGCGGGGCGGCGTTACCCTTGTGCAGCTTAGGGAAAAGGAACTGGATGAAAAAGCTCTGATTGAGGAAGCCATTCGGATGAAAGAACTGTGTCACCGGTACGGAGTGCCGTTGCTGATTAATGATAATGTAGAAGCTGCGCTGCAAAGCGGCGCGGACGGCGTTCATGTAGGAATCGAAGACTGCCCGGTGGCCGAAATCAGGAAAAGAGTCGGGAAGGATTTTATTATCGGGGCAACCGCAAAAACCGTAGAGCAGGCGAAAAAGGCGGAAGCGGACGGAGCGGATTATCTCGGGGTGGGAGCGGTGTTCCCGTCGCCGACAAAGAAAAACGCGATTCGGATTACAAACGGACAGTTAAAGGAAATCTGCGCGTCGGTTTCCGTTCCTGCGGTTGCCATCGGCGGAATCACTCTGGAGAATGTTTCTGAAATCAAGGGTTGCGGTATGAAGGGAATTGCCGTGGTATCGGCCTTGTTTGCCGCGAAGGATATCCGTCTGGCAGCGGAGGAACTAAAAAGGAAGTTTGTTTCGGAAAATACATTGTGAATATAAGGCAAGGAGAATACGTATGCGAACAGCACTAACAATCGCCGGAAGCGATTCCAGCGGAGGCGCCGGGATTCAGGCGGATATCAAAACAATGACAATGAACGGTGTTTATGCGATGAGCGCGGTTACGGCGCTGACCGCCCAGAACACCACCGGCATATCGGGAATTTTTGAGGTGACTCCGGCGTTCCTGGCGCAGCAAATCAATGCCGTTTTTGAGGACATCCGGCCTGATGCCGTGAAAATCGGCATGGTAGCGTCCGCCGCTTTAATTAAAACAATCGCCGAACGGTTGAGAGCCTTTGCCGCCGTAAATATTGTGGTGGACCCGGTTATGGTATCAACCAGCGGTGCAAGGTTGTTAGAAGAGGAGGCGGCAGCCACCCTGACAAAGGAACTGCTGCCGCTTGCTACGCTCCTTACGCCGAACATTCCGGAGGCAGAGGTGTTGTCCGGTCTGTCCATTCGCAGCGGGGAGGATATGCTTGCGGCGGCAAAGACAATCAATGAGCGCTACGGTTGCGCGGTGCTTTGTAAGGGCGGTCACAGCGTCAATGACGCCAATGATTTGCTCTTTGCAAACGGCGGATTTATGTGGTTTTCCGGAAAGCGTATCGACAATCCGAATACCCACGGAACCGGCTGCACCCTTTCCAGCGCCATTGCGTCCAATCTCGCAAAGGGCTTTGATTTGATTACGTCGGTGCAAAGAGCGAAGGACTATATTTCCGGTGCGCTGTCCGCCATGCTTGATTTGGGGCACGGAAGCGGGCCGATGAATCATGCCTTTGACCTGACGGGGGAGTTTGCAAAAGAATTTGAAAGGGCAGATTGAGTGAAAGCGGGTGTTGACACTCCTTTTTGAATATTGCATAATAGAAAGGGATACTTCGGAAAGGAGGAGGCGTTTTGGGGAACGCCGTACAAGACGATGGATTATGATGTAATTATTATCGGAGCGGGACCGGGAGGAATCTTTTCCGCCTATGAGCTGGTGAAAAGAAATCCGGAGTTAAGGATAGCAATCTTTGAAGCGGGAAATGCTTTGGAAAACAGAAAGTGCCCGATTGACGGGGTAAAGGTAAAGTCCTGTGTCGGCTGTAAAAGCTGTGCGATTATGAACGGCTTCGGCGGCGCGGGAGCTTTTTCGGACGGCAAATATAACATTACGAATCAGTTCGGCGGAACGCTGCATGAGTATATCGGAAAGCGCACGGCGATTGAACTGATGGAGTATGTGGATAAGATTAACCTTGCCTACGGCGGCGAGGGAACGAAGCTGTATTCTACGGCGAATACGAAAATCAAGAAGCTTTGTCTGGAAAACAGTCTGCATCTTCTGGACGCCTCTGTGCGCCATCTCGGAACGGATATCAACTATATTGTGCTGGAAAATCTTTATAATGAGCTAAAGGAAAAGGTTACCTTTTTCTTCTGTACTCCGGTGGAGCGGGTTGCGCTTTGCGACGGCGGGTATGAAGTTTACACAAAAGCGGGAAACTATACCGGAGCGAAGTGTATTATTTCCGCCGGACGCAGCGGAAGCAAATGGATGGAGCAGGTTTGCAGGGATTTGGAGATTCCGACGAAGTCCAACCGCGTGGATATCGGCGTGCGGGTAGAGCTTCCGGCGGAGATTTTTTCTCATTTGACGGACGAACTGTATGAAAGTAAAATCGTTTACCGAACGGAGAAGTTCGAGGATTTGGTGCGTACCTTCTGCATGAATCCGCGGGGCGTTGTCGTAAACGAAAATACAAACGGCATAATTACGGTAAACGGTCACAGCTACGAGGACCCGGCGCGTTATACCGAAAATACGAACTTTGCCCTGTTAGTGGCGAAGCATTTTTCGGAGCCGTTTAAGGACAGCAACGGTTACGGCGAAAGCATTGCGAAGCTTTCCAATATGCTGGGCGGCGGCGTCATCGTGCAGCGGTTCGGCGATTTAATCCGCGGCAGAAGAAGTACGGTTTCCCGGATTGAGGAGGGCTATATTACCCCGACCCTTTCGGCAACCCCGGGGGACTTAAGTCTTGTGATTCCGAAGCGTATCTTAGACGGCATTATCGAGATGCTGTATGCGCTGGATAAGATTGCGCCGGGTACGGCAAACGACGATACCCTGCTTTACGGCGTTGAGGTTAAATTTTACAATATGGAGGTGCAGATTGACAATCACCTCGAAACAAACCACAAGGGACTGTTTGTAATCGGCGATTGCAGCGGCGTAACCCATTCCCTGTCCCACGCTTCGGCAAGCGGCGTCTATGTGGCGCGTTATATTACCGGAGAAGGGGCTTAAGCGGGGAGAACATTTTACGGTATTTTCAGGGAAAAGGGTAAGGCGGTAAATCAAAGGCAGGAATAAGAAATGAAGAAAATCGGGAAAATGAATGAAGCGGCGTGGGTGTTGGGAATCGTACTTTGTGCGCTCGGCGTCTGCCTTACGACAAAGGCGGACTTCGGACTTTCGATGATAGCGGCACCGGCGTACATTCTGCATGTCGGGCTGATTCAGGTGTTTCCGTGGTACACGCAGGGAACCTCCGAGTATATTTTTCAGGGAGTTTTGCTGCTCTTACTGTGCGTTGTAATCCGGCGGTTCCGTTTCCGGTATCTGCTTTCTTTTGTGACAGCGTTTTTGTTTGGAATTGTATTGGACGGGTGGTTTCTGCTTTTCGGCGGAAACGCGCCATATGAAGCGATGGCGCTCCGCATTGTGTCCTTCGCGGCAGGCGAGCTGCTGACAGGACTTTCGATTGCGTTCTTTTTCCGCACAAAACTGCCGTTACAGATTTACGAGCTGGTAGTTACCGAACTGTCCGACCGGTACGGTTGGAAAAATACAACGGTGAAGCAGACCTATGACATTGTAAGTCTGTTTCTGTCCGTATTGCTTGCGTTTGCAATAAACCACAGCATGAAAGGCATCGGAATCGGGACGTTAATTATTACGGCGGTCAACGCACCGCTGATTGCACTGTTCGGAAAGCTTTTGGACAAGTGTTTTACGTTTGATTCGCTGTTTGCAAGGAAGACGCCGGAGACCGGTTCCGGGGCATAGCAGGAGCAATTTTCTTTTTCCGACATATGGATAGAATAGCGAAAGGTTGTAACGGAGGTTTGTATGACAGCAGAGTTGATTTTCGGAATGCTCATCCCGTTTTTCGGAACAACGCTCGGAGCGTCGTGCGTGTTGTTTACACGAAAGAAAAAACAATCCGCAGGCGTAACGGAAGTGCCGGAAGCTGCGGGAGAACGGCTGCAAAAGATATTGTTAGGGTTTGCGGCGGGGGTTATGGTGGCGGCGTCCGTCTGGTCGCTGTTAATCCCGGCGATTGAAATGTCGGAGGGCGGGGCGGCCCCTGCGTTTATTCCGGCGGGAGTCGGCTTTTCCCTTGGTATTTTATTTTTGCTTTTGCTGGACCACCTGATTCCCCACCTGCACATGAACGAATCCGACCCGGAGGGACCGCACAGCAGACTGGGGCGCCTTTCGATGCTGACTCTTGCGGTGACCCTGCATAACATACCGGAGGGCATGGCAGCGGGCGTGGTATTTGCGGCGGCACTGGCCGGGGAGGGTGGCATTCAAATGGCGGACGCTTACGCGCTTGCCATCGGAATCGCAATACAGAATTTCCCGGAGGGGGCGATTATTTCCCTGCCGATGAAAAGCACCGGAGGAAGTAGGCGGAAGGCGTTTTTCTGCGGCGCGTTATCGGGCGCGGTGGAGCCGATTGCGGCAGTTGTTACAGTGTTGCTTTCGGGACTTATTATCCCGGTATTGCCGTATCTGCTGGCATTTGCCGCAGGTGCGATGATTTATGTGGTAGTGGAGGAACTGGTGCCGGAAAGCGTGAAAGGCGCGTCCTCGGACTTTGGCACGATTGGGTTCGGCATCGGTTTTCTGATTATGATGATACTGGATGTGGCGCTGGGATAGGCCGTGTGATTTTATAAAGCAAAAACACGGTGGAAAGATTAGAGAATACGTAAGCTTTTAGGAGGATACGATGGAGAAACAGGAGAGCGGCTTTTGCGCGATGATGTCGCGTATGAAATATATCGACCGGTGGGCGCTGATGCGGAATTCCTGCACGGAAAACATCTGCGAGCATTCTTTGGAGGTTGCCATGATTGCCCATATGCTTTGCGTCATCGGGAATAAGCGGTTCGGAAAGCAGCTGGATGCGAGCCGGGCGGCGTTAATCGGAATGTACCACGATACGACGGAGATTATTACGGGGGATATGCCGACCCCGGTGAAATATTATAACGAGAAGATGCAGGAGGTCTTTCATCATATTGAGGACGCGGCGGCGGAGCAGCTTCTTTCCATGCTCCCGGAGGATTTGCGGGAGGAGTTCTTCGGCCTTTACTTTAAACAGGAGGGAGAGGAATACCTTTGGAGGCTCGTAAAAGCGGCAGATAAGTTTTCCGCGCTCATTAAGTGTATGGAAGAACAAAAGACCGGCAACCGGGAGTTTGACAGCGCGCTTGTTTCCACACGGGCGTCCATTCAGGCGATGGAGCTCCCGGAAGCGGACTGCTTTTTGGCGGAGTTCATTCCGGCCTACGATAAGAATCTCGACCAGCTGCAAAGAAAAGGAGAAAGCGATGAAAGCGGTCATCTTTGATATGTTTGAAACCCTGGTGACGCTTTACAGCAGCCCTGTTTACTTCGGAAGAGAAATTGCCGGGGATTTAGGGGTTTCTGTGGAAGAGTTTTACCCTCTCTGGCATGCGACGGAAGAAGCGCGCAGCAAAGGGAAACTGCGTTTTTCGGAGGCGCTGGAGTGGATCGGGCAGAACATGACGTTCCCGCACCCGGAGCGGATTGCCGGAATTTGCGAGAAACGCCGCGCCTTCAAGGAGGAGTGTTTTTGTCATGTGGAGGAGCGTATCCTTGAAATGCTGCGGGACTTAAAGGCGCAGGGGGCAAAAATCGGTCTGATTAGTAACTGCTTTTGGGAGGAGGCCGAGGCTATCCGTAAAAGCTGCCTTACCCCGTATTTTGATGCGATACAGCTTTCCTGTGAAGTCGGTATGCGAAAACCGGAGCCGGAAATTTTTCGGAAGTGCATGGGAGAGCTTGACGTAACCCCGGAGGAATGTCTTTATGTGGGCGACGGCGGCAGCCGGGAACTGGAAACCGCAAAAGCCCTCGGAATGCACCCGTTACAGGCGGGGTGGTATCTGGGAAATCCAAGCGGCAGTGTCCGCAAGGAGGAAGTCCCGCTCGCCGGAACACCGGAGGAAGTGGTGCGGGCGTTTCGAAAGCAGGCAGCGATCTAAATACCGCTGTGGGTCGGATGGAATGTGCAGAGAACATCAGCCGCAGATCATGCCGTAAAATAATCAAAAAGGTACTAGCCTTTCGGAAGAAAATAGTGTAGAATAGTGGAATAAATAATAGTACAAGCTACCGTTTTTTTGAAACAATAAGTGATTTTGGAGGATGACGATGAACGAAGAGATGATACTCATTTTGGATTTTGGCGGACAGTATAATCAGCTGATTGCCAGACGTGTCAGAGAGTGTAATGTATACTGCGAGGTTATGCCGTACAGCATGCCGCTTGCACAAATCAAGGAGAAGAATCCGAAGGGCATCATTTTTACCGGCGGCCCGAACAGCGTGTACGGCGAGGATTCGCCGCGTTGTCTTCCGGAATTATTCGAGCTTGGCATTCCGATTCTCGGTATCTGCTACGGCGCGCAGCTGATGTCCTTTATGCTTGGAGGCAAGGTGGCAACCGCTCCGGTAAGCGAGTACGGCAAAACCGAGGTTTCGGTTGGCACCGATTCTGTTTTGTTTGAGAATGTTTCGGCAAGTACAATATGCTGGATGAGTCATACCGATTACATCGAAAAAGCACCGGAAGGCTTTACCATCATCGGTCACACACCTGTGTGCCCGGTAGCGGCAATGGAATGTCCGGAAAGAAAGCTTTATGCGGTGCAATTCCATCCGGAGGTAATGCATACGCAGGAAGGGATGAAGATGCTTTCCAATTTTGTATATAAGGTCTGCGGCTGTGCCGGAACCTGGAAAATGGACTCTTTTGTGGAAACTGCGATTACTTCTATCCGTGAAAAGGTAGGAAACGGCAAGGTGCTTTGTGCTCTGTCCGGCGGGGTGGACTCTTCCGTGGCAGCGGTACTTCTTTCCAAGGCCGTGGGCAAGCAGCTGACCTGTGTATTTGTAGACCACGGTTTGCTCCGTAAAAACGAAGGGGACGAGGTAGAAGCGATTTTCGGACCGCAGGGAGCCTATGACCTTAACTTTGTCCGCGTCAACGCGCAGGAGCGCTTCTACGGGCGTTTAAAGGGCGTAGAGGAGCCGGAAGCAAAGCGTAAAATCATCGGGGAAGAGTTCATTCGTGTATTTGAAGAAGAAGCGAAGAAAATCGGCGCCGTGGACTTTTTGGTACAGGGCACCATTTATCCGGATGTCATCGAATCCGGCCTCGGAAAGTCGGCAGTCATCAAATCCCACCACAACGTAGGCGGTCTGCCGGACTGCGTAGACTTTAAGGAAATTATCGAACCGCTTCGTCTTTTATTCAAAGACGAAGTCCGCAAGGCGGGTCTGGAGCTCGGCCTTCCGGAATATTTAGTATACCGCCAGCCGTTCCCGGGACCGGGTCTCGGCGTCCGCATTATCGGCGAAGTAACCGCCGAAAAGGTTCGTATCGTACAGGAGGCGGACTACATCTACCGTGAAGAAATCGCAAAGGCAGGCATCGATAAAAACCTCGGTCAATACTTTGCTGCCATCACCAACATGCGCTCCGTGGGCTGCATGGGTGATGAACGCACCTACGATTACGCCATCGCGCTCCGTGCCGTACTAACCTCCGACTTCATGACCGCCGAAGCCGCCGAGCTTCCGTGGGAGGTGCTCGGAAAGGTAACCAGCCGGATTGTCAATGAGGTGAAGGGAGTCAACAGGGTGCTGTATGACTGCACCGGAAAGCCACCGGCAACGATTGAGTTTGAATAGTAGCTACAAGTCTGGGAAGCCTGATAAACAGGGCATTCCCGGACTTTTCTTTTTGCTCTTCTACCATTTTGCCGTCATCTGCAACTACTTCTTTGACAGAGAAACTCCCGTAAGAATTTGCAAGAGTTTATTGAAATTGGACGTATAATATGGTATTCTAAATAAGGTAGAGCATATTAACTGGAAAATGTTTCGGAAGATGAATGCCCTATGTGGCATATATAAAGGTGAATTATGTTAGTAGAAGATATCAAAAAGTATTGCATGAGCAAAAGTAACAGAAGTTAACTGGATAAAGCAAGGATGTGGCGCAAATGAAGAAACCTAAGATGATTTTGTTTGATTATGGACAAACTTTGGTAAATGAACAGTTATTTGATGGTGTAAAAGGGACAGAGGCGGTTCTGGGATATGCCACAAAAAATAAATACAATAAATCTGCTGAGGAAGTACAGACTTATGCAAATAAACTGAATCAGGAGTTAGGACGATTTGACCCGGAAAAGAGACACCTGTTTCAAGTGGAAGTTCCAAACCATATGTTTACAAAATATTTATATGAGTCGCAGGGAATTGAAATTGCATTGAGTTCGGAAGAAATAGACAGCGTGTTTTGGGATGTAGCGGCGCCGGGAAAACCGACTGAGGGAATCAGAGAGTTTCTTGCATTTCTAAAAGAGAACCAGATTCGTACCGGTGTAATCAGTAATATTTCATACTGTGGAAATGCTGTTGTTAAAAGGATTCATGACTGCATTCCGGATAATGATTTTGAGTTTATTATAGCAACCAGCGAGTACATGTATCGTAAACCAAATAAGCATATATTTGAATTGGCATTAGAGAAGGCCGAACTTCAACCGGAAGAAGTATGGTATATAGGGGATCAGTATCAGTGTGATATCGTTGGAGCTAACGCGGCAGGATTATTCCCGGTGTGGTATATCGGGGCAATTGATATGAAATATGAGCCAAAGGAAGACATACTTACAATAAAGAATTGGAAAGAGTTAATAGACTTGATAATAAAGTTAGATTAGAAACAGGAGAAATTATCATGGCTGTATCATATAAACGATTATGGAAATTATTAGTAGATAAAGAAATGAGCAAATCGGTTTTGCATAAAAGGCAGAAATTGCTCCTAACACAATGACAAAGCTTCGCCGTGATGAAGAGGTGAGCCTTACGATTCTTAGCAAAATCTGCAAAACCTTACATGCAGACTTTGGGGATATTGTGGAGTATGTGCCGGATGCAGAAATATGGGATTTGTATAATGAGAACCGAGAACTTCTGGGAAAAGACCATGTCAGGGGCGAGCAGCTACCGATAGATGGATACCATTTGGTGGTGCATGTCTGGATTCACAATTCTAAGGGAGAGTACCTCATCTCGCAGCGTTCCGCAAATAGAACAACATATCCTTTGATATGGGAATGTGTAGGTGGTTGGTTGTAAAAGGTGAGGATAGTTTATTGGGAGCAATCCGAGAGGCAAAGGAAGAGGTAGGCGTTGATTTGATACCGGAAAATGGACAAGCTCTTTTTACAAGGACACGAAAAATCATTGAGGGAAAAATCTTTAATGATATTATGGATGTTTGGCTGTTTGAATATGATGGAGAAGTTGATTTAAGTAATGCCACAACAGATGAAGTGGTGCAGGTTGCATGGATGAATCGGGAACAAATAAAAGAATTATTTGATGGAAATATGTTTGTAGATACATTGGAATACTTCTTTACGGAAGTGGATAAGTAAGCAGAAGAGGAGATGGTTGTTATGGAGCAAATTGAGTTGGTAAAGATATTGTTGAAAAATACATATATTAATTTCCTGTTAGGAGCAGGCACCTCTTATAATAAAGTGGATGGAAAGATGCATTTTCCCTTGATGTGGGATTTATTGAACTTTATTAAAGGAGACACAAAGGTGTTAGGGTTCTATAATAGCTTAAAAAAAGATACAACTATTCCGGTAGGGGTGGGAGAAATGCTTGCTAGTTTGTATGATGATTACTTATTCTCAGAGGAAGCTAATATTGAGAAATTTTTGTCCGTATTAGAAGGTGTTGATTTATATATTACAGATATAGATTTTAGGAAAATAGTTGAAGAACAAAGAAATCATATCCGTATGTTGATTAGGGATAGATTGAATAATTCAGATAAAGATACAGTTATAAACAATTATATTTCTTTTTATAATGGATTAAAGAATGTAAAGGAAGTAAACGGATTAAAAAATCAGATATTTAATATATTTACTACAAATTATGATATGATGAATGAGATGGCAATGGAAATCCAGAATATTCACTATTATTCCGGATTTGAAGGCATTGTTAATAGAAAATTTAATTTGGCATACTATAATTATGATTTTGTAGATAGCTTTCGGGTAAATCATGCAAATGTAAAAGTGACACCGAATCATATGAATTTATTTAAAATACACGGTTCGTTATCTTGGTGTATGAAAGATGGAGAATTGATAGAAAGAAACCCATATGAACAGGATTTCTTGCCGGAAATAATTTATCCATCAGTGGATAAGTTTAAAAATACTAATCTGATTATTAGTTATTCAGCATTGATGCGAGAATTGTCGAATCGTTTATGTCAAGAGAATACTACATTGTTTGTTTCCGGAATGTCTATGAGTGATGAACATATAAATAAAATAATTGAAAATGCTTTGACAATAAATACTTTTCATATGGTGATTTTTTGTGCAACTGTTGCGGAAATAAAAAAATTGCAGGAAAAGTATAAAGCATATAGGAATGTTATTGTTGTGGATAGAGAGTATAAATTTTGTGATGTTGCTGATTTGATGCAGAATCTTCAAGGAGGTGATTGATATGCTCGAATTGTACATAGGAAAAGTAGTTGAGGTATCCAATACCTTAATTAGTGTTGCAATCAATAAAGAATTGGAAACACCATACATAGTGATAGATTCCAATCCCGTAAGAATAGCGGGAGTGGGTAGCTTTTTGAAGATAGAGAGCAGTGTCTATGAAATTGTAAGTGAAAAAACAGTTCTTGAATCGGATAAAAAAGAAGTATCGATTAAAATTGCAAGTAATCGTGTGGTTTTATGTAAGGTTATTGGTTTTTTTGAGGGTAATGAATTTAAACAGGGAAGTGGAGGAGAAACACCTAATATTTTTGACAATGTATATACGGTTTCTGACGAAGAGTTATTAAAAATATATTCGGGTACTTCACATAGTGGTTCTATTAGCGTAGGAAAATATTTGTACAGAAAGGACTTGGATTTTTATATTGATATTAATAAATTTTTTGCTAGTCATTCGTTGATTGTAGGAAATACTGGAAGTGGAAAATCGAATACATTGAATACGATTTTTACGGAGTTATTTGATAACATAAATACTAATGGAAGTTACTTTTTGTTTATAGATACAAATGGCGAGTATGCAAAAGCGTTTACAGATGATAAACTGAATAAGGTATTGGATACAAGAAATGCTGAAAAAAATAGCATACATATTCCTTTGAATTTATTAGAGAGTGAGGATTGGAGATTACTACTTGAAGCAACTGAAAAGACACAATATCCGGTAATCAAATCTGTATGGAATAGTGTTATAAAAAATATATTTGCGAAAGAAGAAAATGCCAATATAGCAGAATATTTATTAGATGAATTAAAAAAGGCTATAATAGGAATACTTAATTCGAATTCAAATACAACAAACAAATTGGGCGCGATAACTAGTATTAAAGAAGATTTTTCTTTTATGGAAGACGAATATTATGGAAGAATCGAGGATGTATTTGATATATTTGATAGATATACGGTTAATGGAAATAAATTTATTATTTCTGGAAGCACAGATTACTATACAGATTATACGCAATATATAGCTGATGAAGTGGAAAGATATACTACAACTGAAATCAAAGATTCATTCACTGTAGAAGATATGGGATTTTTGTTGAACATTACGCATCTACACCGAACTTACAAGTTCAATATTAATGAAAATAATACAAGCCCGTTAATTGGAAGATTCAATTCTAACAAAAAGGATTTTAAAACTATCTTTTTGCCATATAAGGTTGGGGAAAAGAAAAATGTAATGGAATGTTTATTTGAAGATAGCCATATTCTTGTATGCGATGTGAGCAGAGCAAAGAAAGATATAAGGCGGATAATGGTAACGTTTTTATGTGCGAAATTATATTATTATTCTGTGAATTTTAAGAATAATAAATTTTCAATGCATTTAGTAATTGACGAAGCACACAATTATTTATCTGCACAAAATTTGGATAAGGAAGATGCAATTGCAAAAACATGCATAGATACTTTCGAAAGTATTATAAAAGAAGGAAGGAAATTTGGTGTATTTCTTACAATGGCAACACAGCGTCCGAGTGATATTACACCAACATTATTATCTCAGTCTCATAATTATGTTATCCATAAACTTGTTAATCCAAGAGATATTGATATTATGAAGAATACGGTTCCGTTTATAGATGAAATGAGTATTACTATGCTTAGTATATTGTCTCCTGGACAAGCAATCTTTTCGGGTACAGCATTTAATAGACCCAATATTGTACAGATTAAGTTCGATGATTCGAAAACAAAGGTTGAGAGCGATACTATTAAGTTGATGAACAAATGGAGAAGAAAGAGAAATTTTGATGAAGATTCATTGAAAATAGCAAAACATGACATCCAACAAGAACGAGAAATAGCAGATATAATTGGCATTCCAACAACAATTGCATCTGAGGAATTAGAATGTCCTGAGTGTGGTGAGAAGTATATTTGTATTCGGGATAATTATGCACCATATGGTATGTGCTTAAATTGTGGAGTTCAACATAAACTGCTTCAATGTACATATTGTAATGAGGATATAATTTTGGATGAAGATGCAATTGTCGATGAACCAATATATTGTGAATACTGCTATGATAAATTGTTTCGTGAATGATTAGTATGTTTCGAAAATGTATATTTAGATAAATTGGAGGCGATAGAATGACAATTGAATTTATGAGAGACTTGCTTTCAAAAGATGAAAAAATAACAGTAGAATACAAAACCTGTCATCATGGTGTTCAGGAAGATGTGTATGAAACGGTGTGTTCTTTTTCTAACAGATATGGTGGGTATATCATCATGGGGGCGGAAGATGACGGGACGCCAATAGGTATTAACCGGAATATGGTCAAGGATATGAAGAAAAACTTTGTGAATCAACTCAATAATCCGGATAAGATGTCCCCAACACTATATCTTTCATTAGAGGAATTGGAATATGAAGGAGTGTTGCTTCTGTGGGTATATGTGCCACCGACATCTACAGTGGAAAAATGCGTGAATAGGATTTATGATAGGAATGAAGATGGCGATATGGATATTACAGATTCGCCGATTCAGTTGCAAAATATGTATAACAGAAAGAGTAATACATATGCGGAGCATAAGATATTCCCGTATGTTACAACGGAAGATTTACGCATGGATTTGATGGAAAAAGTAAGGAATCTTGCAAAGAGTAAAAATCCGGATCATCCTTGGCTGAAAATGTCTGATGAGGAAGCATTGAAGAGTGCTGGCTTATGGGAAAAAGATTTTTCATCAGGCATCCAGGGATATAATCTTGCCGGAGTACTTTTGTTTGGTAAGGATGAAGTGATACGTTCCTGTTGTCCGGGATATATTACAGATGCAATTTACAGGGTCGAAAATTTGGATAGATATGATGATAGATTGCAGGTGACAACAAATCTGATAGAGGCATATGAGCTTCTAATGGATTTTGTGGCAAAGCATACTTCTGATAAGTTCTGTCTGATTGACAATGTGAATACAAGCATAAGAGGCATCATTTCCAGAGAAGTAATTGCAAATATTCTTGTGCATAGAGATTATTCCAGTGCATTTCCGGCAAAGGTAATTATCGAAAAGGATTGGCTAAAAACGGAAAACTGGTGTATACCAAGACGTCATGGAAATATTATGAGTGATGAGTTTACACCGTATCCTAAGAATCCGTTAATACAGCAATTTTTTGCAAATATTGGTAGAACTGATACAATTGGTTCCGGTGTACGAAATTTATATAAATATACACCAATATATTCCGATGGTGGTAAGCCGGAATTGATTGAAGATGATGTGTTTAGAATAACCATTCCTTTGGACAAGGTGGCTGCCGACGAGGGAAGAGAACAGAAAACTTTATCTGAAAGAGAACAAAAAATTTATAATATGATTTGTGAAAACCTGCACTTATCGGTTGAACAAGTAATGGCAGAACTTGATATATCAAGAGCAACGGTATTCAGAGACTATGCTAAAATCAAAAAAGTAACAGGTGCAATGTATGATAAAAAGACATCGACATGGACTTTGGATTGATAAGCTTGACTTAGTCTCATGCAGTCTCAACATAGTCTCATGAGATTTGATACCAGATGAGACTGAATAAAGCGGCAGAAATGTGATAAAATCGGCATTTTTTCAAAAAGTAAGAGAAAATCAGTCTCAAGTTAGTCTCATGTAGTCTCATTTTTGGGGATGAGATTTTGAGACTGAGTTGAGACTGGCGAAAAGATGTGTTCAACCTGCTTGGATATATGGAGCGTAAAGGTAGTGATGCCGAACCTGAACTATGATGTCCCTCAAGATTTTGAAGGAAATGAGACAATGTCCGAATTAATGTCCGAATCAATGTCCGAATTGGAAAGAACAAGAATGCAGATTATTTTGCACTATCTCGATACAAATAAAGAAATAAATAGCTCTATTGCAGCAAAATTATTGAAAGTGGGATGTTACTGTTCGGTGATACAAAACTCCGCATTTTTTAATCATGTGGATGAATTTTAGCGACTGATATGGTATAATTACAAGAGATGAACGGAAAATGGGAAAGGAACCGGAACAAATGATATATGAGCTTGATAATACAGAAAAAGTGAAGCATTTGTTTTTAAACTGG
>CAZSQM010000015.1:0-75937 GCA_964609025.1 uncultured Lachnospiraceae bacterium | reverse complement strand
TAATATCCTGACTCACGTTCACCATGATTCTGGAACGAACGGTAGTAAAAATAATGCTCACGATAAAGGAAGCGCACAATAATGCCACCATCATAAACAGCATACGGACATTCTTATTCGGGATGGCTTCATCCAGCACTTTTTGTGTAATCATAGGACCGAACAGACCGGTAATACCGCCGATGGCACTCAGTACAAATGCAAACATCATTTTGCCCAGGTACTTCTTAATATAAACAGATGCCCTTAAAAGATGACGGTAGTCAAACGGTGTTTCCAGTGCTTCGTCTTCTCTGTATGTATTTCTCCTAGCCATGCTTATACCTCCTCTCCGGTCTGTAACTGAACCAGACTATGGTAGTAGCCTTTCTTTGCAACCAATTCCTCATGCGTACCCGATTCGGTGATTCTTCCGTCCTGAATAATCAATATCTTATCCGCAAACTTCGTCGTAGACACTCTCTGCGCGATTATGATTTTCGTACACGGAAAATCCAGCTCGTTTAAGCTATGCTGAATCTGTTTTTCCGTTTCCATATCCACTGCCGAGGTCGTATCGTCCAGAATCAGAATGGCAGGCTTTACCGCCAAAGCTCTTGCTAAGGAGATCCGCTGCTTCTGTCCGCCGGACAAACCTACACCGCGCTCGCCTACGATGGTATCATAGCCCTCCGGCATTTTCGTAATAAATTTTGCCGCTGCCGAATATTTCGCAAACTTCTCCACTTCTTCCTTCGTAAGACTGCTGTCCCCATAAGCAATGTTACCGTCTATGGTATCCGAGTACAACAAAACATCCTGCGTTGCCAGACCGATATTCTTTCGAAGCTGTGCTAACTTCATATCGTTTACATTAATATCATCCACCAGCACCTCACCCTCCGTAGGCTCATAAAACCTCGGAATCAGCTGAATCAGGGAGGTTTTGCCGCAGCCGGTTTCTCCCATAATCGCAATGGTTTCTCCCGGATTTGCCACAAAGGATATATTGTGAAGCACCGGAAGATTTCCGTCCTCATACCGGAAGCTTACATTTTTAAATTCCACCTTACCCCGGAAACGCTCCGGTAAATCAACGGCATTTTCCTTGTCTACGATATGAGGCTCGGAATAATAGATTTCCATAACCTTATCGGATGCTGCGGAAAATCTCTGGAATTCATTCATAATATTTCCAAGCATTCGCATCGGATTCTGTACCGCCCAGATTAAACTGGAGAAAGCCACATATTCCCCCATGGTAATCCGGCCGTTAATAATAAACAGACCGCCTACCACCAAAAGTACAACAGGCATCAGGTTTGCAAAGGTTTCGATATAAGGGAAATAGTTCAGCCATGTCATTGCCGTCTTCTTATTGGTCCGGGAATATTCCACACTGCAGGTATCAAACTTCTTTATTTCATAATCCTCTCTTGCGAACGCCTTTACCACACGGTTCCCGGAGATATTTTCCTGTGCGGCGGTATTCAGATGGGACAGCTTCTCACGAAGTGCCTTATGTCTCGGTGCCACCTTATTCCGGAACAGCACAATAATAACCATAATAAACGGTGCGATTGCCAGAATCGATATCGCCAGACGCCAATCCATATAGAAAAAATACGCAGCCGTCGCAAACAAAAGCGCAAAAGCCTCTACGATACTCCGGATTACCCATGCTATCATATGGCGTACCGCATCCAGGTCACCGGTTACACGTGTCATCAGGTCTCCGGTACGATATGTATTATAAAACTGCATATCCTGTCGTTCGATTTTATCAAACAGATGAACTCTGATACGATACAATACCTTTTGGGACACATATTCCACATCCATACAAACCAGATAGACAATCAGGGTTCTCACAAAGGTCAACACAATCATTGCAATAATTAACTGGAAGAATACCCCCCTCTTGTTTACCAGATTTGCCGCAGCTTCTTCACCGGTCAGAAACAAGTCGATAATTCTCTGCGTAAAATACGGAACTGTCAATTGCATTACATTGTATACAATCGTTCCTAAAATACCTACGATATAAATGGCCCTGTATCCCTTCATATTTTCCCATAGCCAGGCCATCTTTGACCGTTTCTTTGCTTCCATCTTTATCCTCCTTTATCCCTTTGCGGATCTCCGTACTTCTTCTCATCAGTACATTTTCCGGCATTCCGTCAAGGACTCTGTAAGTACGAATATTATTATACTAAAACATGTAGAAAAGTCAATAGTTCGTTTCAATTATGATAATATTTTTAAACATTTATCAAAAAAGAGGCTTTTCTTCCCTTGTTTATCCTCTGCATACTTTCCAAAAAATACGAATGTCGCAAGCAATCCCCTCCTATTCTTTTTACAAACTCTTCTCTTTTTCCGCTTCTCTGCATATAGTATTGCAAACGTGTTTTCCGCTGTCTGTCGAAACACACTCTTTCTTCCCATGAAAGGAGGCTTTATGAATCAGGATTTTAGTTCTTCCTTCCCCCCGATACTGACTCCTTCCAGCGAACTCGGCGCACTCCTTTTCGCTGCGCTGCCATGTATTCACGAAGCCTACCGTCCCCTTGCCTCCTTCGCCTTTCATATGGCGGAGCTTTCCCGGCTGCAAAGGCTTCCGGCAATACCGCCGCTATCACAGCTTCATAATGTCGACGCCTTTATTTCGGACAAGGAAAACCTTCTGCGCTCTCTTTCCTTTTACGGGAATCTCTTTCATATGCCGTTGCTATCCACACTTGCAAGTCTTTTGCAGGCCATGCAGTTTTATAAAACCTATAAAGATATCCTTCCCGGACTCTTTTCCGCGATGAACGGCAGCGGCGGCTCCGCGGACGGTATGGCAGGATTATTTTCTTCTCTGGGCGGACTTTCACCGGACCTGCTCTCCTCTCTGTTTTCCGGCTTTTCCGGGCAGTCTTTCGAAAAATCGTCGTTTGGCGATACAGAAGCGAACAAAACAGAACAGGCCGTACCCGCAGACACAGACCAAACAAAAGAGGACAGCGAGTCAGCCGCCGCTAAAGACAATGACCTTCCCGACACTTCCGCAAGCAACAATAACAGCGGTTCCTCCGACCTTTTTGACACCCTTCATTCTCTTTTAACACCGGAGCAGAAGGAGCTTTACGAACAGCTCATGCATACGGACTAGGCCTTCTGCATAATTTGAAAGCAGAAGATATCAGTAGAAGGAGTTCTCATGAAGCCCGAAACCTTAAAAAATTCTCCCGAATATCAAAAACTTTCTCCCGAAAAGCAGGCACTGATTTCCGAAATTGTACGAGATGCCAACGGTCTTTCCGGCGACGCCGCTCTGCCTCTGCTTTTAAAGGCACAGGCGCGCATGAAGGCCCTGGGCATTCAGTTTACCCAGGAGGAAAGCGCTTTTTTAATTACTGCCCTGATGGCGGATATGTCTGCTGCGGAACGCGCAAAATTTGAACTGTTAAAGAAGTTACTACACAAATAATTTTCAGGAAGGAGTTACATGGATACCATTTTATCCCTCTTTGACCGTTACGGCATATTTGCCATGTTTTTTATTATTTTTCTGGAATATGCCTGCTTTCCGATTTCCAGCGAACTTGTCCTGCCCTTTTCCGGTGCGCTTGCCCGGTCGGAACATCTCTCGTTTTTCCTGCTTCTCCCGCTTTCGGTACTTGCGGGAACCCTTGGGACAGGACTTTGCTATCTGGTCGGACGATTGGGAGGCGATGCTCTTTTGGCAAAGTTAGTAAAACGGTTTCCGAAAACCCAAAAAGGAATTGACTCTTCCAAGGAAAAATTCGCAAAATACGGCGCGGGGGCAGTCTGCATCGGACGGATTATCCCGCTTTGCCGTACCTATATCGCCTTTATCGCGGGGGCAGCAGGGCAATCCCCGTCCGTTTATTTCCCGTATTCATTCCTTGGAATTACAATATGGAACAGCGCCCTGCTCTCTCTCGGGTACTTCCTTCAAGACAACTGGGGCGCTGTTTCCGGCTATTATGCACGCTACAAGCATATCCTTCTTCCGGTTCTGCTTGGCGTAATTTTTATCGTTTTCCTCTCGCGCCGCTTTAAAAAAAGAAACGCATAACTAGATTACTTTCCCGCAAGGGCACCTGCAATATCCTCCCGCATATCGATGACCGCCTGTCTGGACGCATCGGCAAAATTCACCTCTCCGAACTTTGCATACGCCTCCTGCTTGTAAGCGGCAATAATGCCACGGGAAGAGTTTACGATTGCACCGAGCCCGTCCGCGTTAAAGTAATGCACTAAGTCTTTTGCCTTGCCGCCCTGCGCGCCGTACCCCGGCACCAGAATAAAACTCTTCGGCATCAGCTTGCGAAGCACCTTGCCCATTTCCGGATAGGTTGCGCCAACCACTGCGCCGACGTTGCTGTACTCTCCGTCCATACAGTCCTCGCCCCACTCGGCCACCTTTTCGCCGACAAGCTCATACAGCGGTCTACCGTCTATCAGACGGTCCTGAAACTCTCCGCTGGACGGATTGGACGTTTTTACCAGAATAAATAAACCCTTGTTTTCTTCCTTACAAACCTTAACAAAGGGCTTCACACCGTCGCTGCCAAGATACGGATTCACGGTAACAAAATCCTCTCCGAACGGGTAAAATGTGCGGCTTCCGACGGAAACCTTTCCGAGATGTCCTACGGCATACGCCTCGGAAGTGGAGCCGATATCGCCGCGCTTTACGTCGCCGATTACTACCAGACCTTTTTCCTGACAGTAATCTACCGTTTTCTTAAATACCGCAAGCCCCGGGATACCGAACTGCTCATACATTGCAATCTGCGGCTTTACCGCCGGTATTAAATCGTATACGGCGTCAACGATGGCTTTGTTAAACTGCCAGACCGCCTCTGCCGCGCCTTCCAATGTTTCTCCGAACTCTGCAAACGCTTTTTCCTTCACCTGCGCGGGAAGATACGAAAGCATCGGGTCTAATCCCACAACAATCGGCGCGTTTGTTTTCTGAATCTTTGTAATAAGCTCTTTTACCATAGTAATCTCCGTTTCTCTGCCGCATGTTCCGCGGCAAGCCTTTTTGCCATTGTAGCATAGAATCTATGCTTTCGCAAGCGTTATCCGTATGCGGCCTGCGAAGCGCGCCCTACCGCTCATAGGTAATTTTTCCGGCGCATATTGTCATATAAACCCTTCCCTTTACACGCTTTCCGCCAAAGGGCGTATTCCTTCCTTTTGAGAAAAACTCCTCCGGACATACGGTATATTCCTCGTCCGGCGCGGTAATTGCAATATCCGCATAATATCCTTCCGACAGACTACCGATTTCTTTTTCTTTGCCCAGTACCTTCGCCGGATGATAGCTCATGCAGGCTGCCAGCTGCATCGGCATCATTCCGTGCTCCTTTACCAAAACGGTATTACTTAATGCATACGCCGTTTCCGAACCGACGATTCCGAACGGAGCCCCTGCCATAGAACCGTTCTTTTCTTCCGCGGAATGAGGTGCATGGTCGGTGGAAATCACTTCCATTGTGCCGTCCAGAAGGCCCGCAATCAAAGCCTGCACATCCTCCTTTGCGCGTAACGGCGGGTTCATTTTATAATTTGCGTCATCTTCCGGAATGTCTTCATCGCAGAGCGCAAAATGGTGCGGACACACCTCCGCCGTAACCGGAATCCCCTTTTTCTTTGCAAAACGCACAAAATCTACGCTGTACTTCGTCGAACAGTGACAAAGATGAAGCCTTGCACCGGTTTCCTCCGCCAAAAGAATGTCGCGCATCGTAATAATATCCTCTACGGCGTTCGTTATTCCCGGAAGTCCCAGTTCGTCCGCACGCGTTCCGGCATTCATGACGCCGCCGCGCACCAGAGAAATCTCCTCGCAGTGGGCAAATACAGGAAGACCTGCTTCCTTTGCCCGCTTCATTCCCTCCGCATACAGCGCCGGATTCATCACCGACTTACCGTCCTCGGACACTGCTGCCGCACCGGCAGCCGCAAGCCCTTTGATATCGGAAAGTTCCTCGCCGCGCTGTCCCCGCGTCACTGCGCCTACCGGAAGCACTCTTACCTTTCCTGCTTCATCCGCCTTTTTTAAGACCTCCTTCACCACCTCGGCGCAGTCTGTAACCGGCTTTGTATTCGGCATCGGACAGACCGTGGTATAGCCCCCCGCCGCAGCAGCGGCAGAGCCGGTCGCTATCGTTTCCTTATATTCCAGACCCGGTTCACGGTAATGGACGTGCAGGTCGATAAAGCCCGGAAGCACGTGCTTTCCCGCAGCATCAATCACACGGTCGGCACCGGCTTCGCTTTCTTTTATTTCTTTCGCCACCCGCACAATCCGTTCTCCGTCCGTCAGCACATCATACTGCCCTTCGCGGCCGCTTGCCGGGTCAATCACATATCCGTTTTGAATTAAAATTCTCATTTTATTTTACCGTTTCCTTTCCCGTAACATCATAACGGACTTCTGCCAGAAACAATCCTCTTGCCTCTATTGTTTCTCCCGCCGCCTCCCGTTCTTTGTCGACGAGCAGGCGTTCCACCGCTTCCGGCGGCATTTCCCTCTTACCCACCGCTAAAAGCGTGCCTACCAGAATCCGCACCATATGCGGCCAAAAGTCATCCGCGGTAAAGGTAAACAAAATCTCCCGCTCGTCCCCGTAAATCGAAATCTCTTTCATCACACGAACGGTTGATTTTTTCATTTTGCGATTATCGGAAAATGCTTTAAAATCATGTCCGCCGATTAAGTATGCCGCCGCTTGTTTCATTTTATCGATATCCGGCCGCTTGAAGCAATAATAATTATACTTCCGCTCAAACACCGACGGCACCTCGCCTACCGTTACCTTGTATTCATACACAAACTCTTTGGCAAGATAGGAAGCATGAAAGCGGTCCGGCATCTCACAGGCCTCCAAAACCGCGATATCCATCGGAAGGTACCGGTTCAGGTATTGCTTAATCTCCGTTACCGACATCGTTGTCGTTGTATGAAAATTGGCAATCTGTCCGTAAGCATGGGCTCCCGGCTCGGTTCGTGCCGCGCCGATAATTTCTACGGGCTTTCCCTCCATTTTTTCCAATACTTCCTCAAGCTTTCCCTGTATCGTCACTATGCGCTCTTTGCCCGCCTGTTTCTGCCAGCCCGCATAGCGGGAACCGTCGTACTCCAAGGTCAGTTTTATATTTCGCGTCCTCTCCTGCTGCATCGTTCTCTCCTATTCTCCGAAATACTCCCGCACACCTTCTAAAATTCCTTGTACCAAAAGCTTCTGATAATCCGCGCTCAACAGCTTCTTTTCTTCTGCCTCGTTTGTCATAAACCCGGCTTCCACCACAATAACCGGCATTTTGGCCCAATTCGTTCCGGTCAAATCATCCCGCTCAATAATTCCGCGCTTCTTTGCTCCGGTCGCATCGCACATTCCGTCCAAAACGCTCTGTGCCAGCTTCTTACTTTCCGGTGAAAGCTCCGCTACATACGGGTTTCCTGCGGACGGATACAAAACGGAAATTCCGTTTGCCGTCGTGCTTTCCGCCCCGTCGGCGTGAATCCGAAGAAAGAGATCGGCATTTGCCGCATTGGCGACCTCCGCACGTTCCGCATTACTGATATCGACATCCGCCGTTTCTCTCGTCATCACAACCTGATAGCCCGCAGCCGTCAGCGCATCTCTTAATTTTAAGGAAAGCTCCAGATTGAATTGATGCTCCGGTACCTTTGTGGTAATCCCCTGCGTACCGGTGGAAACTTTTATTTTCAGTTCCGAGGCACCGGGACCCACCGGTTCTTTATCTAGATTACTTTTCTGCTGGTGTCCCGGGTCAATTGCAATGATTTTCCCCGTGGAAAGCACCGGGGCTTTGGTAGGCTCCGGCGTTGCCGTCGGGGCAGGTATCGGCGTTGCGGTAGGCTCCGGAGTTTTCGTTGCCTCCGGCGTTATCCCTCCCTCCGGTACTCCGGTCGGGTTCGGGGTATTTTGCGCTCCTTCCTCGCACTCTTCAATATAATCAAGAATCAAGGTATAGCTTTCCTCTGCGTACCCCATCACCTTTGCGACGGAAAGCCGTTTTCTTGCCTCCTCATACCGGCCCACGGCCGCATAACCGTAGGAAAGATTCGCATAATAGGACGCCGACGGCTCTTTCGACAGTTCCACCGCCTGTTCCAAGAACGGCACCGCTTCCTCGGCCCGTCCGGTTATCGCGTACAGCACTCCTAAACTTGTCAGCGCCTCCGGATAAGACGCATCCGCCTCCAATGCCGACAAATAATACTTCTCTGCCTGTTCATAGTCCCCGTATTTGCGATAACAAATTCCGAGATTCGTATAGCACATTGCCGTTTCTTTCCCTGTGGCAAGTGCCGTTTCATAAGCCTGTCCCGCCGCTTCAAACTCGCCCAGTTCCAGTCGGCAATGTCCCATATAACTATAAGCATACACCGAAAACTCCTCGGACAGCCCTCGTTCTACGGCTGTCGTAAATTCCTCCAGCGCTTCCGCGTACTCTCCCTTTTCATAGGCTTCACAACCGTCCTGATAATGCGCCGCCGCAGACATTTTCCGCAACGGATTCCCGTTACAGCCTGCCGCAGACAACAAGATACACAATGTAATAACAATTCCTGCAATACGTTTCATTTTCATGCCTCCTTTGGCATTTCCCATTCTAGCATATTCAAAGCAGAAAAACAACCAAACATTTCGCGGCGCTGAGTGCTTTTTGCACTCAGCGATTCCCTAAATGCGATGCGGACAGGATAGTACAAGAACTTTGCCAGAAAAAAGAGTCGAAAAAAGAAATTGACAATTCAATAAAAACAGGTATACTTAGCTTGTAAAATATAGTATTTTGCTAGGGGAGCCTATTGCTGAGAGGCAGCCGCGCACTGCCGACCCTCATCACTTGATCCGGATAATTCCGGCGTAAGGAAGCAGCCCGGAGCTTGACTCTGTGGTTTTCACGGCCCCTCCTAAGCAGTATGCAAGGAGGTTTTTTATGTTTCTTGACGTATTTAAAGAGGACGGTTACGCCGCCCTGACTACCGCAGGTTATGTTGCCTGTGCAGTCGTTATCCTTCTGATTGCGCTCATTGCCGCACTGCTCATTAAGCCGAAGGAAAATGCAAAGCCGCACTGGAAAGCAAAAAAGCTTGTCTTTTCCGCCGTTTCACTGGCGCTTGCTTTTGTCCTTTCCTACATTCAGCCGTATAAACTGCCTTGGGGCGGTTCGGTCACATTATTCAGTATGCTGTTTATCTGTCTTGTCGGCAACTGGTACGGCTTACGCACCGGTTTGACCGTAGCCTTCACTTACAGCATTCTCCAATTTATCCAAAGCGGCGGCTCGTATATTCTCACCCCGCTTCAGGTATGTTGCGACTATTTCTTTGCTTTTACGGCACTTGGCTTTTCCGGTCTGTTTGCCGGAAAGAAGCACGGTCTGATTAAGGGCTACCTTCTCGGTATCTTTCTGCGCGGCGTTTTTCATACCATCGGCGGATATCTTTACTGGATGGAGTATATGCCGGATAGTTTTCCGAAGGCACTGTCCGCAATCTATCCGATTGTTTATAATTACTCCTACATTCTGATTGAAGGCGCCGCTACCGTATTGATTCTTTGCATCCCTGCGGTAAAGACCGCATTAAACCGAATCAAACAGATGACAGCCGAGTAGCCTTCCCGTTACCGAAAAATAACCCTTTCGCGCTGCCTAAAACTCCAGGCTTTGCCGAGAGTTTAGGCGGCGCCGAAAGGATTTTTCTCTGTTCTTTCGCCAAATTGTAATTGCGCCTTATAGATTTGAAATCCACCAGAGGAATGCTACCACGGCAATGCCGATGGCAACCGAAACGGCAACCTTTGCAGGAGAAATCGGTGTCCTGCCCGATACCCTGCCGGTCTGGCCGTTTACCATAAACTGATATCGCTTATCCTTGTACTTAAAGCATGCCATCCACACCGGAAGCAGCAAATACTTATACTTAATCTGCGAATAGCTTGTCTTTAACTGCAGTGAACGCACCGAATCCGCGTGCTGCTCCGTCTGAATCTTTCTTGTAATATTTTTCCGAAGCCGTCCCGTAATAAGCGTTTTTGCGGTTTCCCAGGCGTCTTTTAAACCGATGGAATACCGTTCCGAAGCAAAGCCCGCAACATATTCCGGCTTATACACCTTATTGTCTGCCGTATTGTACGGTTGGATGCCGTTTAAAAGTCCCTGCTCGTGTCTGGTGGTTCCGCAAACCGCCTGGTCGTCAATTGCCTCTCTATAAGTACCGCTGCAACGATACCAGTCCGTAACCGTTACCGTTTCTCCCTTGGAATTCCTCTTCTGACGCTGAATGCCGTATTCGCCGGAATACTGTGTCACCGTATTCGTATCAAAGGTCCAGTACGGAAGGTAGATTCCCTTCATGTCCTTCGGTTTGGCAGACTCCTTGGCCGCTTTCGGGCAAAACCACCTGCGCTTTATCCACGTCTTGAACTTTTCCGCCGCCTGCTTCGCATCCAGCTTAAATACACACACTCCTCCCGGTGCCAATGTGTTTTCGGCCTTTGCTTCCATTACCTGATTGGAACCGCAGTAAGGACACTCTCCCGCAATCTCCAGTGCGTCATATATCATTTCACCGCCGCAGGACTTACAGAGCACGGTCTTTGTTTCCACGCCCCAGTCACAGTTGCCTGTCTGCTCGGCTGTAAGAAAATCCAGTTCCTGCGCGCTCTCATCTTCTTCGCCTTCCTCCAGAATCTCCTCAATATGATCGCAGTACGGACAGTGAAGCTTCCCTACCTTCGGGTCAAAATCCATCACACCGCCGCAGTTGGGGCACTTTTTGTCCGTTTCTTCCTTGGTTTGGACAAGCACCGGCTCCTGATACTCCATCTCCTGATTTTCCATCTTTCGCTATCCCCTTCTGAATGTAAAAAATGGCACACTTTGACAGCAGTACTGCAAAATGTGCCATAACACCAAGCTTTTAATTCGTCACATCATCGTCGTTAAACGGATCGGCGCACTCCGGACAGAACTTCGGCGGATGCGTCGGATCCTCCGGCTCCCAGCCGCACTTATCGCAACGATAAAGAGGTGCCCCTGCCGGCTTCTTTGCCCCGCACTCCATACAGAATTTTCCTTTATTTACCGCTCCGCAGGAACAGGTCCATCCCTCTGCCGGCTTCGGCGAACCGCACTCTACACAAAACTTTCCGGTATTTTGTGTGCCGCACTTACAAATCCAGCTTCCTGCCGCAACAGGCTCCGGCTTCTTCGTACCGCATTCTACACAGAACTTTCCGGTGTTTTTCGCACCGCACCGACACGTCCAGCTATCCTCCGAAGGAGCCGTTGGCTGCTGTCCCGGCTGCTGCATCGGCTGTCCGGACTGCTGTCCCATTCCCTGCTGTTGCGCCATAGTAAATAAATTCTGTGCATTGAGGCCGCCCGACTGCTGTGCCATATTCAAGCCCATAAAGCCCATCATCGCGCCGCCTTCATTCTTTGCCGCAGACTTCATTGCCTCTGCCTGACTCTCAACAAGCGTAGCTGCCGCCATTGCCGGATTCGTCAGCGTCTGCATGCGCTTAATCATATCAATATCTTCCTGGGAAGCCGTTGCCGAATTCATACCCAGGGTAACAATTTCAATGCCGCGGATTTCCGTCCAGTCCTTTGAAAGAACCTCCTTTAACGCATCCCGGATTTCTGTGGTGTGTAAAGTAAGCTCACTGTAACGGACACCCATTGCGGACACCTTGGCGAGTGCCGGCTGCAACGCGGTTAAAAGCTCCATCTTTAAGGTACTTTCCAGTTCGCTCTTATGATACTCCTCCGAAACATTGCCTGCCACATTCTTATAAAACAGCAGCGGATTAACAATCTGGTATACATATTCACCGTTACAGCGAATTGCAATATCCACATCAAGGCCGACTCTCTGGTCCACTACACGAAACGGAACCGGATTCTGCGTGCCGTACTTATTCCCCATAACATGCTTGGTGTTTACAAAGTACACTCTCTGATCCTTCGCCGTATCACCGCCAAAGGTGAAACGCTTGCCGATGGTCTTAAAGGTATCTAAGATACCGGTACCGAGATTCCCGTAGAAAATCGTCGGCTCCGTAGACTTATCGTAAACAAACTCTCCCGGCTCCGCACAGACATCCACTACCGCGCCCTGCTCTACAATGAGCATACACTGTCCTTCATTCACTGCGATAATGGAACCGTTGGAAATGATATTGTCCGCACCGTTCCTATTGGAAGACTTGCCGGAAATACGTTTTTGACCCTTTACCATTAACGTATCATTATCCAGAGAATCGCAGTAGAAGTATTCCCGCCATGCATCCCCCAACACATCTGTTCCTGCTGCCTTAATTGCTTGAATTAAACCCATCTTTACTCCTTCCTCCCGTTTTGCGGGTTACCATTTTCTTTTGTCTGTCCTAATGCACTATTCATACATCGGATACTTTTTTGTAATTGCTTCCACGATAGCTCTCGCCTCATCGGTTGCTTCCTTCTTATCCACCGTCAGCGCGATTGCCTTTGCTACCTGCTTCATATCTTCTGCATTTAAACCGCGCGTCGTAACGGCTGCCGTACCAAGACGGATTCCGCTTGTAACAAACGGCGATGCCGGGTCGTTCGGAATCGCATTCTTGTTACAGGTAATATTGACTGCGTCAAGCAGCTTTTCCGCTTCCTTTCCCGTGATGCCCTTGCTCTGTAAGTCAACTAACATCAGATGATTGTCCGTGCCGCCGGATACGAGGTGAAAGCCCTCTGCCAGCAAGCCTTCCGCCAACGCCTGTGCATTGGTTACGATATTCTTCGCATACTGCTTAAACTCCGGAGAAAGCGCTTCCTTTAAGCAGACTGCCTTCGCTGCAATCACATGCATCAGCGGACCGCCCTGAATTCCCGGGAAAATTGCCTTATTTAACTTATGCTCCTCTGCGAACTCTGCGGAGGAAAGAATCATACCGCCACGCGGACCGCGTAAGGTCTTATGCGTTGTCGTGGTGGTTACATGCGCATACGGAATCGGGCTTTCATGGACGCCGCCCGCAATCAGTCCCGCGATATGCGCCATGTCTACCATTAAGTACGCCCCAACTTCATCCGCTATTTCACGGAATCTCTTAAAATCAATCTTTCTTGCATAAGCGGATGCGCCTGCAATAATCATCTTCGGCTTTGCTTCCTTTGCAATACGGAGTACCTCGTCATAATCAATAAAGCCGTCATCATTAACGCCGTACGGCACAATATTGAAATAAGAGCCGGAGAAATTGACAGGGCTTCCGTGAGAAAGGTGCCCGCCGTGTGCAAGGTTCATGCCGAGTACCGTATCGCCCGGCTTTAACAGGGCAAAGAACACACCCATGTTTGCCTGTGCGCCGGAATGCGGCTGTACATTCGCATAGGTGCAACCGTACAGTTCCTTCGCGCGCTCAATGGCAAGCGTTTCCACTACATCGACAAACTCACAGCCGCCGTAGTAACGCTTTCCCGGATAGCCCTCCGCGTACTTGTTCGTCAACGGGCTTCCCATTGCCGCCATAACAGCCTTGCTGACAAAGTTCTCGGAGGCAATCAGCTCAATATGGCTTCTCTGCCGTCCGAGCTCCAAATCCATTGCCTTTGCCACCTCGGCGTCCGCTCTCATTACTTCTTCAAATGAATACATCGTTTTCCTTCCCTTCGGTTTTATTTAAAATTTATAGTTCTCGCCAATGAATACAAGCGCAAACATTCCCGTGCCCACATGCGTACCGATAATCGGTCCGACATTGGAAATGATAACATCCTTTACAAGCCCTTCCGAAAGCAGCTGCTCTTTTATCTGTTCCGCCACCTCCGGCGCATCCCCGTGTCCGACGATTACCGTCTGCTCTTTGGTATTGATACCGTCGCTTACCAGACGTTCCTTTAAATAATCCATTGCCTTTTTGGTACCGCGCACCTTGGCTGCCACCGTAAGCTTTCCTTCCGGGTCCACACTGAGAATCGGCTTTATCTTTAACGCCGTTCCCACAACAGCCTCTAAGCTGCTCAGACGTCCGCCGCGCTTTAAGTGAATCAAATCATCCACCGTAAACCAATGGCACACTTTGGTGTGGTTTTCCCTGACCCACTGCACCACTTCTTCCAGACTCTTTCCCTCTTTCCGAAGCTTTCCTGCCAGATAAACCAAAAGTCCTTCCCCCACCGAGGCGCACAAGGAATCAATACAGAGGATCTTACGCTCCGGGTACTTTTCCGAAAGCTCCTCCGCCATGAGCCGCCCGGTATTGTAGGTACCGCTAAGCCCCGAGGAAAACCCGATATAAAAAACATCCTTTCCGTCCTCCAGAATCTTTCGGAACACCTCCTTATATACCAGCGGGTTAATCTGGCTGGTAACAGAGTCCTCTCCGGCGCGGATTCTTTCATAAAACTCCTTGCAGGTAATTGCTTTCTCATCCGGGTGAAAATCATAATCCCGTTCTCCCATCCGGAACTGCATCGGGATAATGGTTAACTCATATTCCTCAATAATCTGCTGCGGCAAATCCACCGTCGCATCACTAACAATGACATAACTGTTATTCATTCCTACCTCCGTTACTGTACCTTAGGGCATCCTTATTTGTGCAGTCAATAAAAGTATATCATAGCAAACTGACAAATTCAAGCCTGCCGCACAAGTTTTCGACACGCTAATAGGAACGAATCGTGTCGCTTCCGTCATCCCCGGTTTTCTCAATTTCGCGAATTTCCACATAGTACCCGGCATTCTCGCCAACCGGCACATAAACGCGTTCTCCCAGCTTTTTTCCGAACACCGCTTTCCCCAGCGGAGATTCGATACTGATCAGATTCTTTAAAGAATTTCCTCTGATAGAGGTTACCAGCCGAAATACTTCGCATTCGTCCTCTTCCTCAAAATACAGCGTTACCGTATTGTTCAGTCCCACCTCGTCCGCTGCGGAATCCTCGGAAATAATCTCCGCCGTTTTCAGCATCCGCTCCAGATACCGAATCCGGCTTTCATTTTTATTTTTATCCTTCTTTGCCGCATGGTACTCAAAATTTTCACTCAGATCGCCGTGGGCTCTCGCTTCCTTCACCGCTTCGATTGCTTCTTTCCGCACCACGAGCTTGCGGTGCTCGATTTCCTGTTCAATCCGCTCTACATCCTTTTTCGTGAGCTGCTCCCGCATCCATCTCTCCTCCTTCCGATTCAAACCGCGCCTGCCGGTTTTCCCGGTTTTAAATCGTCACTTCAACAAACTTCGGCCGTTCCAAAAGCGTTTCGTTCGGTGAATGCAGCGCCAGATAACGCTTCCCGTCCAACCCCGTAAACAGCATTCCGTGTCCGCCGTCTTTCGCAAACAGAAGCTCCGGTTCCGGTTTCCAGTTTCCGGTAATCTCATTGTTATCCGACGATGCCAGCACAACCGAATACCCGCCCGCCGAAAAGCTCGACCAAATCATCCGAAGCCTCCCCTTGCCGTCGCGGAACAAAAACGGTCCGTCCGTCACATAAATATCTCCCTTGCGTGGATGATGAAAAGTAGTTACCGCAGGAGCGGCGTCGCTTGCCTTAAACAAATACCGCGGCTCTCCCGCAGGCGCTTTCAAATCCTTTGTCAGTTCCACCGCGCAGATAGTTCCGTCGCCCCCCGTCTGTTCCCATTCATGACAGAACACCATATAAGGCGTTCCGTCCCCGGCTACATATAATGTGCCGTCCAGACAAGCCCACTCCTTCGGCGTAATCGAGCCGTCGCTGTACGGCACAAACGGTCCCAGCGGATTGTCCGCTTTCAGACAGTGGGTTCCCCTGCCGACACCGTCGGTAAAAAAGGAAGCAAACATATAAAAAGCTCCCTCGTAAGCATACACCTCCGGCGCCCAATAATTGATATGCGGCGCAAACTCCTCCGTCTTATGAAACACCTCAAAGGGTCCTTCAAACTCCTCCAGATTCGTTCCGACATAGCAGTCAAAGCCGTCCGCCTCGCCCCAGCAGGTGGCGCCTCTTGTTCCGTATAAATAATATTTTCCGTCATGCACCAGCACGAACGGATCCCGAAGATTAATTTCTTCCCGTTTCATCGTAACCTCCATTCTGTCCTTACTTTTCCGCAGAAACAAACGCCTTAATACGCCTGCCTTCCCCGCGCCCCTTTTCAAACAAACGCCTGATATTTTCCCGGTCCTTTGTCAGCGTATCCACGCCGCAGCAATCATCCGGCGCCGCGATAAGTACCTTGCCCTGCTTCTCATACTCTCTTGCCAATGCCACGCTCTCGTTGTACTTCCGATAACGCATACAAAGCTCCTTTGCCGCCTTCGGATACCTGCGGCTGATTTTTTTCGCCACACGGATATCCTTATCCGGCACCCGCACAAAGTCCACCGGCCGGGATAAAATCAGCACCACCTTATCACAGCCGTCGGCAAAGGCCTTTTTCACCGGAACCGGGTCTGCCAGTCCGCCGTCGTAATACGGAACACCGTCTACCATATAAGGCTTACATACCACCGGAAGCGTAGAAGAAGCCTTTAAGATATCATAACAGTCCCGCGAAAGATTCTCTTTCGTAAAGTAAGTGGTTTCCCCGGTCAGCGCATTGCAGGCAACTACATAATACTCCGCTTTGTTTGCCGCAATCTTTTCGTAATCTAACGGGCTTTCCCCGTCCGAATTGGATAACGTACCATACGCATAATCCAGATTTACATAGTTTTTCGACCGCAAAAAGTTTCTGAAACCGATATACTCTTTCCGAAAGGCATACTCCGCATAAAACTTATAATTCCGGTTTTTCTGACCTGCCAGATACGTTGCGACATTTCCGCTTCCTGCTGATATTCCGATGCAGTAATCAAACTCTATGCCCTGCTCCATACAGCTTTCGAGTACCCCGGCGCCGTAAGCGTCGCGCATACCGCCTCCCACGTCAATAACGCCGATTTTTTGTTTCCGAGTTTCCATTCCCCTGCTCCTTCCGTTCCGCATTTCTCCAGTTTAGTCTATCATAAAATCCCGGTTTTATCAATTAACGCCACAAAAAAACTTATATCCGAAACCGGAGAGAGGACTCTTTCTCCTATACAAAGTTCCGTAATTGAAAACAACCTTTTGACACCTGAATCCTATCAAGCAAAAAAGAGAACCCCTGCCGCAAATCAAGTTGCGTCGGCATTCTCTTTTCTTTCTTACGCTTCAAACCATGCTATTCTATTCCGCCATTTTTGCCAGCTTCGCTGCCTGGTCCGCTGCGGTCAGGGCGTCTACCACCTCGGTTAAATCACCGTTTAATATTTCATTCAGGCGGTGAGTCGTCAGCTTAATGCGGTGGTCGGTCACACGTCCGTCCGGGAAATTGTAGGTGCGGATTTTCTCGGAGCGATCCCCCGTACCAACCTGACTTCTTCTTGCCTCCGCCTCGGCGTCGTGCGCCTTTTCCAGCTCCAGTTCATAGAGCTTTGCCCGAAGCACCTTTAACGCCTTGTCGCGGTTCTTTAGCTGCGACTTTTCATCCTGACAGGAAATAACAATACCGGTCGGGATATGGGTCAGACGTACCGCAGAGTCGGTCGTATTAACGCACTGGCCACCGTTTCCCGAAGCACGGAATACATCGAATTTACAGTCGTTCATATTCAGTTCCACGTCCACATCCTCTGCCTCCGGCATAATGGCAACCGTTGCCGTGGAGGTGTGAATGCGCCCGCCCGATTCCGTTACCGGTACGCGCTGCACGCGGTGTACGCCGCTCTCGTACTTTAATTTGGAATACGCGCCTGCGCCGTTTACCATAAATACCGCTTCCTTAAAGCCGCCGATTCCGTTTTCATTCACATTCATCAAATCAATCTTCCAGCGGAAGGTTTCCGCATACTTCGCATACATCCGGTAAAGCTCCGCCGCAAACAAAGCCGCCTCGTCGCCGCCGGCACCCGCACGGATTTCCACAATTACGTTCTTCTCGTCGTTCGGATCCTTCGGAAGCAGCAGAAGCTTTAAATTCTGTTCACAGGAAGCAAGGCGCTCCTTTGCCTCGGAAAGCTCCTCCTTCGCCAGTTCCCGCAGTTCCTCGTCGCTTTCCTCATCCAGCATGGCAAGACTGTCCTCAATATCCTGCTTCGTCTGCTTATAGCGCTTATACTCCGCAACAATATCCGCCAAATCGTTCTGCTCTTTCATCAGCTTACGGAATCTCGCCTGATCGTTTACCACGCCCGGGTCGTTTAGCTCATTCTGAAGTTCCTCGTAACGCTGTAACAGGTCCTCTAATTTATCAAACATCGTCCATTCTCCTTATCTTTCTCTAGCCAGCCCACACCGCAAACACCATCCGGTCCAGTCCCGCATAATCCTTTCTCACTTCAATGTCCCGGTATCCGGAACCGTCCAACAGCTCCGGCACCGTTTTTCCCTGGTCGCAGCCGATTTCAAACAGCAGCCTGCCGCCCTGCCGCAAAAACCCCTTTGCTTCTTTGCAGATTCTCCGGTAAAAGTAAAGTCCGTCTTCCCTGCCGTCCAACGCCAAATGCGGTTCATAATCTCTTACCTCGGGCATCAGACCGTCAATCACATCGGTTTTGATATAAGGCGGATTGGAAACAATCATATCATAGGTTCCCGTAACCGTTTCAAACAAATCTCCCTGAAAAAATGTAATCTCCGCGCCATGAAACGCTGCATTCTCCTTTGCGGTCCGCAGCGCCGTTTCCGAATAATCTGCCGCCGCCGTAAATGCAGGGCGTCCTAACTTTGACACGGCAACCGCAATACAACCGGAACCGGTACACAAATCAAGTACCCGCTTTCCCTCGCAGTTTCGAAATACCTCTTCTGCCAAAAGCTCCGTTTCCGGACGCGGAATCAAAACTCCCGGTCTTACCCGGAATTTCAATCCGCAGAATTCCTGCTCTCCGATAATATATTGCACCGGCACATGCCGGAGGCGCTGTGCAAGCAGTTCCCAAAAACGCTGTTCCTGCTCCCTTGGCGCTTCCTTGGCTCCGTCGCAGAGCAACGTCGTCAAATCCATACCTCCCGCATACAAAAGCAACTGTCTTACGTCCGTGCGTGCTTCCTCAAACCCCGCTGTTTCCAACCGTAAAGTCCCGGCACTTACCAACTCGGAATATGTCATACTTTCCCGCCTTTACCGCTGGTGCCCGTCCTCTCCCGAACGTTCCAGCACTGTCTTTTCCCCCTCAAACACAAAATATTTATCCAATGCTTTTAATATCTCGTCTTCTTCCTCTTCGTCCTCCGCATACCGGCTCATCGCTGCCGCGGTTTCGCTAAGGGCGGCCTTGCTCTCGCCTTCCGCCTTATCCGCCGCAGATACCTTTGCCGCAAGACGGCTTCTGTTTTCTGCCGCTTTCTCCTCTACAACTTCCTCCGCTTCGGACTTCTTTGCACTCGGAAAACTCCAGTCAAACTTGGAGGCAACCTCCTCCGCTTCCTTTCCCGGTTCATGTTCCTGTACCGCCTTTTCCCGATTTCCTTCCGCCGCAGCATTCTCCTCTGCCGCAACCTTCGGAAGCTTATCCTGTGCAACGGCTTTTTCCGCCGTTACCGCCTTCTTCGGTGCTTCCTCTGCGATTTTTTCCTCTGCCACAGACTTTTCCGGCTTTGCCGCCCCGGTCTTTTCTTTTCCCGCCGCGGACTTTCTGACGTTGCCGTTCTTCTTCCGGTTTTTCTTTGAAAAATTCTCTTCCAGATACGCCTGCCAGTCAAAAACAGCCTCCACGGAAGCTACCGCAACACGAATCATATCATCGTCCGGCTCTCTGGTGGTCAGGCCCTGCAGCCAGAGCCCCGGCTTACTTAATACATTTACAATCCTGGAGTCACTGGAACCGGCCAGCCGGATAAACTCATAAGAAATGCCTGCAATCACCGGCACAAACAAAATACGCACCACAAAACGAAGCCATATTGTTTCCACCCGAACCAGCAGGAAAAACAATACGCTGATTAGCATGACAAACAGCAAAAAGCTCGTACCGCAGCGCTTATGCTGTCTGGAACACTTTCTGACATTTTCCACGGTCGGTGCCATCCCCTGCTCGATACAGTTTATGGTCTTGTGTTCCGCACCGTGATACATAAACACCCGGCGAATATCCTTTAAATGTGAAATCAGCACGATATAGCCCAAGAAAATAGCAACACGAAGCAGTCCCTCCAACAAAGTCTTCCATTCATAAGAGAGTACCTCCTCATCAATAAAGCTCACGACTGCGAGCGGAAGCAGCATAAATATGGCAATCGCCAACACAATAGAACAAAAAACGGTACAACCCATAATGATTTTATCCGCTTTTTGACCGAACTTTTTCTGAAGCCAGAGTTCAAACTTCCCCGGCTGTTCCTCTTCACCGTCAAAATAAGCAGCCGAAGAAGTGAGCATTTTCATCCCCAGTACCAAAGATTCCACAAAGCTGACTACACCGCGCACTATCGGTATGCCGAGAATCTTATGCCGCTCAATGACACTGCTGCACTCTCCCTTGTCTACCGCAATCTCGCCGTCCGGCTTTCGGACAGCTACCGCATAACGGTTCTTGTTTTTCATCATGACACCCTCTAATACGGCCTGTCCCCCGATACCTGATGACTTCATGTGTTCCTCCTTCTCCGTGCTGTGTCCTTCCCACTGCTTCCGTGTAGGCTCGCACTCTGCGCTTGCCCGCACCGCTTCTCATATCTTGCATTATTGCTTTCGAACTCCGTGTAGGCTCGCGCTCCGCGCTTACCCGCGTCTCGTGACTTCGTCACTCGGTCGCGGGCGCGTTCGCCACCTTCGTTCCGGCCGCAAGCAAGCTTGCGCCGGAACGAAGGTGGCTCACTTTGCCTACACGGAAAAAATAGGTTGAGATTTTCACAACCTCAACCTGATTTTCATTCTTTTATGTTTTGTTTAGTTCTGGCTTAAACCATATCTACGGTTGAACTTGTCAATAGCACCGCGTGCAGCAACTGCCTTCTGCTGGCCAGTATAGAAAGAATGGCACTTGGAACAAACTTCTACATGGATTTCCTCTTTCGTAGAACCCGTTACGAACTCATTCCCACAGTTGCAGGTTACCTTTGCCTGATAGTATTTCGGCTGGATTGCTTCTTTCATGTCTTTCACCTCTTTATCACATAACTTAAAACAGCTTTCTTATTATAACATGCTTTTTTTCAAAAAGCAATAGCAAAATGAATTAATTTTGCATTTCGGCCGTATTATCCAGTTCAAACCAAAATTCCACACCGGAAGAATGGTTTTTCACACCGTACGCCTGATTATGCGCCTCCATAATTGCCTTTACAATAGAAAGTCCGATGCCGTTTCCGCCGTACTCTCTGGTTCTTGCCTTATCCACCTTATAAAACTTAATCCAGATTTTCTCCAACTCCTCCTCGGGAATCGGATTCCCGGTATTAAACACCGCTACCCGGACACGGCTTCCCTGCGGAATCATTTTTACCTCGATAATATTTGCTCCCGACACATGATGAAAGGCGTTGCTGATGTAATTTGTCAGCACTTCTTCTATCATATACTCATCCGCCCAGACATACACCGGCTCGGTCTGTTCAAAATGAACGGTAACCCCCTTCTGCCTTGCAAGAATCTCCGTAGAATTTAAGACCGCGTGCACTACCTCCGTGAGATTAAACCGGCCAAATTCCACCGGCGTCGTACCGAATTCCAGATGATTTAACGTGAGCAGTTTCTTTACCATAGTATTCATTTTTCCTGCCTCGTCAATAATAACGTCACAGTAAAATTCCCTGTCCTCGGCGCTCTCGCTGATGTTGTCCTTAAGTCCCTCCGCATAGCCCTGAATCAAGGCAATCGGCGTTTTTAATTCATGGGTTACATTCGACAAAAACTCCTTCCGCACCTCGTCCGCCTGCGTTTTCCGCTCAATATCCATTTGCAGCTCGTTGTTGGCGCTCTTCAATTCCGAAATCGTCTGTTCCAGTTTTTTCGCAAGCACATTGATGCTGTCGCCCAGTTCTCCGATTTCATCCTGACTCCGTACTCTGTACTTTACATCAAAATCCAGCTCCGACATATGCTTTGCAATATCCGCAAGCCGTAAAATCGGGTCGGTGAAACGCCGGCTCACAAAAAACATGATAACGGAAATAATCACTGCACTGCAAAGCCCCGCGTATACCAAAAACTTATTGGCAACCTTTACGCTCTCCTGCATACTTTCCACATTGGAACGCATCAGAATAATATCGCCGCTTTCCAGAGAGCCGACCAGTTCGATGTACTTGGACTTCATTCTCGCGTCATACAAAGAAAAAATACTGTAATTCTCCGTTTCCAGCTCCAGCTTCTTTTCCTTTACGCCCTCGCCGTAACCCGGGAAAAAGTAATCGCCTATCAAATCCCGGATGACTTCCTCATCCTTGTCGTTCTTTCCGCCGGTGCCGAAAAAATAGTTTATCATTGCTTTCGGGCGCGACTCATCGGAAAGAATGTTTTTTAAAACCACTGTCGTAATATTGGACCTGGAACACAAAATATCCAGTTCCAGACGAAGCTCCTCGGAAATTCCTTCCGCTCCGGCAACAGCCTCCTGCGCGTCTTCCGGATTTTCCGTTTCGTCCTGACTCTCCGCGGCTTTGGCAGAGTCTTTTTCTTCCTGCGCTATCAGGCGGCTAATCTGCTCATACACATTGCCGAGCGTCTTCTGCTTACTCAATTCGTAATACCTTACAAGAAAGGTTTCGTTCAATACCAGACAAAGCGCCACCGTGCCGAAAATAGCGGCAAACGTCAGCGCTATCATTTTTACTCTTACGGAATGTTTTCCGTGTTTCATACGCTACACCTCGAATTTATAGCCCATTCCCCAAATGGTTTTGATATAATCCCCTTTCTCTCCCATCTTACTGCGCAGCTTCTTGACATGGGTATCAATCGTTCTGGCGTCACCGAAATAATCATAGTTCCAGACATTATTTAAAATGCGTTCTCTGGACAGTGCCACGCCCTTATTGTCAATAAAATAAGCAAGGAGCTCAAACTCCTTTACACTCAGTTCAATCGGTACATTGTCAATCAAGACCTGATGCGCCGACTTGTCCAACACAATTCCCCCAATCTCCGTCACCTCTGCGGCAGCATTTCCGGCTCTGCGAAGAATTGCCTCTACTCTTGCCACCAGAATTTTCGGGCTGAACGGTTTGGAAATATACTCGTCCACGCCGAGTTCAAACCCAAGCAGCTCGTCCCGCTCATCGCTCTTTGCCGTCAGCATGATAATCGGCACGGCCGAATACTGCCGGATTTCCCTGCACACCTGCCAGCCGTCCATCTTCGGCATCATAACGTCCAAAATAATCAGTGCGATGTCCTTTTGTTCAAAAAACGAATCTACCGCAGCTTCTCCGTCCTCCGCCTCAATCACTTCATAATTATTTTTTGCAAGAAAATCGTGAACAAGCTTCCGCATACGGCTTTCATCATCCACAACCAGTATTTTCGTGCGTTCCATAAAACCTACCTCCTGCCATATAGCCTCTGTTGCTATCTTAACACGGGACTATGTAAATATTGTGTCCGAATCCGTATCGAATTGTGAACTTCCTTCTTATTTTAACGCTTCTTCGCGTTCCGTAAGCGTCTGTTCCCACTCCGTCAGAGTCTGCTCCTTTTCTAACAGTTCCCGCTCCCAGTCATGAAGCGCTTCCTCTTTTTCCGTCAATTCCTCTTTCCAGCCCGCATACTCGTCCAGCACCTTCTGTTCGTAATCGGTAAACGGAGAAGCCGTACCAAACAAACGGATTGCAAACAAAAGCACAATTACGACGCCTAACGCCACAACCGCGATTGTCAGGTTTTTAGAGCGCTCTTTATAAAGCTCCATCAGCTTGTGTTCTTTGGAATTTGCCTTTTTCTCCGGACTCTTCGGAAACTTTACCGGCTCCGGCAACGGATGCAGACTGCTTTCCGCCACCGTGCCCGAAGCAAGCGCGCGCGACCTTAACTCCTGCAAAAAGGCAACCCCCAGCACCGTTACCAGTGTTCCCTTTTCCACAAGCCGGTTATACAGCTTTACTACCGTCTTTACGTTGGATAAGTCCGCCTGCGCCCGAATATAGGACACCGCCTCCGCTTCCTTTTTCGCTTCCTTTAGTTCCGCTTCGGAGGTAAAAGTAAAGCCTTGATATGTATATGTCGTTCCTCTTTCCATTTGCTTTTCCTCCCTTTTCCGAACAACAGTCCGCACCGCAACTCTTTTTACAAAGAGGACTGCTCTGCCTCTCTCTTATTTTTTGCTAACACTCCGCGCAAAATCGCACAGCCGATCAGCAGTATTCCAAACGCAATCGCTATCGTTCCGAACTTCGAAATTCCCTGTAAAAACGGTGAAATAATTCCATGCATCACGGCACGAACCACGTCCGCATACTCCATCGCTTCCGAAGCCTCCGAAAGAACCTGCTCATCCAAAAGGGTCAGCAACGGATCTTCTATAAACCCGATAAACTTACACAGGATACCGCCCAAAAGAATCGGCACGGAACAAACAAGAAAGCCCGGAATTTCAAACCAATACAACAGCAACAAAAACAGCACTACTCCTATCAGAACCGCGTATACCGCTGTCGTAATTCTTCCGCTCCAGTTGTTGTACTGCTTTAGGATGTCGAACACCTCCCGCACATCCGGCTCCCGGGCTGCCTCAAAGGCTGCATCCTCCAACATGGCTGCCATTTCCGCAACCATATCCTCTATCTGCGTACCGAGCAACTCATCAATCTCGGCAGACCACTCTTCCCGCAGGGAATCCGTCCTTTCGTCCAAAAGCGCAGAAAATGCACCTGTGCCATAATGCGCGTCGTATTTTTCTTCCAGCTCGGCAATATCGCCCGCATTGTAATCCGGATACTCTTCGATTAACTCTGCCTCAATTTCCCGACAAAAGGACCGACAGAACTCCTCTGAAAAATACACGGACTCCGTTCCGTTTCTCCAGGCAGAATATAAATCGTCAAAACCGTTCTCGCACAAGGCTTCCAAATTCTTCTCAAACTTTTCTTCAAAACCGCTTAAATCAAACTCTGCCCTCGTTCCGTTATACATGGAATCAAAAAACACCAGAATGATTTTATCAAACTCCCCGACGGTAAAACTGTCCCGCAGTATACGTTCAAACTCCTCAGCCCTCAGCGTCTCCGCGTCGTTTTCGTTCACGGCTTCCTCCATCACAGCCTCATACAGCTTCTCCGAAAGCCCTGCCTCCTCCAGTACCTCCTCTAACCTCTCCTGGGAGGTCAGACCGGACAATGCCGTAAGCGTTCCGCCCACCGGAATCATTGCAAAAAGCACCGGAACCAAAATCACGCTGAAAATCACCGCAAAAATAAGCAATACAAACCTTCCTGTACTGTTTTTCTTTTCATTTCCCATAAAATATCCCCTCGTAAAATAAATTTTCTCCCGGCTTTGTTCCGTGAGAACGGTAACTGCTACCTAAGTTTAGTATAGCATAACACATTTCTTTTGCAAAGGTATTTTCTTTTTTCTCCTTTTTCTTCCTTATCAGTTCAGGTGTCAAAAGTTTACTTCCAATTACGGAACTTTGCATAGAAGAAAGCGTCCTCTCTCTGGTTTCGGATATCCTACACAAAGTTCAAGGACGCTTTCTTCTATGCAAAGTTCCTTTCGTATCAGGATGTATTTTGACACCTGAATCTTATCTGTCTATAACACCAAATCGACGTGCTGCACCGTTCCTGCCGTACCGTCCTCCCGCAGATAAACGCCGGTCTTTTGAATCACTGCATTCGTAGCATTGGTTTCTGCGTTATTCATTGAAAACCTTGTATCGGCGCTGCCGAGGTAAATTGCTCCGACTTTCGCCTCTTTTAAGTTCAGCAGCCTGTTTTCTCCGTTTTCATCCTTGACCCAGACCTTTAGCTTCGAAAATATGTCATCCGCCTCGTCAATCCAGCCGTTGCCGTCGCCGTCGTATGCCGCCAGGTCGGCAAACCCGTTTCCGCTTGCGGTGCCGAACAGTTCGCTCCCGTCATTGATGATTCCGTCACCGTTTTTGTCTAAAGCAAGGTAGCCGCTCCTGCTTCCGAGCTCCGAAATTTCTTCCTCCTCGCCGTCTGCGTCCAAATCAAAGAAAAACTTCTTATCGCTTACATCCGCAATATCGGTATCCAGATTGATGACTAACGGGTCAACCATCGTATAGCTTCCTTCCTTATACAGCTCCGTGGCCTCCACAAAGGCGCGGGACATTTCTACGCTGATACCGAAAGAAATTTCCCTGCCGTCCGCCGTACAGACGCTTCCCTTTGTACTGTATTCCGTCACTTCATGCTCCGCAAAAAAGCTGGACGTTACCGTCTGGATTTTCCATTCCCGCTTTCTGCTTCCCGAAGAAACTACCTTTCCGTTTTCCGCCGAAACCGCATTTCCGGTTTCGGAAGTTGCGCCTCCCGCAACGGAAATCGCTCCCAGCTTTTTAACACCCGCACCGGCCGCCGCGGACAGGCTGCTCCTTTGTTCCGCCAGCGAACGGAGTTGCTCCGAAAGCTTTGTGCTCCTTACTCTGTACTGTTTTCCGCCCTTTTGATAACGCCGCAGACTTTCTAAAATCCGGCGCAGCATCTCAAGCTCCAAATCCTCCTCCGACTGTACGGAAAACGGAAGCCCGCCTTCTGTACGCTCCGTCTGTGCCGTCAGCCCGGCCATACTCATTTTGTTATTCTTCTTCTCTTTTGCTTCTTCCTTCTGTGCCGACTCCTGCTCTCTCTTTCCCTCGTGCAACTGCTGCAACAGGCTTTTCGACTCATCCGAAATATCCACCTTAATTGCATTTTCCGCCTTGGAAATCACCGTCATCGATGTGGCGCTCTCCGTTCTGGAATAGGAACGCTCCGCATTCATCGTAACAGAACCTGCTTGAATTATCATGAAATCCACTTCCTTTCTTTTTTCACGACAAATAATCCACCGCCGCAAGGCAATCGCCGGCCTCCTTGCCGGCGCCGCTGTCTTGTAACCGCAGGCGGAATGCTTCCGCCTGACTTATATATCGGACAGACAAGCAAAAAAAATAATGCCCCGCAGGGCTGCCGCTCATAAAACAGTATCACAAACAAACGGAATTATGGCAGCCGCCGTACAGGGCATAAGCAACAATATTTACTTTTCTAAAACGATGCGGGCACGGGAAACCGGCCTTAGCAGTTTCCTAACGGCAGACAATGTCTCACATGTCCGAGTTCGCCAAGGGTTCCCTTATAACAAAGCTTCATCTCCGGCAGCGTAGTAAAATCTACCGGATGAAACAGCTCCGGCGACTTGGTCAGCCGGACTGCTCCCGCCTCCTTTAAGACTTCCGCTACAAACTGGGAGCAGAAATACCGGTTCTCCCGCTTGTAAGCAATCCCGAAAAAGCACAAAAAAGTACCGATAATGCTGTAATGAAAGTGCTTCCGCTTCCGCAGCATCTTCTTAAACCTTCTGCGCAACGCATGATAAGAACTGACCGGCACGGTCAGACGGTACAGCGCACAAGGTGCCGTCTTACTCTTTGCCATCAGTCCGCTGTCGATACTCTCCTTTACAAAACCCGCCGGCAACGGCAGATTCGTATATCTTCTTGCAAAGCTGTACAACTCCGTACAGTCGCTTAACATTCCCACGGAAACATGAGTGTACTCTTCTCTTGTGGCCGTATGTATTACCCGGGAAAACAAGGACTGGGTCCGCACCAGTAAAATATAAATGTCCCTTGTTCCCTGCTTTTCTCTCTTTGCCATTCCTGATATCCCCTTCCCGCCGATTCGGCTCCCCATGACGCAGCTGACAGTCTGCAACATTTTAATTATAATACAACCCTGACCGAAACGCAAGTATTTCCATTGCTTCACATACAAATACTCTTTCCGGTGCATGGGGAGCCTGCGGAATATGATGTTACTTTTTTAAAAACAACGCTCTTTGTGCTCTTTTTTGCACACATTATTTTTTGAGCAGCGGTAGCAGACCTCGTTCGGCAGAGCCTCATCCGCGAAATACTGCCGCAGGTTTTCCATCGTTGTTTCCGCAATATTTTTTAATGCCTCCTCCGTTAAAAACGCCTGATGGGAGGTCAGCAGAACATTCGGCATGGAAATAAGGCGCGCCAGCTCATCATCCGGCATCACCTCTCCCGAATAATCCTCGTAGAAGAAATCTCCTTCCTCCTCATAAACATCCAGACCGGCCGCTCCTACCTTTCCGTTTTTTAACCCTTCAATCAGCGCCAAAGCGTCTACCAGGGCTCCGCGGGAGGTATTTACAAGCACAACCCCGTCCTTCATATTCCGAATCGCCTCTTCATTGACCATATGATAGGACTCCTTCGTAAGCGGGCAATGGAGGGAAATCATATCGGAATTTTTGCAAAGCTCTTCAAAGCTCACATAACGCACCCCTTCCCGCTCCTTCGGATACGGGTCGTAGGCCAGTACCCGCATTCCGAAGCCCATACAGATGTCCATAAACACCTGCCCGATTTTCCCGGTTCCGACAACTCCGATGGTTTTCCCGTAAAAATCCGTGCCCAGAAGCCCCGAAAGGCTGAAATTATACTCTCTGATTCTGTTGTAGGCGCGGTGAAGCTTCCGGTTCAGCATCAGAAACATTCCCATTGTAAATTCCGCTACCGCATAAGGAGAATATGCCGGTACCCGGACAATATGCACCTTGCCGTATGCCTCTTTAAAATCCACGTTATTATATCCGGCACAGCGCATCGCTACGATTGAGATATTCATTTCCCAAAGCGCACGAAGAACGGCCGCATTGACGGAATCATTGACAAACGCTACCACTGCGTCGCACCCTTTTGCCAGCACCACACTTTTTTCATTCAGCTTCGATTCGCAGTACACCATCTCAAAGCCGTAAGTCTTTGCAAACTCATCAAAATACAGTTTATCATAGGGCTTCGTATCAAAAAAGCATAGTTTCTTCATTTCTGCCTCCGTTCCTTCGCTTAACATTCACTTTTGTTACAGTATTCCTCTTTTGCCAAATACTATTCACCGGTGCGAAGCATTGCAAGCAGTTGTTCGGTTCTTTCGGTAACGCGTTCAAAATCGACGCATTCTCTGTAAATTTCCTCCAGCTCGTCGTGCAGTTCTTTACACTCCATCAGACAAAGCATTGCCGCCTCCGTCATCCTCTGTGCTTCCGCATGACAGCTTTCGGCAGTTTTATGACACGCTTTTTGCAGGAAGTCCTCTCCGGCAACCGCCAAGCCGTAAGTTCCCTCGCCGGAGGACAAAAACAGCCTCCGCTCCGGCAGATACACATGCTTCACCCGAAGCGGCAGCAGCGGATGACAGAACAATTCCTGCTTCCCGCCGGTAAGCATTCGGCTTACGGCGTCCAGAACCGCCTCCGCATATTCCCCGGTAATCCGGCAGCCCTCTCCTTTTTCTTCCAGTTCTTCCGCAAAGCTGATTCTCCCTTTACAAGTAATTGCGTCAAGGAACAGCCTCCGCGTCTTCTTTTCTTTCGCGTCTGCCGCCGCCCCGCTTTGTTCTCCCAAAACATCGTTCAGACACCGTTTTACACGCTCTTTGTCAAGGCAGGAGGAAACTTCCCGATATCGTTCCTCCTCCAAGGCTGCCGCCGCCTTTAAAAACGCGTAGGCTCTGCGGTAGGACTGCTTATTCTTCCCTGTCAGTTCCTCCACTGCGTCACGATATTTCACAATCCGGTTTCGGTCAATCTGTTCGCCGAGATTCAGAATCTCCTCTGCCGCTCCCGGCAGATTCGGGTCCAGGCAATGCGGTGCGGTTCCGTCCGCTAAAAGAATCCCCCGCTTTACCAGCCTGACGGCGTCAAGGCTTTTCGGGTCACCCGAGCAGTAAAACCGCTCCACTTCCTCGCCCTGTGCCTCTGCCTGTTCCGCAACGCGCTTCATAAGCGTACTTTTTCCGACACCCGGCCCTCCTTTTATAATAAAGAACCGCTCTAAACGCTCCCATGCCGGCAGGATGCCGTCAAAATAATTGCAAAATCCTTCTCCGCTGTTTCCGCCCGAAAAAAACTTCTGTCCCATTGTTTCACCAACCAGGATTTTTCCTTTTATTCTATTCCTCTGTTTTCACTTCCGTGCAAACACAAAACGACATTTTAGGAATACACTGTGGTATGAATGAATCTTAGGAGCAAATTATGAATTTTATGATTTATGGAGATGATTGCCGCCATGCCATTCTGTCTGCTATGCTGACAGATGCCGGGTGGTCCCGCAAAGCTCCGGCAGACCTTCTTATCCTTTCTCCGAAAGAACATTTTTCTTCCCACGCCGACGTCTTAAAGGAACATGCCATGATTTGGGGCGGTCCGGCGTCCGATGCGGAAAAGCTCGCTGCGGCAGGCTATAAAAAAGTAACACAACGTGCGGCATTCCGTACAAAAAACTCCATCTACACCGCAGAGGGCGCACTGGCGCTTGCCATTGCCGAAGCTCCCGCTGCCGTCTGCGAAAGCCGCGTCTTTGTATTAGGCTACGGTTTTCTCGGAAAGGAATGCAGCCGCCTGTTTGCGGCGCTTAACGCGGAGGTTACCGTATACAGCAAGGCTTCGGCAGAACTTGCGCTTGCAAAACGGGACGGGTTCCGGGCGCTGCCGTTAGAAGCTCTCTCTGCCCTCGACGGCGCGCTGCTTCTCAACACAATACCGTATCCGGTTCTGGATCAGCTTCCGGTTTCCGTCAAAGAAACACCGGCGCTTTTAATCGAGCTTGCCAGTACCCCATGCTGCACTCACGAGATTCCGGGGCTCCGGGTAGTTCCCGCCGGTGCGCTTCCTTCCCGTTTTTCACCCTATTCTGCCGCAAAGCTCATGTTTGAAGAAATAGAAAATCAATTTAGAAAGGAGTAATTTTATGGAGAATCTCCAAGGCAAACGCGTCGGCTTTGCCGTTACCGCTTCTTACTGCACCTTCTCAAAAATACTTGACCCGTTAAAAGAACTGGTTCGCCTCGGGGCGGTAGTCACCCCGATTTTTTCCTTTCAAACCGCTTCCGTTGACAGCCGTTTCTATAAGGCGATTGACTTTCGGAACGATATCGAAGCCATTACCTGCAACAACGTCATTGATACCATTCCTGCCGCGGAGCCGATCGGACCGAAAAAGCTGTTTGATTTGCTTATTGTCGCCCCTTGTACGGGAAACACCCTGGCAAAGCTCGCCCACGGCATCACGGATACCCCGGTTACAATGGCAGTCAAAGCACACCTGCGCAACGGGCGTCCGGTTTTAGTCGCAATTTCCAGCAACGACGGCCTTACCGCAAACGCAGCAAACATCGGAAAGCTTCTAAACACCCGGAACTACTACTTCGTCCCGTTCCGTCAGGACGACTGCACCGGAAAGCCGAATTCCTTAGTCGCCGACATGGCGCTGATTCCGGCGTCTGCTTCCCGCGCCCTCACGGGTGAGCAGATTCAGCCGATGCTTCGGTAGGGGCGGCCTAACTATAAAGCAAAAAAAAAGGGGCTGACTCGCCTTAAGCGACAGCCCCTTGCCTTTAACTCTTATGCCTGTGTGTCCTTTGCCCCGACTTCGGCCAGTGCCTTTACCATACCTGCCATGCCCTGAATCTCGGACGGGATGATAATCTTGGTTGCCTTACCGTCGGCTGCCTTAGCAAACGCCTCTAAGCTCTTTAACTGGATAACCTGTGCATTCGGAGCCGCCTCGTTTAAGTAGCGGATACCGTCTGCATTTGCCTGCTGAACCTTTAAGATGGCCTCTGCCTGACCCTCTGCCTCACGAATCATCGCTTCCTTCTTTGCTTCCGCACGAAGGATTGCTGCTTCCTTTTCTGCCTCTGCCTCGAGAATCGCGGACTCTTTTTTACCTTCCGCAACAAGGACGGTAGACTTCTTCTCACCTTCTGCAATAAGGATTGCTTCACGGCGCTCACGCTCTGCCTTCATCTGCTTCTCCATCGCATCCTGAATAGCTGCCGGCGGGATGATGTTCTTTAACTCCACGCGGTTTACCTTAATGCCCCACGGATCGGTTGCCACGTCAAGGGAAGATCTCATCTTCGTGTTAATGGTTTCACGGGAGGTCAGCGTTTCATCCAACTCCAGGTCGCCGATGATGTTACGAAGCGTAGTGGCAGTCAGATTCTCGATTGCCATAAGCGGATTCTCTACGCCGTAAGCAAACAGCTTCGGGTCCGTAATCTGGTAGTATACCACCGTGTCAATCCGCATCGTTACGTTATCCTTCGTAATTACCGGCTGCGGTGCAAAGTCAACGACCTGTTCCTTTAAAACAACTCTCTTGGCGATACGGTCAATCAGCGGGAATTTCAAATGAACCCCTACCGACCAGGTTGCCTGATAGCCGCCCAGACGTTCAATAACATACGCCTGCGCCTGCGGTACAATCTTTACGCACGACGCCAAAATAATGATAAGTAAAACAACTAAAATAATCACTGCCACTATCGGATCCATAATTCCTCCTTCTGCCGCTTTCCCTTTGCGGCAAACCCTTTCTTAATTTTCGTTCTCCACCTCTTCTACGATTACCTTGACACCGTCTACGGCGCACACCTTCACCCGCGCTCCCGCGGCAATCAGGCTGCCGTTCTTACTGCGCGCAGTCCACTCCAGACCGTTCAGGAAAACGGTTCCCGTTTCGTTAAAGTTGTCAATCGCTTCCGTTACTTTGCATTGTTCCCCTACAATCCCTTCCACATTCGTTCTGGTACGCTTGCTGTTGTAATACTTCGCCACAATCGGCCGTGTAAAGAACAGCAAAAGCAGTGAAACCGCCAGAAAAACAATGACCTGAATCAGCAGACTGTCCGTAAGTAACGCTACAAAGAATGTAACGAGAGCGCCCCCGGCAAACCAGATTGTAACCAGACCCAGGGTTGCAACCTCAATCAACAGGCAGACCGCAAGCAGGATTAACCAAACAATTTCCGGCATAGCCTCCTCCTTTCTTCCGAGCAGAATACTCTGTATCCAGTATACCTCATTTCGGTCTTCTGTGCAAGCGTTTTATAGCTTTTCGGTGCCCTGCTCCTTCACGCAGAGAATAATATTTAAATTTCCGTTGCGGCAGCGGATTTCATCAATAAACTTCTTCTCATCCGCGTCCGGCTTCATCTGTACCTGATAGGTCAGTTCAAACAGCGTTCCCATATTTGTGGCCTTAACACGCTCCAGGGAAGCTCCCTTCGTATACTGTTTGAAAATATCGTCAAATGCCCCGTTATAATTCATATCCTCCGGTATCAGTATCCGGAGCTGCTTTGCCGTATTCTTAAAGCAGACTGCCACTACCTTGAAGCCAAGTATCGTGATAACGCTTAATGCCGCCAGAACGCAGAAGGCAAGCGTAATATAGCCGAGCCCGCACGCAAGTCCCGCCGCCATTGCCATAAACACAAGGGAAATGTCCTTTGACTCTCCCGGCATGCTCCGAAACCTCACCAAAGAAAATACACCCGCAATCGAGAACGCGCGTGCCACATTGCTCCCGACTAAAATAATCACAAGGGTAACAACCGCCGGAAGCATCAGCATGCTGACAATAAAACCGAACGAACGTCTGCTTTTCTCCGTAATCACTATGTAAACCGCCGCAATTATGATTCCGATTACAACTGCCGCCAACATATAAGAAAGCGTTTCCGTAACACCGATTACCTCTGTTTGTTCTGCTACTCCGAATAATTTTTCTAACATATTCTTTCCTTCCTTTAACAATTATTTTATGCCGTAAACAGGACTTCTTCCCTTGCAGGAGCCGCCTCCCGTTCCGATGTTTCCTGCCCTGTAATATAGTTCTTATACTCGGTTCCGTATTTTGAAAAGGACGCCGGATAAATTTGAAACTCCGAAAGCAGCTTCGTCATCCAAAGCGGCATCGCCCTGTCGATTTTCACTTCCATAATCCATTCGTCCTCCGGCAGAAGCTTCTCTCCGTAAACTCCGTAATGAAGCCCCAAATCATACCGTCTGGTCGTAATATTACGGTCAAATGTAACACGAAACTCCTTATTTTCCTTTCCGAACAGGGCAACCCGGTCGTAGGATAGAAATACTGCCGGAATAAGCTCCATTCTGTGCAGGAAATAGCACAGCTCATTCAATACCTGTGTATTCATATACGGCTGATACGGAGGCACTTTTCCCGTCCGGACAAATTCATAGGCCTCTGCCAGCTTCAGCTTGGTTCTCCGCTTATTTACCAGACCTTTATACTTTTTCTTGATTTCCAGAAAGACTTTATCCTCCGGTGCCGCCACCCCGTAGCTTCGAAGCCGCAGCTTTTCCTTATAAACCGGCTTTTCCAAAGAACGCCGAATCAAATCGTTCTGCGGAGTATCATAATAGATATTACAGATTGTATAAAACTCCCCGTCCTTACTGTGGGCATCCGCTTCCATATATTCCGCGAGGCGTTCCCTCAGCTTCCGGTAACATTCATCCGTGATACGGTATTTTTTCTCGTACCGGTTGAAAACCTCAATTGCCATACGTCCCCTCCTTTCTGCTATAAGTCTATCATAACCTCCCTTTGTGTGCAATCTGTGAATAAAAAATGTAAAAAATATGTAAAAAGGCGGACTGTTGCAGTTACGATTAAAAAACGCAGGTGAAGCAGCACGTTTTCCTGCAAAAAACAACTGCCGGCTCTCGAAAGAATCCGGCAGTTAGTAAAAACCTTTTTGGTTTTGAACTCACTGTAACATAGGTATATGCTACCTTCCTTAAGAAGCCTCTGAATATGCTGCTTCTCTATTTTTTGGCAAGGTCCTTAAGTTCATTTGCATTCTTTGTAACTTCTTCCATACTCACTTTGATATTCACAATATCCGCAGCCTGTTCATTGTATTTGTCCTGCATGGCAGATAACTGGTCGTGCAAATTAACCACTGCATTTTGCATGTCCTTAAGCGTTTCTGCTATCTGGTTTGCCGAAACTTTACTTTCATCTGAAAAGCTCCGCATTTTTTCGGCCACAACAGTAAAGGACCGGCCTGCCGCACCTGCTCTGGCTGCTTCGATTGAAGCATTGAGCGCAAGTATATTGGACTGTGCCGAACTGCGCTGAATCGTACTCACAATCTTTGATATTTTTTCAATTTCCGAAATAACCTCCGTTGAAAATGCTTGTATATTCTGCAGTAGTCCTGACAAATATTCCGTAGCATCTGCAATTTTGTCTGTAGTATTTTTAATCACACCCATTGAGTCAGAAAGTGCTGCTGATGATTTTTCAACCTGAAATTTGTCCTCCATGTCATAGGCAGATGCAAGGATACCCAGAACATTATTATCATCATCAAGGACAGGAACTAATTCGCCTTCTACAGCCATTCCAAAAACCTCTCGCGGCAATACGTTGTGAATCGCACATTTTTTTTGGGTGGCGGATACCAGTCCCGGATCATCAGCCATCTCACTGCCAATCTCCAGTCCAAGATTAACATGATCTCCAGGTGTCACGGCCTGACAAACGCCTTCCACAAAAAGAGAAACGGATAAATCGTTTGGAACCAGCTGCTTTACATAAGGGATACACATTTTAATGGCATCAAGTATTTCTTCAGAATTTCTATTTTCCTTCATATTATCTTTCTCCTATCGATATTCTTTGCTTTTGTCATATATACAGTTGCTGAATTTATTCAATAATAATTTTATGCTCACAAATAATACCTGACTATTATCAAAATCCTCGCAACATCCTCGTTACTTCCCAATACTTTGCCACCAGCCGTTCCTTCTCCTCCAAAGACAGGGCGAACACTGTTGAAGCTTTGGCATACTTCACCTGCCGCAGTTCCAACAGCATTCGCCCCTTTTGTAACAATCCGCCTTCTTCTCTGGCAGACATCTCCGTCAGCCTTTTTTATTCTGCTTCTTACCCTGGCAGACTACCTTCTCCATTCGTACCATCCGCTTCAGGCAGAAGTCCTGACAACATTGATTATAATCTCTTTAACAGCTCTTCCCGCTCTTTTTCAAAGCCCGGCTTTCCGAGCAAAGCGAACATATTCTTCTTGTAGCTTTCCACGCCCGGCTGGTCGAACGGATTCACCCCGAGGAGATAGCCGCTGATACCGCAGGCAAACTCGAAGAAGTAGAACAACTGGCCGAGAGAAACCTCGTTGCGCTCCGGCACCTTCACTAAAAGATTCGGAACTCCGCCGTCCGTATGTGCCAGTCTGGTTCCCTTCATAGCGCTCTTGTTAATGAAATCAATGCTCTTTCCGGTCAGGTAATTCAAACCGTCAAGGTCCACCTCTTCCGCTTCAATCAAAAGCTCGTGGGTCGGTTTTTCCAATTCCATTACCGTTTCAAACATCGTTCTCTGTCCGTCCTGAATAAACTGCCCCATAGAATGAAGGTCTGTGGTCAGGTCTACGGATGCCGGGAAAATACCCTTCTGGTCTTTTCCTTCGCTCTCGCCGTACAACTGCTTCCACCACTCGGCAACATAGTGGAAATTCGGCTCGTAGTTTGCCAGAATCTCAATGCTCTTGCCCTTGCGGAGCAGAATGTTCCGCACTGCCGCATACTGCATGGACGGATTTTCCGCATAAGGTGCATTCAGGCAAAGCTCCCGCATCTGGGCTGCGCCCGCCATCAATGCGTCAATATCCGCGCCGCTTGCCGCAATCGGCAAAAGTCCGACTGCCGTCAGAACGGAGAAACGACCGCCCACATCATCCGGCACGATAAAGCTCTCGTAGCCTTCTTCCGTCGCAAGCTTCTTTAATGCGCCTCTCTCTTTATCGGTGGTCGCGTAAATTCTGCCCGCAGCCCCACTTTTTCCGTACTTCTTCTCCAGCATCTTCTTAAATACACGGAACGCAATCGCAGGCTCCGTCGTCGTGCCGGACTTACTGATAATATTGACCGAAAAGTCGCGGTCGCCGATGACTTCCATCAGCTGCGATAAATAGGTACTGCTGATGTTGTTGCCGGCAAAATAAATCTCCGGCGTCTTTCTGATTTCTTTGGAAACCGTATTATAAAAGCTATGTCTTAAAAACTCAACCGCCGCACGAGCTCCCAGATAAGAACCGCCGATACCGATTACAACCAAGACCTCGGAATCGGAGCATATCTTTTCCGCCGCCTTTTTGATACGTGCAAACTCCTCCTTGTCGTAGGCCACCGGAAGATCAATCCATCCGAGGAAATCGTTCCCTGCCCCCGACTTTCCAACCAGGCGTTCTCTTGCCTCTAACGCTGCCCGTTCCATCATTTCCACTTCCGCAGGGCGTACAAACGCCTTTGCCGCAGAAGCATCAAATGTAACCATACTCATACCTTACGTCCTTTCCCTCCGGTAAATAATTACCAAAGCTGTTTTCTCTAAAGCTGTTTATCTGATTATACCACTTTTCAGCCGTCTTTTCAATATTGCCCGTGAAATTCCGGCCGGTATTCCTCCGTATCCTTTCCTGTTGTTTAGCTTCTTCTTTTTCACAGATTTTATGCCAAATATTCCGCCAGGACCTCCCGTAACAGCGCCTCGTAAGAATGATCCGCCGCTGCTGCTTCCGCCTGGGCCTGTTCCATTGCGTTTTCTGTCTGCTCCCCTATGCTTCCCGCCGGCTTTCCTTCCGGCTTTTCCGCGCTTTGCCGCACCACACGTTCCGCTTTTTCTTCCCTTTCCGGCTTCGGCAGGTCTTCCGCCGCCGGTTCATACCTCTTTTGCTCCGCAAGCTGCCTTGCTTCCAACTGTCTTCGCTCTCTTAACAGCTCCTCCGTAAGCCTCCTTTTTTCCAGCTGTGCCTTACACTGCCCCTGCCGTTTGGCCCCGTGGACCTTTGCTGTCTGTCTTTTTTCCTTCCGGCTCTGCTTCTTTGCTTCTCGCCTTTCCCTACCAAGGGAATGCTTTCTTTCCTTTGCTTCCTTTTTTCCTGCCCTTTCTGCGCTCCGTTCCTCCCGTTTCCGCACTTTTTCCGCCCTGCGTTCTTCTTTCTTTATGCTATGTAACTCTTTCTTTTTCTCCCGGGCATTTTGACATTCTTCCTTCCCGGTCTGTCCCCCCTTGTTTTCTTCTCCTCCCGGAAAACCCTTTTCCTGTCGAAGTTGTGCCTTCCCCGATTCCGTCAGGGCCTCGGTATCGTTCAAAAAGCTTCTGCTCCCCTGCCTGTCCCATGCCAGGAGGCAGAAGTTTTCGATATAATCCCTGATACAAAGTCTTGTCCGGTTATGCTTTTCCCGCAGACCGATCAACAAATCCGCCGACAACAATACTACGGCTGACATTCCTCCCAAAAACAGCATCGCAAGAACCAGCTTGCTTTCACACTCCCACAATACTCCCCCCAGGGACGAAAGTGTTCCGGTCAGCATGACAAGCAGTATCGCCTGCTCCGATATTCCTTCCCAGACCCCCAGCCGGATTCCCAGTACCTTGCACTTTGCCAGACGACACTCCATATAAATCGCCGCGCTTCTTATTCCGATTCCGCTTTCTATGCGCTCCCGCAGTTCTTCCCTGATATTACAAATCGCCTTATTTTTTGTACTGTCCGGATGTTTGCAGGCAGCTCCGAGCAGAGCGTAATACACCCAAAGTACCAGTCTTGCGGCAAGCCCGATTCCCAATATCATTCCGGTCAGCAAAAGGCCGCCGCCCTGTTCCAATAATTGTTTCATAATACTCCTTTCCGTACGCCATCGCCGTATCACCTGTGCTTTACGGAACTAAGTATATCTTACTTTACATTTTTTGGAAATTATGAATTGCAGATTTTATTCTTTTTCTTTCAGAAGATTCGACATTTTTCTTTAAAAATCCCCTATGATACGGGGATACGCACAGCGCAGGCAGAATTATCTCCGCCTGCGATATGCTTCATACACAAGCAGGGCCGCCGCAACCGCCGCATTCAGCGATTCCGCTTTTCCTTCCATCGGAATTTTTACCAGACAATCCGCCGCTGCCGCAGCCTCCCCGCTTAACCCGTTCGCCTCATTTCCTATTAAAATCACCGTTTTTCCCGCATACGCCGTTTCATCGTACCGCCTTGTCCCGGCCAAATGCGCCGCATAAAGGCAGGCACCGCCGTCCTTTAAGCTCCTTAGCTCCGCAAGAAAGTCCTCCGCATAAAAATGCGGGACACGGAAAATTGCTCCCATTGTGGAGCGAATCACCTTCGGGTTATAAATATCAACGGAACTCCCGCTCAAAATAACGCCGGTCACTCCCGCCGCTTCCGAGGTCCGAAGTATCGTTCCCAGATTTCCGGGGTCACGCAAATCCTCCAGGGCGAGCCAGACCGCATTTTCCCGACGCAAAAGCGCCTGTTTGTCATACCGCGGCATACGCACCGCTGCCAGAATGCCCTGCGGCTCCATCGTTTCCGCCATAGCTTTCATTACGCTTTCCGAAACAATTTCATAACAGGTTTTTGCTAACATTTCCTTTTGCTCCGGAAGCGCCAGATATTCCTCGGTTACATAAAGCTCCGCGACTGCCTCCGGCGCGTCCCGCAGCACCTCCGCAAACATCTTTTTCCCTTCGATTACAAACAAGCCCTGCCGCTGTCTTTCCTTCGCCTTTTTCTGCAACAGCACAATATTCTTCACCCGCGGATTTGCCGTACTGCTTATCATGTTCTGCCGTTCCTTTCCGGGCTTTATTTATTTACTTCCCGTAATTTATTTAACTCCTCGTTCTTTCCGATCATTACCAGAATATCCGCGTCCCGCAGCGGTTCCGCTGCGTCCGGGTTAATATTCAGCTTTCCGTTTCTGCGGATTCCGATGACATTCAGCCTTCTCTTTGCACGCAGGTTCAGTTCAATCAGATTCTTTCCTACCCAGTCCGCCGGAGTTGTAATTTCCACCAGGCTGAACGTCGAAGAAAGCTCAATGGCATCTAACAGATTGCCCTCCATTAAGTTATTTGCAATGCGGATACCGGTTTCCTTCTCCGGGAAGACCACCAAATCCGCACCTACCTTGCGTAAAATCTTCGCATGCAGTTCATTCTGCGCTTTCGCCAACACATATGAAATGCCGCACTCCTTTGCCAGTATCGTTACGAGTACGCTTGCCTCGATATCCTCACCGATAGCGACAATCGCGCCGTCAAAATTTCCGACGCCGAGGGACGCAAGCGCCTCCGCATCCGTAACGTCACAAGTCACCGCATAGGTTACGCTGTCCGCAATTTCCTTGACCTTTTCTCCGTCGTTATCCACTGCCATCACCTGACAGCCGCCGTCGGCCAGCGCCGTTGCCACGCTCCTCCCGAACCTGCCCAATCCAAATACCACAAATTCCTTTTTTGCTTTCTTTGCCATAGCTCTCCTTCCGCCGCGCCGTGCGGCTGCTGCTCTCTTTCTGTCCTTATCCGATTAAAACTTTTCCTTCCGGCAATTCCCTTACGCTCTTCTTCTTTCCCGACTGCAGGGACAATGCCAATGTAATCGGGCCGATACGTCCAAGATACATACACAAAATGATAATCCCTTTGCCGATTCCGTTTAACTCCGCGGTCTTTCCGCAGGAAAGACCTACGGTCGCCAGCGCCGAAACGACTTCATACAGGGATTCTACCACTTCCCAGCCCTGCGTTACACAAATCAGAAGCGTTCCCGCAATCATGCAGCTAAAGCTCACGGAGATTACCGCCAGCGCTTTTTTTATGTAAAAGTCCGGGATACAGCGTCCGAACACCTCCGTATTCTTTTTCCCGCGGATCAAAGAAATCACGGAAAGAAAAAGAACCGCTATCGTCACTGTTTTTACGCCGCCCGCGGTACTGGACGGTGACCCGCCGATAAACATAAACAACAAACTGAGGAAACCGGAAGCCGGGGTAAGGTCTTCCTGCGCAATCGTCTGAAAGCCCGCTGTCCTTGTCGTTACGGATTGAAAAAAGGAAACCATTATCTTTTCTCCTAAGCTTAACGCCCCCATCGTGTCGGGATTTTTGTACTCAAACAAAAAGTACAGCAGCGCGCCGCCGAAAATCAAACCGGTCGTTACCGTGACTGCCAGCTTGGTATGCAAAGAAAGACTCTGCCAGAAACGATGCCGCGAAAGTTCTCTTTCCCTTACCAGCTTTGTTTTATGCAAAACATCCCACCAGACCGGGAAACCGATACCGCCGACCACAATCAGTGCCATCGTAATAAGATTGACCGGCACATTCGTCCGGTACGGCACAAAACTTGCGTCCCCGACCAAATCCAGACCCGCGTTGCAGAACGCGGATACGGAATGAAACACCGCATACCACACCGCTTTTATGTGATACTCTCCCACAAAGCAGAAGAAATAAAGAAGCGCTCCGATTCCTTCTACAAGAAACGTCCCCTTCATTACGCTCTTTGTCACGCGGACCAGACCGCCAAGGGTGTCCAAATTGTACGCTTCCTGTATCAGCAGACGTTCGGACAGCGTCACCCGTTTTCCGAACACGAGCAGCATTGCGGTCATTACCGTAACAATACCAAGACCGCCGAATTGTACCAGAAACAGAATCACAATCTGCCCGAACAAGCTCCATTGTTCCACGGTTACTACGGTAGAAAGCCCCGTTACGCAAATCGCACTGGTGGATACAAACAACGCATCCAGAAAACCGGCAGATTTCCCGTCCACGGAAGCAATCGGCAGCGTCAGAAGCACCGCCCCTAACAGCAAACCGAGCAAAAAGCCGAGCATAATAATTCTCGTTGTCGTAAATCGTATTTTTTCCTTTTTCATATCCGCTCCAAATTTTCACATTCTCCGTCACCCATGCCAGACTGCTATACAAAACGATGTCCGACTAACTGTTAGCCGGACATGTTTTCTCTTTCGAACCTATTCCCTGTTTTTTCTGTTTCGTTTCTTCACTTCATACATCAGACTGTCCGCTTCTTCCACATAATCATCCAGCTCTTTTTTCCCCTTCGGGTCCGTCAATACATAGCCGATGCTGGCTTCAATCTGATAAGGAAGCTGTTCTCTCTCGTTTACAGCCTTTACTTCTTCCTCCAAGGTGTGCTTAAACTCTTCTGCCGCTTCCGCATTTTCCACCGGTCCGATAATCAGGAACTCATCCCCGCCGTAACGCACGGCAATCATCTTTTCTCCCACGCATTTCTTTAAGATACCGGAAAAAAGAATCAGCGCATTGTCTCCGTGAGAATGCCCGAACGTATCATTGATATACTTCAGGCGGTCCATATCCATAAACATCACCAAAAGCGGCTTTCCGTAAGCCCTGCTCTTTTCATACATTTCATAACCGTCGCGCATGTAGCCGAAACGGTTATACATATCGGTCAAAGCGTCCTTAATATAGACACTGTCCAATCTTTTATTCATCTTCCGCAGATTTTCAAGATTTCGCAGATTACCGTAAGCACCGTTGATTGCACTGGCAATATAGAGAATCCAACGCCGCTGCAACAGACAGCACCCCTCCGCTACCACGAAATACCCTATACTCGCCCCCGTCTTCTGAATCGGCACAAAAATATAGACATGCGGTTCTTCTCCGCTCATCCGCAAATAATCCGGGAAAAGCTGCCGCCTTTTTATGAGCTGCGGCTCAGCCTGCATCTTCTTTTCCTTCATCCCTGTCATCACATACTGCTTCTTGCAGTAACCGGTTTTCCAGGTAACCTCTACCGAATGTGTGCTGAAATAAACATCCTGATTCACGCACATGCTGAAACCGTATATATCATAAGATTTCATGATTTCCGACAAAAGCCAGTTAAACATACCCTCTGACGTTGCAAGAGCCAGATCCTGACGGATTCTGATCAGCTTATCGTGATATTCGTTTTCTTCTTTCAGCCTGTAATAGCTCTGCCGCTGGAGCTGCCTTGTATTCATTCTTTCCAGCTCCTGCTCTTCCGGCGCATAACAGCCGCAGCTTCCTCTCCATACAATCTCCGGCTCGTATAAAACGCTCTTTTGCACCTCCTCGCCGCGAATCAGACCAAGCAGTTTGTCGCAGCCCACATACCCTAACATCTTCGCTTTTTTATCCACCGTCGTAATCTTCGGTACAAAACTTTTGGCGTTTTCGTCGTTGTCATAACCGGTAATAAGAAAATCCTCCGGCGGACATTTGCCGTCCTCCTCCGCTTCCTGACAATACCCTAACGCCATCGCGTCACAGGCGCAAACAACCGCATCCGGCAGTTCTATGCCAAGTTTCTTAAAATCACGATACGCCTGTCTGCCGTCTGAGGCAACAAACCGATACTCTCTGATTCTTCTTTCCTCTATCGGTATTCCGTGTGCCGTCAGTGCGTCCACATACGCTTTTTTCCGGATAATATTATCGGGATGCTCCGGACTGCCGCCCACATAGTTTAACTCCCGGCAGCCGTGCTCTGTAATCAGATGCTCTACCATCCGGTACACTGCTTTGTAGCCGTCCGGAATAATTGCACTGATCCCTTCCATCTCCGTTTCCAGGGAAATCATCGGCTTTTTGCAGGAAAGTAACCCCGGGTAATACTTTTTCAGCATATCATAGCCCTGCACTACATTGACCGACAATAAAAACCCTTCGTAATCTTCATACTCCGGCAAAGAAAAAATATTATAATTTCCGAAGCTTTCCGGATTATCCAGTCCAAAAGCAGGAAAGCATAAAAACACATGCAAATCCCAGCCTATTTCAGCAAGACGTTCTCTGATTCCACATATTACTTCCTTGAGCATTTCTTCCCCCCATGTTGCCGCAAGTAAAGCAATCTTGTGTTTTTCCATGAAATCTTACCCCCTTCTGCATTGTGTATTTTTTAACTAATAATTCTCTTAGTTTATTGTACTCCTAAATCCTTTTAACGTCAAATGTTTTTTTCCCTTTCTGCCGCCTTGCACATTCCGCCGCTATATTGTATAATGCTTTTTGGATATTTTATTTCGGATTCCCCACAAAGGAACAATGCCAAAGGAACAGAGAGGTCTTCTCTGTGGAAGGAGAACATATGACAATCAACGAACAATCTCTTGCCCTCCATGCGGAATGGAACGGCAAACTCACCACCGAATCCAAGTGCAAAGTAAATTCCAGAGAGGCTCTTGCGCTCGCCTATACACCTGGCGTTGCCGAGCCTTGCAAGGTCATTGCAAAGCAGCCGGAGGAGGTATACCGCTACACCATCAAGGCCAACACCGTTGCCGTTATCTCGGACGGAAGCGCCGTATTAGGGCTCGGAAACATCGGTGCAGCCGCAGCCATGCCGGTAATGGAAGGCAAATGCGTGCTGTTTAAGGAATTCGGCGGAGTCAATGCGTTCCCGATTTGTCTGGATACGCAGGACACCGAGGAAATCATTAAAACCATCGTCAACATTGCACCGGCCTTCGGCGGCATTAACTTAGAGGACATCTCCGCCCCGCGCTGCTTTGAAATTGAGGAGCGCTTAAAAAAGCTCCTGCCGATTCCGGTTTTCCACGACGACCAGCACGGTACCGCCATTGTAGTGCTTGCGGGCGTGATTAACGCCTTAAAGGTAGTCGGCAAGCAAAAGGAGGACTGCCAGGTTGTGGTAAACGGCGCCGGTTCCGCGGGAATCGCCATTTCAAAGCTCCTCTTAAACTACGGCTTCAAGAAGCTCATCCTCTGCGACAAGGTAGGCATGCTCTCGAAAAAGACCAAGGACCTTAACTGGATGCAGAAAGAAATGGTAGAGGTTACAAATCTGGAAGAGCGGGAAGGTTCTCTTGCGGACGCCATGAAGGGCGCCGACATTTTTATCGGCGTTTCCGCTCCGAACATCGTGACGGAAGCAATGGTAGCCTCCATGAATTCCGATGCTATCCTGTTTGCAATGGCAAACCCTGTACCGGAGATTATGCCGGATTTGGCAAAAAAGGCAGGCGCCCGCGTAATCGGTACCGGCCGCTCGGATTTTCCGAATCAGGTCAACAATGTTATCGTATTCCCGGGCATTTTCCGCGGCGCACTGGAAGGACGCGCTTCGCAGATTACGGAGGAGATGAAGCTTGCCGCCGCACTTGCCATTGCCGGACTGGTAGACGACTCCGAACTGTCTGAGGACCACATTCTGCCGCAGCCTTTCGACCCGAGAGTCTGCGACGCCGTAAGCACTGCCGTAAAAGCACACATCAAATAGGAGAAGGCTATGCTTACCGCAAACGACTATTACCGTACCCGTTTCGGCGGAAAGGTCTACCGCATTTCCTTAAACGGCGGTATGACCTGCCCGAACCGGGACGGCACAATAGATACCAGAGGCTGTATTTTTTGCAGTCGTGGCGGCTCCGGCGATTTTGCCGCCCCTGCCTCGCTTTCGATTCCGGAGCAGCTTGCCGCCGCAAAACAGCGGGTTGCCGGAAAGCTACCGAAACAAAAGGAGAATTTTGCCGGTTATCTTGCCTACTTTCAGGCATTTACGAATACCTACGCACCGGTTTCTTACCTGCGCGGTATCTTTTCGGAAGCGCTTGCTGACCCGGAGGTAGTGGGGCTGTCCGTTGCCACCAGACCGGACTGTCTTTCTCCGGAATGTATCGCGCTGCTTGCGAAGCTCAACCGGGAAAAGCCGGTTTATGTAGAGCTCGGGCTGCAAACGATTCACGAAAGAACGGCAGACTTTATCCGGCGCGGGTATCCTCTTTTTGTTTACGACGACGCCGTTTCCCGCCTACACGCTGCAAAGCTTCCCGTCATCACCCATATCATACTCGGGCTTCCGAAGGAAACCGCCCAGGATATGGCCGAAACGGTAAAGCATGTTGTGGCGGCGGGAGTACACGGAATCAAATTACAGCTTTTACATATTTTGCGGGATACGGACCTGGCGGACTATTACCAAAGTGCGCCGCCCTCCGAATTTGCCTGTATGACGCCGGAGGCTTATACCGAAATCCTTTGTTCCGTGCTCTCACTTATCCCGGAAAACATTGTCCTTTACCGTATCACCGGCGACGGACCGAAACGCACCTTACTTGCTCCGCTTTGGAGCGCAGATAAAAAGAATGTACTTAATGCCCTTCATCGGCAGATGGAAAGGAGTTTCTCATGCAGTCTGAAATGCTGATGCTTTACAAACTTATGATTCTTTATATTCTGGACCGGATTGATTTTTCCATGACGGATTCCCAGCTCACGGATTTTTTCATCGGGAAAAACTACACGGACTATTTCACATTGCATGAAACCATCAACGATTTAACCGAAGACGGCTTTATCGCCAAAGAAGTCGTCCGCAACAAAACCCTATATCACATTACCGAAGCCGGCGGCGAAGCGCTCTCTTTTTTCTTTAAGGACATTTCCCCGGCGGCCCGGGATGACATCGACCAGTACCTTTCCGCACAGCGTTACCACTTAAAGGAGGAGCAATCCACTCCCGCCGACTATTACGAGGTCAAACATTCCGAATACCTTGCGGAATGCAAAATTCTGGACCGTGACTCGGTACTCCTGAACCTGCAGATTACCGTTTCCAACGAAGCAGAGGCAGAAAAGCTCTGCAATAACTGGCGCGAAAACAGTACGGATATTTACACTTACATCGTGACAAAACTGCTCGCGGTAAAAGAAAAAGAAAGCGGCGAACCAAACTAGGTCGCCGCTTCGCTTTTATTCCGCGGAATGACATCCACAGCCGCATTCCTCACAGGTCGGAGGAAATAACGTTTCATCGTATGCTTTTCCGCTCTTTGCATAATAATCTTTCAGGGCTGCCTTAATTGCTTCCTCGGCAAGCACGGAACAATGCAGCTTATGTGCCGGAAGCCCGTCCAACGCCTCCGCAACCGCTTTATTGGTTAGCCGCAATGCTTCGGATACCGGTTTTCCTTTTACCATTTCCGTCGCCATCGAACTGGAGGCAATCGCGCTGCCGCACCCGAAGGTTTCAAACTTCACATCGGTAATGATATCATTCTCGATTTTCAGATATATTTTCATAATATCTCCGCACTTCGCATTACCGACCTCGCCGACACCGTCCGCATTTTCAATCACGCCGACGTTGCGCGGATTGCGGAAATGGTCCATCACCTTTTCACTGTATAATGCCATCGTATCACCTCACTTTATTACAAACTCTTTCCGCCCGTTTATCAAATCCCGCCATATCGGCGAAATACTCCGCAGATAGGTCACGGTTTCCTTTACTGCCTTAATCGTATCCTCGATTTCTTCTTCCGTGTTTTCCTCCGACAACGTAAGCCGCAGGGAACCGTGCGCGATTTCGTGCGGTCTGCCGATGGCAAGCAGCACATGGCTCGGATCAAGCGACCCGGAGGTGCAGGCAGACCCGGAGGAAGCGCAGACGCCCTTATCGTCCAACAGCAAAAGCAGAGATTCCCCTTCGATTCCCTCGAAGCAGAGATTTACATTGCCGGGCAGCCGTTTGTCCCTGCTTCCGTTTAACACGGAATGCGGTATTTGCAAAAGCCCGTCTATCAGCCTGTCCCGAAGAACGGTCAGCTTTTTCGTAGTTTCCTCCAGTTTTCCGCAGGCTTCCTCTAATGCCGTCGCCATTCCCACAATTGCAGGGAGATTTTCTGTTCCCGCACGTTTTCCCCGTTCCTGCGCCCCTCCTTCAATCAGAGTGGCAAGGGGAATCCCTTTCCGGACATACAGCGCGCCGACGCCCTTCGGACCGTGGAACTTATGCCCCGCCAAAGAAAGCATATCAATGTTCTGCGTTTCCACATCTATCGGCACATGACCGACTGCCTGTACGGCGTCCGTATGAAAAAGAACCTGGTTTGCGCGGCAAACCGCACCGATTTTCTCAATCGGCTGAATCGTTCCGATTTCGTTATTCGCATACATAACGCTGACAAGGCAGGTATCGGGACCGATGGCCTCCGCCACCTGCTCCGCCGTTACCAGACCTTCCCCGTTCACAGGAAGCAGGGTAATCCGGAAGCCCTCTTTCTCTAATTTCTGCAGCGTATGAAGAACGGCATGGTGTTCAATCGCAGTTGAAATAATATGCTTTTTCCCTTTCCGTTCGCCGATGCGCGCAGCGGACAGAATCGCCTGATTGTCCGCTTCGCTTCCGCCGGAAGTAAACGTAATCTCCTTTTCCGCGCAGCCAAGGCAGCCGGCAATACTCCGCCGGGCCTCTGCAAGCGCTTCCGCCGCCCTTTGGCCCGCCGAGTGCAGACTCGACGGGTTTCCGTAGACTTCGTCCATCAGGGGAAGCATCGCGGCAATCGCCGCTTTGCTCACCTTTGTTGTCGCAGCGTTATCAAGATAAATGAATCTTTTCTGCGGCATCTGTTCCATACACATATCTGCTCCTTTCAATAACTCCAATCCAATTCCGTCTTATCCGATTGCCGCAAAGGCCTGTTCCAAATCGGCAAGTATATCGTCAATATGCTCCGTTCCGATGGAAAGCCGGATGGTATTCGGTTTAATTCCCTGTTCCAAAAGCTCCTCTTCCGTAAGCTGGCTGTGGGTCGTCGTTGCAGGATGAATCACAAGGCTCTTGACATCCGCAACGTTGGCAAGCAGGGAAAAAATCTTCAGGCTGTCGATAAACTTGTGTGCTTCCTTTACCCCGCCCTTGATTTCAAAGGTAAAAATAGACGCGCCGCCGTTCGGAAAATACTTTTCATACAAAGCATGGTCCGGATGCTCCGGTAAAGACGGATGGTTTACATGTTCTACCTGCGGATGCTTTGCAAGGAATTCAACGACCTTCTTTGCATTTTCCGCATGCCGTTCCAAACGAAGGGACAGGGTTTCCGTTCCCTGCAACAGTAAGAACGCTGCAAACGGCGAAATCGTCGCGCCCGTATCACGGAGCAGAATCGCACGGATATAAGTGACAAACGCCGCCGGGCCTGCCGCTGCCGTAAAGGCAACGCCGTGGTAGCTCGGGTTCGGTGCCGAAATTGCGGGATACTTGCCCGAAGCCGCCCAGTCAAACTTTCCGGAATCCACAATAACGCCGCCTAAGGTCGTACCGTGTCCGCCGATAAATTTCGTTGCCGAATGTACCACGATATCCGCACCGTGTTCTATCGGGCGAATCAGATACGGCGTTCCGAACGTATTGTCCACGACAAGCGGCAGACCGTATTTATGTGCCAACTCCGCCAGTGCGTCAATATCCGGAATATCACTGTTAGGATTCCCGAGGGTTTCTATGTAAATCGCCCGGGTATTTTCTTTGATTGCTTTTTCTACCTCCGCAAGATTATGAATATCGACAAAATCCGCCGTAATGCCGAAATTCGGAAGGGTGTGTGCGAGCAGGTTATAGCTGCCGCCGTAAATCGTCTTCTGTGCTACGATATGCCCGCCGTTCTGCGCCAAAGCCTCAATGGTATAGGTAATGGCAGCCGCGCCGGAGGCCAGTGCCAACGCCGCAACTCCGCCCTCCAGGGCTGCAATACGTTTTTCAAAAACATCCTGCGTACTATTCGTAAGTCTTCCGTAAATATTTCCTGCGTCCTGCAGACCGAAACGAGCCGCTGCATGAGCGCAATCGTGAAATACATAGGAAGTGGTTGCATAAATCGGTACCGCGCGGGAATCGGTTGCGCTGTCAGGCGTTTCCTGACCTACATGAAGTTGAAGTGTTTCAAATTTATAATCAGACATAATTTTTCTCCTTTTCGTTTTTTCGTAGTTTTATTTTCAAAGACTCCTTGTCCGGGATATCCGGATAAGGCTGCTATGTGCCGCCGGTTATAACCCCTGACACATTCGTCCGAAGCGAAAATTTTTTCTTACCAGTTCTTTAAAGTGTTTTCCCATATGTTTAACCTACCTTTTTAGTATGTTGTCTGTATCATAACATCATAAACATACTTTGTCAATAGGTTTTTCTTGATTTTTTTTGTTTTCTTTGATAAAATAGATGCAACGGAGGTATTTTTATGATTTCAACAAGAGGAAGATATGCACTAAGAGTTATGATTGATATTGCGGAACACAGCAACGGGAACTTTATTCCCTTAAACGACATTGCCGCAAGACAGGAGATATCCGAAAAATATCTCGAAAGTATTCTCGTAATTCTTACGAGAGGAAATTTACTGCTTGGGATGCGGGGAAAGGGGGGCGGTTACAAACTCACGAGAGAGCCGAAGGACTATACATTGGGAAGCATCCTGCGGCTAACCGAAGGGTCCCTCTCGCCTGTGGCCTGCCTAAAAGAAGGTGCGGAGCCTTGCAAAAAAAGTCCGGAATGCAGAACGCTCTCGGTATGGAAGGGCTTAAATGACGCCATCAATACTTATCTGGACGGAATCACCCTGGCAGATCTTTTAGACAACGGGGAAGGCTATAACGACTATTCCATCTAAAACACAAGCTATAAAGTTTTTTGCTTGATAGGATTCAGGTGTCAAAAGGTTGCTCCCGATTACAGAACTTTGCATAAAAGAAAGAGTCCTCTCTCTGGTTTCGGATATAAGTCTTTCTAATTGCTCCGTCAAAATGGTTAAGCAATCACGCAACCGACCTCTACGCGCCCTCCATGGCGCGTGTCGGTCTTGCCCGGACGTCCTGTCCGGGCACTGCTGCTACCTAACGGAGCAATAAGAAAGTCTAATATCCTGCACAAAGTTCGAGAACTCTTTCTTTTATGCAAAGTTCCTTTTGTACCGGAATGTATTTTGACACCTGAATCCTATCAAGCAAGAACAGGGCTGCGCACCGAGTGCGACAGCCCTGTTCTGCTTTACTCTTCCGTCGGAAGTTCTTCTTCGATTTTCTGCCAGATTTCCTCCCGGCCCTGCTTTGTTTCTGCCGAAAACGGAATCAGGATTCCTTCCTTCGGCATTCCTAACGCTGTCCGCAGCAGCTTACACTGCTTTGCCGTCTGGCTGCGGTTGATTTTATCCAGCTTCGTTGCAATCACCACCGGCAAAAAGCCGTTATGCACAATCCAGTCGTACATATCCCGGTCGTTTTCCGACGGCTCATGCCTGATATCCACTAATAGGAAAATCAGCTTCAACTGCGCGGAATGTTTTAAATACCGCTCAATCATCTTTCCCCACTTTGCCCGCAGCTCCTGAGAAACCTTTGCGTAGCCGTAGCCCGGAAGGTCTACAAAATAAAGCTGCTCATTGATATTGTAAAAATTGATGGTCTGCGTCTTTCCCGGCTGTGCGGAAGTTCTCGCATAGGATTTGCGGTTCATCAGCGCATTAATCAGCGAAGACTTTCCTACATTCGACTTGCCGGCAAATGCAAACTCTGGCAGAGTATTTTCCGGCAGCTTACTCGTAATCCCGCACACCGTTTCCAAATCTACTTTTGTGACATTCATCGCCGCTCTCCTTACTCCTCTCGCTGCAAAGCACTGTTCCGCCTATTTTACAAGCGCCTCCGAAAGTACCTGCTCCATCGTGCTTACATAAACAATTTCCAGACCGGAGCTGATTTCCGCTTCCAGTTCCGCAACGTCCGCCTCGTTTTTCTCCGGCACCAGCACCTTCTTTACGCCGGCCTGCTTTGCCGCCAGCAGCTTTTCTTTCAAACCGCCGATAGGCAGAACCCGCCCGCGTAATGTTACCTCACCGGTCATTGCGACGTCGGCTGCCACTTTCGTTTCGGTCACGGCGGAATAAATCGCCGTCGCCATCGTAATCCCGGCCGAAGGGCCGTCCTTCGGCACCGCGCCCTCCGGCACATGAATATGAAGCTGATGCTCTTCAAAATACTCCTTCGGAAGGGTATCGCCGCAATAGGAACGCACATAGGATAACGCCGTCTGTGCAGACTCCTTCATCACATCGCCAAGCTTTCCGGTCAGGGTCACTCCGCCCTTGCCGGACATCACATTGACTTCGATTTCCAGCGTTTCTCCCCCCACGCTGGTCCACGCAAGGCCGCGCACAATACCGATTTGCGCTTTCTTTTCTACCGTTTCCCTGCGGTATTTTTTCTTACCCAGATACTGTGTAAGTTCCTTTTCGGTAATCTTAAGCGGAAGCTTCTGCTCCCCCTCCTCCCCGGCATCAATCTTCCAGACTGCCGTCCGGCACAGTTCGCCGAGCTTCTGCTCTAGCTTACGGACGCCTGCCTCTCTCGTATAGCCCGCAATCACCGCGCGCAGGGCGCCGTCCGTCAGTTTCAGTTCTTTTGCGCTAAGGCCGTTTTTCGCCAGCTGCTTCTTTAGGAGATGCTTTTTTCCAATGAAAAACTTCTCCGTTTCCGTATAGCCGGAAAGCTCAATAACCTCCATACGGTCTAAGAGGGGCTTCGGTATGGTCTGAAGCGTATTTGCCGTAGCAATAAAGAGCACCTCGGATAAATCTAACGGCAGGTCCAGATAATGATCCATAAAGCGGACATTCTGCTCCGGGTCGAGCACCTCCAGAAGCGCCGCGCTCGGGTCGCCTTTGTAATCGCTTGCCACCTTATCTATCTCATCTAACAGCATCAGCGGATTCTTCACACCCGCCTGCTTGATTCCCGCCGCAATTTTTCCCGGCATCGCACCGATATAAGTACGCCGGTGTCCTCTGATTTCCGCTTCGTCCCGCACACCGCCAAGGCATACTCTGACATATTTCTTTCCCAGCGCTTCGGCAACGGAATGTGCAACGGAAGTCTTACCGGTACCCGGAGGTCCCACCAGACATAAAATCGTACCGCCTGCCGTTCCGGTTCTCTTCCGCACCGCCAGATATTGCAGAACACGTTCTTTTACCTTTTCCATGCCGTAATGGTCCTTCTCCAGTACGGTTTTGGCATGTGCAAGGCTGTAATTCTCCTTTGTTTCCCTGTCCCACGGCATAGCAAGAAGCGTTTCGATATAAGTACGGGATACCGCACTCTCCGACGCCGCTCCCCCCAGACGTTTATAGCGATCGATTTCCTTTGCGATAGCGGACTTAATTTCCTCCGACGCCTGCAATGCGTTCAGCCGCTCCGTAAACTCCTCTGCTTCATCGGTTTCCCCGAGTTCCTCCCGGATTACCTTTAACTGTTCCCGGAGAACATATTCCTTCTGGTTCTTCTCGACTTTCGCCTTGACCTTATTCTGCAATTCTTTGCGAATACGGAGCTCCTCTATCTCGTCCGCCAAAATACGTGCCAGAAGTTCAAAACGGGCAAAGAACTCCCGTTCCTCCAGAAGCGCCTGCTTCTGCTCCGTCGACAGCGGAAGCATCGCAGCACTCTGCTCCATAAGCCGGTCCGGTTCTTTTACGCTAAGAAGCTGCCCCGCCACATCTTTTCCGATTTTACCGTTTACGGAAACGTAAACCTCCAGTAAATCATGCAGCGTACCCGCCATAGCCCGTTGTTCCGCAACGGAAAAGCGTTCCGGGGTTTCCTGCTCCGCAACGGTTATCTGTGCAGAAAAATAAGGGGAGCTGCTTACCAAATAGTCAAGCTCTCCTCGCTTTTCACCTATAATCAGTACCCGGATCAGGTTTCCCGGCAGTTTGATGATCTGTTTAATCCGCGCCACACAGCCGACACGGTACAAATCCTCTATCGTCGGCTCGTCTACGGCGGCGTCCCTTTGCGCCACCGCAAACACCATCTGGTCGGACTTCATTGCCTGCTCCACTGCCTGAATACTCATTTTCCGATTGACATCGAAATGCACTAACATACCGGGCAGCACTGCGATATTCCGCAGTGCCAGCAACGGTATTATTTTTGTTTCGTTACTCATTCCATCACCTTTGCTTTACCGGTTACGCACTTTCGTCCGTACTCCTTTGTCCCGTCCTTCTCGGAAGCGGCTTCTTTCTCTGGTCGGCAATGACAAGTGCCGGCGCTTCCTTTCCTTCCGCCGCCTCTTTGGTTACAACACACTTTAAAATGCTCTCGTCGGAAGGCGCACGATACATGGTGTCCATCATAATATTCTCCATAATGGAACGAAGACCTCTGGCGCCGGTTTTCTGCTCTACCGCGCGCTTTGCGATAGCCCGCAGCGCCTCCTCCTCAAATTCAAGCTCTACGCCGTCCAATTCGAAGATACGGCGGTACTGCTTTGTCAAAGCGTTTTTCGGCTCCTGCAAAATCCGCACTAAGGCGTCCTCATCCAGAATATCTAACGCCACCGTCACCGGAACACGACCGATAAACTCCGGAATCATTCCGAACTTTACTAAATCCTGCGGCATGACCTGACGGAACATCTCACCGATACGTAACTCCATGCCGTCGCCGATTTCCGCATTAAAGCCCATGGACTTGTGTCCGGTACGTGCCTCCACAATCTTCTCCAGACCATCGAAAGCACCGCCGCAGATAAACAGAATATTGGTTGTGTTGATCTGGATAAACTCCTGATGCGGATGCTTTCTTCCGCCCTGAGGCGGCACCGACGCAACCGTTCCCTCTAATATTTTCAGCAATGCCTGCTGTACGCCTTCGCCGGATACATCTCTCGTAATGGACGTGTTTTCCGACTTTCTCGTAATTTTGTCAATTTCGTCAATATAGATAATGCCGTGCTCGGCACGCTCAATATCAAAATCCGCCGCCTGAATCAACTTTAACAGGATATTTTCCACATCCTCACCGACATATCCGGCCTCTGTCAGCGCCGTCGCATCCGCAATGGCAAACGGCACGTTTAAAAGCTTGGCTAATGTCTGTGCGAGATAAGTCTTACCGCTACCCGTCGGTCCGATCATAAGAATGTTGGACTTCTGTAACTCCACATCGGTACTCGGCTGCATTAACACGCGCTTATAGTGATTATACACGGAAACCGCAAGTACCTTCTTTGCATCTTCCTGACCGATGACGTACTCATCAAGAAATTCTTTGATTTCCACCGGCTTTAACAAATTAATTCCGCTTTCTTCTACCTCCGGAAGCGCATCTTCCTTCTGCAATTCTTCTTCCACCAGTTCTGCGCACAATTCCACACACTCGTCACAGATATAAACTCCCGCCGGACCGGAAATCATCTTTCTTACCTGCTTCTGGTCTTTTCCGCAGAAAGAACAAAAAAACATTTGTCTGTCCTCTGTCTTATTCGCCAATTCGGTTCACCTCAATCATTATTATCGGCTCGTGATGACGCTGTCAATCAAACCGTATGCCACCGCTTCCTCCGCAGACATATAGTTGTCACGCTCCGTATCCACCTCGATTACCTCTACCGGCTTTCCGGTATTTGCCGCAAGAATCTCGTTTAACTTCTTTCTGGTTTTCAAAATATTCTCTGCCGCAATCTTAATTTCCGTTGCCTGACCTCTTGCGCCGCCGGAAGGCTGATGTATCATAACCTCCGCGTTCGGAAGCGCCATACGCTTCCCCTTTGCGCCGCCTGCAAGCAGGAATGCGCCCATACTTGCCGCCATACCGATACAAATTGTGGAAACGTCACACTTAATGTACTGCATCGTATCATAGATTGCCATACCCGCGGTTACGGAACCGCCCGGGCTGTTGATATAAAGGCTGATATCTCTCTTCGGATCCTCGCTCTCTAAGAATAAAAGCTGGGCAACTACCAGGCTTGCCGTTACGTCATTGACTTCTTCGCCAAGAAAAATAATACGGTCCTTTAACAATCTGGAATAAATATCATAGGAACGCTCTCCCTTTGCTGTCTGTTCAAGCACATAAGGTACTAAACTCATCTCGTAAACTCCTTTCTGTCAACGAAGGGATGCCCGCGTGGAACATCCCTTATGTTGGTTACTTCTTACTTTTCTTTTGCCGCATCGCGTACAATGTCAACTGCTTTCTGTACCGCGATATCCATCTTAATCTGTTCCTTTTCCTTGTCGTTGATTAACTCAACCAACTTATCCTTTTCCATACGATAGTTCTGCGCCATCGTTTCGTATTCCTTCTCTAACTCCTCGTCGGAAACCTCGATATTCTCTGCCTTTGCGACAGCCTCCAGAACCAGTCTGCACTGAATTCTCTTTAATGCCTGCGGCTTTAAGTTCTCCATAAAGCTGTTGGCGTTCATGCCGGTGAACTTGAAATACTGCTCTAAATTCAGTCCCTGCATCTGTAATCTCTGTGCGTACTCCTCTGCCATCTGGCGGGTCTGGGTATCTACCATAGCGTCCGGAATCTCCATCGTGGAAGCCTCGATAATCTTGTCCACTACGGCGTCTTCCTTTGCATACTTTGCTTCCTTTTCCTTTTTCTCCAGAAGGTTCTTCTTAATATCCTCCTTGTACTCGGCAAGCGTATCGAACTCGGAAACATCAACCGCAAACTCATCGTCCAGCTCCGGAAGCTCCTTTGCCGTGATGCCCTTAATCTTTACCTTGAATACCGCCGGCTTTCCTGCCAGCTCCGCTGCATGATACTCTGCCGGGAAGGTTACGTTTACTTCTACGTCTTCACCGATGCTCTTACCGATTAACTGCTCCTCGAAGTTATCAATAAAGGAGTGGGAACCGATGACTAACTTGTAGTCCTCGCCCTTACCGCCCGCAAACGGAGTACCGTCCACAAAGCCCTCGAAATCAATCACAGCCTCATCGCCGTCCGCAACCGGTCTGTCCTCTACGGTAAGAATTCTTGCGTTCTGCTCTCTGACACGATTCAACTCAGCGTCAATCTCCTCATCCGCAACAGAAACCTCAGTCTTCTCTACCTCAACGCCCTTGTAAGCGCCAAGCGTAATCTCCGGCTTTACCGCAACCTCGGCGGTGAAAATAAACTCTTTTCCTTTTTCCACCTGTACAATATCAATTTCCGGTCTGGAAACAATGTCAAGTCCGCTCTCCTCGGCTGCCTTCTCATAAGCGCCCGGCATCACTTCGTTTGCCGCGTCCTCATAGAATACGCCCGGACCATACATCTTCTCGATGATATTTCTCGGCGCCTTTCCCTTACGAAAACCCTGTACCGACAATTTATTTTTATTTTTCTGATATGCCGTTTCCATTGCCTTCTCAAACTCGTCTGCCGCAACCTCAATGGTAAGTTTTACCATACTCTTACCCAATTCTTCAACCTTGAAACTCATTTCGAAATTTCCTCCTTAAAATCGTATCGTTTTATTATAACACAAAGCCGCGCTCCTGTAAAGTGGCAACTATCGCTTCTGTGTATTCGACGCATAAATCGTCTGTCTTTGCTTCCACCATAATCCGGAGTAACGGCTCCGTTCCGCTCTCTCTGACTAAAATACGTCCCTCCGTTCCCAGTAACGCCGCAACTTCCTCCACTCGTTTCCTCACTGCGGCATCCTCCTGCGCCTCCCGCTTATCCGTTACCCGGACATTCACCAGACGCTGCGGATAAACCTTCATTCCGGAGGCAAGCTCCGCAAGGGATTTTTTGGACTCCAGCATAACCTCCATCACCTTTAACGAGGTCAGTACCCCGTCGCCGGTCGTCGCATGCTTGGAAAAAATAATGTGCCCGGAGTTCTCTCCGCCGATGGAATGCCCGTTTGCCAGCATATTCTCGTGCACATATTTATCGCCTACCGCCGTCTTTTCATAACGGATTCCCAACTCATCCAACGCGCGGTACAGTCCGAGATTTGACATTACGGTAGTGACTACCGTGTCGTTTGCCAGTTCTCCGTGCTCCTTCATATACCTTCCGCACAGATACATAATGCGGTCCCCGTCTATGATATTGCCCTCGTTATCCACGGCAAGACAGCGGTCCGCGTCCCCGTCATAGGCAAAGCCGACGTCCAGCTTTTCCCGCATAACCAGCTGCTGCAGCCCCTCGATATGCGTAGAACCGCAATTTGTATTAATATTCAGGCCGTCCGGTTCGGCATTGATTACATAGGTCTTGGCTCCGAGCGCGTCAAACACTCCCTTTGCAACCGCGGTTGCGGAGCCGTTTGCTAAATCAAGCCCTACCCGCATGCCTTCATAGGAGCGGGTTGCCAGAGAAATCAAATATCCGATATAGCGGTGTCTTCCGATGGAATAATCAATCGTTCTCCCGATTTCTTCCCTTCTTGCATACGGCACCTCTTCTGTTTTGCCGTCAATATAATCCTCTATCTGCCGTTCGACTTCTGCCTCCAGCTTATAGCCTTCTCCGTTAATCACCTTAATTCCGTTATCGTAATAAGGATTATGACTTGCCGTAATCATAATGCCGCAGTCAAATTCTTCCCGTTTTACGACGTAGGATACGCTCGGTGTAGGAGTTACATGAAGCAGATATACATCCGCTCCGCTTGCCGTCAAGCCTGCAACCAGCGCATACTCCAGCATATAGCCGGAACGTCTGGTATCCTTTCCGATTACTACTTTCGGCTTATGTTCCTTTCCGTAATAGTATCCGAGAAAGCGTCCCACGCGGAATGCATGTTCTACGGTCAGATTCACGTTGGCCTCGCCGCGGAAACCGTCCGTTCCAAAATACTTACCCATACTGCCTCCATTACTTTCCGATTATTCACACATGGTATACTCTAACATAGATGGAAATGAAATGCAAGCAACAAAATCATGATTTTCTATAAATCTGCTACCTTGTTCCCGCTTTTTGCCCTGTCTGCGGCATGAATCCGTTACGGTGAAAGGCAACCTGATTTCTTCCCGCATTTTTCGCATAATACAATTCTTTATCCGCGCGCCGGTAAAGTCCGCTAAAGCTGACATCCTTTCCGCAGCGCTCCATTGCCACGCCGATACTGACCGTAACGTAATTATATTTTGCTTCCGGCGCATGCGGTATCTGCAACTCTTCTATATTTCTGCGAATCTTTTCCGCCAGGAAACAAGCGCCTTCCTCTTCCGCTCCGTAAAGAAACACCAGAAACTCTTCCCCGCCGATACGGGCTACCAAATCCGACTTTCTGTTCACGGTTGCCCGAATCGTCCTTGCCACCTGCAAAAGACAGCTGTCGCCCCGCGGATGTCCGAACCTGTCATTGTACTTTTTAAACTGGTCTATATCAATCACCAGCACCGCCGCCTTCCGGTTCATACGCTCGCAAAGCGGCCACACCGACGTCACCTGACGCGCCATGCCTCTCCTGTTTTTCAAGCCGGTAAGCGGGTCTTCTTCCGATGCTTTTACCTCAAGACAATACTTCCGACGGTACTCGTCCGCCAGTCTGTATCCTCCGTATAATTCAAACGCAATAAACGCCGCCAGAAGATGAACCGCCGCTATTCCGGCGCACTGCTCCGGCGAGAGCGATTTTTCCAGCAAAAGTACAACCGGCAACAACAATTCCATTCCCGCACATAACGCATATTCTCCTTTCCTGCAAAGCAAAAGGCAGGAACTGAGTATCACCGTGAAAAAATACAACATCAGGGAACCGGTATACATCAAAACCGCGTAAGAAAGATAGGTCAGAAAACTCGTGTTGATTATCAGATAACTCATTTGAAAGAGCCAAAGTTCGCTTGCCTTGCTCTTTTTTTGCAAAAGCCGAAAGGCAAAACAGGAAAACGCCGCCGAAACCACCGCGTAAACCGCTGCGACCGTAACGATTCCCTCCGATTCCTTTCCTGCTTCCGATTGTTTCATAAAAAGCAATGCCCCGAAAACGACAAGGGCTGTAAAAAGGGTACCAAAAAAGATACGCCGCAGATTTGTACGCTCCAGCGTATTCCGCTTACTGCCCGCCCCGGTTCTCGAAAAGATGTACCCCATACGCAACCCTCCGACCGGCTTCCTGCCGAAATACATTTTATAGTTCCCGATAAGTAAAAAAACACTACATCTTGATTATAACACTTGTTTTTCCCAATATGCAACCTTTTTTTCACGGATTTTTCTGTTTTTTGTTCCTTTTACGCGTTTTTTTAACAATTTTGAGGAAGCAATCCAAAAAAAGCACCGATTCATTCCATATCCGGCAACTATCGTTCCGAAAAACAGCGTTGCATGGCAGGAATAGCCTCCGCTTTCCGCTCATATAGTAATAAAAAAAGAGTCTGTCATGTCCTTTTTCTATCAAACCCTGTGTGCGCTTAACCGTTTTTTATGGAACGGTCCGCTTCTTTTTCTGTTATTGGGAATCCACTGCCTGTTCACCATACGCCTGCGCCTCGTACAGCGTCACCTGCCGGACGCGCTCCGCCTTTCGGGCAGCGGCGAAAAAAAGCACGGCTTTCGTTCGCTTACCACCGCGCTGGCCGCAACGCTGGGAACAGGGAACATTGTCGGCGTTTCCTCCGCCGTTGCGTTAGGCGGTCCCGGCGCTGTTTTCTGGTGCTGGCTCACCGGGGTGCTCGGAATGGCAACCGCTTATGCCGAATGCTACCTCTGCATGGCACATCGCAAAAAGGATTCCTCCGGTAAATTCCGCGGCGGCATCATGTATGTGCTGGAATATGCGCTGGGCAGTAAAAGAGCAGGGCGCTGCTTTGCCTATCTTCTCCTGATTGCCTCCTTTGGCATCGGATGCTCCACGCAGGCGGGAACCGTTACGGAAACGGTTGCTTCGCTTGCCGGTATCGCCCCTGTTCTAACCGGTCTTGTCCTTGTATTTTTCGTCGGCTACGTCATTTTACACGGTTCTGCGGCAATCACGAAGCTGTGCAGTATTTTGGTTCCGCTTATGGCGTTTCTTTACCTTGCGGCATGTGTTATTCTGCTGTTTTGTAACGCGTCCCACATCGTTCCGGCTCTCCGGCTGATTATGACCTCTGCTTTTTCCCCTACCGCCGCGCTCGGCGGTATTGCCGGAGGTTCCTTCCTGTTCTCCGCGCGCTACGGAATTGCCAGAGGACTTTTTACAAACGAAGCGGGACTCGGAACCGCTCCGCTTGCTTTTACGGAAAGCAAAGAGAGCAGCCCCGAAAAGGCTGCTCTCCTGTCCATGTCCGCGGTCTTCTGGGACACCGTGGTGCTTTGTGCCCTGACCGGTATTGTTATTGTCAGTTCCCTGCTCCGCGCGCCGTGGCTTGCCGGGCGTTACACGGCGACTACCCTGACAAGCGCCGCTTTTTCGCTGCTGCCTTACGGCGAACTGCTGCTTGGCATTTCATTAATTGCCTTTGCCTATGCGACCTTAATCGGCTGGTCCTATTTCGGCGCACAGGCGGTAACGTATCTGTTCGGCGAAACCGTCCTGCCGGTCTACCGCATCTGTTACCTGGTTATGATTTTCCTCGGCTCCATCCTTTCGCTGCCGCTCATTTGGGAATTAACCGACTTCATCAACGCCTGTATGGTACTTCCGAATGTCGTTACCCTCTTCCTCCTGCGCCGCAGCGTCAAGGCGCCGAAATCCTAGACATCCGCTTCCTTATTTATCCGCGCAATACTGAATGGTATCCAACAGCTTTTCTGCCGTTTCCTCGTCAAGCAGTACCGAAACTAACGCCGCACCGAACGCAATCGCCGTTCCCATACCGCGGCTCGTAATCACGTTACCGTCAATAACTACTGCGTCCGGCATTACTTCCGCCCCTGACAGTTTTTCCTCGAACCCCGGATAACAGGTGGCATGTCTTCCCCGCAGCAGTCCGTTCACGCCCAGAACACTCGGCGCCGCACAAATTGCGGCAAGATACTTTTTTGCGGCGGAATAAGCGTGCAACACTTCTTTTAAGCCCTCGTGGGCCGCCAAATGCTTCGTTCCCGGCATACCGCCCGGAAGCACCGCCATTGCTCCGTCCCCGTAAGAATACTCCGAAAACATTCCGTCGGCCTCTACCGTAATGCCGTGTGCTCCCGTTACACTTCTTTTTGAGGCGATTGAAACCATAACCGTTTCCACATTGACCCGGCGGAGCATGTCCACCACGGTCAGGGCCTCGATTTCTTCAAACCCGTCTGCCAAAAACACATATACCTTACTCATTCTTTGCTCTCCTTTTACTTCTTATCGCCCAACGCGCAGATTTTCTTATAAAGCGTTTCCGCCGCAGCCTGCTGTCCGAGAAGGCTCGGATGACTTCTTGCTCCGATACGGTCGCCGGTAATCTCCTCTAACTTTACATAGTATACTTCCTCATCCCCGCTCTGCTCTTTATACTCAGAAACGCCGCCCTTTACCGCACATTCGACCAAATCTCCCATCATTCCGTAGCACCAGAGAATCTTTGCCGCCCTGTTATGCTTCCGCACCTTAAAAAGAAACGCGGTAACGCAACTCTTTATTTCGTCTGAGCACTCCTTCCTCGGCAGTCCGTTTTCGTCCTTTTGCATCTTCTTTTTCCGTCCGGTTGCCTCGTCATACCATTCCGGCTGTTCAAATGCAACCGCATCGTTTGTTCCGAGGTTAATTACGATATAATCCGGCTGCCATGCGTTAAAGTCATACTCCTGTTTTGCTCCGAGGCGTTCGTTTCGCTCACCGCCCAATACACCGCAAATCTGCTCATAAAACGCCGGAATTACATTGTCCGGGTTATTGTTCCACGCACAGCAAACGCCGTAGCCGCTTTGGGAAACAATGCGATATTCCGCGCCGAGCCGCTCCGATAACAGATACGGATATGTGTGCGTAGTCGAGAACCACATTGCAATCCAGTCCCCTTCCGCGGCAGAACCGTAGCTGCCCTCTCCGGACGTAATGCTGTCGCCGATAAACTCAATCCGGCAGGACGGTTCCTTTTGTGCAAAAAACTCGCCGTCCCCGTAAAGCGCATGTACGGCCAAAAATGCCGCTTCATCGCCCGGCATCGCCTGTACTTCCTTTACTACCCTGATGTGGTTTCTCTTTCGCGCCTGCATATTGCGGAACAGACAAATCTTTTGTCTGCCTTTTGGCAGCATCTGTCTGGAAATCAGCGCACCGTTTATCAGAACCGCAATCCACTGTTCATAACAGGAATAGTCCGTTTCAAACTCACACCAAAGCTCCGTGCCGTCATACTCTGCCTCAAAACCCGAACCCGTCCAGAACAGCACTAACGGCTCCCTGTCCTTTGTCGTTCTTCCAAGCACCCGCAGTCCTTTTGCTTCACTCAATAAAAACTTCTTTTCTTCCGCCATGTCGTAAGCCCCCTGCATGTTATCCTTTCTCTTTGTCTTAACCTCTCGCCCGCAAAATCAAAATACGCTCCAGTACCGCACGATACGTTTCGATAATTCTGGCGTCCACATACGCGCACCGGTTTGCAAAGAACTGATAGGTTTTCAGTCCGAAACAAACCGTAATTGCGCCGATTGCGGCAAGCAAAACCTCCGTCTGCAATCCCGCGCTCATCAAAAAGAGCCATGCGGCAAGATAAATCACAAACGTCAGGGAATATGTTCTTCCCACCTGAAACGCATTGTACATCACTTCATTTAAACGCATCTGCATTCCGATAATCCGTTCTGAATCCAACCGGCTGCAATACTCGTACATTTCCTCAAACAGTTCTTTACATTCTTTTGTTTCGGGTCCGCAATTCCGATGAACAAACTCGGCAAACCCGTTATATCTTTTCTCTCCGAATTCGCTTCGCAGCAGCTTTTTGAAAATATTCATTGTTTCCCCGCTTTCGCTTTCTTTCTTAAAAGTATATGCACTCTGACCTTATCCTCTCCAAACAATAACTTCCACCGATTCCATTTTAAATCTTTTCTAACATAATTACAATATCCGAATTCATAAACGCCTCTTTTCCGACAGAAAAGTGAATTTACAAATTGTTCATAAACTATCCACACCTAACTCATATATGACCAATATACTAACAGTGTAAGATAAATGGCGTCTACAAGTTACTACTTTTTCATAAGATTGGGCCCGGCAGTTACCCTCCCCACTTTCACTGGGCTTCTCCTCTGGATACCTCCGTTAACCACGGAGGTATGTTTTTTATACCGTCTTTTCCAACAGTTCCAACGCACTGTCATAATTAAAATTTTCGATTTCCGCAATAACGCACAGCAAGTTTTTGCGGGCTTCGCCCTCGGCTGCCGCCGCAAGTTTCGACACCGCCTCCAGCGCCAGATCAAAATCAAACATGTGCAGTGCCTTTTTCGCACACGCTCTCCACTCCTTTGTTTCTTCCTCGGAAAGCGGAATGTAATTCATTGCCTCCGTCTGCGGAACACACTGTTCCAACCGTGCCTCCAACGTACTGCAATGCCCGAAAAACCTCCGGTAAGCTTCCTTTTGCAGCTTTCCGTCCTCGGCAAGCGAATGCTCCAGGGCAATTGCTTCCTCCCGCAGCCGTTCCGCACCGACATTGGCAAAAATTCCTTTCAGGCTGTGGATATCTATATACAATTCTTTCGTTTCCGACAGAGCCAGCGTGTCAAAATGCTCTAAAATCTGGGAAATACTTTTCCTTGTGGCATTCAATACCCTCAGATACTGCTCCTCGTCCCCCGCAACATAAGTAAGACCCTTCCGCAAATCAAGCTCCGGACACAATACGGCAAGATGCTTCAGCTCTTCGCTTTTCAGATAATCCAACTCCTCCTGTTCTATTTTTTCTTCCATCGGCACCGGCTCCTGATATTTTACCTTTTCCTCGCCGAACACCAGCTTATCCTCCGGCAGATAATTTCCGAGCACCTCCCTTAACTTACGGATATCCATCGGCTTTGCCAGAGAAACATCCGCCCCCGCTTCTTCGAACAGCTGCACAACCGACTCCATAAGGTTTGCCGTCAAAGCAATAATCAAAGACTTTTTTCTTCCTGCCGCTTCTTCACGTTCGCGGATTTTCCGGGTTGCCTCCACACCGTCCATCTCCGGCATAAGATGATCCATTAAAATCACATCGTAATCCTTCCGTTCCGTCATTTCAAGCGCCTGCAAACCGTTCTGTGCCGTTTCCGAAACAGCGCCCAGTGTGGAAAGCAGTTTCTCCGCCACTATACGGTTGACCTCGTTATCATCGACAATTAAAACCTTTACATCCTTTACTCCCTTTAATACCGTTTCCACCGCCATGCCCTTTGACTTTTTCTTAATCTCGCCGCGCATATAATCCGCTACAATCATCGTGGAATACGGCGCACGAATCGTATTTTCCGACCATATAAACTCAGCGTCCTCCGCCTTTACCAGCTCGCAATTTAACTCCCTTGCAATCCTGACGAGATGCAGGAACAAATGCTCGTCGGCGGCATCAATCGCCACCTTGGTTTTCGTAAACTCCCGAAAGGAAATAATGTTTTCGGAAGCGCCGGTCATAAGCGGCACCGTAAAGCTAATTACCGTCGTCCCCGAAGCCCTCTGCTCCGCATAAATCTCGCCGCCCATTAAGCGCACCAAATCTACCACCGCATAATATTTAAATTCGCACAAAATCTCGCTGCTGTCATAACCGCAAAAGCACGCCTCGCCCTTTCCGCCTACCTTTTGAATAATATTCGGCATTGCGGACGAACTTCCGCGTACCTCGACCTTTAACATAATCTCCGCCACATCCTGCTCTACCGTCGTCACATGCAGTTCCACCGCCCTGCTTCCCTTTGCCGGACGAACCATAAAAATGTACAGCAGATTGGAAATTGCCTGCTGCACCCGTTTTGCATCACCGATAATCGCCTTCGGAATATCGGTACTCACAAACATATACAGACGCTTTCCCTGTTCCTCCGCCTGTCTTGCATAAGAATAGAGCTGTTCCAACATCGGAATCACGGCATATTCCTTCTCCCGCAGTTCTAACTTTCCGCTTTCCGCTTTTGTAAAATCAAGAACCTCGTCCAGCATGGAAACCATTTTTTCCGAAGCCTGCCGCAGGGTAAAAAGATGCTGTTCCCTGTTATGCTCCGTATGATCGGCATACATCAAATCCACCGTCCCCACAATCGCATTCAGGGATGTCTTGACACAGTGGGACACGGTATAAAGCAGATTTTCCCGTACAAGATTCGACTCAATCTCCTTTTCGGTTTTCCTGAGATACTCCGTTACATCCTTCAGAATAAGTAAGATACCGCAGCTGTTATTATCTCCGGTCAGCAGATAGGCATTCACAGCCGCCCACCACGGCTCTTTCAGATAGTCCCTGGTTTCCACCCGCACCATTTCGTTTAACGAATGACTCCGGTCCACCAGCATTAACAGCTCGCCGAGCGAATGCCCGTTTAAACGAAGCTTTGAAAAATCCGCTATGGTTCTGTCCGGTTTCTCCTTCTCCAGTCCGAACTTTTCTATCGCACTTTCCGAAATATACTGCACGCGCTCTTTTTCGTCAAAAATAATCATATAATCCTGCACGCAGTCCATAATGGATTTTATCATTTCTTCCGCGGTTAATAAGCGTTCCTGCTGCGCCGTTTCCGCTTTCCCGGAACTTCCTTTCTTCCCGAATCTACCTCTATGTAATTTGCGCTCTTTTCTGAATTTGCCGTCAAAAACATCGTTTTTCGCTCTCATAACGCCTCCGAACAAAAGATTTGTCTTTCTATTTATTCTATCAGAGTTACACCAAAATTGCAATATTTACAAAAAGTTGTTTTCGCCCTTTTCTTTATCGACAGAATTTGCTATACTGTAATAAAAGCAGGTTTGCATAAATCCTTCCGCTACCGCAAAGCCTTTTATGCAGCCACACACCGGAAAGGAGATTGATTATGTCCACTGTTACTATTATGGATCACCCGTTAATCCAACACAAAATCGGAATTATGCGCGATAAGAACACCTCTACAAAAGAGTTCCGTGCACTGGTATCCGAAATTGCCATGTTAATTTATTATGAAGCAAGCCGCAATCTTCCGCTTGCCGATAAAGAAATCGAAACTCCGTTGGTAAAGACTACCGTCAAAGAAATTGCCGGAAAGAAACTTTGCGTCGTTCCGATTCTGCGTGCCGGCATGCACATGGCAGACGGTATTTTAACCCTTACCCCGAACGCAAAGGTAGGTCATATCGGGCTTTACCGCAACGAAGAAACCTTAGAGCCGGTAGAATACTTCTGCAAACTCCCATCCGATGCAAAGGACCGCGAAATCTTTGTAGTAGACCCGATGTTAGCAACCGGCGGTTCCGCCATTGCAGCCATTGATTTGTTAAAAAAGCGGGGCATCCAGAAAATCCGCTTCCTGTGCCTGATTGCAGCGCCGGAAGGCATTCAAAAGCTTCAGGCTGCTCATCCGGACGTAAATATCTTCATCGGCGCAAAGGACGAATGCTTAAACGAGCACGGCTACATTCTTCCGGGTCTTGGCGACGCCGGCGACCGTATTTACGGAACAAAGTAGCACCGCTTCCGGCCTTATTTCTATTGATAGTAACACAATTCCAAAGCAAAACAAAAAAAGGGACTGCGCAGAATTTTGCGGCAGTCCCTTTTTCTTCCTCTCTTTTTACTTCTCTATCGTAAACTTATACACGGTAACGGACTCAAACTCTTTGTATGCCTTTACGACCGGCGACGCAAAGCTTTCGATGTTCACTGCGTTCGGGAAAAACTGCGTTTCAAAGCAAACGCCCGCGCGCTTATTGTAAGTACAGCCGCCCTTTCCCTTCAAACCGTCCCGGATAAAATTACCGGAATACAGCTGCATTCCCGGCAGGTCGGTATATACCTCCATCAGACGGCCGCTCCTCTTATCGTAAAGCTCCGCAACAAACTCCGCTTCCTCTCCGGTATTATTCAGCACATAATTGTGGTCGTAACCGCCTGCCAGACGAATCGGCGCATAATCCGCATCAATACCTTCTCCCAGCGGCTTCCGCACTCTGAAATCCATCGGCGTACCGGTGACATCGGTAAGCTCTCCGGTCGGAATCAGCTTATCGTCCGTAATCGTAAAGGCGTCTGCGTCCACCATAACTTCCTGTCCGATGACCGGGCCGCTGTTATGCCCCGCAAGGTTAAAGTAGGAATGGTTTGTCAGATTGACAATCGTATCCTTATCCGACACTGCCAGATATTCAATGGCAAGCTCATTCTCATCGGTCAGCGTATAGGTAACCGTAATATCCAGATTTCCCGGGAAGCCCTGCTCCATATCCGGGCTGAGGCGGGAAAACTCTATGCTGACTCCGCCCTCCTCCACAAAGGTTTCCGCTTCGTACATATACTTATCATAGCTGACGGATCCTCCGTGCAGACAGTTTCCGTTATCGTTATCCTCCACCCGGTACTCTTTTCCGTTAATCGTAAACTTTGCTCCGCCGATACGGTTGCCGCATCTGCCGATAAACGAACCGAAGAAGGTAGGATTTGCTTCGTACTCCTGTAAGGTATCAAATCCCAGCACCACGTCCTCAAGCTTTCCGTTCTTATCCGGCACCCAGAGTTCCACAAGCACGGCGCCGAAATCCGAAAACACAGCCTTCATGCCGTTCTTATTCTCTAAAATGTAGAGCTTCGCCTCTTCACCCTTTGCCGTTTTTCCAAAACTTTTTGTCGTAATTCCCATAAGTTCTCCTTTCCCGAAGCCGGACTTCTACCGGCTCTCCGTATGCTTTCATGATACCGTAAGCCGGCAGTAATGTCAAGATTTGTCCGGTGACGAAACCGCTTTTTCTCCGCGTCCTCTTAAATCTTAAACCTTGTCATTTCATGCTCCATCTCCATCGACACCTGTGACAAACCGTTAATTTGCTCCGCCACATTCCGGATACCCTCAAACTGTTTCTGTAAGGACTGCGAAGACTGCTCCGTGAGTTCTGTCGTACTCCTGGAAACATTACTGATACGTTCAATGGCTTCCACAATCAACCGGTTAATCTGATCCATTTCCCCAATCAGAGATTCTACATTTTTTACGCCTTCCGTTGTTTTTCCGTTTAAGCTCTCAAGCTCGGCAAAGGCCGCCTCTACCGCATGCACCGCCTCGGACTGACTGTCAATCTTTTCCTTCATTCGTTCAATATTGGATACCGTAGCGGAAATATCGCCGGATAAACCGGAAATAATCTTCTCAATATCTGCCGTAGCCGCCGTAGAATCTACCGCAAGCTTTCCGATGGATTCTGCCACAACCGCAAAGCCGCGTCCCTGTTCTCCGGCACGGGCCGCTTCAATACTTGCGTTTAAGGACAACAACTGCGTTTCGGAAGCGATATCCGTAATCGTGTTAAGAATTTCCGCTATTTTATTGGACTGCTCCTCCAGCGTTGTAATGGTCCGGTAAAATTCCTGCATCATTTCGATTGTGCTTTCGTTCTGCTTCTTTAATTCAGCTACATTGGCAGCTCCCTGCTGACTGGAATCCATGGAAGAATTGGCATCCTCCAGCAAAGCACTGCTCTGCTGATTCAATTGCAGGAAACGCTGTTCCATGTCCTTCGTTTTCTCGGTCACCTGTTCCACATCTCTGTTTTGTTCCTCCGCGCCTGCCGAAATCTCATAAACGGATTTATTCACCTCTCCCAAATGCTCCTCTATTTCCTGTAAGCTTCCCGCGCTTTCCACCACTTCCCTTGTAAATGAAGTGATGTTTTTAAAAATACCGGAAATCTTTTCTGTCATTCGATTAAAGCTTTTTGCAAGCGTTCCCAGTTCGTTTTTATTATCCTCATCCGCTTTTTGCGTAAAATCTCCCTCCGAAGCATCTCCGATTAACCGGTTTAAGGATACAATCGGTCTGGTCAGCTTTCTTGCGAGTGCCGTAATAAAAATAACCGCCGTAATAATCGCCGCTGCCACTACGACAAATAAAAGTACCATAATTTTCGTAAACGCACTCATGGCAGTGGATTTTTCCTGCAGGGTAATCACCGACCAGGAATCCGACTCTCCCTTCAGGGTAATCGGCGCATAGGCGGCATAATAAGTTTTTCCGTTATCCTTTAACACTGTCGTTCCGCTGTTCCCGCCCATTACCGCTTCAATCAGGGAACGGTAATCCGCAGAAATCTCAAAGGACTGCTCCTCCGTTAAAATGTTTCCGCTGTCATTCACAAGAGGCTTTCCGTCCGCATCCTTTAAGGATACCGTCTTCGTCAGCGTTTTATAGTTATATAGCTCTGCGATTTGTGAACTGTCCGGATGCGCAACCACAACACCTTCTCCGTCGATGACAAAGGAAATCTCGCCTCGGTTCACATCAGAAAATTCCTCAATGATGCTCTGTAAATAGTCCAGTTTCAAATCTACGGCAAAGATACCGATCATCCTGCCCTCACGGTACATCGGGAAAAAGATAGATGCACACGGCATTCCTGTATTCACGGAATAATAAGATTTAGACACGAATGCCTTCTGTTCCTCCATGGTCTGGATAAACCACCAGCGGTTGGAACGATCTGCCAATGTTCCGGAAGAACGGCCTGTCTGCATGCCGGTCGTGTCCTGGATATATAAAAGCTCAAGATAGGTATTTCTGTCCACACAATCTGCAAGAATCGGTGTCTGAATCTCCGTATCCATCGACAGGATGCTCGGATTCACAGAAAGCTCTTCCGTAACGGAATAGGCCCCGTCCACAAAAGTGGAAATCTCGCCTGCCATCAGCTTTGCCTTGTCCCCGTTACGACTATGTATCTCTTTTTCATAAAAGGAACTGAAAAACACTGCCACAATCACTAATAAAACAACGGCAAGGGCTGATACAATCGCAATCATCGGAGTCAGCATCTGCTTGAATATACTCTTCTTTTTCATAACATCTCTCCTCATATAATAAGTTTAGATTCATTATAGGCTGTTTTTTCGATAAAGTCAATCAAAGCCGAACCTTTACAAACACTGTTTACAGCCCTTTCTCTACTCACCCTTAATGCACGCGGCAATCGGAGCAACATATTTGCGGTCCGAAATATCGTAGGACGTTCCGATCATCTCCGCCATGACTTTTTCCTCCTCGGTCTTGTCCTTTTTCCCCGCCATCATCTTGGAGAACAGCTTCATCATCAGTTTTGAGGCGCCCTTCATTTTCTCGTAGCGAAGTCCCCCCGGACAATAAAAAACGGAAAGCTGCCCCCACTCCTCCTCGGTAAAATTGTTTCGCAGGGCGGTTTCAATGGTCGGATTTCCCGCAGGACTGGCCCCTACCGCAAATACTACCTTTTTCTTATCCTCCCACCGGGACATCCGCTCCTTGAACCACTTTAGTTTCTTTATCAATCCCGCATGGCACCAGCTTCCGAACACAATAACGTCATATTCGGAAAAATCTTTCTCCGCCGCCTGCTCAAGCGCAACGCACTCGCCGGCTGTTTCCTCCGCCAGCCACTTTGCATACTGCTTTGTGAAACCTGTCTGTGAATAATATACAATGATTGTCTTCATCCGATTTCCTCCGTTTCCGTATCTGCTCTCCGCATTTTCTTTAAGTTTTCTTCCATTTCCGATAACACAAGAAACGTCTGCTTGATCCGTTCTTTCGATATTCCCGCAAACAACCGCTCCATAAAACGCTCCTCTTTCTCACGGTATTTTCCGCCGACCTCTCCCGCATACTCCGTGAGAGAAATCCGCAGTTTTCTCCGGTCTACCGAATCCGGTTCTACCGAAAGAAACCCTTTTGCCTCCAGTTTGTTTACAATCTGCTTTACGTTCTGGTGGGAACTCCCCATAACCTGCGCCAGTTCCTGCACCGTCGGCGAATCGTCCGGAAACAGATTCATGCACGCCAGCAGAAAAAACTGCTTACATGTAATCTCCTCATAAAAGGCGTCCCCCGCTGCCTGCAGGCGGTTCTGAAATGCAAACAGCAGGCCGAACAACGCATATTTTTCATCCATTTGAGTTACAATTTCTCTTGCTTCCATGCCTCCTCCTTTCCGGTGCAGCCATCCGGGCACTTCCCGCAAAAAGCCTTGCGCCAAGGTGCTTCCGCTACTCCAGGTGTAAAGAATACTTGTATTCCCCAGCCGTCCCTCTTTCATCCGAATACACCCGCTCCTGTTCGCACTCCCGCTCCATGCCGAGCCGTTCCATGACACGGGCGGAGGAAGTGTTTCTGCAATCGCAGTGTGCATACAGCTCCTTCAGATGAAGTTCGGAAACCGCATATTCCTTTACCGCCGTTGCTGCCTCCGTCGCATAGCCGTGATGCCAGTATTTCTTATTTAACATCCAGGCAAGCTCCCCGGAGCACTCTCCCTCCTCCAGATAAATCGTCGCCGTACCGATTTGTACTCCGTCAAGCACAATCGAAAATTCATAGAAGTCCGGGTGTTCCTTTTCCCACTCTGCGCTGACCCTTTCCAAAAACGCTTTCGTTTCTTCTATGCTATGATGAGGAAAATACACCATGTACTTTGTATTTTCCTCATCGGCCGCATATTCGTAAAACGCTTCCAAATCACTGATGTTCAAAGGGCGCAGGGTAAGACGTTCGGTCTTTATCTCAATCTCTTTCATTGTTCTGCTTCACGCTCCTTGCAATTATGTAATATATTACCTTTTTATTCTATAACGCAACCCTACCGTTGTCAAGAGAGAAAGGACTCTTTCTCCTATGCAAAGTTCCGTAATCAGAAGCAACCTTTTGGCACCTGAATCCGATAAAGAAAAAACGGAGCTGCCGCACTTTTGCGACAACCCCGTTCCAAACAAAGGACTCTTTCTTATTGCCCGTTGGTCTTTTCGCCCTCCTCGGACACAAACAGTACGCCGAGAGTTCCTGCGCCGCAATGGCTGGAAATGACGCCGCCGGCTCTCGTTACATAAATTTCCTCAAAATGATTCAGAGAAGACAGATATTCCTTTACAGCCTCAATAATCTCCTGTTCGATTCCCGAATGTGTAATAAACACCCGCTTCGGCTCTGCTTTTACCAAATCCGCTTCCATATCCTTTACATAATCAAGCACCGTCTTTTTCCGATTGCCGCGGTACTTTTTTGACACGCCCATCCTGCCGTTTGCCACCTCGATGCGCGGCTTTAACTTCAACGTATTCCCCAACAGCGCCGTCACCGCGCTGCAACGGCCGCCCCGCTGTAAATATGTGAGCGTATCCACAACAAAGCTGGCACGGACGCGGGTACGGTATTCTTTCAGCTTTTCTTCCAAAGCGTCCAGTGCGATTCCCTCTTTGGCAAGCTCGGCCGCATAAAGCACCTGCAACCCGATACCGGTGGAAAGATTCATGGAATCCACAACGCACACATGCTCACCATACTCCAAATCATCGGCTGCCAGACGCACAACCTGACAGGTGGAGCTCATCTGCTCGCTGATTCCGAGAAAGCAGACCTCCTCTCCCGCCTCTACCGAAGGACGCAAAAACTCAAGTGCCGCTTCCATTCCCGGCGCCGCGGTCTTCGGCGTGGTACGGTTGGCGTCTGCCCACGCATAGATGTTATCCGGAGTCGTTTCCACCCCGTCCAAATAGCTCACATCATCCATCACAATATTCAGCGGAAGTATCGAAATTCCGTACTTTTCTAACAGCTCCGGCGACAAATCACAAGTACTGTCTGCCATAACTCGGACGTTACTCATCTTCTATATCTCCTTCCAAGGTACAACTCCTATCAAAACAGATACAAATTTCTCAATAGAACTATTCTACCTCAAATTGTGATACAATGCAAATGATTTCTTTACAACGTATACTGCTTGCAGTATGCAAGATAACGTTCATGGAACGGCGTGTCCTCCCCCTTTGCTAGCTTGTCGATATATTTGTGCATCTCGAAGTCATGCTCGTCGGTCTGTATCATACAAACGGCAATATTGGAGCAATGGTCTGCCACCCGCTCAAAGTTCGTAGTCAGATCGGACAAGACAAAGCCAAGCTCAATGGTGCATTTTCCTTCCCGCAACCGCTTTACATGACGCGTCTTCAGCTCTGCGTTCAAATCGTCCACTACCTCCTCAAGCGGCTCCACCATACGCGCCTCCTCTATATTTTCCGTCACAAAGCTTTCCATCGCAAGCCGTAAAATCTCGCGGATAGCTTCAATAAACACCCGGATTTCCTTTTCCGCCTCCGCAGAAAACGTCAGACCTTTCTGTACCATCTCCTCCGCCGCTTCCACAATATTGACGGCATGGTCGGAAATCCGCTCCATATCGCCGATACTGTGTAACAGCATGGAAAGTGTTGCACTGTCTTTTACCGAAAGGTCTTTACTGCTGAGCTTTACCAGATAATTTCCGAGGCGGTCTTCAAACCGGTCCACCTCCGACTCCAGTTCCCTTACCCTTGCCGCCGTTTCCTCGTTATAGTCCTGTATCAGATCAAGCGAAAGCTCCAATGCTTCTCTCGCAAGCACCGCCATCCGGTTTGCCACGCCCCGGCACTGCTCCGCCGCATATGCCGGCGTATCTAAGAAGCGTTCGTCAAGCACCTGCAGCTCCTGCTCCAGCAGTTCCTTCTTTCTATCCTTCGTTTCCCGCACCGTCATGCAGGCAAGTTTTTCCAGAAGTCTTCCGAACGGGAGCAGAATTAAGGTTGCAATCACATTAAACGCGGTATGAATCACAGCAATTCCGGCCGCCTCTGCCGGAGCGTCCAGAAACGCAAAATCCACTGCCGCATGAAGCGCATAGAAGCCGCCCATAAAAATAGCGGTTCCGAGAATATTAAAGTATAAATGTACCAACGCGGCCCGCTTGGCATTGGTCTGAGCGCCGATTGCGGAAATCAGCGCCGTAATACAGGTTCCGATATTCTGCCCCATAATAATCGGCAGCGCGGTTGCATACGGAACCGCTCCGGTTGCACAGAGTGCCTGCAAAATACCGACAGATGCCGAGGAGCTTTGAATAATTGCGGTCAGAAGCGCACCGGCAAGCAGGCCCAGCACCGGATTGGAAAACATCGTAAGAATACCGGTAAACTCCGGTACATCCCTTAACGGTTCTACCGCGTCGCTCATCGTATCCATCCCTACCATCAGCACCGCAAAGCCCACCAGAATCGTTCCGATATGCTTTTTCTTTTCGCTTTTGGTAAAGAGGATAAATACCACCCCGATCAGTGCCAGAATCGGGGTAAAATTTGTGGGTTTCAGCATCGCTACAAATATAGCATCACTTTCAATACTGGAAAGACTCAGAATCCAGGAGGTAACGGTAGTACCGATATTGGCCCCCATGATAACGCTGACTGCCTGTCCCAATTTCATAATCCCGGAATTTACAAAGCCGACTACCATCACCGTAGTCGCGGAAGACGACTGAATGACCGCCGTTACCGCAGCGCCCAAAAGCACTCCCTTGAACGGATTTGAAGTGAGCTTTTCCAGAACACGCTCCAAACGTCCGCCCGACATTTTTTCCAGTCCCTCTCCCAGCACATGCATTCCGTACAAGAACAGCGCCAGTCCGCCAATCATTGACAATACATTAAAAATATCCATCGCATTTTACCTGCCGTCTTACTTACGGCATTTCTCCTTAACAAATAGTTTACCTCGATTTTATTTTATCAGCATAATGTCAAAAAGACATATCATTTATGTAAAATCCGTGTAAAATTTTTGCAAGTATAGCTGCTATATCACTGCAATTGTTCCATGGCCTTCCTTCTTCCAATTCTCAATGATGCTTACAACCGCCCGGTTCATTTCCTCTTCCGATTCTAACATATTTTTAAAAAAAGTCCCACATCACATTTCCTGTGATGTGAGACTTTCTTAATTGTTCCTTCAGTAATGCACAGGTCACACTAAGCATAATGGTTCTGAAGCTAACATCCTTTGTTTACTTCACAACTACCTTTACTCTTTCTGCCTGGCCGTTTTGTGCATATAGGTAGATATAGCAGGAGCCCTTCTTCTTTGCGGTAATCTTTCCGTTTGCATTCACTGTAGCAATACTTGAATCGGTTGATCTAAAACGTAACTTCTTCGCATGGGCTTCCGACAGAAGTTCCTTCTTTTCATCCTGAAGAATAATCTCTGCCTGAATCGTAGCTGTCTCTCCTACCTTAACTGTTACTACTTTTGACGATATCAATTTAACATCTTTCGCATTGGTAAACTCTGCATTGTCCTTTCCGGCAGCATGAACTTCGATGGACTTTGCAATCGTAACCCTCTCGCCATCTTCAATCTTGTAAGCTTCTACAAATACTTTGTAGTTTCCTTGGGTGTTAATCTTCTCTCCCGCTACATTCTTGATGATGTTCGTCAGCTTAATACTACCGTTTTTATCGGCTTCAACTGCTATCACGTCCTTACCATATGCTTCACCGCACTTTGCAACATATACCAGATATCCGTCTGCTTCGGCAACCTTACCCCACTTCACAAAAAGATAGTCTTCCCGTTGGGTAAACTTAAT
>CAZSQM010000014.1:0-78693 GCA_964609025.1 uncultured Lachnospiraceae bacterium | reverse complement strand
ACGAAAAAAGAATTTTTTGCTAATTTATGCTTGACTTTTCATAGCTGGTCTCCTTGTATTCGTTTGTCGCATACACATACGAAAAATTCAGAGGTAAGTTGGTCAATGTCTTCCACTCCGCTCGGATTTTGCAAGCAAGCTTGCAAATCCTCACTACGTTTTCATCATATCATAACCAAGCACACATTTCAACAGAAACAGCAAAGCCGCCTAATGCGAGAGCGGGTTCTCGTAGGAAAACTCTGCTATCACAGTATCATTCCGCCCCTCTTTAAAATACCACAAGCCCCATAAGCAGATTTTCCTTAAGAGAACCATAAGGAGACGTCAGCAAAGGCGGAACACTTTTGTTCCGCCTTTGCACTCCGTAGGATGCGCACTCACGCATTCTGAAACAGTCGCAGGCGACTGCGCTCGGCGCAAGAGTTTCGCATGCGAAACTCTATCTTATGAGGTTCTTTCGAACCTAGTACCCGCTACGTCTCCGCATAAGCGAGAGCGGGTTCTCGTAGGAAAACTCTACTTTGGGGCTTGCAAATTTCAATAGAAACGGAATGATACGTCCCTCTTAGAACAGTCCCGTGATTTTTCCGGCTTCATCCACATCGATGCGTTCCGCAGCCGGAGTTTTTGGAAGTCCCGGCATGGTCATAATCGTACCGGTAATCGCAACCACAAAGCCCGCGCCTGCGGAAATATACGCCTCGCGGATATTTACATTAAAGCCTTCCGGACGTCCGAGCTTTGTCTGGTCGTCCGATAAGGAATACTGATTCTTTGCCATGCAGACCGGCACATTGCCGAAGCCCATTGCTTCAATCTTAGCAATCGCCTTCTTTGCCGCCGGATCATAGGTTACGCTGCCCGCTCCGTAAATCTCTTTTGCGATTTTCTCAATCTTTTCGCAAATAGATAACTCGTCCGGATACAGAGTTTCAAAGTGACTTTCCTTCGTTTCCAGGGTTTCAAGTACCTTATTTGCAAGCTCGATACCGCCTTCGCCGCCCTTTTCCCATACATCGGAAAGTGCAAACTCTGCGCCTCTTGCTTCACAGAATTCCTTTACAAAAGCGAGCTCTGCCGGAGAATCGGTAATGAAACGGTTCAGTGTTACCACTACCGGCACCTTATACTTCTGTAAATTCTCGATATGCTTTTCCAGATTTACGATACCCTTTTTCAGCGCTTCCACATTTTCCGCGGAAAGGTCTGCCTTTGCCACGCCTCCGTTGTACTTGAGCGCGCGTACCGTTGCCACAAGTACAACGGCATCCGGCTTTAAGCCTGCCATACGGCACTTGATGTCAAGGAACTTCTCCGCACCGAGATCCGCGCCGAAGCCGGCTTCCGTAATCACATAATCCGCCAGCTTTAATGCCGTTCTTGTTGCCCGGACGCTGTTACAGCCGTGTGCGATATTGGCAAACGGTCCGCCGTGAACAATGGCAGGCGTATGCTCTAAGGTCTGGATTAAATTCGGGCGGATGGCATCCTTTAACAGCGCCGCCATTGCACCCACTGCGTTTAACTGCGCCGCCGTTACCGGGTTGCCGTCATAGTCATATGCCACAATAATGCGTCCGAGGCGCTTCTTTAAATCGTCCATATTTTCCGCAAGACAGAGAATTGCCATAATCTCGGAAGCCACGGTAATAATAAAGTGGTCCTCTCTTACGACACCGTCCGCCTTTTTGCCCATACCGATGACGATATTGCGGAGCGCACGGTCATTCATATCAAGACAGCGCTTCCACACAATCTGCTTCGTGTCGATACGAAGCGCATTGCCCTGCTGGATATGGTTATCAAGCATTGCCGCCAGTAAGTTGTTTGCGGAAGTAATGGCATGAAAATCTCCGGTAAAGTGAAGATTCAAATCCTCCATCGGTACTACCTGCGCATAGCCGCCGCCTGCCGCGCCGCCCTTTACGCCAAAGCACGGACCGAGAGAAGGCTCACGAAGCGCAATCACTGCCTTTTTCCCGAGCTTTCCGAAGGCCTGACCTAAGCCTACGGTCGTCGTGGTCTTTCCCTCTCCTGCCGGAGTCGGATTGATTGCAGTCACCAAAATCAGCTTGCCGTCCGGATTGTCCTTTACTCTCTCCCAAAGCTCATCCGTCAGTTTCGCCTTGTACTTTCCGTAAAAATCCAGTTCCTCCTCTGCGATTCCAAGCTGTGTCGCAACCTCCTTAATCGGCTGCAGTACCGCTTCCTGTGCAATTTCAATATCTGTTTTCATCTAACCGTTCCTCCTTATTTTCATTGCCGCGCCTGCATAATCGCTATGCTTTGGCGGCAAAAAACTTACCATAAATTCAAGAACGCCTCGGCGTTCTTGTTGCGGAATGTGCGTCAGCTTTGCTGACACTTTCCTTAGCACATTCCTGCAATCCGCCGGAGGCTTTATCTCAGTGGGAGTCTTCTCCACTGAGATAACCTTTACATTTCCAAAAGCTCCGTAAGCGTATGAATTTCCTTCGTTACCGAAACTCCCAGCGTGTTTTCCTTCCGATGCGGATTGTACCAGCAGGTAGCGATTCCGGCATTGTTTCCTCCTAAGATATCCGATGTCAGGGAATCCCCGATAATGACGGTACGCTCCCGGCAATTCTCCCCGAGAACCGAAAATACTGCGTCAAAGAACTCCTTCCTCGGCTTCTGCCAGCCGATTTCCTCCGAAATAAACAGCCCTCGAAAGCAGCCCTCGATTCCCGCCTTTTTCAAACGGCCGCGCTGCGTTTCCGCAAACCCGTTTGTCACAAGATAACAACGCTTCTGTCCCGCAAGGGCGGTCAGCACCTTCTTTGCGTCCGGAAGCAGATAAGCGCTGGCATTTAAACACTGCTGGTATTTCTCCTGCATCTTTCCGGCGTCCGCTGTTATCCCTAACGCCGCAAAAAATTCCGCCATACGCCTTTTTTTTAGCGCTTCCTTCGTAATTTCCCCACGTTCCAACTGCTTCCAGAGCGCCGTATTGAGTGTTTCATACACCGTACAATACTCCGGCCGAAACGGAATTCCAAGAAACTCCATTGCCTCCCGCAGCGACGTCCGCATTGCCCTTCCGAAATCAAACAGCGTATCGTCTGCGTCAAACAAAAGAACATCATACTTCATCAGACATAATCTCCTATAAACTGCTCAAACTCCTCCGCCGTCATCAAAACCTTCCGCGGCTTCGTCCCTTCCTCCGGACCTACCACACCGGCTTCCGCAAGCTGATCCATAATCCGCGCCGCGCGGTTAAAGCCGATTTTGTAGGCACGCTGCAGCATTCCGATGGAAGCCTTGTCCTTTTCGATAATCAGCTTTCCAGCGTCCGCAAAATACTCATCGTACCCGTTCTGGGTTCCGGACGCGCCGGAAGTTTCCGCCCCGCTCGGCATATTGGCAATCTTTTCGGTCACCTCCGCACTGTAACCGGCTCCGTCGTTCTGCTTCTTTAAGAAATCCACAACAGCGCTTACTTCATGGTCGGACACAAAGGCACCCTGCACACGCACCGGTTTGGAATAGCCGGATGGGAAAAAGAGCATATCGCCCTTTCCCAAAAGCTTTTCGGCGCCTGCGCCGTCCAAAATCGTCCTGGAATCGATGGCCGAGGATACCGCAAACGCAATCCGGGACGGGATATTGGCCTTAATCAGACCGGTAATAACGTTGACCGAAGGACGCTGGGTTGCAATCACCAGATGTAAACCGGCAGCCCGCGCCAGCTGTGCCAGACGGCAGATGGAATCCTCCACTTCGCCCGGCGCCACCATCATCAAATCGGCAAGCTCGTCCACAATAATCACAATCTGTGGAAGATGCTTGTACTTTTCTTCTTCAAGACCCTGTTTTGCCGCATCGTCCACCCGCTCGTTATACCCCTTTAAATCACGAACACCGAGCTCCGCAAACTTCTGATACCGCTCCGTCATTTCGACAACCGCCCAGTTTAATGCCGCGCTCGCTTTCTTCGGATCGGTCACAACCGGTATCATCAGATGCGGAATGCCGTTATACACCGAAAGCTCAACCACCTTCGGGTCAACCATAATTAACTTCACCTCCGACGGGTCGGCTTTATACAAAATACTCATAATCAACGTATTGATGCAGACCGACTTACCGGAACCGGTCGCTCCCGCAATCAGCAGGTGCGGCATCTTCGCGATATCCGTTACCACGGTCTGTCCGCCGATATCCTTTCCTACCGCGAACGCAACCTTCGAACCGTGCGAAAGGAACTCTTTCGATTCCAACAGTTCCCGCAGCAGTACGGTAGAATTCTCCTTGTTCGGCACTTCAATTCCGACGGCTGCTTTTCCCGGAATCGGCGCTTCAATCCGCACGTCCGCCGCCGCAAGATTCAACTTAATATCATCCGCAAGGCTCGTAATCTTGCTTACCTTAACCCCCTGCTCCGGCTGCAATTCGTACCGCGTTACCGCAGGACCGCAGCTTACATTCGTCACCGTCACACGCACACCGAAGCTCTCTAAGGTACTTTGCAGCTTCCGTGCCGTTTCCTGTAAATCCCGTTCCGAAACTCCCTTAGAGCCCTTCGGCTTCGTAAGCAGTTCCACCGGCGGAAACTCATACCGTTTCACCGGCTCGGATTCTTCTATTACAAGAGGCTCTGCGACATCCTCCTTTGCTGCGCCTGTAACCTTGCTGCCGCTCTCCTGCACCATACTTCCGTATTCGTTCTTCTTTCTTCTTTGCTCTACATATGTAGAATCATCACTTGCATCGGTTCTTCCGATATCCTCACCCGACGCATCCGCATCCCGGACCTTCTCCTGCTCCGTCTGCTTTGCTTCGGAACTTCCGGAATTTCCCCAGAATACCTGTCCGCCCGAAGTCTGCCTGTCCCGCTGACCTCCCAGTGCTTCCAGCTGCTCCGCAACGGTCGGTCCCCGATGTATCTGTGCCGGCTCTGTACGCTTTGGCGAAGCCTGTGCCGTTTTTTCTCGTTCTACATATGTAGTTTCCTTGTATTCCCCCGTTTCCGGAGAAATTTCCATCATATGAAGCCCTGTGTTCTGCTGCTTGTGTTCCTCGTTATAAAGCGTATTGACCTCCGAAATTGTCTGTTCCGGCAAAGTATACTGATGATTCAAATCCAGCGTGTACTCTCCGGTAGGCGTCCTGCCTCCGAAAAAATTCCTCTTTTCTTTTTCCTTTTCCTTTTTTACCGTTCCCGGCTGCCGTTCCGACTCCTGCCCGACCGCTGCTTCCTTTCCGAACTTTTCTTCCTCGGACAAAAGGTAGGTCTTTGCGCGCCGTTCTCCCAGTTCCTTTCGCTTTTCCTCTACCAGCCGCTCTCTCTCCGCCTGTCTTTGTTCAAACGACTCCCTGCGCTCCATCGCGTGTACCTTATGAAGGGCATACCGCTCGCTGCTGCGCCTTGCAATCCATGCAAACAGCGCCTTTTTGGAAAACAGCATGAAACAAACAAGAAATACCGCAATCACAACGACAAACGAACCGACTCTGCCGAATAGCGGCTCAAACAAATAGCAGACAAAGCCGCCGAAAATACCGCCGCCCTTCTTATAATCCCTTGCAAGGGTATAATACTGTCCCAACGGCATTGTGTCGCCTTCTTTTGCCGGACTCCACTGCGTCGGAAGATAGGTCGTCAAAAGCTGGATAAACGCCGTCAGCATAAGCAGCATGCCAAGCGCATACAGCATCTTCACCGGGAGGGTACGGTTACCGCGATTTGCAAGAAAAAACGCCATACCGAAAAACAAAATCACCGGGAATAAATATGCCAAAATACCGAACAGGCCGAACATGACGCCGTTAATTGCTCCGCCGACCGCGCCGCCCAGATTAAAATTACTTAAAAACAGCAGTACCGCCACCACAAGAGTAATCATCAGCACTACCTCGTTCTGAAGTTCATAGGACGCCGTATTCTTCCTGCTCTTTGCCGCAGAACTGCGCTTTCTTCCGGTACTTGCGGTACTTCTCGTTCCGCTTCCCGTCCGTTTCCGGGACGTTCCCGCGGAGGTACTTCTTTTCGTTCCTGTTCCCTTACTTCCGGCTGCCATTTCCTTCCTCCTCAAACTCTACGCCAAAAGGCTGAATATTACCGCAAACGCACCCATTGCAAAGCAGTAATATGCAAAATACTTAAACTTCTTTCCGCGTACAATTACTAACATCGTCTTAATGCACACATAACCTACCACACCCGCAATCACGGTTCCTACGAGATAATTCACTGCGTCGGAGGCAGAGAAAAGCTCCGGTGAAAAATCAAGCAGTTCCAAAACAAGCGCACCGAGAATTGCCGGAATCGACATAATAAAAGAATACTTTACCGCAAACTCTCTGGAAAAGCCGCAGGCAAGGCACGCTGTAATGGTCGTACCGGAACGGGAAATTCCCGGAAACGTTGCGGCTCCCTGTGCCACGCCGACAATCGCCGCTTTTTTGTAGGACACATCCTCCGCCGTAAGTTTTCCGTCCGCAAGATGGTCGGAAATCAACAGCTGCACACCGTTTACCAGCAAAAGAATTCCGGGTACAATCAGCGTTGCGGATGCCGCGGTAATCGCATCGTCTAACAGAATTCCCAGAATCCCCGTAGGTATCGTGGATACCAGCACCAGCATAACAAAACGGCGGTACGGCGTTGTAACGACCGGCTGCCACTTCTGCTTCTTTGCCACGCGTAAATATACGCTTTTAAAAAACTGCCCGATGATGGAAAAACCTTCCTTAATCAATTCAAAAATATCCTTGCGAAACGCAACAAAGACGGCGGCCAGGGTTCCGAGATGCAGTAAAACATCAAACAAAAGCCCCGTATCCGTATCAAAATCAAGCACATACTTAAAAATCGCCAGATGTCCCGAACTACTGATCGGCAAGAACTCCGCAAGCCCCTGAATCAACCCCAGAATAATCGCTTTGATTAACTCCATTTTGTTTCCCTCTTTTCAATTTCTCATCTTTTTATTATATAAGAAATCCCCCAAAAACTCAACCCCTCTCCCACAGAAAAATAGGGCAATCGCTTGTAAAGTTCCGGTACGCTGCCGCAACACGGTATATCCTATAAAAAATGGCAAACCGCCTCTTTACCTCCATGCAAAAAGACCGTTTGCCAGGCTTTTCTTTTCGTTTTCCTTTATTCCGCCTTAAAAATCACCTTGCAGAAATTGTAAATTCCGCTCGTAATCGCAGGGTCGCCGTGGTCGGAACCCGGAATTTCCCACCAGTAATGACTTACCTGATTCCGCAGCAAAATATTATGATAGCTTTTCGGAAAACTGCCCACAACGCTGTCGGCATCGCCGCTGCAAACCATAAGTACATACGGGGGTTCTTCATCCTCCGCAAATACAAGTTCCTCCTCCTCAAACTGTCCCGGGTGTGCCATTGCCCAGTCCCTTCCCGGAGTCAGGCCCGGCGCAGGTGCGATTGCTCCGACATAGCCAAACAAATCCGGACGCATAAAACCGATGGCAAGAGACTCGCGCCCTCCCATGGAAAAGCCGATAATCGCCGTATTTTCCCTGCCGGACGCCACGGAATAATTTTCCTTTAAGAACGGCATCAAATCGTCCGCAAGGTCGTTTACAAAATTGTCATACGCCGCCGTATTGGCAAGATCAATGGCCGTACATACATCCTGTGTCTTGCTCGCATACATATACGGGAATACTACAATCATTTCCTCTGCCGCACCCTTTGCTATCATATTTCCGACCGTAATGCGGATTCCGCTGTTTCCGTCTCCGATCATAGAGGTTTCGTCGCCGAAAATTCCGTGCAGTACATACAATACCGGATACTCCTTCTCCTCGGTATACCCGTCAGGCAGCAGAACAATCACATTTCTGTCTTTTTCGCAGGTTGTGGAATAGTAGCTTGTTTTTACAATCTTTCCGTAATTCACCTTAACGGAATTTACCAGATACTCCGTCGGGCACTGAATCTCAATATTGACCTCTACCGGCGCACTTTCCTCTCCAAAACCGAACCGATACATCTCCGAATCTCCTTTCGCTTCCTCACCGCTCTCTGTCGGCGCTTTTGTCGGTTCCGGCGTCGGTGCCTTTGTCGGTTCCGGCGTCGGCGTCTTTGTCGGCTCCGGCGTCGGTGCTTTCGTCGGTTCCGTGGTCGGTGCTTTCGTCGGTTCTTCCTGCCCCTGCGAAGGGGCTTCCGTCACAGTAGGATTTTTCCCGTCCGTTTCTTTTGCGGAACAGCCTGCCAGGGATGCAGCCGAACCCAATAACAACAGGGAGCATAAAACACCGGCTCCGATTTTTGTCTTTCTTTTCATCTTCTACCTCCGAAACAAAAATTTTCAAGTATTTATTATACCGTTCCCCGTCCGAATCGTCAATAATCTTCCGACATCAAACAAAAAAAACTGTTAAAGTAATTGTTTTTTTTCATACTGTATGCTATGATAAAATTGTTTATTATACAAGCATAATTGATTCGTATACTAATTAGAAATCGGAGGAATATCTCTATGACAAATCCAAAGACAGGCATGCTTCCGGCTATGGGCTGGAACTCATGGAATACCTTTACCTGGGATATCAACGAAACCTTAATCAAAAACGTTGCCGATGTATTTGTATCGGAGGGCTACAAAGACGCCGGATACGAATACATCGTCATTGACGACTGCTGGAGCCTGCGGGAAAGGGCCGCCGACGGCAGTCTGGTTGCCGATCCGGCAAAATTTCCGAGCGGCATGAAAGCGCTTGCCGACTATATTCACGAAAAGGGATTAAAGTTCGGGATGTATTCCTGCGCCGGAACCCATACCTGCGCCGGATATCCGGGCAGCTTTGAACACGAATTTCAGGATGCCAGACAGTTTGCCGAATGGGGCGTTGATTTCTTAAAATACGATTACTGCTTTAAACCGCGCCAAATTAACGGCGAACTTCTTTACAAACGGATGGGAATTGCCTTAAAAAACTGCGGCAGGGATATCCTCTTTTCTGCCTGCAACTGGGGCGAAGATAATGTATACCAATGGGTTCGCGAAGCCGGCGCCCATATGTATCGCTCCACCGCCGACATACAGGACAACTGGGAGTCCGTAAAAACCCTTGCCCTCTCCCAGCTGGAAAAGGAATGCTACACCGGCACTTACTGTCACAACGACATGGATATGCTGATTGTCGGCATGTACGGCGGCAGCAACAACGACTGGATTCGCAGTAAAATCGGCGGCTGCACCGATATTGAATATAAAACACACTTTTCTCTTTGGGCACTGATGGGGTCACCGCTGATGATTGGTTGCGACATCCGCAAGGCAAACAAAGAAACAAAAGGGATTCTGTTAAACAAGGACCTGATTGCCATCAATCAGGACCCGGAATGCCGCGGCGCCTACCGGATCAAGCCGGAACCGCAGTGGTTCCACGGTTATGACGCATTTATGCTCGTAAAGCTTTTAACAAACGGCGACCTTGCCATCGGCTTTTTCAACCTCGGCGAAGGAAACCGAGAGCTTCCGCTGCTCTTCTGGGATATGGGAATTCCGTATGCTTCCGGCACGGCGCTCTCTCTGTACGACTGCTGGGAGCACAAGGAACTGGGCACGTTCACCGAGCGCTTTGCTCCGACCATTGCCGCCCATGACTGTATGGTGGTACGCGCAAAGGTGGTAAGCCGATGAGCGCCTACCACCTTCCTTCCGCCGCTTTGCCGCCTGCCGGTCAAAGTCCGTCGGAGGCAGCCCATCTCCGAAACAGCTCCGACACACGGGATAGCTCTGTCTGCAAGAACTGCGGCGCTTTGTTGGCCGCCGACGACAAAGCCATTTATATGAAGCTGATTTCCCGAACCGCTACCTCGTTTCTTTGTATCGACTGCCTCGGGAAGCAGCTCGGCTGCGGCAGGGAACCCATTGAAGAACGGATTCGGTATTACAGAGAGTCGGGAAATTGTACGCTGTTTCGGTAAACTACGAAAAGGGAGCTTCCCGGTCTCTTTTACTCTTTTCTCTCCCGCTCCTCCATCATCTCGTAAATCTTTCTCATCGCCGCCTGAATGCCTCCGACCTCATCAATCAGTCCCTCTCTTACCGCGTCCTCACCGACTAAAATCGTCCCGAGGTCTTTCGTAAGCTCCCCTTCCTTTAACATCAGTTCCTCGATGCGTTCCTTTTTTACCTTACTGTGCGACTCAATAAAACCGGTAATGCGGTCCTGAATTCGCCGGAAATAATCATAGGTCTGCGGCGCCCCGATTACCATGCCGCTCATACGGACCGGATGTACAATCATGGTTCCGGTGGGTACAATAAAGGAATAGTCCGTGGAAACCGCAAGCGGCACGCCGATGGAGTGCCCTCCGCCAAGCACCAGCGATACCGTCGGCTTGCTTAACGATGCAATCATCTCCGCAATGGCGAGGCCGCTTTCCACGTCGCCTCCTACCGTATTCAGTAAAATCAACAGCCCGCCGATGCTTTTATCGTCCTCAATCACGGCAAGCTGAGGTAAAACATGCTCGTACTTTGTCGTCTTTACATTCTGCGCCAGACACTCATGTCCTTCGATTTCCCCGATGATGGAAAGCAGATGCACCCTTTTCCCCGGCTCCTCCGCATTTAATACGGTCTGCCCGTACTCCGAAATTTTCTCATCCCGCTGCTTTGCGGCCTCACGCTGCTCTTTTCTTTCCTCTCCGGATTTGTTTTCCTCGTTTTCCGGCGCATTGCCCGGATTCCTGTTTTGCTCCTCGTCACGGTTCATACTGTTTTCCCTTTCTTTTTTTGGTAACAGTATGCCCCGAAAAGCTATAATTTAATACTTAATCTTCCTTGATTTTCGTACGATGCCGCTCTGCCCCGTTTACTTTTCCAGTTTCTCTAACGCCTGCTTCAAATCCGCAATCAAATCGTCCACGTTTTCAATTCCGACGGAAAGACGGATTAAATCTGTTGCCACGCCTGCCTCTGCTAACTGCTCATCGGTCATCTGACGGTGCGTGTGGCTTGCCGGGTGAAGCAGACAGGTCTTTGCATCTGCCACATGGGTTACAATAGAAGCAAACTTTAAGGAATCCATAAACCGGATGGACGCTTCTCTTCCACCCTTGATACCAAACGCAAGCACGCCGCAGGTGCCCTTCGGCATATACTTCTGTGCCAGCGCATGATACTTGTCGTCTTCAAGACCCGCATAGTGTACCCAGGCCACCTTCTCCTGCGTCTTTAAAAACTTAGCCACAGCCAATGCATTCTGACAATGGCGCTCCATACGAAGCGGCAGCGTTTCCAGCCCCAGATTCAGATAAAATGCGTTCTGCGGCGACTGGATAGAGCCTAAATCTCTCATCAGCTGCACCGTTGCTTTCGTGATATACGCACCTTTACCGAACTTCTCCGCATAGGTGATTCCGTGGTAGGACTCATCCGGCGTCGTAAGCCCCGGGAACTTGTCCGGGTACTTCATCCAGTCAAAGTTACCGCTGTCGACGATACAGCCGCCTACGGCACAGGCATGACCGTCCATATACTTTGTCGTAGAATGAGTGACAATATCCGCACCCCATTCAAACGGTCTGCAATTTGCCGGCGTTGCAAAGGTATTGTCCACAATCAGCGGTACGCCGTGGGAATGTGCCAGTCTTGCGAACTTTTCAAAGTCAAAAATCGAAACGGTCGGATTCGTGATGGTTTCACCGAAAACCGCCTTTGTGTTCGGACGGAAATACTTTGCAAGCTCTTCCTCCGGAAGCTCCTGGTCCACAAAGGTACACTCGATTCCCATCTTCTTCATCGTAACACCGAACAGGTTGTAGGTGCCGCCGTAAATAGAAGAAGATGCGATAAAGTGGTCGCCCGCTTCGCAAATATTAAACAGGGCAAAAAAGTTTGCCGCCTGACCGGAGGAAGTAAGCATAGCGCCCACACCGCCCTCCAGCGCACAAATCTTTGCAGCTACCGCATCGTTGGTCGGGTTCTGCAATCTGGTATAAAAATAACCCTCTGCTTCCAAATCAAACAGCTTTCCCATTGCCTCGCTGGTATCGTATTTAAACGTTGTGCTTTGATAAATCGGAAGCTGTCTTGCTTCGCCCTGTGCAGGCTTCCAGCCCTCATGGATACATTTGGTTTCGATATTCGTTGTCATTGTAAGCTCCTTTCTTTGCAGGACAGCGCCTGCCAATGCCTTTTGTACCTATTTCTCTGTTTTCCTTCCCGTTTACAGCTTCTCAAACCGATGATACAGCCGTCTTCCGGCGTCCCCCATTTCTCCCACCAGACAGACGCTCATCTTCTCCGGACAAAGCACCTGCCTTGCGAACTGCAGTAATTCCTCTGCGGTTACGTTTTCGATTCTTTCCAATTCTTCCTCCTGCGGAATTACATGACCGCGGAGCATGACCGCGCGGCCGTTTCCTTCCATACGGCTTTGCACGCTCTCCTTTGATAAAATCGCCTCGGTCCGAATCAGCGCCTTATGGGTTCGCAGCGTTTCTTCGGGAACTGCCTTTTCGCAAAGCGATTCACAGACCTCTAAACTATGACAAAAGATTGCTTCCGCCTGGGACGGTGCGCTCACTGCGTCAATATGTAACAGTCCCTCCTTCGCATAAGGACAGCCGTAGGAATATACGGCATAGGCAAGCCCCTCCTCCTCACGGATTTTCTGAAACAGAAGGGAATTGTTGCTCCCGCCGAGCACCGAATGAAATACCGTCGCCACATGCCGTCTGTCATCCAGATAGGAAATTCCGGGAAACACCAGATTCATATGAAGCTGTGACGTATCCCGCTCCGCCCGGCAAAAGCTCCGGGTATAGTCCGCCGCCTTTCTGTTTTGCGGCAGCACCATTTCCTGCTTCTTACCGGATGTACCGTAACGCTTTCCGTACCGGGCATCCGGCGTCAGCCCTTCGTTTTTCAGCAGACCGGCGGTTCCCTGCGGACAAAACAGTTCCGAAAGGCGCTCTATGATACGCTTTCTCTCAAACGCGCCCGCCACCGACAGCACCATGCGCTCCGGACGGTATTCCTTTTGGTAATAGGTTAAAATACGCTCTCTTGTCAGCCCCCGCACCACGCCCTTGCTTCCCGAAATCTGAAAGCCGAGCGGATGGCCCTGCCACACCCGTTTCTGCGCCAGTTCATGCACCAAATCCTCGGGAGAATTGTTGTACATATCAATTTCCTCGTACACGACTCCCTTTTCTTTGGAAAGCGCCCTCGCCTCAAATGCGGAATGCAGCAGCATATCGGAAAGTACCTCCATTAACGCTTCCAATTCCTCCGCAATGGTTACACCGTAATATGCCGTGTACTCCTTTCCGGTATAGGCATTTACCGTATCACCGAGGCGCGCGGTAATGTCTGCAAGCGCTTTTGCGCTTCTCGTCTTTGTCCCCTTAAACAGCATATGCTCGATCATATGGGAAATCCCGTTATTCTCTTTTGTTTCACATACGGAACCCACGCCGACAAAAATACCGAACGCGGCTGTTTTTACATAAGGCATGGACTCCAATACCACCCGGATACCGTTCGGTAAACTAAATTGCTCGATTTGCTCCACCATAAACTCCTCACAAAATAATGCCAGCCGGATAAGGAGCTTATCAAACGGAAGGTACGACTCCTTCGTACGTTTCATAACTCCTTACATCTGCCTAACCAAAGTCGGCAGAAACCGGGGAAAGAAGTACGAAAGGAGCCGCGCCCAGTGCGACAGCCCCTTTCCTTTATGCCAACTCTGGCTGTTTTATTTTACGTCCTTGATACTGAAGCTAACTCTTCCCATCTTATCTTTGCCGAGGCAAACCGCCTTTACCACATCGCCAAGGGTCAGAACGTCTTCCACATGGTTAATACGCTCCTTGGCAATTTTGGAGATGTGAACCATTGCTTCCTTCCCCGGAGCGAATTCAAGGAATGCACCAAACTCTTTGATGCTGACAACCTTTCCTTCCAGAACCTGTCCTTCCTCGAAATCCGTTACGATAATCTGAATCAGCTGCACCGCACGCTCCATCGCAGCCGGGTCGGTTCCGCAGATGGAAACTGCTCCGTCGTCGGTAATATCAATCTTAACACCGGTTTCTTCGATGATTGCGTTAATCGTCTTGCCTCTCTGGCCAACCACATCGCCGATCTTCTGCGGGTCAATCTGAATCTGGATAATCTTCGGTGCATACTTGCTTACCTCGGCTCTCGGCTCTGCAATGGCAGGCTTCATGCAATTCTCCATAATATACATTCTTGCCTCGCGGCATCTTGCGATTGCGCCCTCCACAATGGCTCTGGTCAGACCGTGAATCTTAATATCCATCTGGATTGCCGTAATACCGGCATCCGTACCGGTTACCTTAAAGTCCATATCGCCGAAGAAGTCCTCTAAGCCCTGAATATCGGTCAGAAGTACATAATCATCATCGGTATCGCCGGTAACAAGACCACAGGAAATACCTGCTACCATCTTACGAATCGGCACGCCTGCCGCCATTAAGGACATACAGGAAGCACAGGTGGACGCCATCGAGGTAGAACCGTTGGATTCAAAGGTTTCGGAAACGGTACGAATTGCATACGGGAATACCTCCTCGCTCGGAAGTACCGGAAGCAGCGCTCTCTCCGCTAACGCGCCGTGTCCGATTTCACGACGTCCCGGACCTCTGGAAACCTTCGTTTCACCAACGGAGTAAGCCGGGAAATTATAATGATGCATATAACGTTTGGAAACCTCGTTCTCGTCCAGACCGTCTAACTTCTGTGCGTCGGAAAGCGGCGCTAACGTACAAACATTACAAATCTGGGTCTGGCCTCTCGTAAACATGGCGGAACCGTGTACGCGCGGAATAATATCCACCTCTGCCGCAAGCTTACGAATCTGGGTAAGCTCTCTGCCGTCCGGACGCTTGTGGTCCTTTAAAATCATCTTACGAACGGTCTTCTTCTGATACTGATAAATTGCCTCGCCGAGCACTGCAAGCCATTCCTCGTTCTCTGCAAAGGCCTCCTCCAGCCTTGCGGTAATCTCGCGGATGTTTTCCTCACGCTTCTGCTTCTCGTCCGTAAATACCGCTTCTTCCATCTCTTCCGGCGGAACCAGCTCCTTAATTGCCGCAAACAGCTCTTCCGGCACCGCACAGCTTGTATACTCGTGCTTTGCCTTGCCGCACTCTGCCACAATCTTGTCAATAAACGCAATAACCTGCTGATTGATTTCATGGGCTGCGTAAATTGCCTCAATCATCTTTGCCTCCGGCACTTCGTTCGCACCGGCTTCAATCATAATCACCTTTTCTCTTGTGGAAGCTACCGTCAGTTTTAAGTCGGAAACCTTGTTCTGGGAAGAATTCGGATTGAATACGAACTCCCCGTTAATCAGACCTACCTGTGTCGTTGCACACGGGCCGTCAAACGGAATATCGGAAATTGCTACCGCAATCGCGGAGCCTAACATTGCCGTAAGCTCCGGACTGCACTCCGGGTCTACGGACATGACCATATTGTTTAAGGTAACGTCGTTTCTGTAATCCTTCGGGAACAGCGGACGCATCGGACGATCGATTACGCGGGACGTCAACACCGCATTTTCGGAAGCCTTACCCTCTCTGCGGTTAAAACCGCCCGGAATCTTACCTACGGAATATAACTTTTCCTCATACTCCACGCTTAACGGGAAGAAGTCGATTCCTTCACGCGGCTTCTCGGAAGCCGTAGCGGTGGAAAGCACCGTTGTGTCACCATAGTGCATGAACGCTGCACCGTTTGCCTGTGCGGCAACTCTGCCGATATCTACGGTCAAAGTTCTGCCTGCAAGTTCCATTGAAAAACTCTTGTACGCCATTTTTAATCTCCTTTTGTCATTTTGCGGAGATGCCGAAACAACTGAAAAACACACCGTAAAGCGCTATGCTTTTCAGAAGTCTCGGGACATATCTCCGCTAAATGTATATGATACCACAAAATTCAAAAAAAGAAAAGCACTTTTTTCATCTACAATCCTAGAGATAAAAAGAACAAAGCAAGGGGCTGTCGTATGAAGCGCAATTCCTTGCCTGCAAACGGTAAATTCTCCGCAACCGCATGGAACATCCGCTATCTTTTTTACGACAGCCCTTATCATTTCTTACTTTTCTCCTCTGCTATCCTTAATTCTCTTAATGCGTGAAAACAGAATCATCTTACAGCGTTTCAAACTTTTTACCGCCCCACTTGATCATAAGCAGATAAAACAGAGCATTGATTCCTGTCAGAAGCACCGCAGCCATCAAAAGCACCAATACGCTGTTTTTAGAACCAAGCAGTTCGTTTCCGCCCATGCAGAATGCAAAGTAGCCAATGCTGAGAAAGAGCATCGTAAACATAACAAACAGGACGGCCAGGGACTGTTTGCACGGCGCTGCCTCGTTCGGCCAGTCCAGACGCGGAAAACACATATTAAATACCAGACCGAGGATACCGCACATTACAAACAGCAGAGCGGAATTTACTCCGCAAAGCAGGACTTCCGGTATCGTACACCGGTATACCAGAGCAAGCACCATCCCGCTGACCGCCGCAAGCGGTACGGTCGCGCTACAATGAAACAGAAGCTTTGCCTTTAATACCCCTGCGCCGCTTACCGGCACGGAACGCAGAATCCAGATATTTTTTCCTTCTAAGGACACCGACGGCGCGGAAATCGGCGTCATGGCGGAAAGCACACCCAAAATCCCCGAGATTGCAATCGGCAGTATGGTGTTAACCTCTTTTGGCGCTAACGTTCCGACCATCCCCAGTATTTTTTCTTTCATCCAGATACCGGCAACGGTAAACGCAACTATCATAAAAAGCCCCATACCGATGTTCACCAGATACGGCGTACTGGAAAAGAACCTCTTTGCCTCTTTTCTGCAAATACTGCCCACTGCGGAGCGCACTCTCCCGTCCCGCTTTCTCTTTGCGGCTCCCTTTGATTTTCCGCCCGCAAGCATGGCTTTCACAAAGGTAGCCGTCAAAACCAGATTTACCAGTGCAAAGACGGCAAGAGAAATCAATACAAACAAAAGGAGGTTCGTCCAGTTGCCGAGGCATGCGGTTCCAAGCGCATAAAACGGCCATGCAAAGGACTGAATGGCAGAGGCAATCGTTCCTCCGTTTTCCACGAGGAGCAGCATCAAAGTTTCCAGCTTATTGATTGCAATAAAGTAAAGAATCATCACCGCCGTCATAAATGCCGTGGCAATGATTGCCTTGTGGCGAAACCCTGCCAGCAGAAAATGCAGCAGCCAGCCGAGCAGACAGGTCACCGCCTGCGCTAACATCGAAACCAGAAACAACGAAACCAGAAAACATACCATTACCTGCACCGAAAAACCGCACTTTACGGTATAGACAAGTCCCGCCGGAAGCATCACAACCGCGCTGAACAAGAGCGTCAGAAGATAAAGCACCGCCACACGGCTGAGTACAATATGTACCGGCTTAATCGGCATCGCTAACAGTAACTCGTTATCCTTTGCCTCGTACATCTGACTCTGGGTCGTAAACACCGTTCCGAAAATACCGAACGCAAACGCCGTCAGTCCCGCCATTGCAAAAAACAGCCACGGAAAATCCGTATCCAAATAAATCGACAGCATATCCCAGCCGCCATACAGCATCATCTCAATCGAAAAGAAACAGAACGCAAGCGCCAGTATAAAAAGCGCAACCAGACCCTTATTCTTACCGCCGAGCGACTTTTTCATATTGGAAAACATGGATTTTAAACGAATTCCGATTAATCTTCTCATTCTGCTTTTTCCTCCAATTCCAAAAATACATCTTCCAGAGAAGAATTGCCGCGTACCTCGTCCATCGTCCCGGACGCCACCAGATTGCCGCCCTTGATAATCGCCACCTTATGACACAGTTTTTCCGCCACTTCCAGCACATGGGTCGAGAAGAAAATCGCGCCGCCTTCCTCACAATGCTTCGTCATCAACTGCTTTAGCTGATGGGAAGCGGACGGGTCAAGACCGACAAACGGCTCATCCATCAGAATCAACTTCGGTGCATGCACCAGTGCCGAAATAATCGCAACCTTCTGCTTCATGCCGTGGGAATATTCCGAAATCGGCAGAGTAAGCGCCTCTGTAATGCCTAACATTTCTCCGTAAGTATCAATACGCTCGGTCCGCTCCTTTTTCGACACACCGTATACATCCGCAACAAAATTCAGAAAATCATATCCGGTCAGGAAATCGTACAAATCCGGGTTGTCCGGAATATACGCAATCTCCCTTTTGCAGGAAAGCGGCTCCTCCCGGATGGACTTTCCGTTGATCAAAATCGTTCCCTCCGTAAACCGCAGCAGTCCGCAGCATGCCTTTAACGTAGTTGTTTTTCCCGCTCCGTTGTGTCCGATAAAGCCGTAAATTTCTCCCGGTGCAATGTGCAGATTCAAATTATTTACCGCTACCTTGTCCCCATAACGCTTTGTAAAATGTTCGATGCGTAACATATTAAAAACCTCCGTTGTATAATTGTACTAATTGCTTAATACAAGAATACAACAAAGGCTTTCGTTTGTCAATCACTTTTTTACTTAATCCTCTAATGTTTCTTCCGTGTCAGGATAATTCCAGCGACTGCGCCGGCAAGGATAATCGGCGCAAGTCGCACAAACAGCCATTCCATCGCGTGAAAAGCCGCTCCGGCAACGGCGGTTTCAGGGTCACTGTAATCCCACCCCAGATATGGACTGCCTGATGCTATCAAAACCGCATAAATTACTGCTATGACCGCACACAGCAAGATCAGCAGCCAATGAAATGCTTTTCTTCCCGCTGTCTTTCTTTGTGCAAGTTGCAGGTTTATAACCTCTAATTTTTCGGATATCACTTTTAAGTCATCCGTTTTCGACTCGGTAACAGTTTCTCCAAGCAATGTACTTACAGGAGTTTCAAGCACTTCAGATAGGGAGATTAACATGTCGGAATCAGGAACCGACAATCCCTGCTCCCATTTAGAGATTGTTTGTCGCACCACATTCAGCTTGATAGCAAGCTCTTCCTGCGAAAGTCCTTTTGATTTTCTGATTGCTTTAATGTTTTCGTTCAGCATTCGGTATAACCACCTTTCTTTCCTTTGTAAACACAATTGTATGGGAAACTGCCCGTTGCTGCAAGCAACGCATAGTAACATTCAAGTTTTTCTGATTTCATTATATCATGAACTTCGTTCATGATCTCCAACTCCGCTCGGATTTTGCAAGCAAGCTTGCAAATCCTCACTTCGTTTACATTATATCAGAGAGTCTTCACTTGATGCAAATCGGGGTTGTGTCCGAATAAAACAGGGGCTGTAAAAAACACACCGGAAAGCATTCTCCGCTCTCCGGTGCCGTAAAATCATTATAAAATCAGGAACTGTTATTGCAAGCTATCTCTGCACTCTGCCGCTTCCGTCGCCGCCGACTAAGTTGTCTACGTCCGCTCTGGATACGAGATTAAAGTCGCCCGGAATCGTGTGCTTTAACGCGGAAGCCGCAACACCGAATTCCAATGCTTCCTTGAAGTTCTTGCCGTCAAGGAAACCGCAGATAACACCGCCTGCGAAGGAATCGCCGCCGCCCACACGGTCTACAATCGGAGCAATTCTGTACTCTCTGGAATGGTAGAATTCCTTCGTATCCCTGGAATAGATGCAGGCAGACCAGCCGTTATCGGATGCGGAATGGCTGACACGCAGGGAGCTGATGACATACTCGAAATTAAACTTCTCTACCATCTGCTCGAAAATGCTCTTGTAACCCGCAAGCTCCAAATCGCCGCTGGTTACATCGGTATTTCCCGGCTTAAAGCCCAGTACCTTTTCCGCGTCTTCTTCGTTTCCGATGCAGACATCCACATACTGCATGAGGTTACTCATCACCTTCTGCGCCTTCTCGGAGGACCAAAGCTTTTTCCGGAAGTTCAAATCGCAGGAAACCTTTACGCCCGCCTTCTTTGCCGCCTTGCAGGCAATCTCCGTAAGCTCTGCCGCCGCGTCGGAAACCGCCGGAGTAATCCCGGTAAAGTGGAACCAGTCCACACCGTCAAAAATCTTATCAAAATCAAAATCCGCTGCCGTAGCGGTAGAAATCGAGGAATGGGCTCTGTCGTAAACCACATTGGAAGCACGCATTGCCGCACCGGTTTCAAGGAAGTAAATGCCAAGACGCTCACCGCCGTAAGCAATATGCTCTGTTCCGACATTCATCTTGCGGAGGGCCGCTACCGCGCACTCGCCGATCGGGTTCTTCGGCACTTTCGTCACATACTGTGCGCTATGTCCGTAATTGGCCAGAGATACGGCTACATTTGCCTCGCCGCCGCCATAGCATACGTCAAACTCATCCGCCTGAATAAACTTCTCATTTCCCGGGGTAGAAAGTCTTAACATGATTTCTCCCATTGTAACTACCTTTGCCATTGTTTTACTCTCCTTTTTCTTGATAATCTTCTATTGCGCGGCATGACTGCCGTTTGCCGACACACCCTTCGGTGTGGGGTTCTCTTATAAAGTAACTCCCTGCTTAAAAATCGCCATATCGTGATAGCCCGCCTGCTCTGCCTTTACCCGTTCGCCGGATGCCACGGAACACACATAGGAAAACAGCATTGCGGCACACTCCTCTTTGGTGGACGCTTCCGTTAAAATACCGCAGTCAAAATCAATCCAGTTTTGTTTCTTTTTTGCGAGGGCGGTATTTGTGGAAATCTTAACCGTCGGCACCGGAGCCGCAAAGGGCGTTCCCCGTCCGGTCGTAAACAGAATCAGCTGTGCACCCGCCGCCGCCAGTGCGGTGGAAGCCACCAAATCGTTTCCCGGAGCCGATAAAAGAGTTAACCCTTTTGTCCTGACCCGCTCTCCGTACGAAAGCACATCCGCCACGTTCGCACTGCCCGACTTCTGCGTGCAGCCAAGGGACTTATCCTCTAACGTGGAAATGCCGCCCTGTTTGTTTCCCGGAGAAGGGTTTTCATAAATTGTCTGCCCGTGCCGCAAAAAGTATTCTTTAAAATCATTAATCATTGCCACGGTCTTATCAAACAATTCCTTTGTTTCGCACCGCTCCATTAAAAGCGTTTCCGCGCCGAACATTTCCGGCACCTCCGTCAGTACCGTTGTTCCGCCGCAGCCGCAAAGCAAATCGGAAAACGCGCCGACTACCGGATTTGCGGTAATGCCGGACAATCCGTCCGAACCGCCGCATTTCATTCCGACCACCAGCTCCGATACCGGTATTTCCTCCCGGACAAAGCCTCCCGCATATGCGATTAACTCATCCAACAGCCTTGCCGCCTCTGCTGCTTCGTCCTCCGCCTCCTGACAGACCAAAAACTTAATCCGCCTTTCATCAAACGCTCCGAGGTACGGCTTTAACACCTCTATATTACTGTTCTCGCAACCCAGTCCGACCACCAGAACACCGCCTGCGTTCGGGTGACGCGCCAAATCCGCAAGAATCTGCCTCGTATTCTCCTGATCCTCCCCCATCTGGGAACAGCCGTAAGGATGGGAAAACGCAATCACATCCTCCACCGTCCCTTTTATGCGCTCTCTTGCGCTGCGCTCCATTGCCTGCACCACCGAATTCACACAGCCCACCGTCGGAAGAATCCAGATTTCATTCCGAATCCCGACGCTGCCGTCCTCCCGGCGAAACCCTAAAAAGGTATCGGGTAACGCAGGCGTTACTTCCGTCCGTCCGCCCGCAGCCGTTTTCGGATGATACTCATACTCCGTCACAGCTCCGAGATTTGTTTTCATATTGTGGGTATGCACCCATTCCCCCGGCTGTATCTTTTTTACGGCGTGCCCGATAGGACTGCCGTATTTGATGATATTCTCTCCTTCGTTCCTGCACTCCAGCGCAAACTTATGTCCCCGCGGAATCGCTTCCGTAATTACAACCGTTTTCCCGTCGATTACGATTTCTTTTCCCGCGGGAAGGTCGCAGAGCGCAACTGCCACCGTATCCTGCGCATGAATTCGAATCCATTCCTGCATTGCCATCCTCCGCTTATTTTCTGCCTCTATGCGTTTATCTGTTCCAGCGCCTTTCGCATCCCGCACTCTCTTATCAGCTTAACATACCCGCAGACCGCTTTCTCCAGTCCCGCATATTTTGTCATATCCTCGCCGAAGAATGCCTCGTTTGTGAGAAATCCACGGACAAATTCCTCCGCCGGTAATGTACAATGGGTGCGGAAAAACTCCAGCACCTCCGCATTATCGCGGATTCGGTAGGTATCCTCCCCTCTCTGTCCGACAAGCGCCCCGTCTTCTTCCTTCGTTGCCGAATAGAAACACAAAAGCGCCGCAAGGGAAAAGACCAGATGCTTCGGCAGCGTACCGAAGCGCTCCAGGTATCCCGTAAGACTCGCCTTACATCTCGCTTTCCACTTTGCGACCGAATTTAAGGAAATATCCAGTAACGCATGCCGGATAAACGGATTTTCAAACCGCTCAATCACCGCCTTTGCGAACTGCTTACAGTCCTCCTCCGGTAAGGATAAAGTCGGGATAATTTCTTCAAACACCGTGTCTGTCATAAACTTACGCACAGTTTCATCCTGCATGGACTGGCCGACAAAATCGTTGCCCGCCAAATAAGAAGCAAGCACAAACGAAGTGTGTGCGCCGTTTAAAATCCGCACCTTCCGTTCCCGGTACGGCTTCTGATTGTCGGTAAAAACCACCGGAAGTCCCGCCTTTTTTAACGGCAGTTCTTCACTGATATCCCATGCGCTCTCAATGACCCAGAGTGCAAACAACTCTCCGGTATCAAGCAACCGGTCCTCATAGCCGAACTCATCCCAAAGGCGCTCTACCTCTTCCTTCGGATAACCGGTTACAATACGGTCCACAAGAGTCGAGCAAAAGCAGCAGGCTTCCTCCAGCCATGCCTCAAACGCATCGCCCAGTTCCCAGCGTGCGGCATACTGCTTCACACATGCTTTCAGCGTACCGCCGTTGTCTTCGATTAACTCGCACGGAATCACAATCAGACCTTTTTCCTTTGCTCCGCGGAAGTGACAAAAACGCTCATAAAGAAGCTTGGTCAACTTCGCCGGATAGGTCTTCGGCGGTGCGTCGGTAAACAAATCCCCGTCTTCATATACGATACCCGCCTCTGTTGTATTTGATACGACAAAACGAAGCGTTTCGCACGCGGCATACGCCGCATACCGTTCATACTCCGAAACCACATCTACCGCATCCGTAATACAGGTGATAATACGGTTTTCCACTCTCGTTTCTCCGTTTTCCCTACCTCTGAGGGATAAGGTGTAAACCCCTTCCTGCGTATGAAACGCCGCAAGACTTCCTGCCGCAATCGGCTTTACTACCGCAACGCTTCCTTCAAACAACCCCTTTTCGTTTGCAATGTCTATCATAGCGTCTACAAAGCCGCGCAGAAAATTCCCCTCGCCGAACTGAAGCACCTTTACCGGATACTCCTTTACTTCCTTTCTTTCGGCTGCCGTCTTTCGATTCAAGTTTTTCATAACCTTCTCCTTAATAACACTCTTTTTGTAAGCGTTTACAACCTGATTGTACACACTTTTCATCGCCCTGTCAATCGGTTTTCGGTTTAATTTCTAATATTTTTTTGTAAAATCCGCTTGCAGTCCGTTCTCTACTGGTGTATAATAAACTTATGTTGCTTTATTTTTTTGTTTGATTTTGTAAGGGCTTTCATATGAATATTTACGATGTTTCCAAAAAAGCAGGCGTTTCCATCGCCACCGTATCCCGCGTATTAAATGGGAACCAGAACGTCAGCGATAAAACCAAACATAAAGTCCTGACGGTCATGGAAGAACTCGGTTATACGCCGAACGTATTTGCAAGGGGGCTTGGGCTGAACACCATGCACACCATCGGCATTCTGTGTTCGGATTCTTCCGATACCTTTTTGGCAAATGCGGTCTACTATATTGAACAGGCGCTCCGCAGAAACGGGTATGAATCATTTTTATGTTGCACAGGCTACGAGCTTGAAAACAAAAAAAACTACCTCCGTCTTCTGCTTTCCAAACGGGTTGATGCCGTTATTATGGTTGGTTCCCACTATTTGGAATCTACAAAGCAGGACAATGAATATATTATTGCCGCCGCAAACGAAGTGCCGGTGATGATGATTAACGGCTATTTAAATCACCCGAACATTTACTGCACGCTCTGCGACGACTATCAGGCAGTATTCGACACAGTCTGCCGTCTGGCGGAACACGGCAGAAAACGCTTTTTGTTTCTCTACCGCTCCGACAGTAACAGCAGCCGCAGCAAGCGCAAAGGCTTCTGCGACGGTATCGAACACGTCGGTCTCCCGCTTACGGAAGATTCCGTGCGGCTTTGCTCCGACAACATACCGGAAACAAGGGACTTTCTGCTTTCTTTATATGAGAAGGGCTGTTCTTACGACGCTATTCTGACCGCCGAAGACTGTCTTGCCGTTGCCGCGGTAAAGTTTGCGGGCGCTGCCGGTATCTCTGTTCCAACGGATTTGGAAATCGTCGGCTACAACAATTCGCTGCTTTGCGTCTGTACCGAGCCGGAGCTCTCCACCCTGGACAACCATGTGGAAACCTTAAGCATCACTACCGTAAACACTCTGATGCGAATTTTGCAAGGTGCGGATGTTCCGAACAAAACTACCATTTCCAACGACTTTATTGCCCGCGGAACCGCGTACTGATTTTAAGAATAAGAAAACTGATAAGAAAGAAGGATATCACTATGAAACCGTTTATGGGAAATGACTTTTTACTCTCGAACGACACCGCAAAAACGCTCTACCATGACTATGCCGCAAAAATGCCGATTATCGACTACCACTGCCACATCAACCCGCAGGAAATCGCCGAAGACCGGAAGTTTGAAAACATTACGCAGGTATGGCTTGGCGGCGACCACTACAAATGGCGCCAGATGCGTTCAAACGGGGTTGAAGAAAAGTATATTACCGGTGACGCAAGCGACTATGAAAAGTTCCTTGCATGGGCTGCTACCCTGCAAAAAGCAATCGGCAACCCGCTCTACCATTGGAGCCATTTAGAACTGAAGAGATATTTCGGCTATGAGGGCACGCTCTCCCCGGAAACGGCGGACGAGGTCTGGAAGCTCTGCAATCAAAAGCTTGCCGAAGCGGACTTCAGCGTTAGAAATCTGATTAAGCGCTCCAACGTTACCATCATCTGCACTACCGACGACCCGATTGATTCCCTTGCATGGCACAAGCTGATTGCCGAGGATGACTCCTTTGACGTGCAGGTACTTCCGGCATGGCGCCCGGACAAGGCAATGAATCTGGAAAAGCCGGACTATACCGACTATCTGACAAAATTATCCGCTGTGAGCGGCGTAAAAATCGAAACCTATGCAGACCTGAAGGAGGCGCTCAAGGTACGTCTTGACTTCTTTGCTTCAATGGGCTGCAAAGTATCCGACCATGGGCTGGAATTCGTTATGTATGCACCGGCAAGCGAAGAAGAAATTGCTGCTATTTTCGAGAAGCGCTTATCCGGTGAAATGCCTTCCCCGGAGGAACAGCTGCGTTTCAAATCCGCTTTTCTTCTGTTTATGGGAAAGGAATACCACCGTTTAAACTGGGCAATGCAGCTTCACTACGGCACCCGTCGCGACAACAACACCAGACTGTTTTGCGCAATCGGTCCGGACACCGGTTTTGACTGCATTAACTCCATCAACTGTTCCGCAGAACTCGCCGCCTTTTTAAACGCATTAAACGAAACCGACGAGCTCCCGCGTACCATTCTCTATTCCTTAAATCCGGTGGACAATGCCGCTATCGGCACAATTATCGGGTGCTTCCAGGATTCTTCCGCAATCGGAAAAATCCAGCACGGCTCCGCATGGTGGTTCAACGACAATAAAACCGGAATGACCGAGCAGATGACCTCTCTCGCAAATTTAGGACTTCTCTCCAACTTTATCGGTATGCTGACCGATTCGAGAAGCTTCCTTTCCTATACCAGACACGAATATTTCCGCCGAATCCTCTGTAACCTTATCGGTACCTGGGTAGAAAACGGCGAATACCCGGCAGATATGGAATTTCTCGGAAAAATGGTGCAGGATATCTCCTATCACAACTGTATCCGTTATTTTGGCTTCTAAGAGGTTGCCACCCCGGCGCTGCGTCTGCAAAAATCATAGACTGCGGACAGGCAGCCGGATGACGGAAACGATCTAAGACAGCAAGAAGGGGGAGCCCCGCACCTTAGTGCGGCAATTTCCCGATTTTTATCCATCTTATCCCAGCCCGGTCTGCTTACAATCCCTCATTTTATGTAACAGACCGGGCACTTTGTTATTCGCAGACTTGTGCGACGGCACTTTCCCTACGGCTTCAAACGATAAAATTAGGGGGTTGTCAAAACAGGTTCGATACTGTATAATAGTTGAAAATATGGCTTTCTATTAGCAGAAATACTTACGGAGGTAGCTATGAAACATTTAATCAGCCCGTTAGATTTGTCACCGGACGAGCTTTCCGATTTGCTCACCCTTGCCGAGGATATTTATTCCTCCCCTGAGAAATATTCCCATTGCTGTCAGGGCAAAAAATTAGCGACTTTATTTTATGAACCAAGTACACGTACCCGTCTTAGTTTTGAAGCTGCAATGCTGAATCTCGGCGGTAGTGTTCTTGGTTTTTCTTCTGCCGATTCTTCGTCTGCGGCAAAGGGCGAAAGTGTTGCGGACACGATCCGCGTCATTTCCTTCTATGCCGATATCTGCGCGATGCGCCATCCGAAGGAAGGAGCTCCGTTAGTCGCTTCCATGCACTCTTCCATTCCGGTCATCAACGCAGGCGACGGCGGTCACAACCATCCGACCCAGACTCTGACCGACCTGCTTACCATCAAGCATCTGAAAGGGCGGCTGGACGGCTTAACCATCGGCTTCTGCGGCGACTTAAAATTCGGCAGAACCGTGCACTCTCTGATTAACGCTATGGTCCGCTACCCAAATACGCGCTTTATTTTAATCTCACCGGAGGAACTGCGGATTCCTGCCTATTTGAGGGAGGAAACCTTAGACGCCAAGAACATTCCGTATCAGGAAACCAATAATTTAGAAGCCGTTCTGCCGGAGTTAGACATTCTCTATATGACCAGAGTACAGAAGGAACGTTTCTTTAACGAAGAAGACTATATCCGCTTAAAGGACACGTTTATTCTCGACAAACGCAAATTGCAGACTGCCAGGGAGGATATGCTGATTCTCCATCCGCTTCCGCGTGTGAACGAAATTTCTACCGAAGTCGACGACGACCCGCGCGCCGTTTATTTCAAGCAGGCAAATTTCGGTGTTTATGTACGAATGGCACTGATTATGACATTGCTCGGAATTACCGTTACCGAATAGAGTTTCACATTCTGAAAGGAGATTACTATGCTGAATATCGGAGGAATACAGGAAGGCGTTGTCATGGACCACATTGTAGCCGGAGGCGCAATGGATATCTACCGCTATCTCGAGTTAGAAAAGAGCGACGCCTGTGTTGCCATTATAAAAAATGCTCGAAGCAATGTCATGGGCAAGAAAGACATTATTAAAATCGAAGGGCCCATTGACATCGACTTTGATATTCTGGGCGTTTTAGACCCGAATATTACGATTAACATTATCAAAAACGGCGTTATTGCGGAAAAGAGAAAACTAAATCTCCCGGAACGTGTCACAAACATTATCCGCTGCAAAAACCCGCGCTGCATCACTTCGATTGAGCAGGAGCTTCCGCACCGTTTTAAGCTGACCGACCGTGCGCATGCCATTTACCGCTGCGAGTACTGTGAACAAAAGTTTAAACGGGAAAAGTAACACAAGGCAAAGAAAAGAGGGACCGTGTACGAAGGCTGACAAAGCCCGGACACAGTCCCTCTGTTATTTCCCGTTTTTCTTATATCGCTCCGCCGCCGACTTTTTCAATGTTTCCAAAGCCTCCTTAAAGCGTTCCGAGCGCATGGACGGGTTGTTTAAAAGCAGATGCCTTTTATAGCCTTTCTCTACCTTACCAAGCTGTTCCCGCCTGCTTCGCAGCTCCACAAAACGTTCCCGCAGATTGATTAATTCCTCCGCTATGGCGCTATTCCCCGTACGCATTTCACGGAATTTTGCAAACCGTTCTTCCAATACCGCAATCAGTTCCTCCGTACGCAGGCTGCGCTCCCGCTTCTTTTTCTCCGCTGTGTCTTCCGCAAAGGCAATCACCACGTCCAGACGCTTCTGCAACAGTTCCAGTTCTTTCTTCGCTTTTTCCAGCTTTACCAAAACATCGCGCAAATCCAGCGCCGCTTTTACGGACAGGGTAAAATCTGCCGCCACCACTATCGTAACCACATACAAACACGGCGTAAGTATCTGCTCCGGAATTGCTAACGCCAGCCGTTCTACCGGTTCGTGAAGCACTCTCGTCAAAAATATGGTAAGCGCTCCCCACGCAAGGGAGGAAGACAGGCAGATGTGTCCCTGAAACTGAAGCTTCTGGTTCGAGTAATCCCAGTACCGCACCTTAAACAGCGCTTCCATTACAACACCGGTTACATATTCCAATATGGTTGCCCCGATACATCCCGCAAAAAAGGTAAGGATTAAATTATCCTGAAAGGGCAGGGAAACAAAAAGCATAACAATCGCTCCCGTACCGTACAGCGGCAGATAAGGTCCTCGCATAAAGCCCCGGTTGACAAACCTTTTCTGACAAATAGACACATAGGTAGTTTCAAAGCACCAGCCGAATACGCAATAAAAATAAAAGAAAAATAACCATTGCGATGCCGTATAAGTATACAAGTAATCCTTCCTTTCTATCCTTTGTAGCGGGCGGCATCTCCGACCGCATTTTTATGTCGCGGAAAGTCCCGAGAACTTTCCTGTATCACAAAAAGGGCGCTCCCGTACCGGAACGCCCCTCATGCAACAGCTTCGCCGTCTGCTTACTTTCTCAGACCCAAACGCTCAATCAAAGAACGATATCCTTCCAGGTCGTTCTTCTTTAAGTATTCCAGCATGCCGCGTCTTTGACCAACCATCTTTAACAGACCGCGTCTGGAATGATGATCCTTCTGGTTTACCTTCAGATGCTCTGTCAGTTCGTTGATTCTTGCGGTAAGAAGCGCAATCTGAACCTCCGGCGAACCGGTATCATTTGCATTTCTTCCGTATGCTGCAATAATTTCTGCCTTTTTCTCTTTGCTAATCATAATAGCAACCTCCTAATTTTAATAAAATCGCCTGTCACCAAGAAGTGGCCGGAGTATCCGTCCTCTGAGCAACGGCTCGCCCGAAAGCGATTCAATTCTAACATATCCGCAGCAAAAAGTAAAGTACCTTTCAAAAAAATATGCCGTTATATCAAAATTTCCTCTATCGCAATCTCCGGGTGCTCTGCCAGATTGATAAACTCGTTTCCGCATAAAACCACCGGTCTGGAAAATTTCTGCCTGTTTAACATCACAATCTCACCCTCGCGGCCGTTGCTTAACCGCGCCCAGCTTCTGATATAGGTCTGTACTATATTTTCCATAAATACCAGAATATACTCCGGGTCAAACATATGCAGGCCTTCCTTTTCAAACATTTCGATTACTTTAAACGGACAAAGTGCCCCACGGTAAACCCGTGCTGCCGTCATGGCGTCGTAAACGTCTGCAATTGCCACCATCTTCGCATACTTATCAATCTGATTGCCCCGCAGTCCTAACGGATAGCCGGAGCCGTCGTACCGCTCGTGGTGCATCAATGCGGCATTCTGGATATTGGCATTAAAATGCGACTCGAATAAAATATTGTAGCCTTCCATCGGATGCGTTTTTATAAGTTCAAACTCCTCATCCGTCAGCCTGCCCGGCTTTTTCACAATTCTCTCCGGAATTCTCATCTTGCCGATATCATGCAACAGTCCGCATACCGTCGCAATCTCTTTCTCCATGTTCGACATATGCAGCCAGTCCGCAAACACATTGCAAATTAATGCAACATTCATACAATGATTAAAGGTGCTGTCATCGTAATCGCGCATATTATGCAGGATATCAAACACATGAATCCCGCCGCGCGTATCCTCCAACATATCGCTTGCTTTCTTGCACAGCTCCGATATTCCAAGCTTGGGAGCCTGAAGCGAAAGAATATCATGAAACGTCGTTTCAAGCTCTTTTACTCCGTCTTCATAGGCTTCCTTAAAAAGGCTGAACTCTTTTGATTCCTTCACCGCGGAATGGGTATAAACTCTCTGTTGAACAGGCTTGACCGGTGCCTCTGCTTCTTCGTCTTTTATATAAACGGAATAAATACTGTGGAATGCCAGCTTTGTAATACTTTCATCGGTCAGCTCCGTATTCTTGCTCACAACCAAAATATTACTTGCATTATAAACATCCTTTGCAATAACCATTCCCGGAACCAATACTGCTGTTTTTACTCTTTTCACCGGCACACCTCCTCTTTTGCAGCCCTGTCATCAATACAGATTCTTTACTTTAAACTCTTTTTCCGCTTCCCGCCGCTGGTCTTTCTTTGCTATGGTTTCGCGCTTATCATACAGTTTCTTTCCTTTTGCAAGCCCCACCTCTACTTTTACAAGACTGCCTTTGAAATATACCGAAAGCGGAACCAAAGTATACCCCTTCTGTGCCAGTTCCCCGGACAGCTTATTAATCTCATGCCGGTGCAGCAACAATCTTCGCACCCGTAACGGGTCTTTATTAAAAATATTGCCTTTTTCATAAGGGCTGATGTGCATACCGTATACAAAAACCTCACCCCGCTCAATCCGGATAAAGGACTCTTTGATATTGCATTTTCCCATACGCAACGACTTTACTTCCGTACCGGACAGTTCAATGCCCGCTTCGTATTTATCTTCAATAAAATAATCAAAATATGCTTTTTTATTGTTTGCAATCAATTTGACTGCCTGTTTTGAACCTGCCATATGCTTCCTCTCTGCTATCACTATTTCCAGTTTACCGCGAAACAGGCAAAAAATCAATAGTCTTTAACATTTTATCCACGCTGTTTATCCTGATTTCTAATTTCTGCCCGAGCTGATAAACCTTATGCGTTCGCTCTCCTACCAGACGATAATTTTCCTCGTCGAAAAAGTAGTAATCGTCCGTCAGCTCCGACAAACGAATCATTCCCTCTACGGTATTCGGAAGTTCCACATACATCCCGTAATTCGTAATTCCCGAAACAATTCCTTCTGCGACAAGACCGATTCTTTCCTGCGCGTATTCACATTTCTTCATCTTCTCCAATTCGCGCTCCGCTTCTTCCGCCGTGCGCTCGGTTTTCGAAGAATGCTGCGCCACCTCCGCCAGAATACTCCGATAATGGGAACGCCTGCGTTCATTCAGCTGCCCGCGCAGATTTTCCTTGATGATACGGTGAATCTGCAAATCCGGGTAACGCCGTATCGGGGACGTAAAGTGACAATAATACTTTGTCGCCAGACCAAAATGGCCCTCGCAGTCCACCATATACTTTGCCTGTTTCATGGAACGGAGAGTCAGTCGTGCAATCAACGCTTCCTCCGGACTTCCGTCCGACTTTTCCAAAAGACTTTGCAGTACCTTCGGATGAGGCGCACCCTTCGATACGCGCAGATTGTACCCGAAATTCTGAATCAGAATCCCGAGGCGTTTCATCTTTTCTTCATCCGGGCTTTCATGCACACGGTAAACAAAGGGGATTTCCTGCCAGAAGAAATCCTCCGCCACGGTTTCGTTTGCCGCAAGCATAAAATCCTCAATCATCCGGGTTGCCGCATTCCGCTCATACGGCTTAATCTCCGTCGGCTTTCCTTTCTCATCCAACAGTATCTTACTCTCCGGAAAATCAAAATCAATGGCCCCCCGCGCCTTTCTTTTTTCCCGTAAAAGGCCGGATACCTTTTCCATCAAAAGAAGCATCGGATAAATCTCACCGTACTCTTTTGTAAGCTCCTCTCGTTTTTCTTCGCCCGCGGCAAGCACGCCCGCCACTTCCGTATAGGAGGTTCGCCTGTTTACATGAATTACGCTCTCCGCCAGACGATGTCCGAAAACGGTTCCGTTCTCATCCAATTCCATAAGACAGCTTAACGCCAGTCTGTCCTCTCCGGCATTCAACGAACAGATGCCGTTGGAAAGCCGGTGCGGAAGCATCGGCACAACGCGGTCAATCAAATAAACGCTTGTCCCGCGTTTTTTCGCCTCCTCATCTAACGGTGCGCCCTCCTTCACATATTCCGACACATCCGCAATATGAACGCCGAGAAGATATCCCGTGTCCGTCTTTTTTAAGGAAACCGCATCGTCTAAATCCTTCGCGTCCTCCCCGTCTATCGTAATCATAACCTCCTGCCGTAAATCGAGGCGTCCTTCGTATTCCTTTTCCGAAATCGAATCCGGCACCGTTTCCGCAGCCTCCATCACTTCCTCCGGGAACTCCGTCGGAATATGAAACGCACGCAATATCGTAAGCAGGTCGCTGCCCGGGTCGTTGATATGCCCGAGAATCTCCGTCACCTTTCCCATCGGATTCCTTTTGCCGTCGCCGAAATCCGTCACCTGTACCGCCACCTTATGACCGCTTACCGCGCCCTTGGTATACTTCCCGTCAATAAAAATATCGCTGCCAAGCCTCTTATCCTCGGAAACGACAAACCCGTATTCTTTTTTTCGGAAGAACGTACCTACAATCATTTCGTTGGCGCGCTCCGCAATCTTTACTACCCGCCCGACGCGGCTTTTTCCGCTTACTTTTACTCCCGGCTCCGCGTCAAAAATAACCGCCTGCACCACATCTCCGTTTAATGCGCCAAGGGTGGAACCGGCTTCGATATAAACATCCGCGCTTCCGTCCTCCGGCGATAAAAAGCCAAAGCCCCGGGAGGTTCCGTGATACACTCCCCGCAAAACTTCCGCTTTTTCGATATGATAGCGGCCTCTGGTGTCCATCGTAACGCTTCCTTCCTGTAAAAGCGCCTCCAGCACCTGTTCCAGTTCCTCCCTTGCCGTCTGTGGCACCTGAAACACTGCCGCAATCTCGCGCTTCCTCATCGGCACGTACCCCGGCTCCTTCATAAACTTTAAAATCTGCTCTTTTCTCTTTTTCAAATCCTTCTCCGTCATAAAACTCCTTCCTTCTACACTGTGCTTTTCAAACTTCCCGCAAAACAGAAAAAGCCCGAAGAACACCGGCTACCTTGCAGTGTCCCTCGGGTATTCTTCTATTTGCGTTACCAGTTCATATTCAATACAACTGAAATCACAATGAATAATACAGCAAGAATTTTTGTTATCAGCTCTAACTTGCCCTCGATTGAACGTCCCTTATTCTTACCCCAGTAGGTTTCTGCCATACCGCTGATTGCACCAAGTCCTGCCGATTTGCCTTCCTGCATAATAACAACCGCTACCAATGCAATACAAATCAATACATACAAAACTGTTACGACGATTCTTAACGCCTCCACTTATTACACCTCCAATACCGAGTATTTCCTTTTTTTCAAAGAATAACGCAGAATTCATTATAAAATATTTTGTCTGCTTTGTAAAGACTTATTTTGAAATTATTGCGATTTTATTTCTTGATTAACAATGACTTTCCGGTCATTTCCGCCGGCTGCTCCATTCCCATCATCTCAATCATGGTCGGAACGATATCGGCAAGGCAGCCGCCCTCGCGGAGCGTATACGCAGGATCATAGTTGACAAGAATAAACGGTACCGGATTGGTTGTATGTGCCGTAAACGGAGTGCCGTCCGTATCGATTAACTTCTCCGCATTACCGTGATCCGCACAGATAAACATCTGTCCGTTCTTTTCCATCAGTGCGTCATATGCCTTTCCGACACACTCGTCCACTGCCTCGATTGCCTTTACTGCCGCTTCCATAATACCGGTATGACCTACCATATCCGGGTTTGCAAAGTTGACAACAATCACATCGTACTTTTCCGACTTGATTGCTTCCACCAGCTTATCCGCCACCTCATATGCGCTCATCTCCGGCTGCATATCAAAGGTTGCCACCTTCGGGGAATTTACAAGAATACGGTCTTCGCCGTCAAACTGCTTCTCCTCGCCGCCGTTAAAGAAGAACGTAACGTGCGCGTACTTCTGGGTTTCCGCCAGACGAAGCTGCGTCTTTTTGTGCTTTGCAAGGTACTCGCCAAAGGTCATGGTAAGCTCCTCCGGCGGGAACGCAACAAGTACGTTCGGCATCTCTGCGTCGTACTGTGCCATACAAACGAAGGTAGTCGGGAAGAACCCGTTCTTTCTCGTAAAGCCGGTAAAATCCGGGTCTACAAACGCTCTCGTAAGCTGTCTTGCACGATCCGGCCGGAAATTAAAGAATACTACACTGTCGTTTTCCTTTATCATTCCCTCTTTTTCAATCACGGTCGGAAGCATGAACTCATCGGTTACTCCGTTTGCATAGGAATCCTTTACCGCCTGTACCGGACAGCAGCCCTCAACGCCTTCGCCGAATACCAGCGCATTGTAAGCCTTTTCCACTCTGTCCCATGCGTTGTCACGGTCCATTGCGTAAAAACGACCCGCAATCGTCGCAATCCTGCCGACGCCGATTTCCTTTAGCTTTGCTGCCGCTTCTTCCATATACTCCGCTGCGGAAGACGGCGGAACATCACGTCCGTCCAGGAAGCAGTGTACATACACCTTTTCCAGTCCGTTGCGCTTTGCCATCTCCACAAGACCGTATAAATGCTCCATATGGCTATGCACACCGCCTGGGGATAACAAGCCCATCAGGTGAAGTGCGGAATGATTCTTTTTACAGTTCTCCATCACTGCAACAAGCGCCTTGTTTTCAAAAAAATCGCCGTCCTTGATGGACTTGGAAATCTTTACAAGCATCTGGTATACAATTCTGCCTGCGCCGATATTGGTATGACCTACCTCCGAGTTTCCCATCTGACCGTCCGGCAGTCCGACTGCCAGTCCGCTTGCCTCGCCCGTTACCGTCGGATACATGGAAGTTAACTTATCCATGACCGGTTTCTTTGCAAGTGCAATGGCGTTCCCTTCCTTTTCACTGCTCACTCCGTATCCGTCCAAAATCATCAGAACCGTTGTCTTTTTGCTCATCGTAGCTCTATCTCCTTTTCATGAACATTTTATCAAAGCCCTACTTAAATCCTTACCTAGTTTCTCACACTTTCCGTTTTTTTTCAAGTCTGTTTTACAAAAAAGTGGAAAGAACTTGAAAAAAGAGGATTTCGCCTTGTAAACTTTTCCTTTGTCCGCTATAATGAAGGCGGAAAGGAGGATACTTCCATGATTACCCTGATTACCGCAATTTTCCCGGAGGCGGCTGCCGCGATTTCCGTATTTTCCTTAAAAAAGGCAGCCGTCAAAGGGTCCTTTACACTGTATGAAAATGATTCCCTGCGCCTGCTTGTCACCGGCTGCGGCAAACTAAACGCCGCCATTGCGGTAACGGAGTACCTTTCTCTTTATCCCGCATCCGATACGGATCTTTTCTGCAATCTCGGCATTTGCGGAAGCCCCGGCCGCCTTGCCAAAGGGCTCGGTTTTCTCTGTGTTTCCGTTACCGACCTTGCTTCCCGAAAAACCGTTTATCCGGAAACTTACCGGCATCCTTTTTCCGAGGCATTTCTTGTTACCTCGGATACTCCGGTCGCGGAACAAACGGACCTCTCCGCACTTACGGACGTGGGAAATCTGCCCCGCCTTTTTGATATGGAAGCCTTTGGAATCGCTGCGGCGCTGTTTCGTCAGGTGCCGCCGTCCCGCTGTTTCTTTTATAAAGTCGTTTCCGATTTCTGCGACGGTGCATTCCCGGCGCCAAAAGAAGTGACGGCACTCTTACAGCCGCACCTCCCTGCGCTGCTTGCCTTTTTGCAGGAAAGAGAAACGCTGTTTTTTGCGCAGAACGCACAGTATTCGTACCGTATCGGAAAAACGGCGGAGCACTTGCTCAACCTCTACCCTTTCTCCGCCTCCATGAAACACCGCCTGACGCAGCTTCTTACCTATGCCCGGCTTTCAGGGATTGAAACGGAGTCTTTTCTTGCTCCTTACACCGACGCCGCCATGCAGGAAACACCGCTCCCATCCGGTACGCATACAAAAAAACAGGCGCTTGCGCTGTTACAGGAATTAGAACGGTTTGTACTGAATGCTTCCGATTCCTGCCGCACCGTTTTCCCTGCCGCAAAGCAGAAGCATTTGCAGCTTTTTCAACATATTTATGTGGAACGGGATGTAGGAAACCATCCGGTCACAAAGCGTATTTTAGAGCGTTTTCCCAATGCTTCGGTCATTCCGGTCGACCATTATAAGGATATCTTTAACCGGAGCCGGCAAAACCTTTTGATGCAGGAAACCGAGCCGGCATTTATTCTTGCGGCGAACCGGGGAACCCTGTTTTATCCGGGAGCGCCGGTCTGCCAGAGTTTCGGTGAGGAACATTTTATGTATACCTCCTGCATTATGAACTGTATCTATGACTGTGATTACTGCTATTTACAAGGAATGTACCCTTCCGGAAATCTTGTGGTTTTTGTAAACTTAGAAGATTATTTTGCAGAACTGAACGGACTGCTGTTAAAGCATCCGGTTTACCTTTGCTGCTCGTATGATTCCGACCTGACCGCATTAAACGGGCTGTTCCCGCATGCCGAAGCCTTCTGCCGATATGCCGCAGAGCACCCGGCACTTCGCCTGGAACTACGGACAAAGTGTGCCGCGCTTCCGTTCATCAAACGTCTTCCGCCCGCAAAAAATATTGTGTTGGCGTTTACGCTTTCCCCGCAGGAACTGATTGAGCGCTACGAGCATTACACGCCTTCCCTCAAAGCAAGACTTTCCGCCGCGAAGGAAGCGGCAAACCGCGGCTTTTCCCTGCGGCTTTGCTTTGACCCGCTCTTAGATGTGCCGGAGGCGGAACGCCTTTATACTACAATGATAGAACAAACCTTTTCTATCCTTACGCCGGAAGAAGTTACCGATATCAGCATCGGTGTGTTCCGGCTTTCCGGCGAATATTTAAAACAGCTAAAAAAAGCAAAACCCTCCTGCGCTCTTTCCTTTTATCCTTACGAAAGAACCGACGGCGTCTGCCATTACCGCGCCGGACGCTGTACCGAGCTTCTGGATACGGTACGGAATGCACTGTACCGCCGGGGCATACCGCAGGAAAAAATTTTCATCTGGACTCCCGAAGAGTCCGGGAAAGGAGATTCTCATGCTCAATAACCGTACCGCGTTGATTACCGGCGTTTCCTCCGGTATCGGAAAAAGTATTCTGTTCGCGCTTTCGGACGAAGGATGTCGGATTCACGGGGTTGTAAAAACAGAGCAAAGGAAGGCGGAACTGACTGCGGAACTGGCTGCAAAGCTTTCCAAAAAGGCGCTGGAACAAATCTCCCTGCATGTCTGCGATTTGCGGAATGTTTCCGCCATTGAAGCCCTTGCCCGCACGCTGCATGCCGTAAAGGAACATCCGGACATTCTTATTTTGAATGCCGGTGTGGGCCTGTACGGCCCCCATGAAGAGCTTTCCGCCTCCAAAATTGCGGAGCTTGCCGCCGTCAACTTTACCGCCCCGCTTGTGCTTACCAACCTGTTTTTACGCGATTTAAAGGCAAACAGCGGACATCTGTTATTCCTTTCCTCCGTGACCGCCGCCAGAACGAACAATACCCACGGATGCGCCTACGGTGCGACAAAAGCGGGCATTTCCAGTTTTGCGAAAAGCCTGTTTGAAGAAGTCCGCAAATACGGCGTGCGGGTTACGGTACTTGCACCGGACATGACGCGTACCGCCCTTTACCGGAATGCTTCCTTTTGCGCCGCAGACGAAGACGACGCTTCCCTCTCGCCGCAGGAGGTCGCCGAGTATGCCCTGTTTGCGCTGACGGCAAGGGAAGGGCTGAATCTTACGGAGCTTACGATGCAGCCGCAGAAACACCGGCTGAACCGCACCTGAGCGTTTTAGTGGTTCTTCAGGAAAGTTTGACGGAGTGTTGCGTTTGCAATATAAGATAGCGGATATCCCATGCGGTCACAGACACTTCACCGCCTGCAAGAATGGGACCGTGCAGAATTTTGCATCAGTTCCTAGTGACTTTTTTTCATTCTCGTGGTACACTAAGGGGTAGATTAGCTTTTCACATCGGAAGGAGTCTTCTTATGAAAATCATCATTGCAGGCTGCGGCAGAGTAGGCTATGCCCTTGCACAGCAGCTTAATGACGAGGGACACGATATTACTTTAATCGATAATTCTGCGGAGCGTTTGCAGCCGGCACTTTCCAACCTTGATTTACAGGGGATTGTCGGAAACGCATCCAGCTTTTTAACATTACAGGAGGCGGGAATCGAACACGCAGACCTGCTCATTGCGGTTACAAATCAGGACGAAATCAACCTGATTTCCTGCCTGATTGCCAAAAAGGCAAGCAAATGCCGCACCATTGCCAGAGTCAGAAACCCGGAATATTTCCGTGAAATCAATTACTTAAAATACTGTATGGATATTTCCATGATCATCAATCCGGAGTTTGCTGCCGCAAGTGAAATTGCCCAGCTCATTCAGGTGCCGGACGCAATGGAAATCGACTCCTTTGCCAAGGGCAAGGTGGATTTGTTGCGGGTTGCCATCTCGGAGCATTCGCCGCTCCATAATATGAAGGTGCAGGAATTTTCCCGAAAGTTCAACCACGAAATCCTGATTTGTATTTTAGTACACAACCACCAGATTTGTATTCCGGACGGCAATACGGTTCTCATGGCGGGCGATACGATTTCCGTTGTTCTCCCGAGAGAAAAAATCAACAGCTTTTACCGCATGAGCAAGCTCTCCTCCATCCGCGGGATTCACGACGTTATGATTGCGGGAGGCGGCATGATTTCCTACTATCTGGCACAGGCCCTTTTAGATTCCGGTATTCAGGTAAAAATCATTGAGCGGAACAGGGAACGCTGTGACTTTTTAAGCGATGCGCTTCCGAAGGCGGTTATCATCCATGCGGACGCAACCGACCATGAGCTGCTTTTGGAGGAAGGACTCGCCAAAACCGACGCTTTCGTATCCCTGACCACCGTGGACGAGGAAAATATTTTCCTTTCGTTATATGCAAATAAGGTCGGTTCGCACTGCAAAAAAATTACGAAAATAAACCGCCTTGCCATTGACGAGATTATCAACGACCTGCCGATCGGAAGCATTATTTCACCGAAAAACATTACGACGGAATACATTCTGCAATATGTCCGTTCCCAGAACAATTCCTACGGCAGCAATGTAGAAGCCCTCTACCGCCTGATGGACAATCAGGTGGAAGCGTTAGAGTTCCATGTACGGGAAAGCAGCGCCGTTACGGATATTCCGTTCCTGAACCTGAACCTGAAAAAGAATCTTCTGATTTGCTGTATTGTAAGAGGAAACCGCGTAATTACCCCGACCGGACGCGATTTTATCCAGAAAGACGATACCGTAATTGTCGTTACTACACACAAGGGCTTACAGGATATTTCCGATATTCTGCAGAATCCCGTAAAATAGGAGTTGCTTGCAATGAATTATTTAATGGTATTTCACATTCTCGGCTGGGTAATTCAGTTACAGGGAATCTTTTTCCTGCCCCCCGCGCTCACCGGTTTTCTCTACGGAGAAACTACGGACGCCTTGATTTACCTTGCGTTAAGCATTGGCTGTGCCGCCCTGGGACGGCTGTTTCGTCTTCGCAAAAATTCCAATTCCACCTTCTATGCAAAAGAAGGCTTTGTTGTCGTTGCCTTAAGCTGGATTGTCATCAGTCTGATTGGGGCGCTTCCCTTTGTTTTCACAAAGGATATCCCCTATTACCCAAACGCACTGTTTGAAATCATTTCCGGCTTTACCACTACGGGCTCCAGCATTTTAACCGATGTGGAAGCGCTTTCCCATGCGAATCTTCTCTGGCGGAGCTTCAGCCATTGGATCGGCGGCATGGGCGTGCTTGTATTCATTCTCGCCATCCTTCCGATGACCGGCGGTTCTACCATGAACCTTATGAAAGCGGAAAGTCCCGGCCCTTCCGTCGGAAAGCTCGTTCCGAAAATGCAGCAGACCGCCTTTTTGCTTTATGCCATTTATCTGGTAATGACGGTTGTGGAAATCCTTCTGCTGCTGCTTGGGGGCATGCCGTTGTTCGATTCGATCTGCCATGCGTTCGGCACGGCCGGAACCGGCGGTTTCGGTATCAAAAACAACAGCATTGCCGGTTATTCCATATATTTGCAGAACGTGATTACCGTCTTTATGTTTCTGTTCGGTGTAAACTTTACTTTCTACTATTACATTTTAATCCGAAAGGTAAAGGACGCCTTTTGCATGGAGGAGGTACGCTGGTACTTCCTGATTTACCTTGCTGCCGTTGTTCTTCTTACCGTCAGCCTTGTCGCGGACGGCGGCGGCATTGCGGAAAGTTTACAGACGGTTACCTTTCAGGTTGCCTCCATTATGACAACCACCGGTTATGCCACCGCGGACTTTAATCAGTGGCCTGAATTTGCCCGGACTCTCATGGTCTGCCTGATGTTTATCGGCGCCTGCGCCGGTTCTACGGGAGGCGGTATCAAGGTGTCCCGCATTATGATTTACTTAAAACAAATCAAAAAGGAATTGATGCAGCAGATTCATCCGAAGCGTATTCAGGTGCTGAAGATGGACGGCAAAGCGCTGTCGCACTCTGTGGTTCGCTCCTGTAACACATTGCTGATGACCTATATTGGAATTTTTATCGTTTCCCTGTTGCTCCTTTGTCTCAACGGCTTCGATACGACAACTAATTTTACGGCCGTTGCCGCCACTTTAAACAACATCGGTCCCGGCCTTAATACGGTAGGACCGACCGGAAATTTCTCTGAATTTTCCACCTTTTCCAAATTTGTGCTGATGTTTGATATGTTAGCCGGACGTCTGGAAATTATTCCGATGATGGTGCTGTTCCACCCTGCAACCTGGAAAAAATAGTGTTATTTGTTATGAGAGGAAGTTTTACCATGAATTCTTTACTTCACACCCCCAAAAATGTTACCTGCAAACCTCTCCTCCTGCGGCGAACGGACGCAACCGATAGGTCCCGTTCCGCCCGGTATTTCCTCCCGCTTATGCTCTGCGGGTTGTTTGCTTTTGCGGGCTGCGGCAGCTTGATGTCTGCTCCGTCCGACGCAACGCCTGTCGTATCCGAAATGCCGACGCTTACGCCGGTTCTGTCACCGACTCCGGTGATTACTCCGACACCTTTGCCGACCGAAGCGCCGACCGAAGCGCCGACCGCAACGCCGGTTCCGACCAAGGCACCGCTTCCGACACCCACCGGTACGTTAGGCGAGGTCTGCTTTTCCGAGGCGGGTTATCTTTTTTCCGAAGACATTTTGCTGGAGCTTTCCATTGCTTCAAAGAAATCCGGCTACATTACCTATACAATGGACGGTACAGAGCCTGACGAAACTTCCCTCCTCTATACGGAACCGCTTTTGTTAGAGGCAAATTCCGGTTCTTTTCCGAATGCCTACTCCATCCGCGCCAAGGCATGGTATGACGACGGCACCGTTTCCGATACCTATGTGCATACCTACTTTGTCAACACCGGAATTCAGGACCGCTACACCACCGCCATCTTTTCCATCAACGGAAATCCGGCAGAATTAACGGAGGGTCCGGACGGAATTTTATACGGTACGAACTATAAGGCGCGCGGAGCCGAATCCGAACGCGTTGTCCATATCGAAGCCGTTTCTTCCGACGGAACGCTTCTGTTCTCCCAGTTTGCCGGAGTACGGGTATTCGGCGGCACCTCAAGACAACACGCCGTAAAATCCTTAAAGCTCTATGCAAGAAAAGAATACGAGAAAGGAAAAGGGACATTTTCCACCACGATTTTCGGTTCTACAATGCTAGACGGCGTCACTCCCATTACCAAATACGACAAGCTGGTACTTCGTAACGGCGGCGACGATTTCCAGCTCGGCTTTATCCGTGACGAGCTGCTCCAGCGTCTGGCCGGGGACGCCGGATTTGCCGCTTACGAAGCAGTCGTTCCTGCGGTTGCCTATATCAACGGCTCCTATTACGGCTTTTACTGGCTGCATGAGTCCTACTGTGACAAATACTTTCAGTACCGCAACGGAAAAAGCGACGGAGAATATGTGGTTCTGGAGGGTACCGAACACCGGGTATCCGGAAGCGACGACGCTCTGGAAAACGCTGCCGCAAAGGAATACAACGCCCTCTACAAAGAGTATGCCTACGCCGATTTGACCGAGGACGAAACCTTTGCCGCACTCTGCACAAAGATTGACGTAGAAAACTACATGGACTATATGGCATACAATATGTACGCCGCAAACTATGACTGGCCCGACGGAAATTTCCGATGCTTTCGCTACTATGCTGCCGAAGACGAGGAATACGGCACCGGCGAAAAGGACGGCCGTTTTCGCTTCCTTTTGCATGACTGCGACGTCGGATTCGGTACTTACCAGTCCACCGAGGATGCCGGTGCGGCAAGAAACGATTTGGAACAGGTGCTTGGTTCCCCAAACGGAGACCGCTATGCGCCTCTCCTTGCGGCGCTGTTAAAGCGGGAGGACTGCAAACAGTATTTTATTGACAAAATGCTGGAGTATATGAACGGTGCCCTTTCCTATGACAATGTTTGCAGGGTTTTGGATGAAATGTGTGCGGAACGGGATACCGAACTTGCTTACTACTACGAGCATCTCGATACCTTAAAGCAGGAATATGATACCATTTATACCTCTACCGCCACACTGGAACGCCATATGGAGCGCATCCGCTCCTTTGCCGAACAGCGTCCTGCCTATATGTTACGCTATCTGGAGGAGTTTTTTCATGTAGACCTGACGCGGGATGCCTCCGAATAACTGCCGAAACAATTTTTGAGGTAAATTTGAAAATACATCTTGTCAAACAGGAAAAAGTATGGTAAACTATTTCCTGTTCGGCGGTTCATTCTTTGCCGGTCATGCGGATGTGGCGGAATGGCAGACGCAGCAGACTCAAAATCTGCCGGGTTCACGCTCGTGCGGGTTCAAGTCCCGCCATCCGCAGTATATCAAATTAAAAAAGCCGATTGCCAAAAGCAGTCGGCTTTTTCGGTTTCCACACGCTATCCCGTACCAATCTTTTGGCAACCGCAACGTTTACCATCGTACTTTCCAAAATATCATAAATGATATGCAAAAGGAGGTTCTTTATGCTGCAACACCCGATTTCCCCGGTCTATGACCGGCATTCTCAAATTCTGATTTTAGGGAGCTTTCCCTCTGTGAAGTCCCGGGAGGAAATGTTCTTTTACGGTCATCCGAAGAACCGGTTCTGGAGCGTGGTTTCCGCCGTATTCGGGTGCGATACGCCTAAAACGGTGGAAGAAAAACGCACCTTTTTACTCTCTCACGGAATTGCCCTATGGGATGTTATCGCCTCCTGCGATATTCAGGGAAGTTCGGACAGCTCCATAAAAAATGTGGTGCCGAACGATTTAACGCAGATACTTGACAATGCAGACATAAAAGGAATTTATGTGAACGGAAAAACTGCGGAAAAGTATTATAACAAATTGATAAGAGATGTCATAAAAAGAGAGGCTGTCTGCCTTCCGTCTACCTCTCCCGCCAATGCGGCATGGTCGGAAAAACAGCTGATCAAGGAATGGAGTATCCTGAAACGGTAAACTGTAAATTACGGATTCACCAGATTCCTCTCCTCCCCTCTTTGGAATGCCAGAATATTCTGATACACGCCCTCCACGCACCTGTTACGGGCTTCTACGCTGCCCCATGCCAGATGGGGCGTAATAATCAGCTTGTTACTGTCTTTGAGTCTGCTTAACGGATTGGAAAGCTCCAAGGGCTCTTTTTCCAGCACATCAAGTCCGGCTGCCGCAATCTCCCCCGTTTCCAGCGCATCGTAAAGCGCCGGATTGTCCACTACCTGACCTCTGGCGACATTGATAAGAATCGCAGAATTTTTCATGTTCCGCAATGCCTCTTTATCGATAAAGTGATAGGACAACTCGCTTAACGGACAATGAAGGGATAAAAAGTCGCTCTCTTTTAACAGCGTATCCTTATCCACCTGCGGATATTCCGTACAGGTACTCTTGCCGGTAACGGAATAAAAGATTACCCTGCAGCCGAACGCGGTCGCAATCCTTGCCACCCGCTTTCCGATGTTTCACATTCCGACAATCCCCCATGTCTTACCTTCCAATTCGTAAAAAGGCTCGTCAAAATTAGAAAACCGGTCCTGCGCGCTGTATGCGCCGGACTTTACATACCGGTCATAATGGGGCAGCTTCTGGCTCAGCGCCAGCGCCAAGGTAAAGGTATGCTGTGCCACCATAGCCGTGGAATAATCCACTACATTGGATACGCGGATGCCTCTGGATTTGCAATATGCCAAATCGCAGTTATCATAGCCGGTAGCAAATTCACAAATCAACTTCACCCGGGGCGCGTCTTTCAGACTTTCCTCCGTCATAGGGGACTTGTTTACCACGATAATATCCGCGTTCTTCACCCGCTCTTTTATTTCCTCCACCGTAACGGTATTCTCATAATACGTCACGTTGCCCAGTTCTTCAAAGCAATCTACCGAAATATCCGGTCCTACGCTGTTTCTTTCCAATACTACAATATTCATTCTTTTCTTTTCCATTCTTCTATAAATCTCCCTTATCTGCTCCGAAATAAAAGATTTTTCTTTACATTCCGCCAAAATAATGATACCATTAGTCTATACCAACAAACGGAGGCAGGCAATATGCAGTTAATCTTACGGAATATCATGGAAGAATATGTAATTCTCACTCTGGATGAGATGTTAGACAACTTGGACGGTTGTAAATGTGAGCGTTGCCGTCTTGATATTGCGTCCTATACCCTGAACCGCTTAAAGCCGAAATATGTCGCAACTACACAGGGCGAGCTGATGTCGCGCTTATGCGAGTTTGATAACCAGTTTAAAGCCTCCATCATGGCGGAAATCACACAGGCCCACGCGGTAATCAGCAAGCACCCTCACCACTAAACGCGGACTCTTCAGTCCAGCCACTGAAAGCCCGGTTTGTAACGAAACAGCACCTTGCATTTGATTTTGTCTTCCGCTACATACTTATTCTTCCATTTTCTTGAATCCCAGGAGTTATTGCGGTTATCCCCCAGCATAAAGTAACACCCTTCCGGCACCTGGAACTTTCCGTAGCTCCCTACCGGTTCTTCCTTTAAGTAGTCTTCCTCCAACGGCGTTGTACTCCCGTTAATATAAACCTTGCCCTCCACGATTTCTACCACTTCTCCCGGAAGCCCGATAATTCTTTTCACATACAATATGCTTTCATCGTCGGGATAATCAAACATGACAATATCCCCGCGTTTCGGCTCCGAAAACAGATACGCAAGGCGAAAGCCGAACACCCGGTCTCCGATCTGCATCGTATTCTCCATAGACCCCGACGGAATCTCTGCCTTCATCAACACAAACTTATTCAGGCAATTCCCGATTACAAACGCAAGCACCAGTACGATTACCCAGCTAATGATTTCTTTTATTACCGCTTTTTTCTTTTCCATGTATGTGTTCTCCTGTTCTCATAATTACAAATCTTTCCGCTTCTTTTTCAGCCGCCGGTCCGTAACCTCACGAAGCAGCGTATACGCTACGGAAGCCGTCGGCACGGCAAACAGCATGCCTAAGACTCCGCCGATTCCGCCGCCGACCGTCACTGCCGCTAAGACCCACATTGCCGGAAGCCCAACAGAACTTCCCACCACTTTCGGATAAATGACGTTTCCCTCTATCTGCTGTAACACCACGATGTAAATAAGAAACATCAGAGCCTGAAACGGGTCTGTCATCAGAATCAGGAACGCTCCGACGCCCGCTCCGATAAACGCTCCCACAACCGGAATCAGCGCGGTTACACCGACTAACGCTCCAATCATCCCCGCATAAGGAAAACGGAAAATCAGCATACCGATGGCACAAAGGCTTCCCAAGATAACAGCCTCGATGCACTGCCCCGTAACAAACGCACAGAAAATCCCATGCGAAGTCCCGGCGATATGAAGCACCGCGTTTCGTACCCGTTCCGGCAAAAATGCCTGGAACAGTTTTTTCGTCTGCCGTGACAGCGTTTCCTTATTCAGCAGTACATAAATGCCAAAAATTAAGGCGATTACAAAATCCACAATGCCACCTAACGTATTCACAACGCTCATAAATGTGCTTCCCACAATTCCGATGGTTCCGCTTCCTATCACGCTAAGAAGGCTCTTTGCGGTAGTCTCCCAGTCGATGTTTAACTCGGAAATGATTCTTTCGATTGCAGGATACTCCTCGGCATACTGCATGCACCACGCCTGCACACGTTTCAGCCAGTCCGGCACGCCGTTGACAATCAGCATGACTGCCTTTCCGATTTCCGGAAGAATCAATGCCACCACAGCGGAAAGAATCGCAAAAATAATCAGAATGGAAACCAGCAGGCAGACCGGCCGCCGAAGCGCGCTGCTTACCCTGCCTACCGATATCTCCCTGCCGCTTTCCGCCCACGCCGTATCCTCTCCCGCCGGGGCGGCGGAGTTTCTTCTTTTCCTTTTCAGTCCCGCGAAAAAACGCTTCAGTCCGAGAGTACTCTTATCCCAAAGCCTTTCCAGACCGCGCATCGGCAGATTTAACACAAACGCAATGATAAAGCCCGTAAAAATCGGGGACAGAATTCCCAAAAACCAGCGGATTCCTTCTCCCAGCAGCGGAAGCTTCTGTAATAGACAATATAAGACAATCAAGCCGGCGGCAGCAAAAAACATACTCCAAAAACGTCGTCGTCCCATTCTGCTCCTCCTTAACAAACACCTTTCTCACGCAGCCATGCACGCACTGTGCAAAACCTTACGCTTCTATAAAAATCCTCACTTGAAATTCTTGCCGCATTTCTATATAATCATAACATAAAGAGGAGGAAACTTCAATGCTCAATCAAAGAACAACACCAAACAATCCCCCGGCGTCAAAGGGTCTGACGGGAAACTTCTTAAAAATATTTGCGGCTCTGACAATGCTCATCGACCACGCCGCACTCACCCTTGTGTATGTCAGGCTTGCACAGTCCAAAGAGTATCTGGATCTTTTGTTTTCGGCAGATTCCACAGCGGAACAGCTTGCGGCCATTCCCGCCGACTATTTGGAACTATACTCTGCTTATAACATAATGCGCCTTGTCGGAAGAGTTGCTTTCCCTATCTTCTGCTTCCTTTTGTACGAAGGCTTTTCACACACCTCCAATCTGAAGCGCTATCTCCTGCGTGTAGGTCTTTGTGCCTTAATTTCGGAGATTCCGTTTAATCTGGCCGTGTCCAAAGTCAATACCGGAACGGCAGCGTTTTTCTATCCGCAGCTTCAAAACACTGTCTTCACCCTGTTTCTGGCGCTTCTTATGCTCTGCGGCATGAAATACTTTGAAGCAAAGGAATTTACAATGAAAGCAAACACACGGCAGATGTTCGGACAGATTTTGTGTGTCTGTGCCGCCTGTATTGTTGCAATTCTTGCCCGAACCGACTACTCCTATCTGGGAATCCTTTTAGTCGCCGTATTCTACTATTGTCGAACTTCAAAGAAAATGCAGATTATCCTGGGCTGCATTCTCTTTCTCGGCAACAACATTGCTTCGTTACTTGCCTTTATTCCGATTGCAATGTATAACGGCACGTTAATCCCATCGAAGAAGTTTAAATATTTCTTCTACATTTTCTATCCGGCGCACCTGCTGGTTTTGTACCTGCTGTCGCTGCTCATAGGATAAAGAAAAAAAGCGAGGGGCTGCTGCATCAATGAAATGTGCGGTGGCTCGGGCGTGGCGTACTCTTGCGATTGCCGGAATACTGTTGTAAAAAAGTTGCAGATAATTTATTTGTTTTTGAATTTGTCCGAAGGACCGCGTTTTTAGCTGAGTCAAAATCACCGCTTAGAACAGCTTAGGCGCGAGGCCCACCTGAGCGGCTTAGCTGTTCTTAGGGGAAGTTTGACGAAGCGTTGCGCTTGAAAAAACAAATAAATTATCTGCAACTTTTTATTAGCATATTTCCTAATCGCAAGAGTGGGACCGCACATTTCATTGATGCAGCAGCCCCTCGCTTTTCATTTGCGACTTTCCGTCAGTCCTGTCTTCGTTTACAGTGTGATATTCTCACCCTTTAAACCGTTGAATGCGCCTGCGATTTTTGCATCCTCATGTGCAATCAGCCACTTATTTACTGCGGTCATCAGCTTATCCTCCGGAGTCTTAGCCGGCTTCGTCTTTAAGTCATAGTTCGTTCCCTTCGGAAGCACTACGATACCGCGGAAACCGGTACTCTCGGAATTACACGGTGCATAGTGAAGCGTCGTTGCGTAAAGCTCTACCGCAACACCTGCCGGTACTAAAAACGCCTCGATTTTGGAAGTATCGTAGGTAAAATCGTCCTCGATATCCTCCTCTTTCCCGAGCAGCAGAATCATACCGTCAACCGAAATATTGATTTCGGAATCTCTGTGATACTCCACTGCGTTCAGCTTGTTATTGTTGCCGCTGCAGTGTCCTACCTGAATCGGCATTCCGCCGTATACGCTCTGGCTTAAATCCTTTGCGGAAGCACAAGCCTCCAGTTCCGGAAGCCCCGGCTCATACACGACATCCGCCGGAATCGTCTTCTGCTTCATCACTGCAAGCATATCCGAAAAATCAATTCCGGTTACGACCTTACCATACTTCTTAAATGCTGCATCGGTTACGTTTTGAATCTTCATTGTGATACCCCGCTTTCTTTTTGTAAATTTCCTTTATGTATTAAAGCACCGACGATACGAAAATATCGTAGATTGCCTTAATCGCAAGCTCAAAATCCTCGTTACGGACGCCGATGATAATGTTTAACTCACTGGAGCCCTGGTCAATCATCTTGACGTTAATGTTGTTGTGTGCCAGCGCCGCAAAAATACGCGCAGCTACACCGCGGTTGGACTTCATGCCGCGTCCTACGACTGCAATCAATGCAAGATTTGCCTCCAAATCAATGGAATCCGGAGCAGCCAGACGGTGAATTGCGCCCAATACATTCTGCTCTTTCCCTTCAAATTCCGGCTGATGTACAAATACCGTCATCGTATCGATACCGGACGGTACGTGCTCGAAGGAGATTCCGTTCTCCTCAAATGCCTGCAATACCTTACGGCCGAAACCAACCTCTGAGTTCATCATATCCTTTTCGATATTAATTGCCACAAAGCCCTTCTTGCCCGCAATACCGGTAATGGTATACTCCGGGGTACGGCAGGTGCTTTCTACAATCATGGTTCCCTCATCTTCCGGAGCGTTGGTATTACGGATGTTAATCGGAATGCCTGCCTTACGAACCGGGAAAATCGCATCTTCGTGAAGCACGGTTGCACCCATGTAGGAAAGCTCACGAAGCTCTCTGTATGTAATGGTAGTAATCGCCTTCGGATTGTCGATAATACGCGGATCTGCCACAAGGAACCCGGAAACGTCCGTCCAGTTCTCGTACAAATCAGCCTTTGCCGCCTTTGCCACAATAGACCCGGTAATATCGGAACCGCCGCGGGAGAAGGTCTTTACCTCACCGCTCTTCTTTGCGCCGTAAAAGCCCGGAATTACCGCCCGCTCTATCTTTGCAAGGCGCTTTGCAAGCACCGTGTTCGTCTTATCCGCGTCAAAGCTGCCGTCTTCCTCAAAGAAAATAACCTCTGCCGCGTCGATAAACTCATAACCGAGGTATGCCGCCATGACACGACCGTTCAGATACTCACCGCGGGAAGCCGCATAATCGGAGCCTGCCTTTAACGTAAAGTTCTTCCTGATAACCTCAAACTCATCCTTTAAGGAAAGCTTCAGACCCAGGCCTTCGATAATCTCATTGTAGCGTGCCTCAATTGCCGTAAGCTGCGCCGAAAAGTCCTCGCCCTGCTCTGCTGCCGCATAACAGGCATACAGCATATCCGTTACCTTTGTATCTTTGGAATGGCGCTTTCCCGGTGCAGACGGTACAACATATCTGCGACTCTCATCCGCACGGATAATATCTCCGACCTTTTTAAACTGCTCTGCACTCGCAAGGGAACTTCCGCCAAACTTTACTACCTTTTTCATACTACTGTCTACCAGCCTTTCAGTGAAATAAAATAGGAAACGCTCTCATCTTCATCAAGCTAAAATCCATACTAATAGGAAAACACAAAATGCCGAGATAATCAAGTGCTTTTTTCATTTTTTTTGCATTTTTTCGTTTTCTCCGCTCCTGCTTCTCTTTACGAAGCAGACCGTTTGTGCTAAACTTAGGGAAAAACAGCGAAAAGGAGAACTCTTATGCTCAAAGGCGTTATTTTTGATATGGACGGTGTTATCACCGACACGGAACCGGTTCACGCGCTTGCCGCCCGGAAAACACTGGAACAGGCCGGCGTGACCGTCCCCCTCTCCTATTGCTATGACTTTATCGGCGTTCCCGCCATCAAGCTCTATGAGGACGCCGTTTTAAGATATTCCGTAAACCGCACACCGGAGCAGCTTTTGGAGGATAACAAACCGATTCTTGCACAACTTTTCGCAAAAGCCGGGCATCCTCAGGTACCCTATGCCGTTCCGTTAATCAAACGCCTGAAAGAAGCGGGACTTCTTTTGGCAATTGCCTCCTCCTCCCCGCTCCCGGTCATCCGGCAGGTGTTGGAGGAGTTCGGTATTACGGACTGTTTTGCGGCGCTTGTATCCGGCGCAGCGCTCCCCCATCCGAAGCCTGCACCGGACATCTTTCTCCTTGCCGCAAAGGAGCTGGGACTGCTCCCGAAGGAATGTATCGTGATAGAGGACTCTGCTGCCGGCACCATGGCGGCCAAAGCCGCAGGAATCCCCTGCGTCGGCTTCGTAAATCCGAATTCGGGGAAGCAGGATTTGTCCCGCGCTTACGCGCTGTTAGAAAGCTTTGCCTCCGCAGACGCTTCCTATTTTCGCCGCACCCACGCGCACGCCTTAAACGAACCGGCGGAGATTGTAACAACCGACCGGCTTTTGATACGGGAGTTTTCGCAGGAAGACTTTCCTGCCCTTTTTGCCATGTGCAAAAAGCCGGAAAATACTGTCTGGATGGAGGAGACCTTTGCCGATTACGACACGGAGAAAGAAAAACACAAGGCGTATCTTTCTTTTGTATACCCGTTTTTTGACCTTGCACTTTGGGGAATCTATGAAAAGGGAACCAACCGTCTGATCGGACGCGCCGGCTTTTCACCGGCCGATGAAGGAACCGATGGCTATGCCCTCGGCTACCTGATTGATCTTCCGTACCGCAACAAGGGCTATGCCGGGGAATGCGTTCCGGCACTGCTCTCCTATGCAAAGGAACTGGGCACAGACTCTGTCATTGCCAAAATAAAGAAAAGCAACACTGCTTCCCTTCGGGTGCTTGCCGCCTGCGGCTATCCGTACCGCACGGAAGCCGAAGCCGAAACAAGTGTCACTTATCGAATTTTTCTTTAAGCACCTTTGATTTCGTCTGCACGGATAAATGCATACTTTGCAATCATAACCGCAATAATCTCGTTGATAATCGCCGCCGCTACGATTGTTCCCTGCACAATATCGGAAAGCCCTGTATCGATTCCGCTTAACGTAGCCGCCGCAATTCCCGTGAATACCAGCGAAACCCCCGAATGAGGCAGCAGTGTAAGACCGAGATATTTTGTAACTGCGGGCGGAGCTTTCATTACCCTTCCTCCCAGATAAGCGCCTCCGATTTTACCCACTGCGCGAGAAAGCATATAGACAACGGTAAAGATACCGGCTCCGGCGATTAAACGGTAATCTAGCGGCATTCCGAGATTCACAATGACAAGCACAAGGGAAAGATTCAGAACGGGCGCATACTGTTCCAATACCTCCTCTGTTCTTTCCTCCGGCAGCAGGTTTGCCATCGTAGCGCTGAATGCCATTCCGATTAGAATATAATTCAGCCGGAAGGAATGAAATACAAAAACATCCACTAAAATCCCTGCCGCAGTAGAGAGGCAAAGAAACACAAGCAACAGCACAAAGGCGATTTTCTTACTCCGAACCCGCCTGAGAATACACGCTGCCGCGGCACCCACGCCGATTCCGATAACAAAGGGAAGCACGACCGCGGCAAGGATTACAAGCGGTGATTCCGACCCGGCACCCATGACCGAACCGATTACGGAAATCACCGAAAAAAATACAACAACGCCTATCACATCATCAAGTGCCGCCAGAGGAATCAGCGTTTTCGTAACCGGACCGTCGGTATGATACTCATTGACTATGGAAAGCGCCGGGGCAGGTGCGGTCGCCAGGGCAATTCCGCCAAACACAAGCGACAGATACACCGGAATATCCATCCACAAAAACACCACTGCAAACACCAAAGAAACAAACAAAAAAGTACCTATGGACTGAATAAAGGTAATCCCGATAATCTGTTTTCCCGTTTTTGCGAGTTTTTTGAAAACGATTTCCCTGCCGATCATAACACCGGCAAAGCACTCAAAGCCCTTCATGACAATTTTGTACCAGTCTGCGTTCATTACGTCAAACCCTACAATGCCTACCAGATACGGTCCGAAGACAACTCCTGTAATCAGCCAGCCGAGAATGGCAGGCAATTTGACTTTTGCCACAATTTTACCGACCACAAGGGCAATACACAGCATTGCAAATACTCTTAAAATATAAACCGTCATTTCATTTTCCTCAACATTCCGATAAGTTGTACCGCATTGACTTCACAGGCAACTGCCCTGTCAAACGCTCCGTCTATAATCAATTTATAAATTGCAGCCTCCTCCTTTGTCATCCCGTTGCAAAGATACGGCCCGATTGCATTCCAGACAGCCAGATGCTGCTGCAACGCAAAGCTTCCGATGGTATCGTTTAGGCTATATTTGTTAAAAAGCTCCTTACGAACCATTTTGGCAGAAGCGAAATAACACAGGAACAGCTTCTCTTCCCTTACCTGTTCCTCCTCTGGTATAATCGCTTTTATTTCTTCCCTTAAATCCGCATAGTATCTTTCATAGATTGCATACGCAAGCGCTTCCTTCGTGGGAAAATACTTATAAATCGTTTTCTTTGAAACTCGCAGCTTCTCCGCCAGCATATCCACCGAAAACCGCAGGCCTTCCTTCTGTAAACTCATTATGGATTCTTCTACAATTTTATTTTTCATAGTATCGGAAACATTTTATCCTTTTTTTGTTTCCATTATATCACGAACATTTTCCCGGGTCAAGACCGCTTTCTTAAAATCGAATTCTCTCTCTAAACGCAGTACGGCGGCACAGTCTGTCACAGGCTATCGACTGCACCGCCGTTCTACATCAATCCTTCATTATCGTTTCCTATCTGGCTCCGGTGCCTCCGGCAGTACCTGCATTACCGCCCGCAGTTCCGGAATTTGTTCCGTTACCGTTGCCTCCGGTAACGTCGTTCACTGCATTCCCTACTCCGTCAAGAACATCATTTACCCCGTTTCCGATGTCGCCGATCACACCGTCATTACCGTTGTTTCCGTTATGGTCCGCACCGTTGGTATCAACATTGCCGTTGTTCCCTGTACCGTTATGATCCATGCTACCGTTACCGTTTAAGGTATCGTTTCCATTGATTCCGATATCGCCGTTCCCGGTAGTACCGTTCTCATTCTGGATACCGGTCGGCGAAATGTTCTGCGTACCGTTGTTGGTACCGTTTGTACCATTGTTACCGTTCGTACCGTTTCCTTCCTGCGGTGTAACAGTCGGAGATAAGGTTCCGCCATTCTGCGAATCTCTGGAACAAGCGCACGCCGTCAGAAGAAATGACATCATACAGCATACTGCTGTCAGACATACTATTTTCTTTTTCATAAGAACCTCCTTTTTTGCGTATCAACGCTATATCAGTTGCTTTTTTAGTATTCCGCACCGTCAGGCGCTTATACATGGAAGGCTTTTCCGAGAACAAGGAAGGTATCGGAATCTGTTTTGACACCGGAATCCTATAAAGAAATCAAAAACAGGGTATGACATAGTCATACCCTGTTTTTTTCATCATAGTCAATTAATTTAAACACGCTTCATGTATTCGCCGGTTCTCGTGTCAATCTGGATGGTTTCACCCTGCTCAACGAACAACGGTACATAAACGGTTGCGCCGGTTTCAACAACTGCCGGTTTGGAAGCGCCGGTTGCCGTATCACCCTTAAAGCCCGGCTCGGTGTCGGTAACGACAAGCTCAACAAACAACGGCGGCTCGATTGCAAACACCTGCTTGTTATGGGAAAGCATCTTAACCATTTCGTTTTCCTTAACGAACTTTAAGGAATCGCCGACCTGATCCTCCGTCATTGCAATCTGGTCAAACGTTTCTACATCCATGAAGTGGTACATTTCACCGTCGGAATACAAATACTGCATATCTGCTCTCTCAATATGTGCTGCCGGGAATTTCTCCGTCGGACGGAACGTCTTCTCCACAACACCACTGCTCTTAATATTCTTTAACTTTGTTCTCACGAACGCAGCGCCTTTTCCCGGCTTTACATGCTGGAACTCAATCACCTGATATACGTTACCTTCAATTTCAAGCGTAATGCCGTTTCTAAAATCGCCTGCAGAAATCATAAATAATCCTCCTTAGAATTCACTACTAGTTATTAGTGTATCGCACTCTGACAATTTTTTCAATACTAATTTTCAAAAAAATCGGATTTGTTTTGCACTTATTTTACAGCATACCCCAAAAATAAGGGGCTTATCCGCGGTTCTTTTCCTTCAAAGCCTGCATTGCCAAAACGTAGCCTTGGATTCCAAGACCTGCAATCTGCCCGTCGCACACCGGCGCGGTGACGGAGGTATGACGAAATTCCTCCCGCTTATGAATGTTGGAAATATGCACCTCTATCTTCGGTACGGTAATCGAAGCAAGGGCGTCCCGGATGGCATAGCTGTAATGCGTATACGCCCCCGGATTGATAATAATTCCTTCCGTTCCGTCCCGATAAGCCTCCTGAATACGGTCAATCAGCGCGCCCTCGCTGTTGCTTTGGAAAATGCACAGCTCATCTCCTGCTTCTTTTGCCTTTTCCCGGAGCATTTCGCAAAGCGCCGCATAGGTTTCCGTCCCATACTGCTCCGGCTCGCGGATTCCCAAAAAATTGATGTTCGGTCCGTTCATTACCAGTAATTTCATTTCTTTCCTCCTTCTTACTTAACGCCTTTTTACCGTACACTGCTCGATCTCCTGTATGATACCGTAAAAGGATTTTCCCTCCGTATCAATACAAACATCCGCTGCCGCCCTGTAAACCGGCAGACGCTCCGCATACAGCTTTTTTAATCTTTGTTCTCTGTCTTCTCCCGCAGCAAGCGGCCTCTGCGTATCGTCTTGAAGCCGTTCCAGTATCGTTTCGATTTCGGCCTCCAAAAAAATTACCGTACCGATTTCGCGCAGATACCGTGCATTTTCCTCCCTCATCGGCATTCCTCCGCCGGTTGCGATTACACAGTGTTCCGCCTCTTTCTTTAAACCTCTCAGGGTGTCCGTTTCCGCCTGACGAAATGCCGCTTCTCCGTCCTCCGCAAAAATTCGTGAAATCTCCTTTTGACAGGTTTCCTCTATCAGAGCATCCGTATCCAAAAAACGATACTGAAGCGCATTCGCAAGTTTCTTTCCTACGGTACTTTTCCCACAGCCCATAAAGCCAATGAGCACAATATTTTCCTTTTTCATTACGCATTTCCTTTCTTCTTACGGCTTTTCCGGTAGAAATAAAGCACAATCCGCTCCAAATACCGTTTCAGTACAATCTGAACTTCTTCTTTTTTTCCGATCTGCTTTACCAAAACGGTGTAAATTCCGGCGCGGTTTGCCCCCCAGATATCCGTAAATATCTGATCTCCGACAGATATGGTCTGCTCCTTTGTTACCCCCAGCAGCTTCATGGCAGCCTCATACCCCTCTTTTTTCGGCTTTCCGGCCTTAAAAATGTACGCGGCGTCAAACGCCTTGGCAAAGCTCTTGACACGCGGCTCCTTATTATTGGACAAAAAGCAGACGGCATAGCCCATTCTGCGTAAGCGGTCAATGAGTGCAATCGCCTGTTGATTTGCCACCGCACCGTGTTCTACCAGGGTATTGTCAATGTCAAAAACAATCCCCCGAAAACCTGCCGCATACAACCGCTCATAGTCCACCGCATAAGCAGACTCACAATCCTCGTTTGGAAAAAACTTTGAAAACATAGCCGCCTCCCTTATTTCCGAAATGTAATCCGATACAGTTCACCACCCTGACAATCCGACGAGAAAACCTGAATGCCGCACTGCAATTCCTGCACCAGCTCCTGTAAATCCAACGGCTCTCCCGCATAAATAAACTCCACCGTCTCCGACCCCGTTGCAAGACCTTCCCGGCAATACTCCGCGACCTCCTCCCGGGTACAAAGCGATTTTCTTGTCCGCAACAGATAGTTGTATTCTGTTTCAAAAGCCTCGGGGCTCTCACTGTAATTCCAAGCATGGTTTTTCGCAAGAAACGCATCCGTCACATTGAAATAGGCGTATTCCACCTCTCCCGGCACATCCGGCACCGGATCGTCCCATGTAACATCTACATTGTACCACGCACCGTCAAGCCATACCTTATTCCACGCATGTGCTTCTCCTCCGGCTTCTCCCTGCACAATGAGCGAATCGATTCCGGACATTGTCAGCAGCAGGTGAAATGCATTCGTATAGCCCATGCAAACGCATCTCCCCTCTACCAGTGCGCCATACGCCGTCTGTCCCGCCGTATCGCTCTCTTCGGTATCGTACACCGTATTCAGTACAAGATAATCATGCAGAAATTTCTCCTTTTCATAATCCGTGGCAAAGGCTTCTGCCAATGCGGTAATCTCCTCTGCCTTTTTCAGCGTTGCCAGGCCTTCCTCACTCAGTTCCGATGTATCACCGGACTGCCATGCACACAGGAGAGAAAACTCCGGTACGCGCACGATTTTCAAAGAAAATGCCGCTCCGTTACTCCAATACTCCTTTTTCTCCACCGCAACCGAACGCATTCCCGGAAGTCCTGCAAGACGCCTTGCCGCCGCCTCCACAAGTTCGGACGAGGCTGCCCCGAACTCCAGATAATACTCCTGATATCTGCCTGTTAGCTTTTCCGTCAGATATTCATAAATCTCCGCCTCGCTTTTCATATAGGAGTCTTCCCGAAGCCGCCCTTCCCGCTTTACCGAAAACTGCTCCGTGTAAGTATAACGGCATTCCATATCTGCCGCCGGCGCCTTCCATTGTGCGGTCGTCGGCTCCGGTTTTGGCGTAGCCGCAGAAACTTCGGTCGGCTCCGGCACCGGGCTTTCCGTCGGTTTTGGGGTAGCCTTTGCCGTCGGAGCTTTCGTCGGCTCCGGTTTCGGCGTCGGCGTTGCTTCCTGCGCTACTTCCTTTGTCGGCTCGGGTGTCGGAGATTCCGTCAGTGGTTTCGCGGTTTCTTCCGACTCCGGCTGCTGTGTCGTTTCATCGGTCAGACCACCCTCCGTTATCTGCGCATTGTCTTCAACTGTAATTATTTCTGTCGGTCTTTCTGTCGGTGCTTCCGTCGGTTCCTTTACCGGCTCTGCCGTCGGAATCTTAACCGGTTCCTGCGCCGTCTGTGCCTGGCAGGCCGCACTGCCGGTCAACAGACCGATACACAATACCGCCATAACAAATCGCAGCCGTTTTTCGTTTCTCCTCATCCGCAGTTTCCTCTCTTTCCAATCACTTGCCGTTCTTTTTCTTGTGAACATTCCGTATTGTTTTCTGTTTTCCCCGGCTGCCCGCGACATTCCCAGGTTTTGCATCTCTCTTTCCGTTTTGCAGCGTCGTCCCCGGCTGTCTTTTTTGTCCTCTCGGACGAATCAGACACTTTTTATCAAATCCGATTAAATCCTCTCTGTGTGCCAGATGCAGCGCCTCCTCCACCAGCTCGTAATTTTTCGGATTCCGGTACTGTATTAATGCCCGCTGCATTGCCTTCTCATGGGGCGATTTCGGCACATACACCGGCTCCATCGTACGCGGGTCCAGTCCCGTATAATACATACAGGTCGATATGGTGGACGGTGTCGGATAAAAGTCCTGCACCTGTTCCGGCATGTAGCCGAGGTCCCGCAGATATTCCGCCAGCTCCACCGCTTCCTTCATCGTAGACCCGGGATGGGAGGACATCAGATACGGTACGACATACTGCTCCTTGGAAAGCCGTTCGTTCATCTTTTTATATTCCCGCAGAAACTCGTCATACACTGCTCTGCCCGGCTTTCCCATCCGCTGAAGCACCGCATCGCAGACATGCTCCGGTGCTACCTTCAGCTGTCCGCTGACATGGTGTTCGCAAAGCTCCCGCAGAAACGTCCTGTCCTTATCATAAATCAAATAATCAAACCGGATGCCGGAACGGATAAATACCTTCTTTACCTTCGGCAGCTCCCTTAACTTCCGCAGCAGTGACAAATAATCCTCATGGCTTACCTTTAAGTTTTTACACGGTGTCGGGAACAGGCATTGTTTGTTCGGACACACGCCCTTCTGCAACTGCTTTTCGCACGCAGGAGCGCGGAAATTGGCGGTAGGACCGCCTACGTCGTTAATATACCCTTTAAAATCAGGGTCCCAGGTCATCTGCCTTGCTTCCTCCAAAATGGACTCATGGCTTCTCGTCTGAATAATGCGCCCCTGATGAAACGTCAGCGCACAGAAGCTGCACCCGCCGAAGCACCCGCGGTTGCTCACAAGGCTGAACTTCAGCTCATTGATAATCGGAATCCCGCCAAGCGCCTCATAGGACGGATGGTAATTCCGCATATACGGCAGGGAATACACCCGGTCCATCTCCGCCTGCGACAACGGCAGCGCCGGAGGGTTCTGTACCACATACTCCTTTTCCGTATACTGCTCCACCAGACGCTTTCCCGAAAACGGATCGGTGTTACAATACTGGATATAAAAGCTTTTGGCAAACTCCCGCTTATCTTCTTTTATGGTACGATAACCCGGCAGCTGTACCGCGTCGTACACATTCTCTAAAGAATCCGTCCGGTAAACCGTTCCCGCAACAAACGTAATATCCTTCACCGCAATTCCCGCATCCAGCGCGTCCGCAATCTCAACAACCGAATGTTCTCCCATTCCGTAAGAAAGCAAATCCGCACCGGAATCCAGAAGGATCGAACGCTTTACACTGTCCGCCCAGTAATCATAATGTGCCAGACGACGCAAAGACGCCTCGATTCCGCCGATGATAATCGGTTTCTTTTTATACACATGCCGGAGCAGATTGCAGTAGACAATCGTTGCCCGGTCCGGACGTTTTCCGATGACACCTCCCGGTGTATAAGCATCCTGCATGCGCCGCTTCTTTGCCACCGTATAATGGTTTACCATCGTATCCATGTTTCCGGCAGATACCAGAAAACCAAGCCGCGGCTCTCCGAGTATTTGTATGCTTTGCTCGTCCTTCCAGTCCGGCTGGGAAATAATCCCGACCTTATAGCCGTGACTTTCCAGCACCCGGCTGATAATCGCCGGTCCGAATGAGGTATGATCCACATAAGCGTCCCCGATAACATATACAAAATCGCATTGCGTCCAGCCGCGCCGCTCCATATCTTCTCTGCAAACCGGTAAAAAATCTTTCATACAATCTCCATTCTCTCCCTCCCCTATTTTAACACATTCTTTTTCATAAGAAAACCATAACTTTTCGTTTCTGTGCTACTGTTGCTTTAAACCGTTACGCTTTAAAGCAAAAAAGCGTTGACAGAAACAAAAAACCGCGTTACAATAATTCAGGAGGCGAATCCGACCTGCCTCTCAATTTTTTCGTACAGGAGATGGAACCATGATTATTATTATGAAACCGGGCGCCAGTGCGGCAGCCATTGACCATATTGTAGAATTTGTTCAGAAAAACGGACTGGAAGCCCACCTTTCCACCGGGCATGAAGTTACCATTATCGGCGTCGTCGGCGACAAAACCGTCTTAGCCGACAAGAACCTCGAAATCGCAGAAGGGGTAGACCGTATTCTTCCGGTAACGGAAAGCTACAAACTTGCCAATAAAAAGTTCCACCCGGAACCGACCGTTGTAAAGGTAGGCTCCGCTTCCATCGGCGGCGGCAGCCTTGTTCTGATGTCGGGTCCCTGCGCCGTTGAATCCGCAGAACAGGTATTGGAAACCGCCGTCGCCATCAAAAAGGCCGGTGCGCAGATTCTCCGCGGCGGTGCTTATAAGCCGCGCACTTCCCCGTATTCCTTTCAGGGAATGGAAGAAGACGGTCTTAAGCTGATGAAAGAAGCAAGAGAAGCGACCGGTCTTCCGGTTGTTTGCGAGGTTACCAGTCAGACGGCGGTAGAAGCTGCGGTCAAGTATGTGGATATGCTTCAAATCGGTGCCAGAAACATGCAGAACTTTTATCTCTTAAAGGAAGTCGGCAAGACCGGTCTTCCGGTTTTATTAAAACGCGGTCTGTCCGCTACCATCGAAGAGTGGCTGAACGCCGCCGAATATATTCTTGCGGAAGGAAATCCGAATGTCGTACTCTGTGAGCGCGGTATCCGCACCTTTGAAACCTCAACCCGCAATACGCTAGATTTAAGCGCCGTGCCGGTCATCCGCGCAAAGAGCCACCTTCCGATTATCGTAGACCCGAGCCACGCAACCGGCGTGCGCGATTATGTAAAGCCGCTTGCACTTGCCGCTGTTGCCGCCGGAGCGGACGGCCTTATGATTGAAACCCACCCTTGCCCGGAAAAAGCGCTTTCCGACGGTCCGCAGTCGCTTACCTTCCCGCAGTTTGAAGAACTTTGCGATACGCTTCGTCCTCTTGCCGCTCTGATGGGGAAAACCCTTGCTTAAGGAGAACGGCTTATGAAAGAACAGTTTGGTTTTATCGGTCTCGGTTTAATCGGCGGCTCTCTGGCCCGGGCGCTTCGCGAAACATTTCCCGGCTGCCGGCTTCTTGCTTATTCCAGAAAGCCCGTACTTTCGGATGATATCCGCGGCGCCGTGGAAGCAAAGGTAGCGGATGAAGTTGTGTATTCCCTGGAGGAGCTTGCCGGCTGCGACTATATCTTTCTCTGTGCGCCGGTGGACATCAACATTTCCTATCTGCCGCGGTTAAAGGAAATTATCTCTGCCGATACCATTATCACGGATGTCGGCAGCGTAAAATCGGGCATTCATGCCGCCGCAGAGCAGGCAGGACTTTCCGCAAACTTTATCGGAGGACATCCCATGACCGGTTCGGAACGTACCGGCTTTTCCAACAGCAACGCGCTCCTTTTGGAAAATGCGTATTATGTTGTCACCGTGACCGACGCTTTTCCTAAGGAACAGACAGAACGCTTTCTTTCTCTGGTAAAGAAGGTCCGCTCCATTCCGATTTTACTGAATCCGAAGGAGCACGACGCCGCTGTTGCCGCCATCAGCCATGTGCCGCACCTAATCGCGGCGCAGCTTGTCAATCTGGTGCGCACTTCGGCGGACGCCGACACAATGCGGCTGTTGGCAGCGGGAGGCTTTAAAGACATTACCCGCATTGCCTCCTCCTCTCCCGCCCTCTGGGAAAGTATTTTATCTGCCAATGCAGAAGCGGTGCTCCCCGTACTGCGCCGTTATATTTCCCTTCTTTGCGAGGCGGAGACTGCGCTTGCGGACGAAGACTTTGCAACAGTACGCTCTCTCTTTTCCGAAGCGGGAAATTTCAGAAACTCTCTGCCGGAACATAAAGGCGTACTTCCCGAAACCTTTGTTCTTCATGCAGACCTAAAGGATGAGGCCGGTGCCATTGCCACCTTTGCAACCATTCTGGCAAGCCACGGTATCAGCATGAAAAACATCGGTATCGTGCATAACCGCGAATTTGAAAGCGGTGCCCTCCGCATTGAATTTTATGAAAAGACATCCTTGGAACGCGCATTTTCCCTGTTGTCCGAAAACGGATTTTCCGTTTACCGCTAACAAATCCAAAAACCTCCTGTATAGTTCCCTGTCGCTAACAGATACTATGGCAAAAGAACTAAGAGGAGGTTTCTTTATGCGTTTTCTTCCCCTTCCCGCCGCACGGCGTTTCAGTCTTGATTTCTGCCGCTGCGGTCTGATTGGCTGGTGTATCGAATGTTTCTGGACGGGACTCGGCTCCTTAAGAGAGCGCTCCAAAGACAGACGTCTGCTCTGCCGCACCTCCGTCTGGATGTTTCCGATTTACGGACTTGCCGCCTTTATCCCTTCTCTTTACAGGCTTATCAAAACCTTGCCTGCCTATCTGCGCGGTTCCGTTTACGCCTTTGGTATTTTTTTCTGTGAATTTGTCAGCGGCATTCTTCTGAAAAAGCACAATGCCTGCCCGTGGGATTACAGTAACGCAAAATTGAATTACAAAGGCGTCATCCGCTTAGATTATGCCCCGTGCTGGGCAGCCGCCGGATTACTGTTTGAGCGGATTCTGTGCAAAAACCGGTCTTAAAGCGTTACCACTAACGTATCGTAACCAAGCTGCTGTAACTCCTGCTGCAATGCAACCGCTTCGTTCAGACTCTCCGTTCTGCCTGCGCGTACCGCATAAAAACTGCCGCTTCGGCCGATATCCGTCGGTATGCCGAGCGCCGTCAGCTCCCGATATAAATTATCCGCATTTTCCGGATTGCGGAACAGTCCGACCTGTACCGCATACTCCGCGCTCTCCGGCGCAGGCGCCGGCATTGCGGTGCCGCCTCCGGTCTGACCCGAAAGGGTCTGTAAAATTCCGTCTGCGATTGCCTGTGCCGTATCGTCAAAGCGTGCGTCCAACAGCGCATTATCCGCGTCCGTGTTGATGAAGCCCACCTCGACAAGCAGCGCCGGCATCTGTGTACGCCGCAGTACCGCAAGGTCCCTGCGGATATTCAGCCCGAGATTAGGAAAACCGACCTCCGCAAGATTGGCATTGATTGCCTCCGCCATCTCTGCCTTTACCCCGCTCTCGTCATAAAGAAGCGTTTCCACACCGGAATACTGGTTATCTATCGGACTGGAATTACGATGGATAGAAACGAAATAATCCGCTCCCGATTCATTGGCTATCTGCGCCTTTCTGACCGGAGAATCGTAAACATCCTCCGTTCTTGTGTAAACTACGTTTACTCCGCTGTTCTGCAAAATATCCCCGATTGCAAGTACAAGCGCCAGATTATCATCCTTTTCCTTTCTGCCCTGATAAACCGCGCCGCTGTCATACCCGCCGTGTCCGGCGTCCAATGCAACTGTCACCGCCATAAAAACCTCCGTTTACGTTCTACCTATATAATACGGCAGTAAACTCTAATGTTGCACTCTGCGGCTATTTTTTTAGCGTCAAAATCCGAATCCATTCCTCTATGGTTTCCGCAAGCCTGCCTCCGTAAATAATCTCTCTGGCATAGGCGGGCTTGTCCGTAATAATATTATCCACTCCCACCGCTTTCATGCGCTTTAGCTCATTTTCCCGGTTCACCGTCCACGCATGAACCTCTTTTCCGACCGAGTGTGCCTTTTCCACAACGCTTTCCGAAATAAAGCCGGAACGGATACTGAAAAAATCCGCCGCTTCGCTTTTATAAAAATCTCCGTATACAAAAGAGAGAATATACCCGGTTTTTAATCCCTCATTCAATTCCTTTACCCATACCAGCTGCTGATAAGAAGTGGAAGTAATCACACAACTCCGCTCTAAATGATACCGTTCCACCAATTCCACCACGGCTTCCGCCAATGCCCTGTCATCCGAAGTCTTTAATTCTATATTAAAGCCGATTTCTCCGCCGTACCGCTCAAACACTTCTTCCAGACAGGGGATCTTTTCTCCGGCGAACTCGGCGGAATAACTGCTTCCCGCATCATATTCCGAGACTTCCGCATAGGTAACCTCCCAAATATTCTTCGGAACTCTTGTCGTTCGGAACAATGCTGCGTCATGCAGCAGCACCGGCACTCCGTCGGCGGTCAGCCTCACATCCAGCTCCGCATAATCCGCAGCTTCTTCTATCGCCAGTTCAATCGCAGCGGCAGTATTCTCCGGCGCTCCGCCCGAAGCCCCCCGATGCGCCGTAATACACAGCTCATCCAGCGTTTCTGCCAGAAATACATTGCCGTTTCTAAAAAAGAAAATCATTTCTGCCGCCGCCACGCAAAGCACTGTCACCAAAGCAAGAGAAAGCAGACGTTTTTTTAGGCGAGCCTTCCCGCAAAGACCTTCCTTCGCATAACTGCTTTCCTCCTCCGTAAAGGAAAGCCCCTCTCTTCCGACGTTCTTATCAAAAAACAGACTTGCACAGAAATACTCGTAAATCACCGCGTTGACCGAAGCAAATAAAATGCAGACAATGAAATGATATCTGGTAAAGGTTCGCATCAGTATCACCGCGGAAACCGTTTCCGGTGTGAGTCGCAGAATAAACGCAATCATCAGCGCAAGTCCCGCAAAATACACGGTCACTTCCAGAACAAATAGGAGGATGCTGCGCTTTAACAGACCGAAAAACAGCCTGCCGTAGCACTGTTTGATTCCCCTGACTCCCAGCCTCCACAAATTCCGTATCCCGTCGGTTTCCGCGCCGGATAACAGCACGATCGAACAGCCGACCAGCGCAAACCACCACAGCAGCACGGTCACTGCCGAAAGAATCACCAGCCCCGGCGGTTTCATTGCCATACGTGCCGCTCCTTCGGTCTGTCCCAGTCCCAGAAACAAAAAAAAGACAACCGGAAGATTTACAAGCACCACAAATAACAGGGCAAGAAAGGCACTCAAAACACCCTGCGACTTTCTCCTGAAAAGTTGCTTTGTCTTTTCGATTCCGCCGTAAAACAATCCCGAAAACGTGACACGGATTCCTGCCCGGTGCTGTCTGAGGGCAAGATTCGTCGCATTCATCTCAAATAAAACAAAAAGTGCCGCTACGGTCAGCGCAATCAGCATACAAACAAGGGAAAGCGGGGCCAAAAGAAAGGACGACAGGTTTTCTTTGGTAATATAGCTGTAACCTGCCGCCCTGATACAAAGATTCAACATAAACCGCGCTACCGGAAAACAAAAAGACAGACAAGCGGTCTTAATGAAAATTTCAAATCCGATTAATCCCCGGATAGTTTTCCTTCCGCCTGTCTGCTTCATAGCGTTTCCTCGCATTCTTTAATTCATATAGATTAAATGTTCTTTCGGCTTTGCGGTATGCACCATGTCCTCCAAATACAACACCGGACCCTCGCCGTTGTACTCTCTCTGGTACTCTACCTGTATTTTCGCCGTTACCTTGACCCAGTCGCGAAGCTTAAAATTATCCGCCTGCGCGCCCTTGCAGAGCATTCCGACAAAACCGATATCATCCGCACAGCACGTCATGGCAAAGCGCCCCGGTACAAAATAGCCTTTCGGCAGTTCTCTTCCTTTATAAACCATTGCGGTAAAACGTACTGTCTTTCCCGCATACTTCTGCGGCTGATCCAGCGCATCGAGATAAAAAATACCGTAATCGTCATCCTCGATTTCAATCACATCGGCATTCAAATCATACGGCAAATCAATCTCGTCGTCAAAGCCGTCGTTTCCGTCCTCTGATTCAAACATCACCTGCGCACGACGGTTCAATGCACGCACCGCCTTACGAAATGTATTGCGCTTTGTGTCCTTCGTACAGCGATTGAAAATGACAAGCTCCGTAAAATTAATCTGCTCTGCCATCATCTGACGCATATTGCTCATATATACTTCAAACGTGCCGGCATCCACCATCGTAATCATCTGCGCCAGTTCCCAGTCCCTCGGCATTCCCCGCTCAATAAAGCCGGACATGCTCCAGGTTCCGTTAAACTCAATCATAACGCGCTTCGGACGGTAATCGTTCTGACACTTTTTTAAGAAACTCGGGGACAAATCCTCCTCCGATTCTACCGGAATAATAAAAATATTATTCTTTTCCAGTTCTTTCTTATCGTACTCCTCTACTCCTTCCTCGCAAAGCAGCAGAATCGTCTTTTCACCGGCAGCAAAATTCGGGTCCTCCAACGTTTCTCTGATAAATGTGGTTTTACCGCTTTCCAAAAAGCCGGTAATAATATATACAGGTATCTCCATAACCGGATTCCTCTCTTCTTACTTCCTGTCTACGCCAGTTCAAACAGCGTTTCCAGCGCACTTTCCTTTAATGCGGAGCCGATGACGCAGATGCGTCCGGTATAGTCCGGTGCACCTTCTCTCAACTCAAACTCGCCCGGCGTCAGGTCAAAGTAAATCCATGTGCCGTCCGTTGCCGGAACCATACCCTTCGCACGAAGAATTACACCGTATTCCTCGGTATTGGCAAGTTTATTTAATATCTCACGCATTCCTTCACGCTCGTACTTATGCGGCGTTTCCTTGCCCCAGCTTGTAAACACCTCATCCGCATGGTGGTGGTGATGGTCGTGGTCATGACAGCCGCAAGTACAGTCTTCTCCGTGCTCGTGATGATGATGGTCATGGTGTTCATGGTCGTGGTCATGCTCATGTTCATGGTCATGCTCATGCTCATGGTCGTGGTGGTCATGGTCATGCTCATGCTCATGGTCGTGGTGGTCGTGGCAGTGGCACTCCTCATCCTTCCCGTGATGATGGTGCTCATGCGCCTCCTCTAACATCTCTTTTTCCATAGAGGATTCCTGCTCCATGGCCGCCAAAATTACCTTGCCGTCGATTTCATCCCAAGGCGTGGTAATCAAAATCGCCTGCGGATTCTGTGCGCGAAGCTTCCCTACGGTTATCTCGGTCTTTGCTGCGTCAAACTTCTGCGTGCGGCTTAAAATAATCGTCTTTGCGCTTTCCACCTGATTATTAAAGAACTCGCCGAAGTTTTTCATATACATGGCAGCTTTCGTCACATCAACTATGGTAGAAAAGCTGTTCAGCTTTGCGTTCGGAAGCTCTTCCTTGACATCATTTACCGCTTTGATTACATCGGAAAGCTTGCCTACTCCGGACGGTTCAATAATGACGCGATCCGGGGAAAAGCGCTCCAGCACCTCTTTTAATGATTTTCCGAAATCGCCGACTAACGAACAGCAGATACAGCCGGAATTCATCTCCGTAATCTCCACGCCGGCATCTTTTAAGAAGCCGCCGTCAATACCGATTTCTCCGAACTCGTTCTCAATCAGGACAACCTTTTCTCCTTTGTATGCTTCTTCCAGGAGCTTTTTAATCAAAGTAGTTTTCCCTGCTCCCAGAAAACCTGAAATAATGTCAATCTTTGTCATGGTAACTGCCTCCAAATACTATTTTTCTGCCGCCGGCTGCTCGGAAGTGCAGTGCGGACAGCGGGTTGCATCAATTGCAATCTCCGACTTACAGAAAGGACACGTCTTCGTGGTCGGTGCCTTCGCCGGTTCCGGCTTCTTATTCATGTTACGGAGCTTGTTAATCTGCTTTACAAACAGGAATACGACAAACGCCATAATCAGGAAATCAAGTATACCGGCAAGGAAAGAGCCGTACTTAAAGCAAGCCACGCCAAGCTCCTCTGCCTCTGCAAGAGAAGCATACTTTTTCCCGTCCAATGCGATATAAAGCTTTGAAAAATCAATCTTTCCGGTCAACAGTCCGAGTAACGGCATAATCATATCGTTTACAAGCGATGATACCAGCTTGTTAAACGCAGAACCGATAATCATACCGACTGCCAAATCAATCATATTCCCTTTAATCGCAAATTCCTTAAATTCTTTTAACATAGTTTCCTCCTTTGAAATCCCGTATCATTCACGGTTCTTTAATAAAATTTATCCTACCAGTAAAGTATAGCACATCTTAGTTATTTTTCAAGCCTTGCCGCAAAACCTCATAAGAAATTTCGCATTCAATCCTGCCGTAAGCATAGGCTGCGATTTCATAAGGATTCGCAAACAGCATAAGCCCCTCTTCCGTAAGATACCACTGATTTTCCTTTAACATTGTTAAAAACGAGTCGGACAGCCCGGCAGCGTTCCAAAATATCTCCGGATCCTCAAAAGCCAGCACCTGCCCTGCCGCATACTCCGCTACCTCCTCGGGCGTCAATCCGTACTGCTTCAGATAGTCCTCAATCTGCACCTCGCTTCCGTCTGCCTTGCTTTTAACATGAGCCTTACAATAAATATTCGGATGAATTCCGCCGGTATTACTGTACCAGGTCGACTGAAAGGAAATCCATTGTTCGGTTTCCGCAGTGACGCCAACGGTAAGCTCCTCTTCCTCCGGAAACAAAAAGAAATCCTCTCCCTGAAAATCTTCATAATCCAACCTTGCCTGTGCCTCCGCTCCCGGAAGATACGCACGGAAATCCGCTGTCAGGGAGGTGATAAATGTATTCAGAGCCTCGACACCTTCTCCCTCGAATACCGGATAAACAAGACAGGAAGTAAAAATGGTCCTGTCGCCATCCTTTGCGGAAGCTTCCTCTGTTTCCAACCGGTACACCAGTTTGGCTTCGGCAGGCTCCGGTGATACCGCAGGTTCCTTCTCCGGCTCTCTTGTCGTTTCCGGCTTTTCCGTCTGCTCCTGCCCTGCCGTCGGTATCGGAGTCTGCGTTACCGTATCTCCTGTGACGGTATCAATCTCTTTCCCGCAGGCAGTCAAAAGAACACTCATTCCGAACAAAGCTCCGAAAACCCTGATTTTCTTTTTCATATTCTTTCCTCGCTCTTTCCGTATCAAACATTTTCCCGAACTTCCCGTTGAAGAAAGGGAAACGGAGAGCCGTCGCCCTCCGTCCGAAAAAATTACCGGTCATTTTTTGCTGTTACAGTCCGATACTTCCTGCTGCTTTCTCATTAATTACATAATAAGCTTTGTGTTCCTCCGGCTTGATGTACAGGCGCAGTGACTTGATGGAAGACGCTCTGTGACCTTCTGCCACATATGCCATTCTTGCCTGCTCCATTACTTCCTCTACAACGATTTCCGCACCGCCGAACTGCACATATACCGTTTCCTGCTTTTTCGCTGCATCCTCTTTCTTTGCAGGCTTAGCCGCATTCTTGGAACCCGGCTTTCTTCCGCGCTTCTTTGGCTCTTTTATTACAGTTTCCGCAGCCGGTGTTTCCTCTGCTGCTTTTTTCTCCTCTGTTGCAGAAACCTGAACCTCTGCCTCTGCTACTTCTGCTGTCTTTTTCTCCATTACTTTTTTCTCAGTTACCTTTTTCTCCATTGCCTTTTTTGCCATAATCAATCCTCCGTTAAAAAATCATTTCTATTGCATCTTTTACTGTACTTGACTATACCATAACTTTCCGCGATTTGCAAGCATTTCGCGCAAATCGTACTGTTTTTAAGCGGTTTTTAATCGTTTTTACCGGTCTTCTTTGGAGCGAAACACCCATTCCCGCTGAACCTGAAAGCTAATTAGGAATAAAATGCTGTCTATTACCGTCTTTATTACCGTTTCATGAATCGGCAACACAAGGTGAACCGCCCACACGGCCCCCGCGGATACCAGCATCTGCACAACGGCAAGCGTATAATACTTTAACGCCGTCTTTCCGAGCGTATCACTGCTCTTAAACACTCCCTTCCGGTTTATCAAAAAATTATAAAGCGAAGATACCATTCTTGCACAGACCGTACTAACTACAATATAATACTCCGGAAGCACCGCACGGAGCAGAAAAACCCCAAGGGAAAACAATGCAATATCCACCACAAAGGAGGAAAGCGACGCAAACAAATACCGTAAAAACAGGGCATATATTTTTATCGAATCGTGAAACGGCCGGAAATGGGAGCTTTTATTTTCCTCCAAATAAATCGTTTCTATCGGCACTTCTTTCATTGCAATATTTTCTTCCTTGCTGTAAAGAAGCATGTTCATTTCATATTCAAACCGCTCTCCGTTTACCGTCAGATACTTTTTCATCTGCTCCGCAGAAAATGCGCGAAGCCCCGTCTGCGTATCGGAAATCGAAACGCCGACCAACAGCTTCATCACTTTTGCGGTTATGACATTGCCGAAACGGCTCCGAAACGGGATATTTTCTTTTTTAAAATTCCGGCAGCCCAAAATCAGAGCGTCCTTATTTTTTAATAACGCCTCCCGGCACTTTAACAAATCCCCTGCCTTATGCTGTCCGTCGGAATCTGCGGTAATGACCCCTTCGCAGTCCTTCCATTCGTTTAAGATGTAATTAAATCCGGTCTTTAGCGCACGTCCCTTTCCCAAATTAACCGCATGCCGAATTACCGTAGCTCCCAGAGCTTCGGCATCGCAAAAATAAGTGTCGTATTCGGCGGTACTGCCATCGTTTACGATTAATATCCGTTCAAAGCCGGCTTGTCTGATTTCCCGTACTGCCGCCGTCAGTTTTTCATCCGGCGAAAGGCTCGGAATCAGCACGGCGATTCTGCTCTCCTCGTTCATGAACTATTCCTCGTTAAAACCGTGATCAATAATATTGGTTACTATGTTTTTCATTTGCAAATCGCTGATAATATTATTTTCCACACGACTGATAATATAAGATCTTGTCGGTGTTTCTGCGATTTCGATATAAAATATAATCCACCCTAACGGCTCCAGTATATTATCTAACTGCTCCAATAAATAAGCGGTAATATTCTCCAGTGTCGGATTCATTACATCAAACGGTGAAAAATCATTGAGAAATTTATTCTGGAACGGGTCCAGAAACTGCTCTATCTTTTTTTCCACCTCATGGAACAGCATAAAGCCCTTCTGACTTTTAATCGTCTTTACAATTATTTCCCAGGTATGAGGATGGGACGCTCCCAACTCCCCCTTAATATAAATTGCGTGGCTTGCATTCAGATAAAAGTTAAACTTGTACTGACTGTATCTCATGACACCTCTCCTATAACCTGACGATCGTAATCCGGGTACTGTCTATGTCCTTTTGGAACATATTCTGGTACTGCAAAATAAATTGCTTTGCAAAATTCACAGCACCTTCCTCCTCTGTGTTCAGCATAAGCACACGGTACTCGTTTTCCTCCCAAAGGCAACAGACGCTTACCCCGTTTAACAGCCGGTCCAGCAAAACGCCAAGGCGCACAAGCATCGTCTGATCCTCCTCATCCAGATGAATTACTACCTGCCAGCTTCTCTCCCGCTGCTCCGGCGTCAGCTCGGAAAGCACGCGCTCTACCACCTCTTTGGTATAAAATCCGCCCTCGCCTTCGATTGCTTCTCCCTTATTCCGGCTTTCCAGGCTTTTTTCCAGCCGCTCGATTACTCCCCTGTCCTGCGAAAGTTTCCCTGCAAGTTCTTCTTCTTTTGCTTCCTTTTCCCTGATTTTACTGGTAAGGAACACAACGCTCGCAAGATAGGCAATCACTAATAATCCCACATAAAGCAGGTTACGCTGCAACAGTACATCCAGTCCCCCTGCGGCAAGTAAATACGCCTCCTGCGTACAAATTGCCACGGTGATAAAACCGATTTCGGTTTCCAAATCCAATCTCGTCACCAGATACCGGCTGCCGTTTTGCAGACGCTCTGTTGTCGTCGTGACTGCCGGAATCCGGCTCTTTGTCCCGCTTCCGAGATACTCCTCAACGGTAGTATCAAACAGTTCTGCGGTTTCCGCCGCATCACGCAGGAACAGAATCGTATCATCTTTGCCGACCAGACAATAAACCTTCGCCGAGGTCGGGAAGTCCGACTCAATGGTACTGATAATCCCCTCCGCAATATCCACGCCAAGCTGCTGCGCCCGATATCCGCCGTTGGTTACCAGCATCCTTAAATACAGCTCCGTATCCTTGCTGTATTGTTCAAGATAACTGCTTCTGGCACCCAGAAGTTCTATCAATGTCAGAAGACTGCACGCCACACCGAGCAGCACGGCGCATACCGTTAGTTTCTTACCCGTTCTGTTTTTCTTTTTCACTTTCACCATACCTGTCATCCTGATATATCAATTTTCTCAGTTGCCCGATTACCCGCGAAAATGCGGAAAAATCCTTTTTTATAATCTCCCTTGCCGCGGCAATTTCCTCCGGAAAGCCCTTGGTACGCCAGGAGCTGGTTCCCTTGATACTGTTAATGATGCCGGCCAGACGGAACCAGTATACCGTAAAGTTCAACATCGGAAGTATCGTGATATACACTATTTTTCTGCTGTAATAACGCCGCAGCTCTTTTTCCCAATTCAGAAACAAGCAGATATTGATATAATATAAAAATGCCGAAACTACATACATCACATAAATCAATACGGTAGATATGACAATATAACGGAACGGATACCCGACAAAACTTAAACAAATCAAAGCAAGATACCAAATCATCCGCGGAAACGCAAACGTATGGTCAAACACCAATATTCTGGACATAAGATTGGTAAACACAGGGCCCTTTTTGTTCCGTTCCGGGAACATATGAATTACCTCGATTTCCCCGCGCTGCCACCTTTGCCGCTGCACATACAGACGATCCATTCCTTCAATCGGCTCTACAAAGAAAATAGCATTTTCGCAAATATCGATTTTCTTTTTCAAAAGGTAGCGAATCTGAAAGGTTACATGGGTATCCTCACATACCGTTTCCGTATTGTAAAGCTGCGTTTTGAGTATGGTTGACTTGCGAAACGCCGAAAAAGCGCCCGACAAAGTAAAAATACTGTTTAACTCCGCCTCGTAATTGCGCCCCGCCAAAAAGGCCTGCGCGTATTCGTAGAATTCGGTTTTCATCAGAATCCGCTTAAATACGTTCTTCTCCGCGTCAATTGCCTCCGGATTGGTAAGAATGGCGCCGGTCATGCAGGAAACCTTTTCATTTGCCTCAAAGCGCTTCACCATATTCATAAGAGCGTCCGGATGAAGCTTTCCGTCGCTGTCAATGTGAATAATGTATTTCCCTTCACTGTTGAACAACGCCATATTAAGCGCCCTCGATTTCCCCTGCTTGGCGCTGAGCCACTTGATGTTCAGGTTCGAATGCTCCTGCTGATATTTCTGATAAATGGCAAAGCTATGATCTTTGCTCCCGTTATCCACCAACATAACGGAAATGCTGGAATTCGGATAAGTGGAGGAATCCACGGACTCCAAACACTCCGCTAACGTCCCGGCAGAATTGTAAACCGGAATAATCAGCGTAATTTCCGGAAAGTAAGTAAGTTCTTTCTCCTTTTTATAGCGAATTTTTTTTACAATTAGAAGAATCACTCCGAACAGCGCCGGCAGTACCTCCATAATAAGCGGAATTACAACCCACGCCATCCAGAACACAATCTCATTGGACAGAGTCTTTATTATGCTGTGCATAGCTAAATCCTCCTACCTTTTGCTTTTTTATCTGCGCATATGTGAACACATAATAATACAGCAAAATAGCAAATGCATAAAACACCAGCCGTCCCACAATCGTATGCGCCATATAATAAACGTCATTACCTCCGACCTTTATCATAAAACATATAATAAAAATCCGCAGCACATTGGAAAAGAAAATCGCAACACAGCCCAAAATGCCGATAACAATTCTCTGCCAGACCTCATAAACCTGAAAAAACGCCAGCAATGACACAAACACCATCATCTCGATAACACCGGAGCATTCATAATCCACATATAAGGAAATCGACTCCTTCGTCACATCGTTGGTGACAAACAAAATGCTGTAATCACGATACGCCTCAAATACCCCGGTAAGCTTTCCGAACACACCGGTAACCGAAGTCACCAGTTGTATCAGCAAACCTGTCACTAACGGCTGGATAAAAATCATCATAAACAAAAATGCGCCTACGCTTCCCGTTATGTAGTGAAAAAAATCCAGCTTTGCTCTCTTGAATACACTTAGCAGGTAGACCCAGATAAGAAGGGCGCCTATTACTAAAAAATTCATGCTCCTATCAGTTTCCTTCTCTTTCTATAAAACAATACCGTGCCAACGCTTGCTATGCACAAAGCAATCCCCACAACCGTACCGGTAGAAGTTCCTACCACAACTACCTTTTCCGGTCCGATATTCGGATTGAAAAGTTCTATTCCGGAACCGTTTGCAATCGTTCCCTTTTGAAGGCCGTAAAGCTCTTCCAGAACGGGTATCGGAATCCGAAATTCCATTGTATCGTTCGGGAATCCCGCGGTAATCGTCACCGCCGCCTCGCCCAGAGCTTTTGCCGCATTATCGCGGTAAAATACGCCTAAGCCTGTCGTATGCCTTCCATAAGGCAGCTGATAGACATTTAACGTATAATCCACATTTCCCTCGGAATCACAGCCCAGAATATTAAATGCCTTCGTAACTCCGTTAATCGTCAAATAATATTCGTTTACCGGTATCTGCGTATGATACAGGTCGCACATCCGGACATAGGCATAAAGGTAATCACCGTCCGTTACAAGCGCAGCCTCATGATACTCGTTCTGGTTATGACTGCCGTAAGAAATCTTTGTCTTCGGTATTCCCTCCCAGTCATCATAATAACCGTCTATTACAAAACTGTTTTCTCCCTGAGAAGGCGCACCCGTCGGCGCTACGGTCGGCGCAATGCTCGGTACCGCAGTCGGTGCCGCCGTCGGCGCAATGCTCGGTGCCGGGGTCGGTGCCACCGTCGGCGTAATACTCGGTACCGGGCTCGGTGTCACCGCGGAAGAAGCATCCTCAAGCGATACCGCCGCCTGCGTCACAACCTCATTGCCCAGATTCCATAGTACGCGGATACTTCCGACCTCGTACGGCTCCGTATTATAGGCAAACCGGTCGCACTCATTCGCCGTAAATGCCGCCCGGACCGGAATCCTGACTTCCCATTCATTCCGATTGTTCTCACGCATCACCGCTCCGGAGGCATTGTTAATCCCGATCCACCAGCTGTTCATAACCTGAAGCGGGAGGATTTCCCCGTCTGCGGTTGCCTGTCCTTTGTTCAAAACAATCCCCTTTACCGTTCCGTCTACATTAATGTGAAGCGTCGGCAAACTATCCCAGGGATTGCTTTCTCCTTCTTTCACATGAAGATAAAGGAAAACATCATCATATACGGCAGATGCCTGATAATGGTCATTCAATGCCGTCACGGCAATCCCGTCCCAGTCGGAAAAACTGCCGTCAATCGAAATTTTCTCCGCTGCGCTCGCCCTGCCCGGAAACATCATCACTGCCGCCAGCGCCAAAAACAAGTACATCCGTTTTCTTTTCTTCATCCTGTCACCTCACAGTCTTCTCTACCTTCAAACTTCTCCTTCTCCGAACCAGAAACCCAATATATCCAAAAAAACAAAGCAATCCAATCATCGAAAGCACCATGCCTTCCGTAAAATACGGGTATTTCATTGTCAGCACGGTAGTCCCCCGATCCACTACAACCAAATGATTTTCCTCCCGGTATTCCCTGTCGCCGCGGAATATGTCAATATTCGCCAACGTCGTATTCACATTGTCATACTCGCTGTGAATGGTAATCTCACGACCTCCGTATGAAATTTCCAGCGGTACAAGCGTGCGCTCCGGCAACTTGTCCTGCTCCATTCCCATTAGATCGGATAATAATCTTACTCCTATTATATCATTACTTATTTCGGCATAATATACAAAATTATAACCCAAAAATACAATATTTTCGTTATTTTTCACGCCGCAGAACGGAAGCCGGACTCCGTTAACCTCACCGGAACCGGTAACCTCGGAAAGTCCAATCAGGTAATTGGCTTTCCATTTCTCCATTCCCGACACAAACCCTCGCGTTTTATACGAGTCCTCCCCGTATTCTATCACCGGGAAACTGTCCTGAAACGTAATCATCTGAACCCCCACACCGAAGATTTCCTGCAGATTCGTTTCCGCATTCACAGGAATTTTGTTCATATCAATAAAAATCTTTACGCCGCGATTTGCAAGCTCCGTCAGCATTTCCTCCGCCTGTGCCTTATCCTTGTAGGTAAAATCCGATAAATAAATCCGCTGATAACCGGACAACTCCTCCACCGTATAATCGCTTAGATTTTCGGAAGTCCCTTCCTTAAAGGACGGATACAGCATAGCAATATCCGTTGCGGCCTTTCCGATGGCAATATTCTCATAACGAGATACCACACCGAAGCACTCCTGTGTTTCCCTGTGGAACAAAAGATTTTTCTCCGTGCGCTCAATCAATTCGTAGCCCTGCCGTTTTCCTTCGGCAACGAGGTTTTCCACATCGTTTTCCCGGTTTTTCAGCACCGTCACGTCAAACACCAGCGTATCGGTTCCGAGCTCAATACTGCGGTCGAATACATAGGCATAATGCCCTCCCTCGATTGCACCGTTAAGCATTACAATATTTCTCGCGGTTCGGGCTCCTTCCCAGCCGGCGCCAAAAGTATACGGAACCTTTTTCTCCACGCCCGCAACATAGTACGGTGCAAACGCGCCGTAGGTACTAAGGTCGAACACCGCCATTCTCTGCGTGGTAAGCTCCTTTGCCTTATTGAAAAGCAGACGTTCGCCAAGCGCATACTGATTCGCGGAAACATCCGCCACCCGGTTTTCCTTCTCCTCATAAATATAGCGGTAAGAGGGAAGGCAGTCTACTACAAGCAAGCCGCAGATAATCAAAACAACGTACCGTTTCAGTCCTTTCCAAAGCAGAAGGGACAGCATCACAAACGCCATCGAAATTGTCACAAAACGTATCATCCACAAAAACTGGCTGAACGGGAGCTTTTCAAACAGCTGGTATACCGATTTGGTGGTACAGATAAAAATAATCACTCCGGTTGCAAAGCCCGGCAGCGTTTTCTTTGTTCCGAGAAACAGACCGAATACCGAAATGACCAGTACCGACAGCCCGTAGTAAAACACGGTCAGGTTTCCGTTCCAGCGCGATACCGGATTTAACGATACAAACGCGCTCTCAAAGAAATACTGCATAACCTGATTGCCGCCCGCGGAATTTCCGGCACCGCTTCCGTGCAGCGACGGCACAAGCCAGATACCGGTTAACAGCAGTCCGATTACCACTGATACAAGCACCATTCTCACTTCCGGCCAGGCATGATTTTTCTTTCCGTAAAAACAAAGAAAAATCACCAGCGTTGCAACCGCCATCAACGCAATACCGATATGACACAGTCCGATGAAGGCAATCAAAAACGTAAGCGGTATGATATGCTTCCGGCGTTTTTCTTCTATCACATTCCAAACCGCCAACAGCAAAAACGGCATTGCCGTATTGATAACGACCCGGGGTAGATTGCCGTCCAATATAATCAGTCGCATATTCTCCGGTAAAAAGAACCAGATGATACCGACAAATACCGACAACCCTATCCTGTTTAATTTTACTCCGAGCAGTAACCAGCCGATGGCTCCTATCAAAAATACCGAAGCCACAAACAAAAGATATCCGCCTAAAACGGAACCGGCGGCTGCCTCCAGGGCCGCCAGTATGTAAAGCGGAATCGGCGCCCAATAACGCATAATTTCAACGCCGTTATACCACATCTTATCGTATAAGGGATAGAATACCCCCTCTTTTATACTGCTTAACAGCACGTCCGCCCTGTACAAATGGCACAGTGTATCCGACCCCTGCGGATAATTCCCGCTGATCATCATGGAATATAAAATAGCGGCGGCAACAGCGCCGAACAAAAGAATCGCTCCGATAAGCTTTAAGGCAAGCAAAAAACTTCTTTCCCCGGCGCTCTTCCTGTTTTCTTTCCTGTTTTCTTTCCCGTTTTCTTTTCTTTCTTCTTTCTCTTCTTCTGTTCCGTTCTCCTCCCGGTCTTTCTCCGGGACGTCAGTTTCCGCATCTGTCACGGCTCCGGCTTCACAAGCGGGTTGCTCTGCTTCCTCCTGTACCGTTGCCGCGGCTTCCCGGATATAACCGTCCTCTTCCACGTGTTCAATCGTATCGGTAAACGCATACGGCATCGCACTGATTTCATTGACATCTGCGTCCAACATTTTATCCGATACCGAATAGGTCCGAATCGGATTTTCATAAATATCCAGACGAATCAGTTCAAAATTCAGGGCTTTTGCCCTCTCTACCCACTCGTCGTAAAAGGTATCTCCGATTGCTTCCAATGTCGTCGATTTTCCGCGAAACAGCTCCGTATTCGACAGTTCCTTGTTCTGATACGGTGCCAGCCACTCATTAATCTCTTTTTCCGTATGAAAAAAAAAGTCCATATCTTCATTCAAATCTTTCAGATACAAAACTATCGTAAACGTATGAAAATGCGTATTCTCGACATTTCCTGCTATATTGGAATGCGCAGCATACAATTTCGCTTTTAATTTATATCCTTTAAACGACATAGACAGACTCCTTTCATCATAATTATATCATTCTTCTCTTTATTTGACAAGCAAAAAACCGCTTTTCCCGCGTTTTTCCTCGCTTTTGATGAAGAAACACGGCATTTTCTATAAAGTTTCGGGTGTCAAAACGCATCCTGATACCAAAGAAACTTTGCACCGGAGAAAGGACTCTTTCTTCGGTACAAAGTTCCGTAATCGGGAGCCGCCTTTTGACACCCGAAACCTATAAAAGAACAAAGAGTCCGCTTGCGGACTCTCGGCGTCTGGCGCGGTCGCTTGCGACATCTTCCAAGCGCGCGAGTGCGCAT
>CAZSQM010000013.1:0-79863 GCA_964609025.1 uncultured Lachnospiraceae bacterium | reverse complement strand
CACATACCCATGTTTTGGAACGCCTTTGCTCAAAAAATGCCATCATAAATCTATGATTTACTACGATACTAAACACATTCGTTATCAAATATATTATCGTATAGGTATCAAACCTCACTTTGCATCCCCCCATTCTCCATTCTCAGTTGCAACTTTGCGACTTCCTTCCGTTTTCCTTTCGCAATCGGGATTCTTTCGTCATTTACTAAGTACAGACAGTCCGGATGAAAGGACTTTACAAAACGGTAATTTACGATATATGACTTATGTGGCATAAAGAACCCACTGCTTAGGCATTGTTCTGACAGCTTCTGAACAGAACCATAAAATATATTCTCAGCCTTTACCGTCTTAATTTTTACTTTCCGATTCATACTTTCAAAATACAGTATGTCACTTAACTTTACAAAATAAGCTCCGTGTCCCACCTTGTACTCGAACATATCCTGCTTCTGACCATAGATACGCACATACTTTGAAAGCACCTCTTGCATCTTTTCCGCAGTTGCGGGCTTCTCTATAAAGCCAAACGGTCGAAACTCAAATAGCTGTCTGTCATATCCGTTCTTCCCGGAAACATACACAAGCTGCGTAGTCTCATCCTGCAGCATATCCCGGATATAACGGCTCACATCGATACCGTTGCATATTCCCATTTCAATGTCCAGGAAAATGATATGATATATATTCCCGCTTTCTAAAAAGCGAACTGCTTCTTCCCCGGAGCCCAACACATCAATTTCCGCTTCTAACTGTAACTCCTTACACTCCTCTATCAGTAGGCGTTCCGTCTGTGCCGCTACCATATATTCATCGTCTACGACTGCTATTTTTAACATAAAAAGCACCACCTGTATTGTGATGCTCTTATCATACCAAAAAATTTATTTTTTTTCAACCTTATATGTATTAGAATGTATCAAAAGCAGCCCCTTCCGGCGCATCAAATCACTCTCTGCCTCCGAAAAGGGACTGTCTACTATTTTTTATTCTAAACTACTCATAGTGTCCTCTGCATGAAACTATATATATACTTTCATCCTGCTCGTAATATACAATCCGATTAACATCATCTATTCTTCTGCTCCACAATCCACTCAAATTCTCTTTCAGCGGCTCCGGCTTTCCTAATCCATCAAAAGAACTTCTCTGGATATCCTTGATGATCGCATTGATTCTCTTCAGTGTTTTCTTGTCCTGGGTTTGCCAATACAAGTAATCATCCCATGCTCTGTCTTCCCACAACAGCTTCATTCATCCACCTCTATTAAATCATGTTCTGTAAAGTGTGCCTTTCCGTCCTTTATATCGCGTACCAAGTTTTCCAGATAGCGAATATTACTCTCGGAATAGAACGGGTCTACTGAAACTTCAAACGGAATACGTTTTTCTCTGCCAACCTTTTTTGCAAACACGGTAAATGCTGCGCTCATGGATAATCCCAATTCTGCACATACTTCTTCCATACTTTTTTTAACATCTGCATCCAGTTTAAAATTAACATTAACAGCCTGTGCCATATGCATTCCTCCAATCTTACAGTTTCTTACCTATATTATACACCATATATAAAGAAAAATGCAAGAAGTTTTCTTTACATTTTCAAGAAAAAAATCAAAAACAGCCCCTTCCGGCGCATCGAATCACTCTTTGCCTCCGAAAAGGGACTGTCTACTATTTTTTATTCAATTCCAACGATTTAGTTATCAATCAACTTGTTCTCGTTGTTCCAGCTGTAAAGCTTACGAAGCTCTGCGCCGACTTCCTCTAACTGATGGTTTGCTTCCTTTCTTCTCATTGCGTTGAAGTTCGGGCAGCCAACCTGATTCTCGGTAAGCCAGTTACGTGCAAATACACCCTCCTGGATGTCCTTTAATACCTGCTTCATAGCCTTCTTGGTTTCTTCGGTAACAATCTTCGGTCCGGTAATGTAATCACCGTACTCTGCGGTGTTGGAGATAGAGTATCTCATACCCTGGAAGCCGCTCTGGAAGATAAGGTCAACAATGAGCTTCATCTCGTGGATACACTCGAAGTATGCGCTCTCCGGCTCATAACCTGCTTCAACAAGCGTTTCGAATCCGGCCTTCATAAGAGCGGTTACGCCGCCGCAAAGAACTGCCTGCTCACCAAACAGATCCGTTTCGGTTTCTTCACGGAACGTCGTCTGTAACACACCTGCTCTTGCGCCGCCGATAGCAAGTGCGTAAGCAAGACCCAGCTCGTGTGCCTTACCGGTAGCATCCTGATGTACTGCGATTAAGCACGGAACACCCTTGCCTTCCTGGTACTGGCTTCTTACGGTATGACCCGGTCCCTTCGGAGCAATCATAACAACATCAACATCCTTCGGCGGAATAATCTGACCGAAGTGAATTGCGAAACCGTGTGCGAACATCAACATATTGCCCGGCTGAAGATTCGGAGCGATAGACTCCTCGTACATCTTCTTCTGCTTCTCATCGTTAATGAGAATCATGATAATGTCTGCTCTCTTTGCAGCCTCTGCCGCCGTATATACCTCAAAGCCGGCAGCCTCCGCCTTTGCCCAGGACTTGCTGCCCTCGTACAAGCCAATCACTACATGTACACCGGAATCCTTCATGTTCAGTGCATGAGCATGTCCCTGACTGCCGTAGCCGATGACAGCCACCGTCTTGCCGTCCAGCAGTGCAAGATTACAATCCTGCTGATAATAAATCTTTGCCATTTTTGTATCCTCCTAAAAATTATTTATGGTATGCGCATAATGCGTCGTACGCTCATAAAACTACTAATCCGAAATATAATCGGCAATATCCCCCGCGCCGCGCACCAGGCCCGTAATACCGGTACGAACGATTTCCTTAATCGTAAAGCCTTCCAAAAGCTTGATAAATGCGTCAATCTTTGCCTGATTTCCGGTCAACTCAACCATTAAGGACTCCGGCGCCACATCAACAATCTTTGCCCGGAAAATATCCGCAACGGAAATAATCGCCGAACGTTGCTTCTGGTTTGCCTGTACCTTCACTAACACCAGTTCTCTGCAAACCGATTCGTTCGGTAACAGCTCTTTGATTTCTACCACATCTACCAATTTTGCAAGCTGTTTGCGAATCTGCTCTAAAATACCGTCCTCGCCGCTGACCGCTACCGTCATACGGGAATACTTCGGATTCTCCGTTTCCCCCACGGACAGACTGTCAATATTATAGCCGCGTCGGCTGAACAAACCGGAAATCCGGCTTAACACGCCAGCCGTATTTTCCACTAAAATAGATAACACCATTCGGCTCATAAGCATTTCCTCTTTCTCACATTATCATGTTACAGTGTATTTTAACAATCCTGTACTCATTTGTCAAGAAAAAACGGGAAAGAATCCTATTACATCTCACATTCTCTGCCTCAGTACTTTTTTTAACAGCTCATTTACCAGACCCGGGTCCGCCTTTCCTTTCGTTTTCTTCATCACCTGACCGACCAAAAATCCGAACACCTTTTCCTTTCCTGCACGGTATTCCTCCACAATCGACGGTTGCTCGGCCATCACTTCATTGATTGCGGTCTGCAATGCCCCTGCATCCGACAAGCAAAGCAAACCATGCGCTTCCATATAAGACAAAGGTTCTGTATCCTCCGTTACAATCTTTTCAAACACAGCCTTCGCATTCGCCTGATTGATTTTTCCGGCTTCCACTGCAAGAATTAAGTCTGCCGCGTGCTTTGGTGTAAAGCAAAGCTTCTCCGGCTCCGTCTGCATCTCTTTCAGTACTCGAAGCAGTTCTCCCATAAACCAGTTTGCCGTCTTTTTCGGCTGTCCGGACAGCTGCGCCGTCTCTTCAAAAAGCTGTGCCAAATGGGCGGACTGCGTCAGTATCTGCGCATCATACGCCGGAATTTTGTATTGCGTCTGAAAACGAAGTGCCTTTTCTTCCTGAAACTCCGGCTGCCGTTTTCTTAGCTTCTCAATCCATTCTTCCGAAATCATCACCGGTGGTAAATCCGGCTCCGGAAAGTACCTATAATCCTTGGAATCCTCCTTGGAACGCATCGGGAAGGAAGCTCCTGCTCCGTCGTCCCAGCGTCTTGTTTCCTGTACCACCTCGCCGCCCACTTCCAGCAAGGCAATCTGCCTCTCTCTTTCGGTAGCAATGGCGCGGGTAATTGCCTTAAAGGAGTTTAAATTCTTCATCTCCGTCCGGGTGCCAAGCTCCTTACTTCCGGCTTTCTTCACCGAAAGATTCACATCCACGCGCATGGACCCCTCCTGGAGCTTACAATCAGAAATTCCAAGATAGAGACAAATCATACGAAGCTTTTCCAAATAGGCAATCACTTCTTCGGCTGTACTAAGGTCCGGTTCCGACACAATCTCTATCAAGGGAACACCACTACGATTGTAATCCACTAAGGAACATGCCGCAGCATGCTCCCCTGCATCACAGCTTTCTATATGCGTCAGCTTTCCCGCATCCTCTTCCATGTGCATTTCATGGATGCGGATTTTTGCACTGTCCGATGTCTCTATCGTCAGATATCCCTGTTTACAAATCGGCGCATACAACTGGGAAATCTGATAATCCTGCGGATTGTCCGGATAAAAGTAGTTTTTACGGTCAAACAAGGTACGCCTGCTAATCGTACAATTCGTCGCAAGTCCCAGGGCAATTGCCGACTCCACGACTGCTTTATTCAGCACCGGCAGACTTCCCGGCATTCCGGTACAGACCGGACAGGTCTGTGTGTTCGGCAATGCTCCGAACTTTGTGGAGCATCCGCAAAAAATCTTAGTCTTTGTGGACAACTCAATATGCACTTCCAAACCAATCACGGTATCATACTCTGTTCGGACAACTGACGATTTCTTTGAAACGATTCCCTTCTTATCTTCCATCCGAGTACACTCCCTTCTCCGTTATCGGAAACGCTCCGCGCAGTGCTTCATACTCTGCCGCTGCTGCGAATAAAGTCTCCTCACAGAACCGGTTCCCGATAAACTGCACACCAATCGGAAGACCGTTATTATCCAGACCGCAGGGTACACTAATCGCCGGAAGTCCCGCCAGATTCACCGCTACTGTATCCGCATCTGCCAGATACATCTGCAACGGATTCTGAAGGCTTTTCCCAAGCTTTGGTGCCGTTGTCGGTGCCGTCGGAGCCAAAATGCAGTCATAGGAAGCAAATACTCTGTCAAACTCTTCCGCAATCAGACGTTTCGTTTTTAATGCCTTCAAATAGTAAGCATCATAATATCCCTCACTTAAGACAAAGGAACCAAGCAATATTCTACGTTTTGCCTCTCTGCCAAAGCCCTCGGTACGACTCTTTTTATACATGGCATGCAGGTCTTCCCGGTCTGCAGTCCGAAATCCGTATTTTACACCGTCATACCTTGCCAGATTAGAGCTTGCCTCCGCACAAGCAATAATGTAATACGCCGAGACCGCATACGTTGTAAGCGGCAGCGAAATCTCTTCCACCAGCGCACCGTTTTTCGCCAACAGCTTTGCCACGCCTCGCACTGCATCTGCTACCGCAGGGTCTGTTCCTTCTCCGAAATATTCCTTTGGAAGCGCAAAACGCATGCCGCGTACATTAGTTTTGCTCAACAGACCGGCCGCTTCTGTGGCGGCACTGTCATTCTCTACGGATTTCCCCAGCGTAGCATCTTTTTCATCTGCTCCCTTTATCACCTCATAGAATGCCCTGCAATCTGCAACCGTCCTTCCAATCGGACCGATTTGATCCAAAGAAGAGGCATAGGCAATCAGACCATAACGGGACACTCTGCCGTAAGTTGGCTTTAACCCTACCACCCCACAATGAGCAGCAGGCTGTCGTACCGAGCCTCCCGTATCAGACCCAAGGGCAAGAGGTACCTCTCCCCCTGCCACCGCCGCGCAGGAGCCGCCGGAAGAACCCCCTGGTACATGTGCCGGATTCCACGGATTTTTTGTCAGGGAAAAGGCCGAGGTCTCCGTGGTGCTACCCATGGCAAACTCATCCAGATTCGTTTTTCCGAGGACAATCATTCCGGCATCCTGCAGCCTTTGTACTACAGTGGCATCATACTGCGGCACAAAATTCTCCAGCATTTTTGATCCACAGGTGGTCCTAAGTCCCTTCGTGCAAATGTTATCCTTTACGGCAATCGGTACCCCGGCAAGGGGACCGTGATATCTTCCGCTCTCTATCCCCTCCTGTACTTCTTTGATTCTGTTTTGCAGAGCCTCCTCCGTCTGAAGGCTCAGAAATGCGCCAAGCTTCGGCTCTGACTGTCTAATGCGCTCCCGAAAGAAAGAGGCCGCATCTGCAACCGAAAGGGCACCATTCTTTATTTTCCGCGAAAGTGCTGTTGCTTCTATCCGTAACAAATCCATGACACACCCCCTATACCGTTTTCGGCACAACAAACTGCCCGTCCCGCACCTTCGGTGCATTACAAAGCGTTGCTTCTTTTCCATCCGTGTTTGTGACCACATCCTCACGAAAGACCTGGTCCTGATTCTTCTCCCAGTGTGTCAACGGCTCCACACCATCCGTATCCAACTCGTTTAACTGCTCCACATAAGAAAGCAATCGCTCCATCTCTTCCATCGTCTTTTGCTTTTCCTCATCAGAAACGGTTATCTTCGCCAGAATTTCCAGCTTTTCCATCATCTTATCATCAAATATATTTCTCATCCAGTTCACATTCCTTATTCCAGACCTTGTTCACGTGCGCGTTCTTCAATTTCCTGACTTAAATTACACATAGTTTTAGAACTTCCTGGTATTACACAAACCCCTTATACAACCGCAGATTCTCTTCGATGCTTCCTCCAAATAAAACATAATAGTCAATCTGCTTTTCCTTTTCTGTGCAAATGTATTGTCCATACATTCCCACACCGCAAAAAGAAACCGTATCCTCAGCGGAAACAGAAATACCATACCCTTTCTGGGAAAGCAGGAGCGGCATCCGTTTTTTCTTTCCTCCAATGGAAATATAACGCGCCTTTCCGTTTACCTGTTGCAAATCCGTATCCAGAATTCCTTTTGCAACTATTTTTTCATTCTTTTCCCATTCAAAATAATTCCACGTCTTTGAAAGGTCCGTTTCTATCAGGCGCGGTTCTTTCACAGATTCTTTCAGAAGAAGTATTCCTTTCGTGTCAAAAAATGCAAGTGCTCCGCTCTTTTTCTCTATTCGCACCACAAGCTTTTTCGTAACGATTTCATATACGGTTGCATTTTCTCTGGTGAGAAACGAGGGCTTTTTTTCTCCCGTATACTTCCAATTTCCATCCGGAAATAAATCCGCCTGTCCTTTGACAAACCGCACCCGGACGATTTCTTCTGTAAGCGGCGTCACTCGAAGGATTCCATAGTTGCTCACAAAATCTACAAAGGTCTTTGATTTCTTTACCCAACGCACCCCACAATCAATCCTACTGTGCCCTTTCGGTGTCATTTTCTTCGCCTCTACAGGCGAATTAAACTGATACGGTGACGTATTAAGTGCCGGATCAACTTCCGGGACCGCCACTGTTTTTCCTACTGCTTCCACCGATTCTTTCGGCTGATTCAGTCCATAGCGCTTTGTTGTCCGCTCAAGAATCCTTGCAAGCTCCGTCTGCTTTTTTTCCTCCGTAATCTTCGGAACAACACGAGGTGTTGCCACATGCAACGTATCCTGTTGTCTTTCCAAGGAACTCAGTCTTTTTTCTTCCGATACAGGAATTGCAATCAATTCCGTCAAATCGTGTAAATGTACCACTGCCAGTTCATGCAAGGCTCTGGTTGCTGCTACGTACAGAAGCTTTACGTACCGGTCCTCCGACGGATAGTTTTCCTTGGACGGATGATACAATACTACCGCATCGAATTCCAGTCCCTTCGTGTATTCCACAGGAAGCACCATCACCCCCTCGTTAAATACAGCAGTCGCCGGATTACTATCCGCTAACGATATTTCTTTGCCAAGCATATCGGTTACCTTGTCTGCTTCCTGCCCGTCTGCACATATCACTGCAATCGTTCCATGGCCTTCCTTCTCCCAATTCTTAAGGATGCTTACAACCGCACGGTTCATTTCCTCTTCCGTATCATATGCCGACATACTCACCGGCTTTCCGTGACGCAAAATCGGCTCTGCCGGATAAATCGAAAAACTGCCGTGACGTAGTATTTCCGTGGCAAACTCCGATATTTCTACCGTATTACGATAGCTTTTTTTCAAAATGCCAAAGTTATCATAATCTCCTGTCAGAATCAGGTTGCGTAACTCCTCCCAATCATTTAACCCATAACCATAATGTATATTCTGGGAAACATCACCCATAATCGTATACGTACAACCTCTGAGACAATATGCAAGAGTGGCGTATACCATCATTCCGAAATCCTGTGCCTCATCAATAACGACATGGGACGCTTCGCGGATTGGGTCAATCTCCTTAATCCGCTTGTACAGATAGGCCAGTGCCGCAAGGTCATAAACATCATATTTCCCGCGTTCTGCAAAAATATTGCTGCCGCATTTCCTCTGCCTTTTCAAAAACTCCTCATACAAATCGAACAAAGAACCCTTCCATTCATCTCTTCCAAAATGAACTTTACAGCTTCTATTCAGCTCCTTTTTTTCTTCCGGTGTATAAGAAATCGATTTTCCGGTCAATTCATTTTCCAGTTTCCCAAGCAACCATTCATTCAGCGCATTAATTTTTGCCTGAACCGACATTTGTGGATTACTCATTCTGTAATTTTCAATCGACTTCTTCTCTAATAGTACCGTCCCGTTCTTTTCAATCACTACCGATTCCGTCGGTATTACCTTTGCTTCATATTCGTCACAAAAGGCTTCTAACTTATGAAACCACGCATATTCGCCTTTCCGGTATGCCTCTTTGTTATTTGGATTTGTTGCCACAACCTCATACTTTTTGTCATCCCAATCCTCATAAAGCAGACGGGTAAGCAGCTGTTCCATCGTCATCTGTGAAACGCCGTATACATCCAGCTCCGGTAGCACACCGGTAATATAATTTAATAAAATACGGTTGCTTCCCACAATATAAAAATCAACCGGGCGAAACTGCTCGTAGTTATACAAAATATATGAAATCCGGTGCATTGCCACAGTTGTCTTTCCGGAACCTGCCACTCCCTGCACAATTAAATTTGTCTTCGGAGACATTCGGATAATCGCATTTTGTTCCTTTTGTATGGTTCCGATAATCTCTCCCAACACAGCCCGTTTACTCTTTGCCAGAAACTTTGTAAGAAGCTCGTCATTTGCCACAATATCCGAATCATAAAAATCAATCAGCTTACCATCTTCGATTTCGTAGGTGCGTTTTCCGGTCAGCTCTATCTCATGAACAACCGTTTCACCTTCTGTAACGCCCTTCACCTCATAAGTACAAGGTCCAAGTGCATTTTCATAATACACGGATGCTATCGGTGCTCTCCAGTCAATGACCAGTAGCTCCACTCCGTCCGGAGAAATACCGACACGACCTACATAGTAAGATTCTGTCTCAGAAGCCCCGGTTGCTTTAAAATCAATTCTTCCGAAATATGGCTTTTTACTGGATTTGATGCAGCGAAGCAATTCACGTTTGCTTTCCTGGAACATTGACTTCGTATTATTCCACAGCGCATTCATCTGCTTCTCTTCCGCATCAAAGTTGTCCAACATTTCTTTCAGCTGCTCTGACAACCCCTCCTGACGTTTCCTGGTCCGCTCTAAATTGTTCTGTGCAACTTCCAGGATTTTTTTCAACTGCTGTTCTTCTGCTTCCCTGCTATTCCCTAATACTTTCATTTGGCGTTTCTCCTTCTCTTCATAATTCCTGCACATCCCCTCACGATCACCATTTCCTGCCACACAACCATTCTAACATTTTTTCAAAAAAAGGTATAGACTTGTTTTCATAATTGTTGTATAATACATAATGAGGTGTGCCTATAAAACAGACACACCTCTTTTTGCATCATCAATTATTTCTTCTGCCTGGTTCAGACTTTCTACCTCATTAGGCATCGACTTCCAGTTGAATAATTATTTCTGTCCTCAGCCATAGTTCCTCGTTAATCTCTATTGAAGGTATACAGCCGTTTTTCTGATAAAAAGCTACTGAATCCTCAGCTGACCATGCACAGAGATACAATTTATCTGCACCAATCTCTTCGGCTCCTTCTTACACATTTGCAATAGTTTCTTTCCAATTCCCTTTTCCTGAACATATGATTTCTGTGTTTCATGGAATTCACATTCTTTTTTTTCGTTCTTTGCTGGCTGCTTCCTGAATTTGCAGCCAATCATCCGTTATTTGTCTTTCGATTGAAAATGGCGTTGCTCTTCTTTCCTGTATTTCAATAATTAGTTCTTCAATAGTAGTACATGGTTTTTCGGTTTCTACTCCGGACATCACCTTTTGGTCGTATCTATGTAGGTCAGTCCCGCCGGTTTCAATCAATCCATACATATTCGCATAGGTTTTGGCATTTTGATTGCAAAATGTATTTGCCGCTCCGTTCGTAGTCTCCACTGCGTCGACATTATTAGGAAAGAGCCTTATTTCGTTACCAAACATCGGGTGTGCATGAATGATAAAGCCGCCTGCCTCATGTATTTTATTGAATAAATCCTCTGTTTTCCCTCGAAATGCATCCTTATTATTTATTAACCATTCTTTCTCTAAATGAAGAAAAATAAAGTCATTTACTGTTGCTTTTGAAGGATGGTCAATATCGGATGCTATCGAATACTCAACACCCCAAAAAACGGATAAACCGTACTTTTTTCCTTCCTCTAATGCTTTTTGATAGATGGCATAGGAAAGATTAACCCGATCACTCCAAGGCGCATCATCCGGTAAAGGATTCATAGGATTTGTAAAATGATCTGTGATACAAATTCCCGAATATCCCAGTTCTTGGTATAACATAAACATTTTCTCTATTGAAATGTCACTGCATTTACTTCCTTCGCTTGTATGGCAGTGTAATTCATATCGATACGCCATAAAAAAACTCCTGTTCTCATTCTTTCTGTTCGCTCTACAGACCGATAAGTTCCATTTGACACTTTTACCAACTCCATTATAACTGCTCCAAAGGTCTTCTCCCGTACTCCAAATACTGTACAGCACAATTCTTTAAAATGTACCGGATACAATATTATCTTGTGACATTTGTTTTGCTATTTATGGTACGGTTCCCCACTGATAATCCGGTACGCCCGGTAAAGCTGTTCCAAAAGAACCACCCGCATCAACTGATGCGGAAAGGTCATTCTTGAAAAACTAAGCAAATAGTCCGCCCGCTGCAGCACTTCCTTTGACAGTCCCAGAGAGCCTCCGATTACCAGTACAATGTGACTCGTACCGTTCACTCCCAGCTTATCTACAAAAGAAGCGAGTTCCTCGCTGGAAAGCTGTTTTCCTTCAATTGCCAGTGCAACGACAAAGGCACCTTCCGGAATTGCCTTCAAAATCCGCTCGCCTTCCCTTTTCTTGATTTGCTCTTCCAACGCTTCCGATGCGCCATCCGGCGTTTTCTCATCCGCAAGCTCCGTTATGGACAACTTGCAATAACGACTAAGACGTTTTTCATATTCTTTTATGGCGTCTTCAAAAAAGCGCTCTTTGATTTTTCCTACGCAGACAACCGTCACTTTCATTTCATTTCCTCGTAAATGCCTTTTTTACTTTAACGCGGCAACCGTGTATACCCGCGTTTCTTCTTTTCTTCCTTCTGCTCCGTAGCGTTCTTACAGTGTTCCTCTTCCTCCGGTTCACTCCCGAAATACTCCCCAAACTTCGGCCGCGGACCGACATATTGATATAATACCCCGTTCTTTACCTTACGCAGCTTTGTCCCCTTAAACCCTAACCGGAACAGTTCCAGACATAGATTAAACATCATAAAACCATGACAGACAATCAAAATATTCTCCTGACTCCAGTCAATGTTCTTTAAAAACTCACGAATCCGCCGTTTTGTCCCCACGATGCTCTCAGGCTGGCTCTTGGACTTAAAGTACCAGGCAAATCTTCCGCAGACATGCCACAGTTCAAAGGGCAGCTTAAGCCGTTCCGTATGAATAAACGGCGCATTATCCACCTCCCGTAACAGTTTGTCCAAATGAATATTTCCGCTGTACACTTCCTTTGCCGTTGCCACCGCACGGGGAATATCGCTGGCATAGCAGATATCCCACCGGATTCCGTACATCTCGACATGCTTTTTTAACACTCTGGAATGTTCATACTTCTCCGACCACTCACGGAATTCCTCCGATGTCATCATTCTTTTGTGCGGACAATCCACCTTAAAGTGCCTCAATAATCCAATTCGCATAGGTGCCTCCTTATTTCTTTTTCCGGTAGAATACTTTAAAAAACGAATCAACAACAAAAATAGCCAGTGCAATCATCCCCGCCACCTGCAGCGTGTAGGAAAAATAGTAGGATGCATACGCGCTGTTCCCCTGCAAAAGATAATATACCATGCGATACATGCCGACGCCCGGCACTAACGGCAAAATCCCCGGAACAAGGTATACCGTAACCGGTGCCTTAAACACCCTTGCCAAAATCTGCGATAGCACCGCCACAAAAAACGCTGATAAAAAAGCCGATAACATCGCATTTTCCGTAAGTTCCATTGCAATCAGTTCAATAAACCAGCCACCCGCGCCTGTAAGACCGGCAGAAAGCAAATATTTCTTCGGGACGTGAAACAGCACCGCAAGGGAAACCACTCCGAAAAATGCGCTCCCCACCTGCAAAAGTACACTAAGCGGACTCATAACACACCTCCGCTCACTAAATGTCCGAGATAAAGGCCGGCACCGATTCCCACTGCACAGGAAACCGCCCGCACAAACGCTTCCATCACCCGCGCCGCACCGGAAATATAATCCCCCTGCAACGTGTCCCGGATGGCGTTGGTGATTGCCACTCCCGGAAGCAGGGGCATTGCCGTCCCCGCTACCACCAGTTCAAGATTGACATCTGCCTTTAACAAGGTCCGTAATACCGAAACAAAAAATGTCGCACAAGCAAGCGCTGTCATGTGGTACATAAATTCATTCATGCCCCGCTTCATAAAAAATGCCCGAAACAGCACCATAATAATCGCAGACACGCCGGCAAAAACCGCATCCTTCGCCGTTGCACCCAAAAGCAGGGTAAACATTACTACCGTTACCAGGGTGCAAAGGTACGACACAATCGGAGAATACTCCTTTCTTTTTCCAAGCTCCTTTAACTCTTCATACATCTCTTCCAGTGCAATTTCTCCGGCACAAAATTTCCTTGACAGCCCGTTTACCGCACAAATATTGCCCAAATTTGTGCCCCTTGTCGAAATCCGCATTGTTTTGCTAATCGTAGAAACAGACGGGTCATCGATTGTTATCATAAGCGCAGTCGAAAGTACCAGTACTTCCGTTGTTTCCGCGCCCGACGTTTCCAGTATTCTCCGCATGGTATCCTCCACGCGATACGTTTCCGCACCGCCCTGCAGCATAATCTCTCCTGCCAGCATTGCGGTGTCCGCCAATAATCCGTAATTCATACCATTCCTTTCCGGGACGGTCCCTCCATATCTACCATATCCAAACCTACCTTTATTCAAACATTCTCTATGCTTTTTATAGGAATAGCCTTTCACCTGTCTTATTCCATTATACGTTTTTCCGCCTGCAAATGCAAGAAAAACGCTTCGGCTGATACAATTGCGCCTCAGAGTGTACTCGTTTTTCTCTTGTTCATAGTTTATTTACATTTTATCCATATTTTGTTCATAACCCCATGATATAGTAATTCTCGGATAGTGATAAAACACTTTCTACTCCCACCCTATTATACGTTTGAGTGGTATGTTCCTCATAGCATATCACTCGGAAAAAGAGGCTGTTCCCCAGCCTCTTTTTCTTTTTTCTTCCCGTCTGTCCAAGGCAATACGTCCCCGTAAAAGCGATCTTTCGTCGCAATTCCGTTCATACTTTGTTTACATTTTATCTATATTTTGTTCACAACCACATGATATATTAGTTCTCGGATAGTGATAAAACACTTTCTACTCCCACCCTATTATACGTTGAGTGATATGTTCCTCATAGCATATCACTCGAAAAAAGAGGCTGTTCCCCAGCCTCTTTTTTCTTTCGTTTTTTAGTAAATTGCAGGAAGCTCCTTCTTTCGTACAACTTTTCTTGTTCAAAAATCGTTTACATTTTGTTCATAGTTCGTTCACAGACCCATGATATATTGATTCCCGGATAGTGATAAAACACTTTCTACTCCCACCCTATTATACGTTGAGTGATATGCTCCTCATAGCATATTGCTCGGAAAAAGAGGCTGTTCCCCAGCCTCTTTTTCTTTTATTATTTTCTTAGAAGTTTTTCAGACCGATATTTTCCGCTCATTGAATAAAGCAGCATCTCCTTAATATAACCCGTGTATGACATAGTCACCCGCCGCACTTTCTCCGAAATAAATCACCGCAATATCACCTCCATCGATGTAATACTCCGTTCCGCGCGTATCCGTACGAATTCTCGGTCCTGCCTCCTGACACCAAATATCATTTTTTATACCCTTCGGCAATTTCCCGTAATACAACACCTCACCTTCTTTATTTTCCAGCCGGATTTTAAATTGCAACATCAAAGACTCTCCTCTTATCCAGAAATCTTCCGTAAAACTTAAGCCATAACGTTTCTGATATTCCAAAACATCGCTTCCCCTCTCCGCTACGAAAAGAGTATCGGGCAATGTAAATGTACCATACCAGTACCGGACCGCATTTTCTATCCTCTCCCCATACTGCTCCGCCGTTTTTTCCCCCTCTTCCGTTTTCGGAAGGTAACTAAGGCACGTCGGAGTTTTCTCCGTATTCTGTTTTGCCAAAAGAGAAAAGCCGTACTCCTCATCCCACTTCTTTAAAAAAACTCCCTGGGCGGTTTCCTTTTCAAAATACACATCGACCGTTTTTCTTCCTTCTTTTGTAAGCAGTACAAGCTCCGGTATAATCGTAAGTTCCGCGTCTTTTCCGTAAAAACTTCCAATACTTTTTAAACGGAAGGAAAATGAACCTCCCGTCGGTAATCCTCCCACATTTTTGTAGTCCGGATGCACTCCCGAACGAAGCGGCAGCGTATTCCAAAGTGTTTTCAAAGACTCTGTCTTTACTCCCACGCTATAAAAGATATCTCTTCCTTTGATTTCCTCCCATGCAGCCGTTCCGCCGATATCATACGCCACAAAATCATATAAGCGCCCCGTAACATACACACTTTTTTCCGCCGTTGCCACATAGTTCTCTTTCCGCGTATTCCGTCCTTCCTCTGTTTTCTCTTCATCGCCCTCTCCGTTTACCGCCACCGACCGCATTTGGATTTTATACTGTCCTTCGGCAATCCAGACCGGCACATAAAATCTCTGTTTTTCCGTACCGAGCGTATACCATGTTCCTTCTTTCAAGAGCACATCGTTTTTGCCGTCCTTATCATTCCCGATATCAACCCAGACCGCAAACGGAAAGCAAACTTCATTCTGCGCTTTTCCCTCTTTTTGCGCCAAATATCCCGTATAAGATTTTACTCCGTAGCCCTTCTTTCCGCTATGATATCCTGTATTCGAGATTTGTACGGTAAAATCCGAGTGGATTCCCGTTTCGCTCAGAACAAGCACTGTATTGTCTTTCGGAATTTCTTCACATTGATATTTGTTTTCGTGTGCTGCCTCCAGGGAAGCATCGCATACAACCGGCGTATGAATATTGATAAAATTTACTTTAACTTCCTTTGTTTTTGCCTCTTTGCTTCCCACTACGCCTGCGGCCGCTTCGTAAATATACACTGCCTCGCTGCAATAAGTCCGATTCTTGCTTTCCTCTGCTAATTCTATCCCTGATTCATACGTCTGTTCATATGCCGTAAACGGTATCGCTTTCCGCAATCTCTCCGCTAAATCATCCGCCGGCGTTTCGCCGTCTTTTTCCCGTTCGATATCGGAAAGAACTACCTCATCTCCCACCTGCACCAAATCGTTTCTTACCGTAAATTCCGTTCCGTCCGCCCATGCAAGGTTCTCTGCAACGATTGTCAAATATTCCGTGATATCCGGCTTCTCTCCCGGTATAGCGGAAACAATCAGGTATTCTTCCGGAGCGGTAAGTGTCAGCCCAGGCACGCCATCGCTATCATACTTGTCCCACAATATATGCTCCTCATGTGAAATATAAGTGTAGGAAGGCTTCTTATTCTCATAGCCCTCCCACTCTACCGAAAGCGTTTCCTTCCGGTTTTTCAGCGCATTATTACTCACGGTCACGCTCGCCGGATAATACAGCCCGCCTTCCTTTAACTCCCAATAAGACCACGCCTTCGGTACCATGACCGCCACCATTGCCGTTTTCTTCTCACTTGTAATGAGTTCTTCCGTTTCAACGTCCTCATAACAGATTTTATACGGTATTGTTACATAGGTCCTGACATCGGTAACGCCGCTCCTTCTCGACAGGGTGCCGAAAAACATCCAGCTTCCCGTCCTTGCGTGCATGGCAACACACTCGTTGGAAGGAATCGCTCCTTCTGCCAAAAGCGTTGTCCCGGAATAACAATCCGAAACCCGATACGGCCGGATATCGTCGGTAGCTCCGGTGGCGGCATTATAATCATCTGCGTAAATCTGTACGCTTCCGCCGATAAACGCTTCTATCATGCGTTCTGTTTCCGGCAGCACCTCCGGGTCATGCTTTTCCCCCTTCTCCGGCAGTTCAACCGGGTTTTGCCTCCAGCCGGCATACAGGATATCCACGTCGGTTTCCAGCCAGATGTTTGTCCCTTTTCCGTTTTCATCAAAATACTGCGTACCGCCGCCCCGGATTTCCGTAAAGTAACCCAAAAAGGTGTAGCCTGTCTTTTCCGGCGGAATCACATCCGGCCCTGCTTCTTCATAGGTCATGAGAACAGAGGTCTGCTCCTGCTTTGTGGCGCCTCTGCCGTCCAGAGTCACCTCCACCTCGGAAATCATGTGGGCATACAAAGCCGTTACGCTACCGTCATGGATGCGCCACGTCCGCAGACCGTAACCGTTTTCATCATAATACTGCTCTCCCTCCCCGCCAGGCTTTGTAAAGTAGCCTAAGAATACATACCGGCCGGATTCCGGGACCGTGACGTCCGGCACCGTCTGATCAAAGGTCATGGTAACCGAGGTCTGTTCCTGCATAATCTCTCCCGGGTCCGCATCCTCTATGCCGACTATAAGCTCCACCTCGTATTCTCCCGGCTCATAGTAACCATACAGAGTCTGATTGCCCGTTGGCTTATACTGCGCTCCGCTTCCCTCCTCCGCATGGATGACCTTTTCCCCCTCGGTTTCGTTCTGATTCGTCGTCCAGCCGATAAAGTGATATCCGTCACACCCCGCCGCCGGAAGCTTCACATAAGAGGATTCCCCTCCCCAGTACGGGAACAGAACCAGTGCATTTTCTTTTTTCTCCGCAACATTCTTAAATTTATCCCCCGGACTGTAAAAGCCCACATAGGTATAGCCTTCGCTTGTTTCCTCGTACAACTGCCAGCCGAGGAAGGTCAGGGAAGCTTTGGTATAAAGGGCGGTAAGCGGCGTTGCCGTTTTCCAGTACGGTATGGTACTCATGGTACTGCGGCGGTTTAAGTCATACCCTACCGTGTAGGATTTGTTTGCCAACGCAGCAGGCACCGTCATTTCCTCATCATAGGGAAGGGTAAAGGTATCCGTAATCGTTACCGGCGTGACGCGGATATCATCCGCGGCAACCTTAACCGTATACGGGAACGGTTCCCACTGGGCATAAAGCACGGTTGTATCTTCCGACAGCGCTATGGTTGCCATATCCGTATAAAAGATTCCGCTACCGTCTGCCTTTGTATTCCAGCCGGTAAATTCATAGCCTTTCCTTGTGTAAGCATTTTTCTTTAAGACCGCCCTTGTCAAGGAAAGCTCATATACATCATCTTCCATGACGCCGTTGCCTCCGTTCGGCGCGTAACGGATGATACGCTTTGCCTTCTCCCACTGGGCATACACCGTCAACGGTGCGGTTAAAAGCAGTTCCTCGCCCGGAGAATAGGATACACCGCTACCGTCTGCCTTGGTATTCCAGAAAAGGAACCGGTAACCGGCACGTGAAAACATGTTTGCGTAAAGAGGCTCCCTAAACTCATAGCCGACAAGGAAGGTTTCGTCCTTACGTTGAGGCATCGACACGGACACCGGGGTATCGCCGGGATATAGCCACAAAGCGTCCCCGACGTTCGTTGCAACTACGGAAGGCGGCATGTAGCAGCCCGCTATGGAGGAGTCATTCAACCGCGGATAGGCCGGATAGCGTACCAGCTCACAGGGATGATACGGGCTGTCTGTGGACGCATGTGCCACAATCTGCGGCGGACATCCGTAGGGATAATCCGTTCCCTGATAATAGACAGACTGTGTTGCTCCCGGGTATGGCTCTCCTTCGTTTTCAATCACAATGGAATCAAACCGGTATCCTGCCCCCGCACCGTTCGGATAGTCATGCAGGATTTTTTCGTGTTCCAACACCTTTATCTTCTTATGACTGCTGTCTTCCCCCACTCTGACACAGCAAATCTGCCCGTCCGCGTTCAGATAATACAGCCAGACCTGTTCCCCGCATCCGCTCCACTGATAAGAGTGTGAGCCCGCAGGCATGGACAGGTTCGTCCAGATTTTCGGGGCATACGGGGTACAGCCCCATACCTCTCCGTTTGTTCCTATGGCAAAGTACCAGTAGCAGGACACATATGCACTGCCGTTCCAGTGCTTTGCTTTCATTTTTTTGATTTCGGCAAACTTCGTTCCCTTTGCTATCTGCGTGGCTATCGCATCAGTATTCGGGAGGTATGCAAACAGGTCTCCGTCATCGTCGATAAACACAACGGCATCGGTTCCGACTTCGATAGTCTGTACCGCCGTTTCGTACAGCTCCTGTAACATTGATACGGATGTATACGTTTCTTCCGGGGCAAAGTTGTTTTGATACGTCAGCTCGTACCCACAGCGCAGGATGTAATACTCCCGGTACAAAAGTCCGTAGGACATTGCTTTCGATTCCGGCACGGTAACAATCATGGTTTCCCTGTTTCCCTTTGTGCCGAGGGTGCTTCCGCCGCCCGTGGTATAACGGTTTCCGTCCTTGTCGGAGTAGTCTGTCCCCTTCTGAATTACGGTAGTCTTTCCCGGGATTGTGATACGGTCCAGTTTACAGCCCGCAAAGGCGTTTTGCCTTATCTCCGTGAGTCCTTCCGGCAGAGTTACGTCAAACAGGTTGGCACGCCATATAAAAGCGCTGTCCCAAATCCTCTCTAACGCAGGGAAGGACGCAAGCTCCATGTAATCACTAAGGGCAATGCTCTTTTTCCACGCCGTCATTACGGCAGTCGGAGTGCTAAAGGAATAGGAACCGTTGTAGTAATAATAGCGGAAGGAATACTGCGGACCGTTTTCACAAAGCTTTGGAAGTAAATGGTCCGCTCCGGCAAAAGCATACTTTCCGATGGACGTTATCTTATCTCCGCCACTTATCTTTTTAAGTGCCTGACAGCCGTAAAAAGCATAGTCTGCAATCGCAGTTACGGTATCCGGTATGGTAAGATACATTAGGGTTGTATTGTGTACATAGTAATCGTTTTGGTAGTCCTGATTATCATACCGCACTTCCCCGCTGTCATCCCAATAGAAATGCCGGTATCCCGTACTGGTAATGTATCCCGTTCCGATGACGCCGTATGCATAGCGGATGATATTCCCATACTCCTGCGAATGATAATAGGTACTGCTACTGTTGGTATAATACTTGAGATAAGAATATTCGCCCGCGGCAGCTTCAAAAGAGCCGTTAATGTAAATGTTATTTATACTGTCATTGCTGCTGATGTAATCTCTCGTACTGTATCTGTTTGTACCGCCGCCGATACTTGTTACGGTATAGGTGGTTCCGCCACAGGTAACCGTACTTGGGAAGGTCAGCTCCGTGATGTTTCTTACTGCCGCCGAATTAACGTCATTTCCTTTATAGACCTTCGGATGCACATAGGTTGCATTCGTTCCGGAAGCCTTAAAGTACCATGTATTTCCCGCATCATCCGTTCCGATAAGGTATTGTGTGTCAAGCTTCGTATAACTGCATGACTTGATACTGCCGTTTTCCTCCACACTGTTCATTCCCGCCAGATATCCGTTCCGGTTATAAATCTCCTGCATGGTATACCCGGCATCAGTGGTATAATAACGGATATGTTGCTGATAAATCTCACTGCTTTCCTCCGGAAGATATGGCGGCGCAGGGGTCGGTATCGGAGTAGCAGTCGGCGCCGGAGTCGGGGTAGGCGTTGCCGTTGCTCCCGGCTTTCGCGTCGGCTCGGGTGTAGGAGTATTTACCGGCGGACGCGTCGCAATCGCCTCCGGCTCCTTTGCAAAGTTTGCGGTGAGGGTGACATCCGTTGACGGCATAGTAAACGTCATCGTTGCGGCAGATATATCCGCGTCTGCCAAAGGTCCCCCTTCGTCTACCGTCCAGCCGGTAAAGTGATAGCCGTCGTTTGCTACTGCCTCTACTTTTCCTGTATCCCCTGCGTAATACGTTCCCTTTTCTTGACGTGCTATGCCGCCTTTTATATCATTTACCTTTACGGTAAGGGTGTAGGAAGTGAGATTTAATGTAATAGGGATATCGAAATAGTTGATAAAATTCTTATAAGTAGAATCAGACCACTCTGCTGCTCCCCGAATACCTGTCAACGTGTTATACACAGGACTTTTATCATACTCCCATTCCGCCTTAGCACTGTTCCATCTCTTTAATACATAACCTTCACTGATATAAAGCTGCTGCTCTCCGGTTTTTAATGCATCCGGACCAAACAAATGTATCAAAGCCTTCGACAACTCTTCACTACCGATGATATAAGTATCATAAACATATCCCGGGACATCTGCCGGTTGTGTACTGTGATTATGCACATTTACCGGATAATACTTGGTGGCACCGGTTGGGTTTCCATCTGTATACTCTGTTGTAAAGTACAGCCATTCCGTATGATAGGAAAGTGTCGCAGAACTTTGAGAAAAATACTTTCCCTGTACCTTTAAAGCTCCGTTCTCTATGTAGATGTCGTATAGTTTTTTCCCCGCATCATCATATGTGATATTTACATTTCCGATGTTTTCCACATACATTGGCGAAGCCAGTGCCGCCTTTTCAGGAAGTAAGGTTATAAATATCGCAAACAATAGCAACAGTGCCGTTAATCTCCTCTTCATACTCTTTTCCTCCGTTTCTTGTATTTTATGTAAACTTATGTTTTATCCTGTCAAAGCTTCGCTTCCAACTTCATATACCGATTAGATGTTTTTGTGTTTAAGGTTGTGGGAATTTCCCCCTGTTTTCGGGTAATGGAACTCATTTTTTCAAAAAAAGAAGGAATAAAGCAGTATGCCTTATTCCTTACTTTCTTACTTCCTTAAAAAACATTCGGTTTTATTGTTTCTTAGTTTACCTTTTCCACATCTGCCGTAGCCACATCAATCCAGACAACCGGACGAACCGTAACGCACTTACCGGTATCGACATAAGCACCAGTATCCATAAGGATACCATCGTTAGCTATGTAGGAGGCAAAATCTCCGCACATTCCCGGGGTACGAAGCCACCAGTCGCAGTTATCACCATACCACTGATTAGGCTCCTGCATAACCAATCCCTGCGCCATAGTATACTTTGTCGGAGTTGTTACTGCTTTCAGATTCTTACGGTTCACTGCCTTACCGAGATACTTAATGGACTCGTCCATACTCAGCAGATACACCTTATCCTTCGTATCGTTTCCCGCGTCCACACCGTAAGTAGCGTTATCTGTATTCTTTACGGTTGTCAGTTCGATACTCTCCTGTTCTTTTGCGGTAAATGCCGTGTTATAGAACTCGTCATTTAACCACGTACGAAGCGTACAGGTTTCCCATGCGGCGTTATATCCTCCCGGGTAGCTATTACGTCTGCTAAAGTTGGAATCATACGCCTTTACGTCCAATCCGTACTTCGCTAACAGAAATGCTTTTCCGTCCTTTACCTCCAGCACCAGCCATTCAATCGGTTCCTTACCGTTATCAAGGTCGTTGTCCTGCTCGTAGCTACCGAACGTCACATAATCTCCCGCTACAATTCCCTTTACCGGAGTCGGTGTAGGGGTGCTGGTAGGAGCAGGAGTTGCAGTCGCCGTAGGCTTTGCGGTAGGCTTCGGTGTGCTTGTCGGCATCGGAGTTGGTGTATTCGTAGGTATTGCCGTCGGCGTCGGCGTATTTGTAGGAACCGGTGTTGCCGTAGCTGTCGGTTCGGTGGTAGCCGTAGGAACTGCCGTAGGCGTTGTTGTTACCGTCGGTTCAGGTGTTGCCGTTACCACTGTCATTGTCGGAGTTGCCACCGGAGCTTCTGTCACAGTCAAAGCCGCCGTCGGTATAATCTCCGGTATATCGGTCGGAGTTGGAGCCGGTGTCGGTGTCTTTGTTATTTCTTCCGGTTTCTGTGTCCCGGCAGGAACTACCGTCGGCGTAACCCCCGCTTCCCTATTGCAGCCTGCACAGCCTGCCGTTCCGGTAACAAGCATTGCCACTGCCGCTACCATAAGCGTCATTTTCCGTATTCTGATACGGACACTCTTCCTCTTATTCATACAATACCTCTCTCCCGGCTTCAAGTAGTTTGTTTATAAACAGGGAACTCCCTCGCGGAAATTAAAAGTTATCTTTATACCTGTATTATAAACATGAAACCTTCTTTTTTCAAGCATTAAATTGCACATGATTAAAACGATTCTCTTTTTCACAGAAAGCCCTCTTCACATCCGTTCCGTTTGTCTGATTCCTATTTCATTTTCAAGGTTCTTTTGTGAGGCTTCGCTCACGATTTTTCCCTCACGATTTGCAAAGCTTCGTTTCACGATTCGCTTTCATTCGCAGTCCGATGGAATGCTTTGCTCTGGTGATGCACAAAGACCGCCGTATGCTCAACGCAGCGGTTTCAAACAGCTATCGCAAGGCACCGCTCCGTCTTCCGCGCTTTCCCTTTGGGTTGCATAGCGGGCAATCACAACACTCCCCTCACAGTGCTCACAAGAAGGCAGATGGCAGTAATGATCCTCCGTTACAAAATACGCCTCCTTCGTCCGGCGCGCCGCCGCATATAAAAAAATGCCCTGCTCTTTTTCCGATGTTTCCGGCAGTCTTGGTGCATACACCGCAAATACACACGCCCTTGATAAGCCCTGCTCCCAGATTCCTTTTTCCGCCTTTTCCATCCGGTATTTTTTCTTCGAGGTATCATGCAGACTATGATACTGCGAGAGCAATTCTTCCGTTTCCGAAAAAAAGCCATCCGGGATTTCTTCCCCCTGATATAATGTTATCTCCGACCATAAATAACCCTTCCCCGGCACATAACGATACCGGTAATATCCCCTCTCATCAAAAACAACCAGACAAGGAACATATTGCCGCTGTGCAGCTCTCCCTGCCGCATCCGCCATCCCGTCATGCAAAACAGAAAGCGTCTGCAAAAAGGCCTCCTCCGCCTGCTGTAAACCGGAGGCTGTTGCTATACTGTCTTCCCCTGTAAATACTACGCTTATCGCCGCGTTCACTGCCGCCACAAGACAGTCATATTCAGTCCGCCGGATTTCTTCCTCCTTCATGGCAGCAACCGAACGAATCTGGTCCGTCACTAAAAAACCGGCGGCAATCACTATAAAAATCAATCCAAAATGATAAATTTTCATGGGTACGCTTCTCCCGTTCTTACCGTTGTAAAATACACTGCGGGGATTTCATTTACATAAAGAGTCAGCCGCAGTGTATCGCCGTTTTGCAGTCTGCAGACGCCGCATTCCGTAATACTTTCCCGTATCACTTCTCTGTCTGCCGTGTATTTCTTCTCGATTACTTCGCCCTTCTCCCCCTCCGGCTCATACAAGGTGCGAATCCAAAAAATCTCATATTTCACACAGCCGTATTGAAGCAACGCTTCTTCCAACTCCCCCCATACCGGCAGAGTAATTTCCCCGGCGGTAGCGACACGCTTTAAAAAGGTTTCTCCTGCCTGTCCCGCCAGAATCGCCTGAGAAACCCGGTTTCTTCCTCCGTAGTACAAAAGCGGAACCAAAAACAGCAAAATACTCGCCGCAATAAAATCCACAACCTTTTCCAATGCATTCATGGCACTCTCCCTCCTGCAACAATCGTACAGGCGTCCCCATAGAGAAAGGTTTCCAACGCACTTCTCTTTTTTTCAACAACCGTCACCCGCAGATAACTTCCGGAAGGAAGCACCTCGTTCTCCCCTATGCCGTTCCGTTCTTTATAAAGGTAAATGCGCCCTGCATTCCCTTCATACCGCCGTCTTTCGTACACCGCCAGTTCCACACGATATTCTCCAAACCTGTTCAGTTCTTTTTCAAAATTTTTCTGCTCTGCCAAAGAAACGACTCCGCCCTTCAGTATCTGCGCCGCATATTCCGATGTCATGCTGCGAACAGTTTCATTTTTCTGCCAGTGCATCGGCGCCGTTTTAGAAACAATCGTCAGAAACACGATACAAAACGCAGCCGCAAGAACCGTAATCATTCTTCCAAATGCTTCCACGATTCTTCCGCCTCCTCGAATAAAATCAGCCGCTCCGGCGTTTTACCGATAATTTCCGACTGTTTACAGAATGCCGTATGTAACAATAACAGCATAGTCATTGCGATACAAAACAAAATACCGGCAGCAGCCGTTTCGATTGCCTGTTCGATTCCCTCTGTCATCATTCTCTCCTATTGCTGTTCAAACACAATCTGTACAATAATTCCGTTCTCATCCTTCACGATACCGCCTAAAAATACTGCCCGCGAATTGATATATCCGTCGCTTCCTTTCTCATCCGACGGCAGTGCTTCGCTTGCTTTTCCCAGTTTTTTCTTCTCCTCATCAAAACTTTCGTAAACATACCCCCTTGCTGTCCCATCCCCGGTAATTACCTTAATCTGCACATACTCCTTCGCTGTAATACTGTTTTCAATCAGGCGCCTTACCTCTGCTCCCGATACCAGCAGCCCGTCATACATGGACTTGCCCAAATCCTGATATTCGCTCATGGTGGTATTGAACTGCGCAAACGCGCTGCTTGCCTGTGCCTTTCCTTCGCGCGTATTCTGGAACGCAAGTCCCGCTACAATGCAGGTAATAATAATTCCCGCCGCAATCAACAATGCCTTTAATCCGTTATTCATCTTCCGAATACCTCCTTATTCTTTTCTGGTAAAGATAACCTCTACGATTACTCCGTTTTCGTTTCTTACTACTTTTCCGGTATAAGTCGACGTCGGAACAATATACTCCGCATGTTCCGCTTTTTCTGTCCGCTCCGCCGTACCTCTGTCCTCATACGAGTAACTGACCTTATTTTCTTTTACCGTAACCTTAAATCCGTCCGCCGTGTCCGATAACTCTTTTTTCATCAGATTGACAACATCACTTCCATACACAACCACTCCGTCATATTTCATGAAATCGCGTTCTTCCACTGCGCTCCGGTAACGATAGAGTTCCTCCACAACATGATTACCGAGCGCCCCCGCTTCCCTTGCCATCCTAAATCCAAGACTTACTATAATACAGGTAATCAGCGTTGATGCCGCAATCAGCAAAGCCTTTAGTCCGTGATTCATTTCTTCTCCTTTCCTATGCGATATTCCTAAAAGTACCGAATCTGCTCCATTTCCGTAAAAACATCTGCCATCTGTCCGAGGCTTGCGGCAAGAAACGGTAAAATCAAATAGAAGAACAACAAAAACATCATCGGAACAAATGCCAGTATCTGTGCGTTTGCCGCTTTCTTCTTCAATTCCTGCTCCGCATCCAACCGCTGCTGTTCCCGGAAAAACTGCCTGTCTTCCGCTATTTCGGAAAATGCACGGGACAGACCGATACGTTCACTGATTGCAAGCCGGCTTGCAAGCTGTCGGAACGCAGGATAGCTTTCCTCCTCCCTAAGCAATTCTAATGCCCTGCTTTCCTCTGACGCATAACGGTCGGCACAGCGGGCTATCGTCCTGCGGAACAGTTCCGCATAATCCTCCATTGTTGCCAACAGCTTCATAATCGTCATATTCGGCACGTCATACAGCATCAGTATCACTGACTGAAGTCCCAGAACTTCGCCGCTCATTCCGAGCTTTCTCAAATATCCCAGATAGCGATAAAAAAATACTACTGCCGCTACCCCGAGAATACCGCTGACAAGAACTGCCGTCACAATCCGGGCGGCGGTTTCCTTCCGCAGTATCCACGCTGCACAAAGCGACAGAGAAACTGCTGCCGCCACGCAGACAAACCAAGATTCCGTACCGCTTCGGTAAGCCAAGCCGTTCCCTTTCTTCAATAGGGTTAAAAGAATATAACTGCATACGGTAAGCACACAAAGTACCGCTACCGTGATTTTTCCGGCGCTGCCCTCATAAAACTTCTCCAGTTCCTGCATATTGGCAATGCCAAACCGTTTTACCAACGGTGCAAACACAACGGGCAACGCCGCAACCAAACCAAGTCCCGCAAACAAAAATCCTGCCTGGGACCTTTTGTAACACTCATTTTGAACATCTCTGCGGAGTTCTGTCATATTTCTGACGAATACCGATTCTGTACCTGGTTTTCCGCTTCCGTACTGTACCGCATTCTGACACTGAACAAAAAACAGCTTTAAATACTTTAAGTGCCTTGAATACCGATATTCAGCAACCGCACTCTCCGCGTCTTCGCCCTCCAGCAAAAAGCAGATTTCCTCTAACCTCCTTCTCAGACTTCCGGGAACAGATTCCGCCGCCCGGAAAATAGACTCTGTAACACTCTTACAGACATAGAACTCATAGTTTAGATTTGCCAGAAACTCCGCAAAATGTTCTAACTCCCGATATTCCTTCTTTCGCTTTTGAAAGCCCCTATATTCCAATAAACATACTGCAATAAAATACAGCATCGGTATTACATAATTTGCTATTTCTCCGCACCTCCGCCAAAAAATGCCCGTATCCTTCGTTTTTCTTCCTCTCCTGCATGCTCCGTCATACGATAAAGCAGCCGTTCTGTGGGAAAATTCTCTCTATCATACTTCCCGTTCCGATATTGATATAGCATCCGTACCTCTCCTCCTTCTTTCGGAACAATTTCCGAAACTTCCTTGATATAACGCTTACCGCTTAAATCCTTTTCGCAAAGCACATGGATATGAAATGCCTGTGCCACCTGTTCCTGTGCCATATGCTCATCCGAATAAGCACCTGTACGCAGCAGGGCATTTCGGAAATAATCCAACAGCTTCTCCGTTGTCATTGCATGATGTGTAAATAGCTGCTGTTCCGATACCTGGCTCAGTTCAATCATCAATGCGGCCTCTCTGATATTCCCTATCTCTCCCAGCATTAAACAATTCCCGTCCGTTTTCCGGAACGCGTCAAGCCCTTCCGCCGAACTGACGCTGTCCGTTTCACGAAAGGTCAATATGTTTCTTAGCGGAAACTCTTTCCGCATCCAAAGTTCAAAAACCGACTCCTCAATCCGCAGATTATATTTCGGATTGATGTAACGCACTAGTGCTTTCAACAATGTGGTTTTCCCGCTGCCCTGCGCTCCGCTGATGGCTATATGCAGTCCTCCGCTCACAAAATACTTTAGCGCCTGTATCAGTTCTTTCGCCCCTTCGCCGATTACCAGCTCCTCCGGCAGCTTTTCCTCCGTCGAATCAAACTTCCGTACAAAAAACGCCCACGACTCCGAAAACGGCGGTCTGCACGCAAATACACGGCTTCCGTCTTTCATATCATTCACCATATACGGGCGGTAATAGGACAGTTCTCCGGGAGCTTCATAACGTAACAGCGACTTTGTTACCCTGCGCAATTCCCTTTCGCTTTCAAAGCTGAGAAAGGACAGGCGCACCGTATTCCCCCGGAGCATTACAAATACACTGTCAAAAGAATGCATCCCGTCAAACTCCCCACGCAATTCCGCCTCATAGCGGAAAAACTGCTCCGGTATCCCCGCTACGCCGCCCGAAACACCGTCCAGCCGGCAGTCCCGCAATCTGTCAATCACACCGTGTCCGAACCCTTCATAAACGGCATCGCAAAGTAGCTCCAAAATTTCCTGCCCGCTTAATACCGGCTGCTCTTTCTCATAAATCCGCCCGATATCCTCTGCCGTAATCTCAAAATAGCTACCGTCCTCCCGCCGTACCTCGCCGGGCAGTTTCCACTGATCGCAAAACCTTAGAAAGCCGTCTTTCCCGTATTGTTTCATGGAAAGGTACAACAAAATATCAAATTTTCTCGCGGTAGAAAGCCTCTCCGGCATATGCACGGGCAAAAGCCGTTCCGTTTCCCTTGTGGTTAAACCGATTCTCGCCAATTCGCCCATAATATATCGTTTTATATAATCTTTCTCTCCTCCTTCTCCGTAGACACAGGCACGGAGCGCTTTGCGAAGCTGCCTTATCTGCACGAGGTATTTCTCCCGTTCCGCCGCCGGAAGTCCGGACGGCACTTTCCCCTCCATACATTGCCGCATGGCTGCCCGTATATACTCCCTGAGTTCGTCTATCGTTTCAAACTCGGGCCTTACGGACTGTTTCCTTCTTTTTCTGCTAAGCATCCCCTTCCTCCTGACACCGCTTTAAGCTGAGATACGCTTTCTTTACCTCTTTAAAAAACGGATACAAAACATCTTCCTCCCCCTGATGAATTCCTCTTTCCCAAAACGCTTCCGCTTCACCGGCACAGCAGGCGGCCAGATACCTGACCTGATACGGCACCGCCGCACATTTCCCATACAGGCGCGGATACAACAGCATCATATTATGCCGGTTATAGGTACACCGTTTCTCGTGTGCGCCGATGAAAAAAAATTCCTTTCCGTAAACCGGAAGCTGCGCGATTTTAGCTGCCTCACCGGGGCTTTGCGCCAAATTGACGACAACAAGATCCGCCGTCCGGCAAAGCTGTTCGGAAAACGCCGAATTTCCTGCCGGAGCCTCCACCCACACCGTTTGAAAATACTCCTCCGCGCGTTTCATAATTCCGGTTACCGCTTCCGCTGCCTTTTCCTCCCTTCCCTGATAGAAAAACCTGCTTCCGGAAGGAAGAATGTGCAGTCTTCCTTCCGCAAACGTATAGGAGGCATTCACCGCCAGTTCTTTCGTAAACCGCTCGCAGCAAAGCAGCTTATCTAAAAGCTCCACCCCGAACTCTTTCCGCTCCATCATACGGATACGGTTCCTGCCGGAGAGTAAAAAATGCTCCGGCCCGCTGCCGCTCTCATCCGCATGTACTATAAGCTGTTCCCTTCCCTCCTCAGCAACCGCCTGCAACGCCATCAAAAGGAGATTGGAGGACTTTCTCCCGGAAAACGGAGTCGGGCTCCAAAACACGATTTTCAAAGATACCTCCTCCTCTCCTGCCGCTTGAGCCTGCGCCGGAACTCTTTTTCCGACAGTTCCGGACAAAGCTGACCTGCTGTATGATAAATAAACTCCTGCAGCTCCGGGGAAGCGTTCTTCACATGATATTCATGCAGGGTTTCGCACACGCAGCGGTTTTTCACATCCCGTCTATCCGGCGGCAGAAAGAACTCCTGCCGATTCGGGAACATCTTTAGAAACTCCTGCAATTCCTTTTCCTTCGGTTGCATACCGTTTACTACATCCCGAATCAGAATCCTTTTTACAAGTTCTTTTCGCAATTCCAGTTTCCCTAACAGACGGATATGATGCAAAAGCGCATCCGTTACCAGAAAAAGTTCCGTACAGCTTTCCACATCCCCGCAAAGATTCCGCATTCCAAAGTCAATCAACAAAATGTCATACTCCCGTAACATCTCCTGATTGACGCTCTGCTGTGTGAAATAGATCCCATCGTACGCAACCACTTTTTCCCTTGCGGATATGCCGCCCGGTATCGGTACCGACGCTCCCAGCGTATGCTGTGCGTTCCGGTCGCACAGCAGAACCCTTTTCTCCATATTACTCAGCACTTTCGCCAGCATTAAAATCACATCGTGACTGTAACATCCGACAAATCCTATTACCTTTCCCTGCACTTTTTCCTCCTCTAAAAACTGTGTCCCAAACGTTGCTCCCTGTTTTGTAAAAGCCGTTTTTCCAACGCCTCCCGCAGTTCGTACCAACGGTCGGATACATTTACCTCTTTTGTCCCCAACTCCTGTAACTGCAAAATCACCTGACCGGGCGGAATATAGAAGCTATCCGCCTCCTTCTGCAGCCGCTCCTCAACAAAAGCAACGACATAAAGCTCCGCGCCTTCGTATACCTCCGTATCATATTGTGCCGCACTGATTAACAGCTGCTCCGCTTCCGTCAGAGAAAAACTGCATCTTTCCGTATTCTCCCCCTCCCGCCGCAGTCGTTTCTTTTTCAACACGCAATAATTTTCTCCGTTCGGATAACGCAGTCTGACATCCACCGTTTTATAATCCGGAAAACAATCCGAAAGCATAATATCCTCAAACACACACTCCCTTTCCGTTCCGGAGAACTCCTGTCTGCTGCAAAGCGCCGTATTGACAATGCTTCCTGCCGGCAAATCGGCACAGGCAGTCATTCCGAATACTTCCTGTGCAAGTCCCTCCGGCGTCTGCTCCGAAAGCAGATACCTCCGCTCGGTATTTTCCGGCGTAAAACTTTCTCCGGCCTTTATCTCCGTCACCGTGATATAGGCAAGACGTTTTGCATGCTCAATCACGGCATCGCGTTCCGCTAACAGTACATCATATTTTTTTGTTATTCTGCAAGCCGTAAGGACGCCGCCGAGCAGTAAAATACCGACTCCCGCCACCGCCGAAAAAAGCCCGGTCAGAATCCTTCTCCTTACGCTTCTGCGCAATCGCCGCATATGCCTTTCCTCCTCTCCTCCGCATACTTTCTTAAACTGATTGCTGTTTTCTTCGCATAATTCATAAAATGATATGATTTACTTCGTTTCGAGCAATTTAGATTCCCTGAAATATAAGCTGCCGTTCTTCCTTCCCTCATTGCCTGCTCGAACTCCGAATCATAAGGGATAACACCGACCCGTTCCTTCGGTATCTTGTACCTGTGACACAGATAGGACGGACAGCAGGAAGCTGCCGCTCTGTAATTTCCAAGAATAAAAAAACTATTCTGCCGGAACACGGTGTCCGACCGGAAAAACGCGTCTATTATCTCCTTTTCCGGCGGCAGCGCAATTACCGTAAGTTCTGTCTCCTGTAAAATCCTCAGGGAACTGCTTCCGCAGCCGCACGCCGTATCAATCATAAGATACTCCTCCTTTCCCAACTGTCTTTTCACTCCCGGCAGACCGCTGCCCGAAAACATCTGCGCTTCTTCGTTTCCCATCATCGGAATATAGCGCATACCGTCGTTGATCCGCACGGTAAACTTCCTTTCTCTTTCGCACAACATACGAAAATACTCCGGTTCGCCGAAATGATAGCAATAGTCCTTTCTCGCAAACTTTTCCTCGCGCTCCGTCCCTCCCCGCAGACGTTCTATCACACTGCCGTTGCAGATGTGATTGGATGTAATGATAATTTCATCCGCAAAAAGCTCCGCCCACAATACACTGATTGCCGCCACGTCTGAAGTCACCCCGCTTTGATGCCTAACATTGCTCCAAAATGCAATATCCATACCTCCTCCTTTGCCCTATATTTTTGTATTGGGAATCTTCGGGACACCCGAATGAAATCAGATAATTATATCAGATAAATAAATATTACTATATATTACATCTTATGTAAATATCGGTAAAATACACAGATTTTTCGTCGATTTTTGTCTAATCTCCACAATGGATTTTTTCTCCTAAAAGTACCGCAATCCATTGAAACTGAAAGGGTTGTCATACCTTTTCCCACCGTGACATATATTTTTTTGATAAGCCTTACAGGAGTTCTTTATGAAGCTTCATACCCTTTCTGCCGAAGAAGCACTGCGTGCTCTGGAAAGCAGGGAAGACGGACTTTCTGAGAGAGAGGCCGGACAGCGCATTCATCGGTACGGCTATAATGAGCTGTCCGGAAAAAAAACGCGCAGTCTGCTTTCCCGGTTTGCGGAACAGTTCAGCGATTTTATGATACTGATTCTGCTCGGCGCCGCCCTCGTTTCTTTTCTCAGTTCCCTGTTAGAAGGACGCATAGATTTTGCCGAACCGCTGATTATTCTCATTATTGTTGTCATCAACGCGGTACTCGGCGTGGTTCAGGAAGCAAAGGCGGAGCGTTCCCTTGCCATGCTCCGCAAACTTTCCGCACCGGAGGCGCAGGTACTTCGGGACGGGAAACGAAGACTGCTTCCCGCCAGAGAGCTTGTACCGGGGGATATTATTTTCCTTTCCGCAGGCTCTATGGTTCCTGCCGACGCAAGACTGCTGCATTGCGAACAGCTATGCGCGGATGAATCTTCCTTAACGGGAGAATCCGAGCCGGTAAAAAAACGTGCGGACTGTAAACTGCCGGAGAACACACCGCTGGGGGATTTAATCAATATGGTAAACGCCGGTTCGGTCATTCTCTCCGGTCACGCCACCGCCCTCGTTACCCATACCGGAATGCAGACGCAGGTCGGCAAAATTGCCGATTTGATTCAGCAGGATACCGCACCGGAAACGCCGCTGAAAAAACACCTTGCCCACACGGGCAAAGTGCTCGGAATTACGGTCCTTGCTATCTGTCTTCTTGTTTTCCTGCTCGGTGCCGTACAGGGGCGCCCGCTTTTTACCATGTTTATGACCGCGGTCAGTCTTGGCGTTGCCGCAATTCCGGAAGGGCTGCCTGCCATTGTTACCATCGTCTTATCCCTCGGCGTACAGCGCATGGCAAAAAAGAACGCCATTATCCGGAACTTATCCGCAGTGGAAACCTTAGGCAGTGCCACCTACATCTGCTCGGATAAAACAGGCACGCTCACCCAGAACCGTATGACCGTTACCGAAATCTCGGACGGCAGAAGAAAACTCCCACAGGATTCTTCCGCCGCAAAAACCATCCTTCTGTGCGGCGCACTCTGTAACAATGCATTTTTTGAAAAAGACGGCACGGGAAACGGCGAACCGACGGAACTTGCCCTGCTCAATGCCGCGAAAGCCGCCTCACTTTGTTCTCCGATGCCGGAGACCCGTTATAAAAGGCTTGCGGAATATGCCTTTGACTCTGCACGAAAATGTATGTCAACCGTTCATCTGCTGCCCGGGAAGTCCGCCGCACCGCTTCCCGTTATGCCGCAGGATACTTACGCTTTTCTTGTATGTAAAGGTGCGCCGGAAGTGCTCTTATCCCGCTGCAGTTCCTGGTACGACGGCGGGGCGGTACTGCCGCTTACGGCTCCTCTCCACCAGACCTTAACCGACTACTGCAACCGCTGTGCGGAGCATGCGCTCCGTGTACTTGCCGTTGCCTACCGGCCGCTTACCGACTCTGCCTGCCGCAAGCTTTTAGACAAAGATAACCCTGCCAAAAACGCAGAAAGCGATTTAATTCTCCTTGGCTTTCTCTGCCTTATGGACCCACCGCGCCCGGAGGTGCGGGATTGCGTCCGTATCTGCAAAGAAGCCGGTATTACGCCGGTTATGATTACCGGTGACCATGCGCTTACGGCACGCGCCATTGCGGCAGACCTTGGGATTTGTTCCCGCAAAGACCGCCCGGTTACCGGCGCGGAGCTTTCCGCCATGAGCGAAGGGGAATTGATTGACTGCGTCGGACGCTGCCGCGTTTTCGCCAGAGTGGCTCCGGAACATAAAGTTGCGATTGTGCGTGCATTGCAGGCGCGCGGGGAGGTCGTCGCCATGACCGGCGACGGTATCAATGACGCACCGGCGTTAAAGGCTGCCGACATCGGCTGTGCGATGGGGCTAAGCGGTACCGATGTTGCCAAAGAGGCCGCCGATATGGTACTGCTCGACGATAATTTTGCAACCATTGTCGCAGCCGTACGGGAAGGCCGCAGTATCTATGCCAATATCCGCCGCTCGGTTCATTTTCTGCTCTCCTGTAACATCGGCGAGATTATTACCATTCTTTTCGCTCTGTTACTTGGGATGCCCTCCCCTCTGCTCGCCGTGCAGCTATTATGGGTCAACTTAATTACGGATTCTCTTCCTGCCGCCGCACTCGGCGTAGAACCGCCGGAAAAGGATGTCATGCAGCAACCTCCCTGTAATACCGGAAAAAGTTTGTTTTCCGGCGGACTGGGCTTTAAGATTGCCTTTGAGGGTGCCATGATAGGAGCCATTTCCCTGATGGCATATGTCATCGGCAATCACTATTTCGGGGCCGGATCTACTATGACGTTTGCCGTATTGAGCCTGTCCCAGCTTGTGCATGCATTTCATATGCGCAGCGACCATCCGCTTTCCCAAATCGGCTTTTTTACAAACCCGAAGCTTTTGTTTGCTTTTGTGATTTGTGCCTTCCTGCAGATTGCCGTGATTACCTTCCCTTTTGCGGCAGATATCTTTCTGGTTACGCCGTTGTCCGGTGCCGCATGGTGCGTCGTTGCGCTGCTGTCCCTGCTGCCGCTGCCGATTGTGGAGCTGCAGAAACGCTCGCAGTCCGCATAAACTGCCTTGATTTTTTGGTTTCCGGGTGCTATACTAAAAAAAGAAGGAGGGATTTTATGGCTACGCAGAACTATACACCGCTGCTGCCTTTTGACTCTACCGTAGCGGAAAACTTTGTCATATACTATCCCACTCCCTATGTAAGGGACATTAATTTAATTCCGCCGGAGAAAATTGCTATGGAAAGCGGAAATCTCATAAAATATTACCGTTGCAACATTACGGAACCGAAACCGGTGGGCGGCGTTTAACCTTTCCGTCCGGATCGGTGTCGTGCCCGGATACCGACGGGGCTGCATGCGCGCAAACTTACCCTGCGCGGATACAGCCCCGTTTTAAACCTATCGCAGTCCTCTTAACTCTGCCTCAATCTGAAGCAGACGGTTGTATTTTGCGGTTCTTTCCGCCCTGCACGGTGCGCCGGTTTTAATCAATCCGGTATTTAAGCCAACGGCAAGGTCGGCAATCGTCGTATCCTCCGTTTCGCCGCTCCGGTGGGACATAATCGCACGATATCCGTTTTCCGCCGCAATTCTGACCGCTTCCATCGTTTCCGACAAAGAACCGATTTGATTCGGCTTAATCAGAATCGCATTCGCCGCCTCGTTTTTGATTCCGTATTTCAACCGCTTCGGATTCGTTACAAACAAATCATCTCCGACCAGAAGTACCTTGTCGCCGATTTTCTTTGTCAGCATCCGCCAGCCGTCCCAGTCTTCCTCATCCAACGGGTCCTCCAGTGAAAAAATCGGATATTTCTTCGTCAGGGTATCCCAATGCTCAATCAGTCCTTCCGAGGTAAAAACCGTTCCCTGCTTCGGCAGGCGATAAGAAAACTGTCCGCTGTTTTTCTTTTCCTCCTTCCACTCGGATGCCGCCACATCAAGGGATATCATAAAATCCTTTCCGCAGCCCGCCGTATAGCCCGCGCGTTCAATCGCAAGGAGAATCAATTCGATTGCCTCCTCCTCGCTCTCTAAATCCGGTGCAAAGCCGCCTTCGTCGCCGATACCGTTTGAGAGACCCTTCTCCTTCAAAATTTTTTCCAGTGCATGATACACCTCACAGCACTGCCGCAGACCTACGCAAAAGCGCTCCGCCCCTGCCGGAAGAATCATAAACTCCTGCACGTCGAGATTATTTCCGGCATGCCGCCCTCCGTTTAAAATATTCATCATCGGGAGCGGGAGCTTTTTTCCGTTCAAGCCGCCGATGTAACGGTAAAGCGGAATTCCGAGTCCGTCCGCCTCTGCCTTCGCAAGCGCCAGGGACACCGCTAAAATTGCGTTGGCGCCGATTCTTCCTTTGTTATCCGTACCGTCTAACACCCTCATCGCCTCATCCGACTGTTCCTGTAAAAAAGCGTCTTTTCCGTCCAGTAAATTCGCAATATCTTCATTCACATGCGCCACTGCGGTCTTTACGCCTTTCCCGTCATAACGCTCTTTATCGCCGTCACGCAGTTCTACCGCTTCAAAAGCGCCGGTAGACGCACCGGAAGGAACCGCTGCGGTTCCGCGTCCGCCGTTTTCTAAAACTACCGTAGCTTCTACGGTCGGATTGGCGCGGGAATCCAAAATTTCTCTGCCGGTAATCCGTACTATTTTACTCATTTCCATTTCCTCCTTGTCATTTTCCATTGTTCCCCTGCGCTGAATATTTTATTCTGTTTTGCGGCATAATTGTTCCGTTGCAGCTCCCGTTTTTTAGGGCAATCGCTTGTAAAGTTCCGAGGGGCAAAACATGTTCTGCGACCAAAGGAACGTTGCATGGGAGAAAGAGTCCCTGAACGTTGTGCAGGATATTAGACTTTCTTATTGCTCCGTTTGGTACCAGCAAGGCCCGGACAGGACGTCCGGGCAAGACCGGTACGCGCCACGGAGGGTGCGTAGAGGTCGGTTGCGGGAGTATTTCGCAACTTTACCGGAGCAATTAGAATCGCTGAGTGCAAAAAGCACTCAGCGCCGCGAAATGCGCGGCTTGCGAAGCAAGCCTTTCAATGCGCATTTCTGCGACCCGCCGGAGGCTTCTAAGGAAACACTGATACAATCAGTGTTTCCTTAGAAAGGCTTATATCCGAAACCAGAGAAGGGACTCTTTCTCCCATGCAACGTTCCGTAATCGGAAGCCGCTTTTTGCCCCTCGGAACTTTACAAGCGATTGCCCTGCCCGTTTTTCTTATCACCTTGTCAGAAACAAAAAAAAATGGTATACTTGAAAGGATCTTTATGAATAAACTGTACGAGCAACTGACCCCTTATTTGGAACGTAACCACACTTACCAGACCGCGCTTGCCCTGCTTTCCTGGGACACGGAAACGCTTGCCCCTCCGGCGGCTGCGGATTATACGGCAAAGGCAGTCGGCGTACTGTCCGAGGAAGCCTATCGCATTCTCGTTTGCGGCGAAGTACATGATTTACTGAAAAAATTATCCGCAAAAAAGGAACAGGAGTCCCTTTCGTTACCGGAACGTGCCGTTGTACGCCGTTTAAAAAAGGAATACGAAAAGACTGCCTGCATTCCGCAGAAAGAATACCGGGAGTTTTCGGAGTTTTGCGCCACGGCACAGACCGTCTACTGCCGGGCAAAGCTTTCAAACCGATTTGAGGATTTCGCGCCGGTGCTGGAAAAAATGATTGACTACACCCGCCGTTTTGCATCCTACCGTGCAAAAAAAGGCGAGAATCTATACGACCTTTTGTTAGATGACTATGAGGAAGGCTTTACCACCGGGGTACTGGATGATTTTTTTAAACGCCTGCAAAAAGCCCTCGTTCCGTTGCTGCATAAGGTAACGGCAAAAAACGACGCCATTGACAAATCCTATAATTCCCGCCTTTATCCGCTTGACGCGCAGCGTGACTTCTGCCGCTTTCTTGCGGGCTATGTGGGATTCGATTTTAACCGCGGCGTTCTTGCGGAAAGCGAGCATCCGTTTACGACCAACCTGCACAACCACGACGTGCGGCTGACCAATCATTTTCGTGAGGACAATCTGGAAAGCGCCATATTTTCCGTGATTCACGAAACCGGTCATGCGCTTTATGAAATGGGAATTGACGATACTCTGACCCAGACTCCTGCAGGCGTCGGCGTTTCTATGGGAATGCACGAAGCACAGTCCCGCTTTTACGAAAACATGATTGCCAGAAGCGAGGCGTTTTGGGAACCGCTGTTTCCGAAATTAAAAGCAGCATTTTCTTCCGGACTTGCGGACGTTTCCAGGGAACAATTTATCGCAGGCATCAACAAAGCGGAACCGGGACTCATCCGCATAGAAGCCGATGAACTGACCTATCCGCTTCACATTCTGATTCGCTATGAACTGGAAAAGCAGATTTTTTCCGGCGATTGCACGGTAAAAGACCTTCCTAAGTTGTGGAATCAGAAATACGAAGAATACCTCGGCGTTGTTCCCGACGGAGCTGCGGAAGGGATTTTACAGGATATCCACTGGGCGATGGGAAACTTCGGTTACTTTCCCTCCTACGCCATCGGCTCCGCGATTGCCGCACAGCTTTATTCCTATATGGAGGGGCAACTCCCCCTTACCGACTACTTAAAGGAAGGCAATTTAGTCCCGATTCGGGAATTTCTGCGGGACCACATTCACAAATACGGCGCCGTTTATACAACAAACGAGCTGTTAAAGCAAATAACCGGAGAGGAATTTAATCCGGATTATTACATCCGTTATCTGACGGAGAAATATACCAGACTATACCAATTATAAGAAAGGCATTCTACCAATGAATCAAAAAGTACTTGTATTAGACATTGACGGCACGCTCACCAACTCCAAGAAAGAGATTTCCGCCCCTACCAAAAATGCGCTTTATGCAATGCAGGAGGCAGGCGGCATTGTCGTAATTGCCTCCGGCAGACCGACGGTGGGAACCGCAAAAATCGCAGAGGAATGTAAGCTTGCGGAGTACGGTGGCTACGTCATCTCCTACAACGGTGCGCGCATTGTTCGCTGGAAAACCGGCGAAACGCTTTACAACCACACGTTACCGCAGCAGTTTCTTCCGCAGATTTACGAAATCGCGAAAGACCGGGGTGTGGGACTGATTACCTATGACCCGCAGGACAATCTGATTACCGGTACAAAAACCGACCCTTATATGGAGCTGGAAGCACGTATCAACGGCCGCACCATTACACAGGTAGACGACTTTATCGGCGCTATCCGTTTTCCGGTAAACAAGTGCCTCATCAGCGGCGAACCGGAGGTTCTTGCACCGCTTACGGAGGAACTGCAGAAACGCTACTACGGCGTACTCAATATCTACCGCTCCGAGCCGTTTTTCCTTGAGATCATGCCGCCGGCAATCGACAAGGCGCATGCTTTGGCAAGACTTCTTCCGTCCCTTGGTATCAAAAGGCAGGAGTGCGTCTGCTGCGGCGACGGCTACAATGACATTACCATGCTTCAGTATGCCGGTATCGGCGTTGCAATGGCAAACGCACAGCAGGAGGTCAAGGACGCCGCCGATATGATTACGCTTTCCAATGACGAGGACGGTCTGGTTCCGGTTATCATGACCTACTTTTTAAAGCACTGATGTTCCGAATATTTTTCCAATCATTAACACAGGCAGGGGATTACCGATGAAGACAAACGATGCAGACAGACAAAAGAAAATTGCGGTACTGGGCGATTTGACCGGATACGGACGCTGCGCCCTGACCGTTTCCATACCGTTACTTTCGGCGCACCGGATTCAGGTGTGCCCGGTTCCGACTGCCATTCTTTCCAATCATACCGGCTTTTCCTCCTTTTTCATGGAAGACTATACGGAAAAACTGCCTTCCTTTTTTGCGGAATGGGAAAAACTTTCCCTTTCCTTTGACGGTATTATGACCGGTTTTCTTGGTTCCGAAAAACAGGTAGACCTGGTGATTGATTTTATTCACCGTTTTAAAACCCCGGATACTCTGCTCGTCGTGGACCCTGTCATGGGCGATAACGGTTCTGCCTATCAAACCTTTACTAAAGCCCACTGTAACGAAATGAAAAAACTCGCTTCCCTCGCGGACATTCTTACCCCGAATCTTACGGAAGCCTGTCTTTTGACCGACACACCTTATCAAGAACAGATTTCGCGCAGGGAACTGACCTCACTCGCCGATACCCTGATTCCCCGTCCGAATCAGAAAATTGTAATTACGGGGCTTCTTTTAGGCGACCGTATCGGAAGCTTTTATGCGATGCGGAAGGAGGACGGCACGCTCCTTACCGGAATGTTTTCAAACAAAAAAATAGCAGGGCTTCGCTGCGGCACCGGAGATGTATTCGCATCTCTGATTACCGCAGACGCCCTGTTTCAAAAAGCTTTCCCTCTTTCCGTCAAAAGTGCCGGCCGTTTTGTCTGCAAGTGTCTTGCTGCCTCCGCCCAAAAGAACATCCCTCCGGAAAACGGCGTCTGCTTCGAGGATTTTATGTATTTAAAGCGTTAATTACCTGTCCCACTTATCGCAAAGCATATTAATCTGATCCGCAAACTTTGCGAGGTCCTTGTTTGCTCCGCCCTCATTTCTGCGAATGACGCTAAGCAGCCGCTGTCCCGCCGCAAGCAGACGTTCGAACACTTCTACCTTGCGCTTCTTTGCCTTTTCCTTCTTCTGTGCAAAAACCGGTGCCGCCTGTTCTACCCAGACTCCGCGCAGCAAATCATAGCAATGCCCGGAATATGGTGCTTCCGCGTCCAGACCGTACTCGTTTTTTAAGCATGCGGCAAAGGAATCACACACCGAATCCTCTCCATGCACCACAAAAACCTTGCGCGGATTTTCAATCTGTGTCACCCAGTGAATCAGCCCGTCTTTGTCCGCATGACCGCTGATACCGTCCAGCTTGCAAATCTCCGCCTGTACCTCCACCGGCTCTCCGAACAGCTTTACATCCGACGCGCCCTCTAAAAGCGATCGTCCTAAGGTTCCTGCCGCCTGATACCCCACAAAGACAATAGAACTCTGCGGACGCCACAGATTATGCTTTAAGTGATGACGGATACGTCCCGCTTCACACATGCCGGAAGCGGAAATAATTACCTTCGGCTCCGCATCAAAGTTAATCATCTTTGACTCCTCGCTGGTAATCGCTGTCTTTAAGCCCGGGAAGGAAATCGGATTGATTCCCTGTTTCACTAATTCTATTGCTTCCTCGTCAAAATAGCCATGTACGTTTTTGTGAAAAATCGTCGTTGCTTCAATCGCCAGCGGACTGTCAATATACACCGGAAACGCATCGTGCCCGTGAACCAGATTTTCCTTCTTGATTCTGCGGATAAAATACAGCAGTTCCTGCGTTCTTCCGACCGCAAACGCCGGAATCACTACATTGCCGCCCCGGTCTAAGGTCCTTTGAATAATGGCCGCCAGGTCCTTTACATAATCAACCCGTTCCATCCCATGCAGACGGTCGCCGTAAGTAGACTCCATAATAACGTAATCCGCACGGTCCGTTGTCATCGGATCCTTTAAAATCGGCTGGGACTTGTTACCGATATCGCCGGAGAATACGAGCTTTACCTGTTTTCCTTCTTCCTCCGCCCAGATTTCAATACTCGCGGAACCAAGCAGATGACCGACATCCGTAAAGCGGATGGAAATCCCTTCCGTCAAGTTAATCTTCTGCCCGTATTCGCACGGAACAAAGAGTTTCATTACGCCAAACGCGTCTTCTATCGTGTACAGCGGTTCCACCTCCGGCATGCCGGAACGCTTCCCCTTACGATTCTTCCATTCCGCCTCAAACATCTGGATATGGGCGGAATCACGAAGCATAATATCACACAGTTCTTTGGTTGCTCCCGTTGTAAAAATCTGTCCCCGAAACCCTCTTGCATACATAAGAGGTACAAGTCCCGTATGGTCAATATGTGCATGCGTCAAAAGAATGTAATCGATTTCTCCCGGGTTTACCGGAAGCTCCTGATTCTCATAAACATCCGTTCCCTGCTCCATACCGCAGTCCACTAAAAGACGTTTGCCCGCAAGCTCTAAAAAGTGACAGCTTCCCGTTACCTCATGGTCGGCGCCGATAAATTCTATAAACATAGGCACTCTCCTTTCTTTTTGCAAATTGCAAAAGGCGTTGGCATAAAAACCAACGCCATTCTCTAAGTAAAGTATACCTTACTTGTGAAAATTTAGCAAGAAAAGTTCTAATATTCTTTACAATATTTATAGAGTTGCCCGAAGCATATCCTCTACCAGTTCCGATACCTGCTCCTTTGTTGCGCGCCCTGCCACCAGCGGGTCACAAAGGAAGGCTTCCTTCACAAGCTCCTTATCGCAGGTAAGCGCCGCCTTTAACACACGCTCATGGTTTTCGATATGCGGTGTAAGCAGGGTCTTTACCTGTTCCGGAACAGCTCCGGCAATCACCGGCCGGATGGCATCCCGTTCAAATAGGGCATTCGTTTCTACAACTGCGGTTCGCGGAAGATTTGCAATCTGTCCGTTCGTATTCGGAATGTTGACATTGCTCACCATACGGCGCAGTCCGCAAAGAGCCTTCATAAGTTCAATGCCCTCCTCACCGGTAGGCTTTAACTCAATTTCTTCCTCGCCGCTTACCAGTCTTGCGGAACGCTCCAGACGCTTTCTTAAATCATCCTTTCGCCATGCCACGGTCGTCAGTCCGAACTTCCAGCCCGCCACCGTTTCCGGATTCTTTAAGTACAAATCTCCCGGCATAAACTCCGCCAGATGCCGGTCACCGGCGGCGGCAATCAGACCGTAACGTAAGAATAAATCCATCTTTACGCGGTGTGCGCAGGCAAAGGTGGAATTTGCCCAGTTATTGTCCGGCTCGTCAAAACCTTCCTCAAAATGCTTTTCGATATACTCCCTGTAAATCGGGAACAAATCCACTCCCTTGTAGGAAGCGTAATCAAACCATGTAAAATGATTAATGCCAAGTACATTGACCGCAATTTCCTCACGGGAAATCTCCTCTACTCCCAGCGCTTCCTTTGCAATCGAAGCAAGCACCTTCTGTGTACCGAATACTTCATGGCAGCAGCCAAACGCCTTAATCTTAGGGAATACATGATACAGTGTCTTGATACATAATGTCATCGGGTTTGTATAATTGATGACCCATGCATCCGGCGCATACTTCTTAATTGCCTCGGCAAACCCCGCAAATATCGGAATGGTACGCATGGCACGGATAATTCCGCCCGGTCCCGCCGTATCGCCCACCGACTGATAAATTCCAAGCCGCTCCGGCATATGTACGTCGATTTCCATTTCATCAAAGGTTTTCGGCATAATCGAGATAACGACAAAGTCCGCGCCGCTTAAGGCTTCCTCTATCGTATCGGCTACCGCATACCTCCACTTTCCGACGGCGTCTGCTCTTGCACTGACCTTGTTCCCGATAATCTCGTTATTTTTTGCCGCCTGTTTGTCAATATCATAAAGGCGTATCGTACCGGACATACTCTTTTCCAACGCCAAATCCGTCATAAACGTCCACGCCCAGCCGCGGGAACCGCCGCCGATATACGCGATTGTTACATCCTTTACACTTCCGTTCAGATACTCCATCTGTCTTTCCTCCTAAACTGCAGTTTCACTCTATGTAGCCGGCCTTGGCTCACTCCCTGCCGGGAAGCTCCCGATTACCCTTTTAAGCCGCTGGTTCCGATTCCCTCCACCAGATGACGGTTAAAAATAAGGAAAATCAAAAATACCGGAATCAGGGACAACGTAGACATCGCAAACATTGCACCGTAGTCCGTCTTTGAAGCGGTGTCGGCAAACAACTTAATTGCCTGCGCCACCGTATAAGTAGACGGTTTCCCCAAATAAAGCAACGGTCCCATATAATCGTCCCATTTCCAATAGAACTGAATGATAAAGGTGGTAATTAAGGACGGTTTTAACAAAGGAAGCACAATGTGCGAATAAATTGTGTATTTACTGCACCCGTCAATCGTTGCGGCTTCATCCAATTCCCGCGGAATTCCCGCCATAAACTGCATCATCTGGTAAATAAAAAACGCCTGACCGCAGAAATACGGTAAAATTAACGGCACATATCCCGGCACCAGCCCGAGTTTATAATACAGCAGATATTGCGGTATCAAAATAATCTGCCCCGGAAGCATCATGGTTACAAGCATACAGGCAAACCAGACCTTCCGGCCCCGGAAACGGATCCGGGCAAAGGCATACGCTACCAGAGAGGAACTGACGACAGTCCCGACTGTCGCAACAATGGTAATAAAAAACGAGTTTTTAAAATAAGTAGCGAATGTAATCCCGCCAAAACCGCTCCAGCCTGTGGTATAGTTGCTCAGCTTAAAATTCTTCGGGATAAGGCTTAACGTTCCGCGCAGAATCTCGGAATTGTCCTTAAAGGAACCGCTTATCATCCAAAGAACAGGATACACCATCAGGAAACCAAAAGCGACAACAAAAGTGTGATATACTATTTTTAATAATTTCTTTTTCGTTCTCATGCGCTTTCCTCCTGCTAATTGTCACTGTGTACCCACTTTTTTGAAGTCTTGAAAATCAGCGCCGTAATTACACTCATAATGACTAACATTACCCATGACATTGCACAGGCATAGCCCATGTTATCGTAGCGGAATCCCTGATTGTAAACATACAGCGCATACAGCATCGTGGAATTATTCGGTCCGCCCCCTGTGATAACAAAAGCCTGGGTAAACGCCATAAATGCGGAAATTGTCTGCATCACCAGATTATAAAGAACAATCGGCGACAGGCAAGGAAGCGTTATCTTTGTAAAAATGCGAAAACCGTTTGCCCCGTCAATCTTTGCGGCTTCATAATAGGTAGACGGGATTTCCTTCAACCCGGCCGCAAAAATAATCATGGAAGAACCAAACTGCCATACCGACATCAAAATCAACGGATAAAGCGCCAGCTTTTGATCTCCGAACCAGTTAATCGGATTCAGATTCAGATCGGTAAGAATGGAATTAATCAACCCCTTTCGGGCAAAAAGCTGCTTCCATACAAGCGCAACCGCGACGCTGCCGCCGATTAAGGACGGCACATAATACAGGGAACGGTATAACGTCACCATCTTGCTCTTTTTCGTCAAAAGAAACGCAACCATCAATGCAAACGTAAGTTTCAACGGCACGGAAATCAATACATACTTTAACGTAATCCCCAGCGACTTTAGAAACACCTCATCCTTGAACAGCTTCTGGAAATTCTTTGTCGCAACAAAGGTAACTTCCTTAGAACCAAGGGAGTATTCCGTAAAGGCATACCCAAACGAGGTCAAAATCGGAATAAGGGAAAAGCAAATAAATCCAAAAATAAACGGTGCGGCAAACACATATCCGACCACGTTATCGTTATAGAGCCATCTGCGACCCTTCCCACTTTTTTCGGTCAACCCTTTCCTCAATTCCATCTCTCCTTTTCCTTTTTCTACCGGCAGCATTTTCATGCTCCGGGCAAAATTCAGGCACACCTCCGCGATGAAAGTGTGCCTGACTTCGTCGGTGAATTATTTTTCGAAAATAGCCTTTGCGTCTTTATAAGTTTTCTCTGCCGCTTCAGCTGCGGTAATCTCTCCAAACACAACCTGCTGGATGTAATTCCGGTAATTTGCAACCACTTCTTCCTGTCCGGCAGGACTTAATACATTGATTTTCTCCGGTGCTTCAAAGGTACCGACTAATGTTACATAATCGTACATAATCTTCTGTCCCTCCGTTGCATTGGCAGACAGCTTTTCTCTTACCTTTGTGTTAATCGGAATTCCTCTTTCACCTAAAAGAATGTCATTACACTCCGTGCTGTTCTGGAACCAGCTGATAAACTTCGCAGCCTCTTCCTTTTCTTCACTGTCCTGCGATACGCAGAGCATCTGGGAGGACTGAATCGTAAGACCGGACGGACCGTCTGCGGTTACCCGCGGAAGCGGAGCAAGAGCAAGGGTTCTGCCCTCTGCCTTACAAATATCATAAATTGTCGGGAACTGGTTTACAGCCACCAGCGTCATCGCTGCCTCCCCCGATACAAGGAAGTCGTTCTCAATATTCGTAATTTCTGCTTCTGCACCTGCATCCGGGTATGCACCCTTCTTTATCATGTCGGCTCTCATTGCAATATACGGCTCTAACATGGAAGCGTCGTCAAATCCCATACCGGTCAGGTCAAGATTGAAGAAACCGTATTCGCCGACCTTGCCCTGCTGTCCGATATAAGAGGAGCAGCCCGCCATAAACTCGGAGGAGGTAAAGGAGGAAGAACCGAAAATACCAAGTTTTTCCGTAATCTTTACGGCAGCCTTCTCGTAATCGTCCCAAGTCCAGTTCTCCGTCGGAAGTTCTGCGCCTGCTGCGGTAAACATTGCCGGATCATAGGCGATACCATAAGTATTCAGACCGTTCGACAAACCAATCTGGTTACCCGCGGTATCCTGCGTAATCTTTAAATAAGAATCCGAAATCTCCGAGGTATCTACCACACCGGAAGCTATGAAATCATTCAAATAATAGATTTTGTTGATGTAGGTCGGGAAATTGCCGCCAAGCTGAAAAACATCCCATACCTGATCGGAAGCCACCAGGGTGTTCAGTTTTGTGAAATAGTCGTCAAAGGAGTAATACTCATACTGAATATCAACATTCTGATTTTGGCTTTCATAAAGCTCGATTGCCTGTACCGTACGGTCATGGCGCGTCTGTGATCCCCACCACGCCATTGTGATTACTACCTTATCCTCTTCGTTGTTGTTTGTTTTCTGCTCCTTGCCGCAGGCAGCCAGACCAAGCAGCATCGCCGCGGTTAATGCGACTGCGATTCCTTTTTTCTTTTTCATAAGCCTTCTCCTTTTTCATTACTTTTTGCATGGACACTGATATGTACATATCTTGTAAACTTATTTTATAACAGTTGACTGGTTCTGTATACCAAATTTATATTTACTTTCGCCGATATATTACATATTTTTTGTCATCGTTTTGTGAAACTTGTACTGACATGCCTTGTTTTTCTCACCGCGATATAGTATAATCTAACAAGAAAAAAGCTTTTTGCATAGAAAAGGACAGGGAATCATGAATATAAATGGTTGTCACGACAAGAGGATTTATATTGAGCATCTCATTCGCAAGCCGGATTTTTCCATGACTTACGAACATATGCACAAATATTACGAACTTTATTATCTGCATTCCGGCAATTGTGTGTTTTCCGTAAACAATACGCTTTATCCGCTTGCGGCGGGGGATGCCTTTTTAGTTGCGCCCGACGACTGCCACTTTACACGCTATGAAGGTACGATTCCCTGCGAGCGCACTACCGTTTATTTTTACCGGGACCAGCTTCCGTCGGAGCTTTCCGTCGCCTATCCCGAGCTGTCAGCGGATTTGGCGAAGTCCGGCAAAATTGTCCTTGTCAAAGAAAAGCAGGCAATCATCGAAGAACTTCTTCAGCACATGTATATAGAGAACAACCAGCCGGACAGCTATTCCGCCCCTCTGCTTTCTTTGCAGCTGGCACAGCTTCTTCTTCAGATAAAGCGGAGCGGTTTCTTTGTTTACGAGAAAGCGGAGCAGAAAGCACCGATTGGCGACGATATCGAGGCGGTGATGGAGTATATCAATTTAAATTACCATTTACCGATTACTCTTGTTGAAATCGCAAAAAAAGCAAATTTAAGTCCGACTTACCTGTCCAAGAAATTCCGGCGGATTACCGGCGTAACCTTCAAGGAGTATTTAAATTATATCCGTATCCGCCGGGCAAGTCAGGCCCTTTTAACAACGGACGATTCCATTACGCAGATTGCGGCAGACTGCGGGTTTAACGGAAGCAACTATTTTAAGGATATCTTCCGCAAAACGACCGGCTATTCTCCGAGAGAATTCCGCAAGCAGTCTAAGCTGAATTGAGGAGGTTTTTATGCTGCTCGCCTGCAAAAATATAACGAAAAGTTTCGGAGATGTTACCATTCTGAATCAGGTTTCTTTTCATATCAACGAACGGGAAAAGGCCGCGATTGTCGGCATCAACGGCGCCGGGAAGTCCACCCTGCTGAAAATCATTATGCGGGAGCTGTCCGCCGACGCGGGAGAAGTCATTACCGCAAAGGGAGCAACCATCGGTTATCTCTCCCAGCATCAGGACCTTTCCTCCGAGCGTACCGTTTACGAAGAAATGCTTGCCGTAAAATCGGAGCTTTTAAAAACCGAAGAGCGCATCCGTGCGCTCGAGCAGGAAATGAAAGGACTCTCCGGCGACGCCTTAGAAGCGCTTTTGCGCGAATATACTTCTCTCACCCACTTTTTTGAAGCCCAAAACGGCTACGCTTACAAAAGCGAAGTTGTCGGTGTTTTAAAAGGACTGGGCTTTACGGAGGAGGACTTTCAGAAAAAAATTCATACCCTTTCCGGCGGTCAGAAGACCCGTATTGCCCTGGGTCGTCTTTTGCTTACCTCGCCGGATTTGATTATGCTCGACGAACCGACAAACCATCTGGATATGCCTTCCATTACATGGCTGGAAACCTATCTGTTAAACTATCCCGGCGCTGTTCTTGTGGTAGCGCATGACCGTTACTTTTTAGACCGTGTCGTCACAAAAGTAATCGAATTAGACGCTGCAAAGGCACAGACCTTCCTCGGCAATTACTCTGCCTACGCGGTCAAAAAGGAGCAGCAGCGGGAAACGCTCATACAGCATTATTTAAATCAGCAGCGGGAAATCAAGCATCAGGAGGAAGTTATCGCAAAGCTCCGCTCCTTCAACCGGGAAAAATCCGTTAAGCGTGCGGAAAGCCGTGAGAAAATGCTGGATAAAATAGAACGGATTGAAAAGCCGACCGAGGTTCGCAGTAAAATGCGGATCCGCTTAGAGCCGCGTATTATGAGCGGTAACGATGTACTAACCGTCACCGGCCTTAGCAAATCCTTCGGCAGCCAGACCCTGTTTTCGGACCTGAATTTTCAGATAAAGCGCGGAGAAAAGGTTGCCATCATCGGAAAAAACGGCACCGGGAAAACGACGATTTTAAAAATCATTAACGGGCTTTTGCCTGCGGACGCGGGAGAAATCAAGCCCGGCGCAAAGGTACACATCGCCTATTACGACCAGGAGCATCAGGTCCTCCACGCCGAGAAGACCTTATTTGACGAACTTCAGGATACTTACCCTCACATGGATAACACCGCAATCCGGAACGCTCTTGCCGCGTTTCTGTTTACCGGCGACGAAGTTTTCAAACTGATTCGTGATTTGAGCGGAGGCGAACGGGGCCGCGTGTCTTTGGCAAAGCTCATGCTCTCCGACGCCAACCTGCTGATCCTCGACGAGCCGACCAACCACCTTGACATTGTGTCAAAGGAAATTCTGGAGGACGCTATCAACGGCTACGAGGGAACCGTCCTGTATGTGTCCCACGACCGTTATTTTATCAACAAAACCGCTACGCGGATTTTGGATTTAACAGAGCATACGCTCTTAAACTATCCGGGCAATTACGAATATTATCTGGAAAAGAAGGAGTTGACCGAGCGCCTTTACTTAGAGGGCATCGGCTACGGCATGGACGGAAAAGGGAAGGGAGTCTCCTCTTTTGCGGCCTCCGGTTCTACTGCTTCCGTCGCTGCGGGTATGTCCTCTTCTGCCTCCTCTTCCGGCACCGGTGTCACCGATACCAAGCTGGACTGGCAACAGCAGAAGGAGGAACAGGCGCGCCTTCGCAAACGCCAGAACGACCTAAAGAAAACCGAGGAAGAAATCGAACGTCTGGAAAAACGCATGGAAGAACTGGATACCGCCCTCTCCGACCCTGACATCGCCTCCGACCACACAAAGCTTACGGAATTAAGTAGGGAACGAGAGGAACTGGAAGAGAAATTAGAGAAACTGATGGAACAGTGGGAAGAGCTGGCGGAATAAGACCTGGATTGTTGAAGCCCCGCCCTTGCAACAGTTAACCGGCAAGGGCGGGGTTTCTTATTTTTTCATCAGACATTTGATTTCTGCCTCTTTTGCTTCAAGGGCAGCCTTTCTTTTCTCTACACATCTAACTTCATATCTCCGCTCTTAATCCAGCCCTTCTTCCGCATCAGTTCGGATACCAAAAGTGCGATTGCAGCCGGAGCGATAAAATGCATCAGTAAAATCTGCAACAGCACTACTGCCGGGCTCTGCCCCGCTGCGGTCATGGTCTGGTACGCCATAATCTGCCCCACAAGGCCTGCGCTTCCCATACCGGAACCGACGGCGTTGCTTGTCATACGAAGCGCCATTGTGGAAACCGGTCCTAACACCGCACTTGCCACAATGGCCGGAAGCCAGATTACCGGCTTCTTTACGATATTCGGCACCTGAAGCATACTGGTTCCGAGCCCCTGTGCAACCAATCCGCCCATCTTATTCTCACGGTAGCTTGCTACGGCAAAGCCTACCATGTTCGCACAACAGCCGATTGTTGCCGCACCTGCCGCAATTCCGGAAAGTCCGAGGGAAACACCCAGTGCCGCAGAACTGATCGGAAGGGTTAAAATCATACCCATCAGAACCGAAACGACAATACCCATCAGGAACGGCTGCTGCTCGGTTCCCCAGTTGATGATACTGCCGAGCCATGTCATAAAACTTGAAATCGGCGGTCCGAGAAGAAGACCTACCGCAGAACCCGTTAAAATGGAAACAAGCGGCGTCACCAGAATATCCACCTTCGTCTTTCCCGCAACCAATCGTCCGAACAGAATGCAGACATAGGCAGCAACAAATGCGCCTAACGGCTCTCCCGGGCCTGCCAGAGTCACAACGCTTCCCGCTACGACCGTACCTGCAAGCAGCTTTGACGCAAAGGCGCCTACCATACCTGCTGTTGCCGCAGAAATAGTAACCAGGGTACTTTCCTTAAACTTAATCGCAACCCCCACGCCGATTCCCGCACCGGTGACAGCCGACGCCATCTTGCCGATCTGGAATAAAAAGTCCCCGACCGTGCCGCCGATTAACGTGCCGATTTGCTGTATAATCGTACCGATAATCAGAGTCGCAAACAGCCCCATTGCCATTCCGGACAAACCGTCAATAAAGATTTCGTTCGCCCACTTTTTTAATTTCGCTTTCATTGTTATGTGCTCCTTATTTTGTATCATTTCTCCACCGCTATAAGTTCATGCGCTTTTTGCAGTCCTTTTGAATCCAGATTATTATAGCAGACCCGTATTGTATTTGCAAGATTGATTCCTTCCCGTTTCCCTTTCTGCCGTCCTTATCAGCCGAACGCATCCTCCGCCAACCGGATTTACTTAACTTTCTTTTTTACATATACAACGCTATGAATCCCATCTTTGGAAAGTTCAAATTTCAATTCAAACTTATCCGCATTGTTTTTTATAAACTGGGTCATATTCCTATAACCGTAATTTCGTGCATCAAAACCCGATATTTGTTTATTCAAAGCAATCCCTATGCTGGCAAGATTTTCCCAATCATCGTCCAGAGTATTTAATATAATTTCAATAATTTCCTGCTTTGACGGTATACTTATTGCTTCGGTAACATCCAGCAAAGCATCTTCTTCCCTTAACTCCTCCGTTCCCTTTTCTTCTGCCGGTTCACCTGAAATGATTTCTTCCGGTTCTTCGCTATCGGAAACCTGATAGATTAAATCCAGCACTTTAAATTCATCACAAGCCTGTGCAAGGGATTCATTTGTTTTCTGTTCTCCCATTCCGATTAGCACTTTACCGGATTCTTTGATACGATACGCAAGCTTCGTAAAATCACTGTCACTTGTCACAAGACAAATAATATCAACTCCTCCGCTATACAAAATATCCATTGCGTCAATCGTCAGTGCCTGGTCCGCAATACTCTTACCGGATGTATAGGATATCTGTAACATCGGAGTGATCCCGTATTTAGGCATTACTCTGTACCATGCTTTGACGCTTGGCGCACTGATGGAACCGTATAACCGGAAAATTTTAATTCTCCCGCTTCTTGCTGCCTCCTGCCGGATGTATTCCGCATACTTCGGTGATATATTATCCCCGTCAATCAATACCGCCACTTGTTTTTCCTGCATATTGTGTCCTCCTACATACAAGTATTGTTATCTATTATACACCCACCCGGAGAATATTTCCATACCGGAATCGGAAAAAGCAAGTGTAAGCGTGCATCCCCGGTCGCTTTTTTGCGATATAGATTCCGGTATCAAAACACGTTCTGATCTGAAAGGAACTTTGCACAGGAGAAAGAGTCCTTGAACTTTGTGCAGGATATTAGACTTTCTTATTGCTCCGTTTGGTATCAGCAATGCCCGGACAGGACGTCCGGGCAAGGCCGACACGCGCCAAGGAAGACGCGTAAAGGACGATTGCGTTATTATTTCACAATTTTAACGGAGCAATTAGAAAGACTTCTATCCGAAACCAGAGAAAGGACTCTTTCTCCTGTGCAAAATTCCGTAATCAGAAGCAGCCTTTTGACACCGGAATCGATACAACAAAAACGGCCCCACACAGATTTTTTCTCTGCATGGAGCCGTTTCCGCTATCGATTTCTTACTTAAAATACTTCACACCGGAAGCGAAAATATGCTGGTCCTGATTGCCGTAGATATTAATTGCTACGGAATTGCCGCGGCGCTCGGAGTGTGCCATCTTACCGAGAACACGACCGTCCGGGCTTGTGATACCTTCGATTGCGAAGTAGGAACCGTTCGGGTTGAAGTCCTCGTCCATCGTCGGGTTTCCGTTAAGGTCAACGTACTGGGTTGCGATCTGTCCGTTTGCGGCAAGCTTCTCAATCCATTCCCTGCTTGCTACGAAACGGCCCTCGCCGTGGGACGCCGGAATTGCGTAAACACCGCCGAGCTCTGCCTCCATAAGCCACGGGGACTTGTTGGTTACGACCTTCGTGTAAACGGACTTGGAAATATGGCGTCCGATGCTGTTCATCGTTAAGGTCGGGGAATCCTCCTTCTGCGGAGTTACCTCGCCGTACGGTACCAGACCGAGCTTAATAATTGCCTGGAAACCGTTGCAAATACCGAGCACCAGACCGTCCCGCTGCTTTAACAAATCGTTGACTGCCTCGGTAATCCGCACATTACGGAATGCCGTTGCAATAAACTTACCGGAACCGTCCGGCTCGTCACCTGCGGAGAATCCGCCCGGGAACATCAAAATCTGTGCATTGCGGATTTCCTTTTCAAAGGCTTCTACCGATTCCCTGATATCCTGCTCGTTGCGGTTACGGAATACCACCGTGCTTACTTCGGCGCCCGCTGCCCGGAAGGAGCGCAACGTATCGTACTCACAGTTGGTTCCCGGGAAGACCGGAATGAAGACGCGCGGCTTTGCCACCTTATTCTTTGCGGTATAAACGGTCTTTGCGTCAAACAGCGGATGCACTATCTTTTCTTCCTTTACGCCGGAACGGGTCGGGAATACCTTCTCTAAGGTATTGGTCCATGCGTCCAACGCCTCCTCGACGGAAATCGTTTCGCCGCCGTATACAAATACCGGAGTATCGGTTACGGTGCCGACAGCCTTGTAAACAATACCGCTCTCGTTTAACGCCTCCAACGACTCCTTGGATACTTCCGCAAGAATCTCGCCGTAGGCAGGAGCAAACAGTTCTCTCTCGTTTACCGTATCGGAAATTACGGCACCAAAGCGGTTACCGAATGCCATCTTGCTGACTGCTTCCGCAATACCCTTTGCACCGAGCGCATACATGGAAGCCAGCTTTCCGCTCTGTGCAAGCTTCGTAATCTTGCTCATCTGCTCTGAAAATGCAGCATAATCCGGCAGCTCGTAGGCGTCCTTTTTCATGGCAAACTTCACTAATACGTTGCCCGGCTTCTTAAACTCTCCGGTTACTACATCCGAAGTCTTTGCAACATCTACCGCAAAGGAAACCAGCGTCGGCGGCACATCAATGTTCTGGAACGTACCGGACATACTGTCCTTACCGCCGATGGACGGCAGACCGAGCTGTATCTGTGCCTCGAATGCACCAAGGAGTGCCGCTAACGGCTCGCCCCAGCGCTTCGGGTCGGTTCCCAGACGACGGAAATACTCCTGGAACGTAAAACGAATCTTTGTATGGTCACCGCCTGCGGCCACAATCTTTGCCACAGAAGAAATCACTGCGTAAACTGCGCCGTGGTACGGGCTCCAGCTGGAAAGATACGGATCAAAGCCGTAGCTCATCATCGTTACCACATCGCTCTCGCCGTCCAGTACCGGAACCTTTGCTACCATCGTCTGCACCGGCGTCAGCTGGTACTTACCACCATACGGCATGGTTACCGTATTTGCGCCGATGGAGCTGTCAAACATCTCAACCAGACCCTTTTTGGAACAGATATTCAAATCCGCAAGCATGGAAAGCCATTCTGCCTTCACACCGGTCTTACCGGACAGTACGGTTTCTCCCTTTGCGGTCTTTCTTGTAATACGGGAGGCGGTATAGGAAGCGCCCTTCTTAAAGTAGCTGTCTTCCTTCTTCGGAATCTCCACCTCTGCGGTTGCTTCCTGATGCGCGCCGTTGGTATCAAGAAACGCACGCTTGATGTTTACGATTTCCTTTCCTCTCCAAACAAGTACCAGACGAGGCTCCTCGGTTACAACCGCTACCGGAACCGCCTCTAAGTTTTCCTCTGCCGCAAAGTCAAGCATTTTGTCAACATCCTTTGCGTCTACCACAATCGCCATACGCTCCTGGGATTCGGAAATTGCAAGCTCCGTACCGTCGAGACCGGCATACTTCTTCGGAACCTTGTCAAGCTCTACGCGAAGCCCCTCCGCAAGCTCGCCGATTGCTACGGATACGCCGCCTGCGCCAAAGTCGTTACACTTTTTGATTAATCTGGAAACCTCTTCCCTCCGGAACAGTCTTTGCAGCTTACGCTCGGTCGGCGCATTTCCCTTCTGTACTTCGGCACCGCAGGTATGAATGGACTCCGCAGTGTGTGCCTTGGAGGAACCGGTTGCACCGCCGCAGCCGTCGCGGCCCGTTCTGCCGCCCATTAATATAATCACATCGCCCGGGTCGGAATTTTCACGAATTACATTCTTTCTCGGTGCCGCACCCATGACCGCACCGATTTCCAGACGTTTTGCCACATAGTTCGGATGGTAAATCTCATCAACCAGTCCGGTTGCCAGACCGATCTGGTTACCGTAGGAGCTGTACCCGGAAGCCGCACCCGTTACAATCTTACGCTGTGCAAGCTTTCCCTCCAGAGTTTCCGCAATCGGCAGAGTCGGGTCGGCTGCACCCGTTACGCGCATTGCCTGATAAACATAACCGCGTCCCGAAAGCGGGTCACGGATTGCGCCGCCGAGACAGGTTGCTGCACCGCCGAAAGGCTCAATCTCCGTCGGATGGTTGTGGGTTTCATTTTTAAAGAAAATCAGCCATTCTTCCGTTTCCTTTTTCCCGTCCGGTCTGGTAATCTCAATCGGAACGATAATGGAGCAGGCATTGATTTCATCGGAAACCTCCATGTCCTCAAGCTTTCCCTCGGCACGAAGCTTCTTCATGCCAACCAGCGCCAAATCCATTAAGGAGATAAACTTATCGTCCCTGCCCTTATATAAAATCTCACGCTCCGCCACATACTTCTCATAGGAAGCACGAATCGGAGCAGCGTACTCGCCGTCCGCAAACGTAACGTCCGTCAGTTCGGTTAAGAATGTGGTATGACGGCAATGGTCGGACCAGTAGGTATCCAGTACGCGGATTTCCGTCATGGACGGGTCGCGCTTTTCATCCTCGCGGAAGTAGTTCTGAATATGCAGAAAATCACGGAAGGTCATTGCCAGATTTAAAGAATCGTACAAACTCTTTAACTCTGCTTCCGGCATTGTGCAGAAACCGTCAAAAATCTTTACGTCTGCCGGATCTTCAAATACGGTTTCCAGGGTTTCCGGCTTGTCCTCGGAGGCCTCTCTGGAATCCACCGGGTTAATGCAGTAGGCCTTAATTGCGGCAACCTCTTCCGGTTTCAGACTACCGGACAATACATAGGTAGTTGCGGAACGGATGACCGGCTCCTCGCTTTCGTTCAAAAGCTTTACACACTGCTCTGCGGAATCCGCTCTCTGGTCAAACTGTCCCGGCAGATACTCTACGGAAAAAACAACATCCTCCGGCGTTACCGGGAAGGTTTCCTCGTATACAAAATCTACCGGCGGCTCGGAAAATACCGTACCAAGCGCGCGGGAAAGTGTTTCATCACTTACGTTTTCAACATCATAGCGGATTAACACGCGCACTGCGGTTACCTTCTGTATGTTGAGATACTCCTTGATTTCGTTCATCAGCTCGCCGGCTTTTACTGCGTATTCCGGCTTCTTTTCGGAATAAATCCTTCTTACCTTGCTCATTCTTACCTATTCCTTTCCGATGTCGTCAAAACATCCTTTGCCTCATTGTTACTTTTAGTATACCATTTTCTTGTTTATAAATAAAATTAATATATATAAATCGTTTTATAAGATTTTCTTATGATAATTCTTGCGAAATCCGCGGACTTCTGCTATACTGAAGCCGTACCCTTTCAGATACAATTTACCGGACGCTGCCTTTCCGTTACGGCAGGTCTTTAAGGAAGGAGCCGCCTATGGACGTTAATTACGAATTATACAAGGTTTTTTACCATGTTGCAAAAACCCTCAGCTTTTCGGAAGCCGCCGCTTCCCTTTATATTTCCCAGTCTGCGGTCAGCCAGTCGGTAAAGGTGCTGGAACGCCGTCTGGGACAGACCCTGTTTACCAGAAGCACCAAGCGCGTTTCCCTGACCAAGGAAGGCGAAATGCTGTTCAAACACATTGAGCCTGCCATCAATCTGATTACCAAAGGGGAAAACCAATTAGTCAACTCGAAAAATACCGGGGGTGCCCAGCTTCGCATTGCCGCAAGCGACACCATCTGCCGCTATTACCTTGTTCCGTACTTAAACCGCTTCCACCAGACCTTTCCGGAGGTACACTTAAAGGTCACAAACGCCACTTCCCTGCAATGTGCGGAGCTTCTCTCCGAAAACGCAGTCGACTTTATTGTTGCAAATTCCCCGAACCCTGCCCTGAATAACTCCATGCAGATTGAAACGCTCCGGGAGTTTTCCGATGTCTTTGTTGCCAGTAAAGCCTCGTATGATTTTTCGGATACCGCCCTCTCCTTTCAAGAGCTGAGCGCACTCCCGATTTTAATGCTCTCCAAACGTTCTACCACCAGTGAATTTCTGCATGAGCAGTTTTTGTCCCATTCCGTGGAGCTTGCCCCCGCGGTAGAACTAAGCAGCAACGACCTATTAATCGACCTTGCGAAAATCGGGCTCGGAATCGCCTTTGTCCCGGACTTTTGCGTAGAAGGAAAAACAGGCGATGAGCTCTACATTATAAAGACAAAGGACCGGCTCCCGAAACGAAAGCTCGTCCTTGCCTACGATAACTCTCTGCCGGTTTCCGAACCGACGGAATATTTTATGAAACTCTTGCGGGGTGTGGTATAAGGGACTGCCGCATAAAATGCACCCGGAAGATGCCGCAGGCGGTCGCAACATACTTCATGGGTTACTCCAGAAGACTTACCGTCGCACCGAGCAGCACCGGCTCCCACGCCTCCTCATTTACTTCCACCGGATATTCCGTAAGCAGCACCTCATACGCAGCTTCAAACGCTTCGCTGCGCTCCACCTCGTATGCCGCGTCCACCGCTGCCTCATAGGTTTTCGTACACTCATCGTCAATCATTTTGATGAGATATATACCGTATTCCGTCTGCACCGGTTTACTTATCTCGCCTACTTTTAACTCTGCCGCGGTTTTCGCATAGGCTTCTTCCGCTCCGGTCCCGTCCGCCAGAAAGTTCCTTGTATTATGGAGTAACGCACTCTCTCCCTGTGCAAGCTCCTCAAAGGTCACTCCGGCTAAAACTTCCTCGTAATAGTCTGCCATCTGCTGCGCGTAGGCTTCTTTTACCTCCGGTGTTTCTTCCTGTAATTCGTATGCTTCATCGTAATAAGTAGTTGCCAGGTAAATATATTCGGTTTCGTACTCTTTGTAGTCTTCCTTTTTCATGGTTTCCCTTATGCTTTCCTTTGTAATGCCAAGCCCTTCCGTCATTTTATCATAATACTTCTCTGCAAGCATCATCCACGCGCATACTTCGCGCAGCCCTTCCGTTGTAAAACCGCCGCGCTCCGTTTCCTCCGCCGTCAGCGCTCTCTTAATCTGCTCCACATAGGCATTATTTTCCGCTATTTCCTCCGCCGTCAGCGTCATGCCGTTTTTTACGGCGCAGTCATATAAAACCGCATACTGAATCAGGGTATCCATCGTTTCCTGTTTAAAGACATCCCGCGTAGTCCGTCCCTCGTTATCATATTCCATGTCCCAGTAATTCTTTCCGTACTGTGCCTCATAGTAGGCGGCGTAATAGTTTCCGCGCACTTCCATCGAATAAATCAGAAACATTGCCTTATCCATAGTAATCTTTTTATCCCCCACCGAAACTGCCGTGGTTTTGGAAAGCTCCTCCGCTCTTTGCGTTACCAGCGCCGCATTCGCAGCGTCAAAGCCCTCCGGCTCCCGGGATACCCCTTCTGCCGGAGTGACGGTACCCTCTTTCTCCGTAACCGGCTTCTTTTCTTTCCCGCACGCCGCCGTACCGAGCAGGGCAAGCAGCAGAAGCCCGCACAAAAGCCTTCTGAAACAGCGGTCCGCGCTTCCATCCTTTGTTTGAACTGCTTTCCGCATCCTAACTTCTCCTTTCCGAAACTCAACGCTTTCCTTTCAAATAAAAAACTCCATAAACCGGTAATACAATTCCTCAAACTCCGGTTCTTCCGCTAAATTCAATATCTCTCCTTTACAGTGTAGCATATCCCCGCGGTTTTTTAAATAGCAAAGCAGCCCGCCGATACAGCTGTTTCCGACCACCTTTATCTTTCCCGCAAACTCCCCCGGCACAATCCCGGTTTGCAGCAAATCCTCTATCCGGCAGTATCTTCCGGCTCCTCCCGCAAGAAAAACGCTCTCTATCTGCGCCGCTTTGATTCCCGCACGCCTGCAAAGAAGCTCAATTCCGGCGCGCACCGCGCCTTTGGCAAGCTGAAAGGTCCTGATATCCTCCTGATACAGCCCGTAAAAGCCCTCCGTAAAATACGGTTCGCAAAGCAGACCCGTTTCGTCTGCCGCCCCCTCCCGCAGGGCTCTTGCCGTCAAAGCAAACAAATCCGAGGCATATGCAAATCTTCCGCCCTCAAAGGCACTTCCCATCGCAGCCGCCGTAGCATATACCCTTCCCCGCACCGAAAGAAGCAGTTCGCCGTTTGTACCGAAATCCGCCAAAAGCCGGATTCCTCCTGCCGTATCCGCTCCCCGGCAGACGCCCGGAAAAGAAAGGGCATAGGCTCCCGCCAAAACATCTCCGCCGACAAATGCCGAAAGGCAGGGAAAAAGGAAAACCTCCGCGCCTCTTACCACGTCCGGGAACCCTTCATACGCCGCCGTATCCGAAAACAGTTCCGAAACGGAAACCCTCTTTTCCTCAACGGAATACGGGGTAAACGGGGCTTTCGCCATCCCCGCCAGCGGATAGCCCAGCAATAAATGCTGCATCGTTGTATTTCCGGCAAGCGCAAAACGTACCGGAAGCGTTTCCCATGCGGCAGGCTCCGTATCCACCGCAGTTTTCGCGTCCCGGAGTACAAAAAGGAAGCCTTCCGCCAAGGCTTCCCTAATCTCTTTTTTTAACTGTTCCCCTGCTCCGTGGCAGGCTGCGTCAATCCTGCCGATGACATCCGCGGAAGTTCTTCTCTGCGGGTTTTCCGCCCCGTAAGAGGCAAGCACTCTCCCGTTTTCGTCCGCGCAGACAAACCCAAGCGTTGTCGTACCGATATCCGCCGCAAGCAATAACTCCTCCGGCACGGCGGCAGCTGCCGGAACGCCGTCCCGCGGGCTGCTCTCTTTTATAAACCCCGTCGCCGAAAACTCCGTCAGACCGGCATACTTTGCCGACCTGACAGCCGTTTTACAATCCTTACAACCGCGCTCGCCGCGGCAGGCACCGCAATATCTGGTTTCCATACTTCCTCCCGGATTAGTGGCAGCATCCTCCGCAGGTACCCTCGCAGCTACCGTCCTCCGCTTCGTGAGCCCGGCAGTTCGGCTGGGTACTTCCGCAAAGGCTTCCGTCAAGATACCCTGCAACCGCAACGTCAATATCGCCCTCGATTCCCGGTACAACCAGAATGTCCGCAGCCAAAAGCGCTTCCATTGCGCCCATACCGATACCTCCGCAGAGCAATACCTTTACCTTATTTTCCACAAGTACGTCGACCATTGCCTCATGACCGTTCCCGTCGGTATTTAAAACGGTCTTTGCCATCAGGATACCGTCGCTCATATTGTATAACGTAAACTTCTCACAATGACCGAAATGCTGGAACACATTCCCGTTTTCGTCCGTCGTTACCGCAATCGTGTAGGTTCCGCTCTCTGCTGCGGTCGCCTGTGCCGGAAGAAGCTCCTTTAATACAAGAGTTACATCATCCAGCCACTCTCCCTCTAAGCCCTCGATATCGCCGGCATCCACCGCCTTTGCGATTCTCGGATTCACAGGCACTCTGCCGAGCACCGGAAGGTTGAACTTCCGTGCCGTATCCTCAATATGGCTCTCGCCGAATACATACATCTTCTCGCCGCACTTGCCGCACTCAACATAGCTGTAATTTTCTACCAGACCGAGTACCGGAATCTCCATTTCGCGCGCCATATTCACAGCCTTTGCCACTACCATGGAAACCAGATCCTGCGGACTGGTTACAATCACAATTCCGTCCAGCGGAAGGGACTGGAACACCGTAAGCGGCACATCACCGGTTCCCGGAGGCATATCCACAAACATATAATCCACGTCGCCCCATACCACCTGCGACCAGAACTGCTTTACCGTACCGGCGATTACCGGACCTCTCCAGACTACCGGCACTTCCTCATTCTCCAATAAAAGATTTACCGACATAATGGCGGTGCCGTTCTTCGTATATTCCGGCAGAATTCCCAGTTCATTTCCCTGTGCCTTTTTATGCACACCGAATGCCATCGGAATGGACGGACCGGTTACGTCCGCGTCCAAAACAGCGGTCTTATAACCCAGACGCTGCATCAGAACCGCAAGGTAGGATGTCACGAAAGACTTTCCGACGCCGCCCTTGCCGCTGACAATACCGATTACCTTCTTTACATTACTGTACTGGTTCATCGGCTCCGCAAACTGGGACTTGTCCGGCTTTCTGGAACCGCAATTTGACGAACAACTGCTGCAATCATGGGAGCATGGAATCTCCTGCTCATAAATTTCTTCACTCATGGCTGAAACCTCACTTTTATATCTGCTATATTCTTAAAACGCTATGTTTCATTATACCCCTATCCTCTATTTTGTCAAGGTTGCCGCACTATGCCCGCTAAGCCTTCTTTTTCCCAAAACGTATGCTTTCCCCGGGATTTGCGCCCCTACTCCTGTACCTCGTAATCCATACAAAGTCTTACCTCCGTAAAAGGACGGACATAAGTATTTGCCGCCGCCACATGCGCCGGGTGCGATTGATAGCCCTTTAAGGCAGCCTCGCTTTCCAAAACACTGTCTAACATTACGTCCGCATTGGAAGACATCAGCGGGTGAATCACAACCTCCAGCCGAAGCAGGCCAGGCACCGTTCCTACCAACGCTTCCAGATTCTCCTTTATCCCTCTGAGCACCGTTTCCTTTTCCTCTGCCGTTGCTGTTTCCTTTAACTTCCATAAAATCACATGCTTTACCATTTTCTTTCCTCCTGCCGTCACTCTCTCTGTTCAGTTAAAAAAGCTGTAATAAATCTCCTCGACTTCCTCTCTCTTCTGTAAAAATACTTCCGCAATAGCCGGGTCAAACTGGCTTCCGACACCCTCGGCAATAATCGCAAAGGATTGCTCAAGCGACATTGCCTCCCGGTAACAGCGTTTTTGCGATACCGCGTCAAATACATCCGCCACCGCCATTACCCTCGCACAAAGCGGAATCTTTTCTCCGGCCAGCCCTTCCGGATAACCGCCTCCGTCCCAGCGTTCGTGATGATATCTGGCAACCTGGTACGCAATCCTGATATCCTCCGGCTCCTCCAACGCAGACAGGGTATTTTCTATCATATCCGAACCCTTCACGGTATGCTGCTTCATTATCTCATATTCTTCCTGCGTAAGCCGTCCCGGCTTCTGCAAAATCGCGTCCGGAACAGCGATTTTCCCAAAGTCATGCAGTGGCGCCGCCTTCAGCATCGACTGCAGGTAATCCTTTGACAAAACCTCCGGAAAGGCTTTCCTTCTCTCTAACTCCTCCGCAATGATCCGCACATACGCCGTTGTCCTTTTTACATGCTGTCCCGTACTTCCGTCCCGGCTTTCAATTACCTCCGCAAAGGCAAGCACTACCTTGTTGTGATACTGCAAAAGCTCCACATTCGCCGCATTTTCCGAGGAGCAGTACGCTCCCAGAATCAGCAGCGTAATGCCTAACGAGGTAACCAGAGACTCCGGGAAAAACGCCTGAAATACCATAAAACCCATAAAAACCGGAATACAAAGTAAAAACGTGGCCTGCTTTCCCTTGGGCAGATACTTTCTGTTCCGAAGCCAGCTAACACACGCCAAAACGAAATAGTAGGTTACCAGCACGTAGCAAATATAAACCGAAACTCCCATAGAATAGTTCGTTTCGTTCCCAATCCGGTACTCTAACGAATTTATACTAAGCAGCATTCCCAAAATTCCCGCGCCAAAGGGCATATAAACCAGCCACCGCCGCTGCCGCGGAGAAAAATAAATGCCTAACAATGCGAACAAATATAAAAATACATCCAGTATGCACCAGTCAATCATCGAAAAGTACAGCAAATGGAGCAGCTTATTCACGATGGGTGAAACGCTGTCCAAATGATTGACGGTATAAACCGTTGCAATATCCAGGCAAAAATACAAAACCGCAATAAGCAACAGGAGTTCGAACCACATTGCACGCTCCTTCACATTCCGCCGGTGCTTGTCATAATAATACACAAAAATAATCAGCAGCACAAGCATCAGACAGCCGACAGGCAACTTATAATGCAGCATCGTATTTCACCTCCTGTAACGCTATTCTATCACAAAAACAATTCGTTTTCCACAATAACTTGTCCGTCCCGGACTCTCACGCCGTTCTGATGTACGAAAAGCACCGGTTCAGCATTGCCGTATCTACCTCGCCGTCAGAACGAAACGCCGTTGCCTCCACCGTAGCATAGCCTGTGTAATTTTTCTCCCGCAGCAGTCTAAAAAACGGCGCAAAGTCGATATGTCCCTCACCGATAGGAAGCGTCCGCAGCTTTGCCCATTCCATATAGCCGCCGCCGTAATCGTTGATATGCAAATGTCTGATATGCCCCTTATCCCAAAGCCACTGATACTCCTCCTTGTAAACAAGCGGCATCTGTCCGTGAAATTCCGCCATTTTGGTATCAAACACAAAATGCACGCCGGGATACGTCTCTGCAAGCTCTACCCAGTGCTTCATCGGGTCCTCTACGTTGCACACCACATTTTCCACCAGCAAATCAAGCCCGTATGCTTCTGCCACCGGCAGCAGTTCACTGAGCGCTTTTCGGTTATTTTCAAAATTCCGGTCGGAATACTCTCCGTCCCAGAGATGAATCACCAGCTTTTCCGCGTTCAGTCGCTTTGCGATTCGGCAGTTGATTTCAAACAGCCCAAACGCCGTTTTCCAGTCCCCCTCTTCGTTTTTGCCGAGCGCTTCCCCGATATGCTTTTCGCAATGCATTACCGGAATATAAAGTCCCATCTCCTGCAAATCCGCAACAATCTCATCCGCTTTGTCGTACCAGGTGCTGTACATCATAAACTCAAAGCCGTCGCAGGTCAGCTGCTTCGTCAAATCATAAAGCAATTTGTGATTTCGCCCGTTGGGCCTGCCGATTAAGGCACCCGTAGAGCAAAGAATCTTTGTAAGCATGCTAAGTTTTGTCCTTTCTTTTCAGGGGAATTGACTTCTCCGATTCGCCGAATGCTGCATTCATCAGCATGTTCTTAAAACACCAGCTGCACCAGTAACATATAACAAACCGTACCGCCCGCAATGGAAAGCAGCATATTCCGCTTCCACAAATGAAGCGCCACCACCAGTACAATCGCTATCAGCTCCGGCAGGCCGTGGCTTCCGGTAAGTATATTTACATTTTTTAAGCAATACACCACCAGCATTCCGAAAATCGCGGACGGCAGCGCCTTGCCGAGATACCGGATATAGCGCGGCGTTTCCTTCTTCGGGCGGAACAAAAGAAACGGCAGGAAGCGCGTTGCCATCGTTCCAAGCACACAAAGCGCAATCGTAATCACCTGTTCCGTCATTGTCACAGCAGACCACCCGCTTTCTCAATCGGCTTCCGAAACACCGTAAGAAAACATAAAATACAAACCATTGTCGGAATCATAAAGGAGTCCGCGCCGAACAAAAGCAGACACCCCGCAGATGCCAGAACCCCGATTAACGCCGTATAATGCTTTTTTTCCTTTAACCACTGTTCAAGAAAAATCACGACAAACATTGCCGTCATAACGAAATCCAGTCCTTCCGTATCAAACCGTAAAAAGGAGCCGAGGATTCCGCCGAGGGCAGCCCCCGTCACCCAATACGCCTGATTTAAGAGCGTAACAAAAAAGTAAAACCATCCCTTGTCCACCCCCTCCGGAATTTCCGCGGAATAGTTAATGGAAAAGCTCTCGTCGCACATTCCGAAAATCAGATACGGCTTTTTCCAGCCGGTTCCTCCGTACTTTTCCAGCATCGCAATTCCGTAAAATAAATGCCTTGCCTGAATCATCAACGTCATAATCAAGGTCTGAAGCGGTGCAAAGCTGCCCAGTAACATTGTCACCGCCACAAATTCGAGGGAGCCGCCGAATATCGTAAGCCCCATAAGCATCGGATACCAAAAGCTAAACCCCGACACCCTCATGTAAATTCCATAGGAAATTCCCAAAAACCAAAACCCCGCAAAAATCGGAATCGTCTTCGGAAACGCACACAAAAACGCTTTTTTTATCGAGCCGCACTTTTTTCTTTTTTCATCCTTTGCAGCCATTTTCTGTTCCTCCTTTGCTAAGCTCAGTCTGCGCCCGGCGGCCTGACTCTGCTTAGCGCCGCATGTATCCATGAAACTTGCCGGTCAGCCGTCTTCCGGCGGTCCGGCTTCCTAAACTTTCACCGTAATCCTTACATAGAATAACATATCTTCCCATAATTCGCAAGTAAAAGAGACTGCGCATCCGGTACGCAGCCTCTTTTTTGGGTTACTTTGTGCAGGATAATAGACTTTCTTATTGCTCCGTTTGACGCCAGCAAGGCCCGGACAGGACGTCCGGGCCAGACCGGCACGCGCCACGGAGGGCGCGTAAAGGTCGGTTGCGTGACTGTTTTGCAACTTTACCGGAGCAATTAGAAAGTCTAATATCCTGAACCAGCGAAAGGACCTTTCCCCTGTGCAAAGGTCCGCGCCCGGAACTAGACCCTGACGCCGAGAGTCCCGCAGCGGTGCCAAAAAGCGGAGGCTTCGTTCTTTGAATTGCCTGCTCCTCTAGCACTGTAACAGCCGGATATAATGATTTGCTTCACGCAGTACATGGTCCGCAAGAAGCGGCAGAATCACCGAGCGGATTTTGCATTCCGTAATTCCCTGCGTGCCGGCCGTCTTGAATTCCCTGAACTTCATGGTTTTCTCCAAAGACGCCTCTCTCATTGTCTGCTTCTGTGCAGAGCAGCAGCTTTCCAGCAATGCGGCATAATCCTCCGCAAACTCGTCTGCCGAATGGAGCAGTTCTGCTTCGGTCGGGTCCAGCAGCCCTCGTATAAACAAAGCGTGTTCCATCATAATCTGATTCCAGAAGCACTCCATTCCTTTCATGGAACAGTCGTCTAAACACCCTTCCCTTTCCAGTATCTCCACATAGTCCCGGTACAGCCTTGCTTCCCTAAGTATATGCTCAATTAACAGCGGATAATTCATGGTAAACATTTCGCAGCACAAGACATTCTCTAAGATGCTTTCCTTAAAAGAAATAAGCCCGTCTAACAGCCGGAGCGCGGTACGGTTCATCTGCTGCACCTGTCTGCATTTTCCCGCCCCCGCAGTTTGTTCACAGCAGCCGCTGCTTAAACGCAGTTCTCTGCCCGTTATCTCTTTATTGATTGCTATACCGGTGAAACGCTCTGTCTGCCGTTCCGCCATTGCCGTAAACTCTGTCACCACTTCTCCCGAACACAGCACTTTCCGGCTTACCACACCGTCGCTAAGCGTCACCGCCTGACTCAGTAATTTTTCAAATTCCCTTTTGAAAAACTCTGCCCGGCTGGAAAATTGCATGTTCGCAGGAGTAAAACCGGCCCTTAAAAACAGCGAATGCTCCTTCATGATACGCCCGAAAAACAAATGCAGCTCCAGGGACTTTACAACATAATAATCCGTATTCATAATTCCTCCGTAGAAAAGATAGAGATATTACTGCATTGTATGCGTATCCCGACATTTTGTGCTTCCTCAGGCCTTTGTATCCTGCCCTTCTTCCAACGCGGATTTCCTTACCTTCTTTGTAAGAAAGCATCCCGCACAAATTGCGGTAAACGGCGCTACCGTCACTAATCCAAAGGAACCTATCACCGTATGTATCATCTCGGCGGATACATACTTATAATTGAAAATATGAGATAACGGCGTTCCCTGCGCCATGAATACCATAAGCAATGCGATATACCCTCCGGAGTATGCCAGCAGTAATGTTGTCGTCATCGTTCCCATTGCCGCACGTCCCACATTCATTCCCGATTTGATTGCTTCTCTGCGGGTAATCTCCGGCTTTTTATCTACTACCTCCTTCACCGCTGACGTAATATCCACCGCCAAATCCATAATTGCCCCGGAGGCACCGATAAAAATCGACGCCATGAAAATCTGAGTCAGATTCAGCGATTGATAGCCCGCATACAAAAGACTCTCGGAATAGGACATCACGGCGCCATGTATTTTGAATACATCCGTGAATAGAATCCCTAAAATACATGTCACCGATATGCCCAGAAAAGAACCTGCTACGGCGGCTGCACTCCGCCTGTCAAAACCGTATACCAGCGAAATAATGATTGTCGTCAGGAACAGTGTTACCGCCAATCCGATCCAGATAGGGTTCCAGCCTGCCAGATACAACGGCACCAGCAGCTTCCATAAGGCAAGAACGGTCAACACAAAAGAAAAAATTGCGCGAAGTCCGGTTTTTCCGGCAAATAGTATTAAAAATAAAATAAAACCCGCTCCCATTACAATTTCCCACGGAACGCGGTAATGGTCAATCATGGTAACATTACTGATAACGCCGTCTTTATGACTTACTACCACTAATGCCTTATCCCCTGCCGCAAAAATCTTATCCTGCTCTAAAGAGCCGCGCAGCATATTCACTCCGATTACTTCTTCCCCTTCGTATTGCCCGTTCAGCAATCTGATTTTACAGCGTTGTTCTCCCGCCCGCACAAGACCGGTATCTATAATCGCCGAATCGTCCGTTTCCACCACCTCTGCCACGCACCGGTCCGCCTTCTGATATTGAAGCGCCTCCTCGTATCCGGTCGGCAGCAGAAATAATATCACAATAATCAAACTACACACAATAAGCGGCGCATAATAGCGCCATTGTTGTTTTCTTTTATCTTTGTCCATGTCCTGCTCCATTCATATGCAATAAGGGGCTGCCGCACCCATCCGGTGCGACAGTCCCGTCTAAGAGAGAGAAAAACATACAGTGAATTACTTTATCTTTAACATTTCCGCCAGTTTATCATACACCTCGGTGTTGTCATAATATCCGTTGAACACCTCCGCATTGACTCCGTCCGCAAGCACTGCGACCGGAAGTCCCGTATGACTGTAAGAGGTAAAGGACACGCCCGATTTGTTATTTAAGATATGGGTAACGGTTACGGTAAGCGGTTCATAGGTACCGTACATGACATACTCCCGCTGGGCGGCCTCCCCCGTTTCCGCAGCATTGATACTCTTGTTGTATGCTGTTTTTAACTGTTCCTTCTCGTATTCCGTCAATACCAGCTTATCGTTTTCACTTCCTGCCGCTTTTAATCCGAATAACGCTTCGATATCCTTTAATACATCTTCAAAGGAGGTCTTATTTGCTTTGTATGCTGTCACATAATCGCTGTCATATTTCGCAAAAGAGATTTTCTGACTTTGCAGAAGAGTTAAGTAAGTATCGTAATCCGTTCCTGCAAAGCCGATGGTAAGACCGCCGGTTTCATGGTCACCCGTTACAATAATCAACGTTTCCTCCGCATGATTCTTTGCAAAATCCACTGCCACCTGAACGGCGTTTGCCAATGCAACGGTATCCGAAATTGTGGAGGCCGCGTCGTTTGCATGGCAGGCCCAGTCGATTTTTCCGCCCTCGCACATCATAAAGAAGCCCTTGTCATTATCCAATACTTCAATCCCCTTTGCCACATAATCGGCTAAGGACCACATATCCGCCGTTCGGTCAAGCTCATAGGCCATGGCAGCCGAATCCGCAAGATTCTCGTCAATAATAATCACCTTCCCGTCTGCCGCCGATACCTGCTCTGCTTCCGCCTGCGTCATTACTACCTTGTAGCCGTTTTCCGACGCCATTTCATAAAGATTTTTCTCCGGATTCTCTGCGTCATAACCGGTCACTTTCTTTAAGCCGCCGCCCGCAAAATACTCAAAGCCGGATTTTACAAGCTCCACCCCTATTTCGTAATAACTATTTCTGCTTGCCTGATGTGCATAGTAGGCAGCCGGCGTTGCATGATTCAGATTAACCGAGGAAATAATGCCTACCTTCATACCAAGCTGCTTGTGTACCTTTTCGGTAATCGTTTCATACGCCGTTGTTCCGGTTTCATCCATATTGATTGTGCCGGAATAGGTTTTCTTTCCCGTGGATAACGATGTTGCCGTAGACGCGGAATCCGGTGCGAAGGAATTGCTGTCATAGGTTATCGCAGAACCCGCTGCTGCAAAGTTCATAAAATTTAAATACTGCGGGCCGTCCAGAATGGCTCCCTTGTTATCATCCAGACTCGGCTGCGCCATGAAATAGTCTTCATCCGTCAGGGCTCCCAGATAATCCGCCGTCGATTGTATCTGCGGATAACTCATTCCGTCACCGATAAACATGAATACATATTTCGGAGTCTTCATTTCGTTGTTCTCCGTGCTCTCCGCACCCGTAGACTTCTCGTTGCTTACCGGCGCCTTCGTGACGTTATTCTCCGCCTGCTGACTGCTTACCGGTGCCTTTGTCGCGTTACCGACCGCCTGCTGATTGTCCGCTGACGCCTTTGTGCCGCATGCTGCCAGGTTCATTAATAACAAACCCGATACGAATAATGCTGTTACTTTTTTTGCGTTCTTTCTCATTTCGTTCTCCTTTAATCACATTTTCTCTAGGGACACTCTTATTCTAACCGGGCAATATAAAATCCAAAACAGGTTTTTTGTAAAACATGCGTAAAAAATACCCCAGGCAGTCTTTATACCGTCTGGGGTATTTTTACCTTTCTTGACACGGAATCACCCTTATGTTATTATTATATTGTTAAAAATTATACATCGGTTTCGGAGGTGCCTTATGCATAATCGATTACTCCAAAAAATCGATTGCAAGCGCCAAAGCCACCCTGTATGCAGAGTCCACAACCTTTTGCGTCGGAACATCTCTTTTAAACCCTGCCAAACCCTTTATGGATTTATGGTATCGTGTGAACCAGGAGTTTCCGGAATACAAACTGCACCTTGTTCCATTCGAAGATAACCACGAAGGCATCCTCAAGGAAATTGAGCAGTTTGGAGAAAAATTCGACTTTTTAATCGGAGTATGCGACTCTAAAGCATGGGTTTCCCGATGTAATTTTTTGCCTCTCGGCAGATACAAAAAAATAATTCATATAGAAGATACTCCACCGTTTTATGACTTGTCTGTATTTAACCGCTGTGCGGAAACAGGAAATGTCCTACTCACCATCGAATGCCGGCAGGAGGTTCACCCGGGGCTTGTTTCGATTCCGGTTCACTGGGACTATAGTATTCCTTACGGCATATTGTACGGCTTAGACGCTCCGGAAGACGTACTCCGTTTTGTCCGGACGGTAGAAAAATTATATTCGGATAACTAAACTAAAACGATATGGTTTGAATCTGTCAATTACTGTTATAAAAGTATGCTATAATAACAAAGAGAAAAGCTAAAATAATATACCAAAGAAAGGGAATAACAATGAGTCAGACAATGCTAACACTAGATACTATACTTCATTTTTTAAAAAGCTTTCCCGGTTGCCTTTTTCTGAAAGATGCACATGGAGATTATTGTTATTGTAGCGAGTTGTGTGATCAGATATATTCGACGAATAAGAACGGAATCATTGGAAAAAACGATCTCGAAATCCAGAATGACCCAATGCTCGGAAGACAGTATTATGATGAAGATCAGAAGCTTCTGAGAGAAGGCGGAAGCATTAAATGCTATAGTGAATTTAAGACACCGGACGGCAGTCTTTATTACGAAATTAATAAGGCTGCTGTACAGGATAATGACGGTAACATTATCGGAATTATAGGAACCGTTGTTGATGCAACAAAAGAATTTGAATTGCAAAAGCAGATTCAAAGACAGTTTGTCACAGATGTGATTACCGGAGTATACAACAACAATTATCTGAAATCGTGGCTGAAAGAAGAAACACCCGTCTATCCGTTTACACTTATCGCATGTGACTGTAATTTTTTGAAGCATATTAACGATATGTTTGGACATGAATATGGCGATCAACTGCTCAGAAGCACCGGTGAGTTATTTTGGGAAAATCTTCCTGAAAACTGCGTACCTGTCCGGGTCGGCGGTGATGAATTTCTGATTTTGTGTAATGCTACAGGAGAAGATGAAGCAGATCGTCTCGTTGCTCTTTTAACGGAAAAGGCTCAGAAAAAATTTATTAAAGGAAGCAAACTGAGCATTGCATATGGAGCCCACACGATACGCGAAGGTGAGATGACCTTTGAAGAATGCAGAAGTATTGCTGACAGCAAAATGTATGCTGCGAAAAGAATTATGAAGCAGGAGTTTTTTGAACAGACAGGAAAGGATGATCCTGTCTATAATGAAGAAAGGTTCAGAAATCTCATCAGCCAGATGCCGGTCATCATCTTTTTTAAAGACACAGAATGCAGGTATCAGTATATCAATTCATACAATGAAAAGCATTTGAAAAATAAAAATGATACTCATAATGGCATCGGCCTTACGGATCTGGAGCTTCAAAAAGATGAGGCACTGGGGCGTGAATATTATGAGGATGATCTCAGGATTCTTGCAACCGGAAAAGGAAGTATTCTGTTATCCGAACTGGTGATTGACGGGACCCAAAAGTATTATCAAATCACAAAGTCAGCTGTTCGAAGTGAAGAAGGAACCATTATCGGAATTGCGGGAATCGTCACGGATATTACAGCTACAAAAATTACATTTGCTTCCGATACCGTTCGAAAGTGAGCTTAAACCATTTATTGCATATGGCAGTAAATTTATTTAGTTGTCTTCCTCTCTGCACGGTTCGCGCGGCTCCAATTCACCCGGGAACCGCTAAATTTCAGATGGATTGTCCATACTATCAATAGACTTCGTCAACAATTCTTTGCCTAATCCATGATAATTGTCTCCGACACCAGTAGATAACCCGAGTCTTTTTGCTTCTTCCACAGTGTAAATAGTCGATTTTATGTTGAACGATACACCATTTTGAGCGGATTATTCAACTAATGATTGACAAATAAATTGAAAACATTTATACTGTAAGTGTCAAACTTGAAAGGAGTGATAAATAAATGTTTACATTTACAGATAATGAAGATTTAAAAAGGGAAATAAAGCTTTTTCAAGTTACTAATAATTTTAATAACATAACCGAAATATGCAAAAAGATGGGCATAATTCCACAAGCATATTATAATACATTAAAGAAGCAAGGCATATCTTTTATAGATATAAAACGCATCTGTGACGCTATGGATGCAGATTTGTGTATAGAGATAAGAAAGCGAAACAAGGCAAACGCAGAAAAGCAAGCAATAGAAGCTCAAATAGCAGAACTTCAAGCAAAATTAAAAAGTTGAACGATACACCATTTTGAGCGGATTATTCAACCAATAAGCTGCTGATCCCATATGCCGCCGTTATGGCGGCAAAAAAACAAAAGGAATACAACTGTGTATCCGGGACATATATATTATGTGGAATAATTTCTCTTTGACAATGTCGTGAGAAAACGAATGTATCTACAGTCGCCTTGCAGATATCTACTCTAAATAAGATAAAGCTTCCGTATACGTTGCTCTTAAGTTGTCAGATAGGTCTGTATCGAACTGAAGATGGTCGTGTATGTCTGCTAACTTGGCCCAATAAACTTCAGGCAGCTTATCAGCCTCGTTTTTTATTCGTTTGACATGATCAAGATATGATTCCCATGACTTGCGTGTCAGCAATACTAAGCCGTTATACAACCGCTCATTACCTGAATCGCATAAATTTGTCTTTGTTTTTCTGGCATAATTTTCCGTAGTTTCTACTACATTATGTAGAAGGGCTAACGCAAAGCAATGGCTCTTTATATCTTCCGGTATTACCGGGCTGTCCATAACGCTATTGGCAACTCTAGTAGCATGCTTATAAGTTTCCCAATCGTAGTAGCGTTGTGCTCTTTCCATAGCAAATTCTTCAATGTTCATTAAAAACGCAGGAGCCCCCGACCGGCCTACCGGATCAGTCGCGGGAGGAATGCGCAGACCCAGGATATAGTTTCAGAACGAGGTACTTACCCTTTTCTGAATCATACCTGAAGAATGCCATCGTCCTGCATCCTCCTTTCTGTTAAATATAATTTTACTTTATTATTTTTTAAATCCTAAGAACCTTGCCGCACCCGTCTGTCGGGGCAAGCAGATGTCCATTGATATCACATACAGTTAAACGATGCACCATTGGGGGCGGGTCGTTCAACAAAGTGTCCCAGTTCCATGATAATCCTTCTAAAAAAGAAACTCCACTCAAACGAATGGAGTTTCAAAGATTTGAGCTCGACCTTTTGATGCGTCGCATAATCGAGTAGCGACAAACATTTGAACTCGACCTTATTTTCGTTGCATATCGAGTAACAACAACATTTGAAATAATGTATATCTCTAAGATAACTATAACATTCAACTGTCTTTTTGTCAATAGACCAGACTCAAATCAGAGCATAAAACTCAGAATGTCCGGTGTTGAACGATGCACCATTTTGGGCGGGTCGTTCACCGGTTGCAATTCGCAAATGCAACCCCGATTGATGATACCGGTATTCCCTATATGATGGATGATTACACGGAAACAAGAAAAGTACCAACCCAGTATAAGGTCTTTTATAATATTGCTTTGTTTTGCGGTTTGTGTAAGGGAGAATTACTGGCATTGCATTGGGATGATATTGATTTTGAAAAGAATATGTTAACTGTCAGCAAATCAGTTGCTAAAACTGAAAACGGGGTGGGCTATAAATGCCCTAAAACAAAAACGTCAATCCGTACGGTACTCATTCCAAAAGAAATTATTCCGTTATCAAAGCAATATCGTAAGGACTATAACCTCACAAGATTGCGTTTGGGGGGATTACTGGAAGGGGAAAGGAAATCTATTTACACAAGCAGACGGTTCATTAATAGGACGGGAAAAAACGTATCAATACTTTAGACGGCATATACAACGGTACAATGAATGGGTGACAACAAGTGATGAAGCTAAACAGAAGGGATTGACTACTCTTTCATTGATTCCGTTACACGGTCTCAGACATTCATGTGCAACACTTCTCAATTACTTAGGAGTAAATATCATTGATATTTCAAACATTCTAGGACATGCCCAAACCAGTACTACTATGAATATATACGCTCATAGCTTTGAAGAACAGAAACGAGTGGCTTGTGATAAGATTGATGAGTTTTTGAGTAAGAATGCATAACGAATTTTATGCTTGTAAACCTTTGTAAAGAGTGCTATAATAGAAGAAAAAGCACAAAGGAGATCGGCTATGGATATTGTTGGAAATGAAATAGTAAAGAGTGTTGTTGAAAAATTTGCTGAACCGTTAATAAAACAGTTAGCCAAATTGTCTAAAGATGAGTGGGAAAAATTTAAAATTGATTTTGATTGTGTTTTTACAAAATACTTATCTAAAAGTTATGATAAGTATAGTAAGATAAAAACTGTTTTATATAAAACGGAGCCACAGTATATATATGATTTCTTTGAACCACCGACAATTCATAGACAACCAGACCAGTACTTGGAAACGGGTGATGTTAATACAATATTAGATATATCGAAATTTATTATTATTCAAGGTATAGGTGGAATTGGTAAGTCGACGTTGTTAAAGCATTTTTTTGTGAATGAATTGGAGAAGAAAGACTTAATTCCAATTTTTATAGAACTTAAAGATATTAATGCTATAGATGATGACTATACCATTGAGGATTTGCTGTTTTGTAAATTGAGTAATTTAGGAAGTACATTGAAGAAAGAATATATTGAGTATTCTTTGAATTCCGGTTGTTATTTGTTTTTGTTGGACGGATATGATGAGATTCTCTCTAACAAGAAAGATGCTTTTTTTAGGAAACTGGATGAGTTTTGTGATAGATATACTGATAATTATTATATAATAAGCTCTAGACCCTATTCGGAATTTGTTGAGTTTCAAAGGTTCACAGTTTTGAAAGCACTGCCGTTGTCTGAAGAACAATCAGTGGCATTAGTCTCGAAAATAAATTATGAACAAGCGGTAAAGGAGAGGTTCATTTATGAACTGCAAAATGGTTTATATGATAATCATAAATCATTTGCATCTAATCCGTTGCTGTTAAATATAATGTTATTGACATATGATAACTATGCTGATATTCCAGAAAAGTTACATCTATTCTATTCTAACGCTTTTGAAACATTGTATTCAAAGCACGATGCAACAAAAGCAGGATACAAAAGAGAGATGTTAAGTAAATTAACGTATGATTCTTTTAGGAAAGTATTTGCGTACTTCTGTTTTATGACCTATTTGAAAGGGTCGACTCAGTTTACGTATGATGAATTAAAAGATATCTTAAATAGAATAAAAATACCTAGACTAGAGTTTGGTATAGATGATTACATATACGATATTGTGAATTCATTGTGTGTGATTTATAAGGATGGTTTTTCATACGTCTTTACACATAGGTCTTTTCAAGAATATTTTACGGCAGTATTTTTGAAAGAATTATCTGATGCAAAGTTACAAGAATATGGAGTCCAGATGATTAAAAGAGAATCATCTCGTGCTGTCAACGATGCTGTGTTTAGTATGTTATATGATATGGCAGATGAAAAATTTGAAAAGAATATATTGCTTCCGGTTTTAATCGAATATGAAGAAGCAGTTCCAGAAGAGGAAGAGCCTTATTGGTACTGCTTTAAAGATTTAGTTCATACAATTATATTTAGAAAGAAAGAAAATGAAGAGCTGAGTCTATGGTTGAGAAGAGATTATGAAGAGAATGGTACATTAGTAGAATTTATATATAGGTTTTCACTAAAATATAGAGAAGAAACCGATAGAAGCGATCGGAACAAGAAAAGTAACAAGGAATTATATGATTATTTGACAAGTAACTATGGGCTCAAGAAAGATAGACCATTTGATATTGGCGATGTTCTAGAGGATAGAGAAGTTCAAAGGCTTGTTCGTAATACATGGATAGGAGAATCAGTACAGAATATATTAGATCTTAAGGAGAAAGTATTACAGAAATTATCAGAGGGCGAAAATAGTTTGGATAACATGATGGAATTTATGGATACTATTTAGTTACTGAATATTCCATAAAATATTAAAGGATATATTTAGAGATAAAAAGTATATATAAAGAAATAGAACAAATCCACATAGTTGAGACCGTTTCAAGTTTTGTGTAAACTCAAAAATCTGATATAAGATATGTGAATGGTTACTGAAGGGCAGAGCCGGATTTTACGATTTCTGCCCTTATCTGTATTATACAGGATTTTTCTGGCATGTCAATAAGACCGTAAGCGCTCAATAACAGAGGCCTTGTAAAATGCGGAAAGCGCAGCAGACAGGGAGGAGTAGGTTACCGTTTTGACGCTGTACATAGCGGCAGCTAAAATCATCAGAATACAAAGTAAAATCGGAACGACAATCAGGAAAAATAAAAGTCTGCCGAGGCCCTTGTCTTTTTTTGTACCGGAAGCCAGCTGCTCCTGTTGCTCGGCAGAAATCGACTTCACATTAACATTCGCGCACAACTCTGAGTCCATTTTATTTTTTACACCCCTGCTTTTAGGGGTGTAAAAAATGTAGTTTTGTTCAGTTCTAATATACAAATCTATAGTTAAAATGAATTTTTTACTATCTCTCAAACCCAAGCATACACAAACTTCCACGTATCTCAAACCCAATCTTCTGATAACATTTATTTGAAGCTGCGTAATCAGCATTTGTGTACAGTGTTGGTATGTATCCTTGATCAAATGCCTCTTTTGTCGCATGATAAACAACATTCTCAGCATAATGCTTTCTTCTATGTTGTGGTGGCGTATATACCTGTCCTATACTGGCCTTGTCTCCATCTATTCTCACATTACAAGTAGCCACTGTATCGCCGTTATTATTTTTCCAAAAATATACTGGGATTGATTTCAATTCTTCCTCCGCATCTTTTCGATAAGCTTCATAATCCTTTTTATTAATCCCAATTGCATCATGAAAAGCCTTTATAATTTGGGTAAGTTCATCAATATCTTTTAACGAACATCTGTATACTTTTCCTTCCGCTTGTATATGTGGCACAATAGGATTCTTACATTCGTATGCTAACATATTTGTTATTATTTTTGCTCCAAGCTTTTCTTCTTTTGCCTTGTAAAATAGATATTCTGCGAACTCATATTTCACATTAAATCTGATATCCGTTTTTAACAAATCATAGTGCTTCAATGCATCCCAAATCAGTTCTTTTATATCTTCTTCTAAGTCATCTTCTGTCCAAATCCAAACTGGATATGGTGGTGTAGAATAACACAATATAAAATTCTTATGATCCGTCAAAGTCAGTTTGCAATTTCCAAACATAATTCTCTGAAGAACCTGAAAAGTAAATGTATCTTTTTCCATTAATTTACTATCGTCTTCTTTCACAAATGTATCCATCTTCTTTCCTCTCCAATAACTATTCGCGCACGTCTTTAGCGTCTATACTATTCCGGCGCACAATAAATGTATTTTCAAAAATTGTCACCCCTGCGATTTTTCACACATTTTTACGAAAAATAAACACAGGTACATATTCGCGGAAAAATCCCGCTAACCCGCATAAAATCAAGGTTTTCTCGATAGCAAGCAGACGGTTTCCACATGCGCCGTCATCGGAAACTCGTCCACCGGGCAGACCTTCACCACACGGTAGCCCTTTTCCTGCAAAGTAAGCAAATCACGCTGTAAGCTGGTCGGTTTGCAGGAAATATAAACCAGATGCTCCACGCCGTAGGCAATAATCTTGTCCAGCGCCTTCGGATGAATGCCGTCCCGCGGAGGATCAAGAATAATCATATCCGGACGTTCTTCTATAGTGTCCAACACTTTTAACACATCTCCTGCGATAAACTCGCAGTTGGTCAGACCGTTTTGGGCTGCATTTTCCCTTGCCGCCTCTACCGCTTCTTCTACGATTTCCACACCAATGACCTTACGTGCCACAGAGGCTACCATCTGAGCAATGGTGCCGGTACCGCTGTATAAGTCAAATACCAGCTTGCCGTCCACCGCTCCGATAAACTCACGTGCCGTACCGTAAAGCACCTCTGCACCGAGAGAATTCGTCTGGAAGAAGGAAAACGGTGTAATCCGGAACCGCAGTCCCAAAAGCTCCTCATAAAAATGGTCCGTTCCGTAAAGAACCGTAGTTTTTTCACTGGTTACCACGTCCGCCGGACTGTTGTTTCTGCTGTGCAAAATGCCTGCAAGCGTTCCTTCAAGCGGGAGTACCAATAGCCTCTCACAAAGCTTCCTAAAAAAACTAGCTTCGTCAAACTGCGGCATACTGCCGTTTTCGATTACTGCATGAGAATCTCCATTCGCTTCTGCGATATACGTTTCGGTATCCGAGCTTGTCACCAGATTGACTAAAATCTCGCCGGTTTTCTGCCCGCGGCGAATCACAAGATGTCTGAAATACCCCTTGTGGGTAATTTTATGGAAATGTGCCAGCCCGGTTTCCTTTGCCAGCGCAAGAACCTCGCGCAAAATCAGATTGTAGTCCTCGTGTACAATCTGACAGGCGTCCGTCGTCAGAATATCATAAAAGCTGCCCTTCTTGTGAAGTCCGAGCGCAAGCGGTCCGTCCTTGTACTCGTTTCCGAAGGAAAACTCCATCTTATTGCGGTAGTACATCGGCTGCGGACTTCTGCGAATCGGCAGGAACTCATACGGCTCTTTGATTACCGCATCCATCAGACGATGAATCTGTTCCTCCTTCAAAGCAAGCTGTGCCTCATAAGGAAGACTCTGGTACGCACAGCCGCCGCAGCTTCCGAATAAAGCACACGGTGCCTCCATCTCCTGCGGTGCAGGTGTCAGCACCTCCAAAAGACGCCCTTCTGCCTTTTTACTGCCCATATGAAGCTTGGTCGTACGGAACTTAATCTTCTGTCCTTCCAGCACTCCCTTTACCGTAACGCGGATTTCTGCATCTGTGGCATTCTCTTCGCTCTCCGGAATCACTCTCACATATCCCCTGTTCGGAAAATCCACACGCTCTACCACGCCGACATATTCCATTCCTTTTTTCATTGCATTAACCTCGCTTCTTTCTCGCCTTTTTTATAAATCTCAAATCTTCTCTTACCGATGTTCTGTTTTTCCACACGACGCCACTTGTCGCTGTGACATTTTTGCTTCTTGTCCATACAAACCGCCAAAACGGCTCCGTCTTTTGCAATCTTCCAAAGCTGTTCCATCATTTCGTCCGGATTCACGATAGAAGAATCCTCCCATTCCACCAGATTTCCGTACGGTATATCCACAAACACAAGATCCGGTGCAATCTCCGGTAACGGTTTCGTACAATCCGCTTCAAATATCTCAGAAGTAATCTCCTTTTGTAGCATTTCACTTAACCTGCTACAACTATCAATCGCCAATCGGTGTGACTCTTTACCGTATAATTCATAATATTCTACCAGTTCCGACTTTCTTCGTTCCAATCCTTCTTTTTCCAATAAAGAAACATTCTTTTTCGCATGGGAAACCATCTCTGCGTCAATGTCGCTTCCGTAGATTTTTCGAATCGCCTCATTATAAAAAAAGCCCAGAACCGTAAGCGCATACCCACCGCCACAGCATGGGTCATACACTATAACATCCATCTTTTTCTCCGAATAAGACAGGGCACGTCCGAATATCTCGTTTAAAAGACGTACCGGAAAATTCGGAATTCCTTGCCCGCTATAAAGCACTCTTCCGCTGGAAAAATCCTCAAAATTTCCGTCCTCGCCATATAAATATTCCATAGACTTTCCTCTCTGTGCGTTTTGTACAATATTCCGTTACAATCTCCTCTGCCTGGTAATCTCATACATCATAATAGACGCCGCGCAGCTTACATTAAACGAAGATGCATAGGAATTTTCTGCCATCGGAATCGTGCAAAGCTGGTCACAATATTCCTTAAATGCTTTATTTAATCCCATCGTTTCATTTCCCAGCATCAGCATCACCGGACCGGAAAGCTTCGCCTGATCAATCGGATACTCCTTATGTGCTGTACTTCCTACAACGGTGAAGTCCGGGTACTTTTCCTTTAACTTGTCAATATAGGAAAATAGTACCGAATTATCCGCAATACGCACCACCGGCGTATGGAAAAAGGAGCCCATTGCAGACACCACCACATCCGGATCGT
>CAZSQM010000012.1:0-81008 GCA_964609025.1 uncultured Lachnospiraceae bacterium | reverse complement strand
CATCCAGAGCAACCATCATCAGCTCGTCCGCATCACCGGAATAATCTTCCTTTGCTACGATAATCTGACCCTTTTTATCAAACATATATGATACGCAGCCTGTCGTTCCCATATTTCCGTTTCCTTTGGTAAATGCACTGCGCACATTCGCTGCGGTACGGTTTTTGTTGTCAGTCAGTGCATCTACAATAATTGCAATACCGCTCGGACCATATCCTTCATAGGTAACGTATTCGTAGTTTACATTTCCGACATCCCCGGCGGCCTTTTTGATTCCGCGGTCAATGGTATCGTTCGGCATATTGTTTGCCTTTGCCTTTGCAATAACGGTGGCAAGCTTGAAGTTATTTGCCGGATCCGGTCCGCCTTCTTTTACCGCAACGGCAATTTCACGGCCGATAATAGTAAAAATCTTACCCTTTGCGGCATCGTTCTTTTCTTTCTTGTGCTTAATGTTTGCAAACTTGGAATGACCTGACATAAAAAATTCTCCTTTATTCTTTTTCGTTTATTCTTCTGTCACCGAGCAGACGATGCAGTTTCTCCATGACCGTTTCGGTTTCCTTTTCGGTTCGGATGGCACACATAATCGTATCATCCCCGGCAATACAACCGACAACTCCGTCTAACTGCAACGCATCTAACGCAGCAGCAGCAGCCATCGCCATGCCGGATACCGTCTTGATTACCATAATGTTCTGCGCCTTTGCCATAGAAACAAAGGAATCCTGCAGAATTCTTACAAACTTTTCATTCATTTCTATGCTATGTTCCCGCAGTATAATATACTTCTGGCGATCCAAATCAATGGCAACCTTAATTAGCTTCAGCTCGCGGATATCACGGGAAATCGTTGCCTGAGTCACATGAAATCCTTCCCTCTTCAAAAGCTCCCCCAACTCCTCCTGGGTTTCGATTTCATTCTTTTCCACCAACTCAATGATTTTGTTCTGTCTTGCTGTCTTCATCGTTTCCTTCTCCATCTTCATAATTTTACTTAAAATCCCACTAGCTTCCCAGCTTTCTATGTAACACATCAAAAAAGCTATGGTTATTGAGCTGCACAAAATACGCTTTTTTGTCGGTTTTGCGAATCACAACTCCGTCCTCTGCCGCAAGTTTTTTCGCTTTCTGCCCGTCTACGGTAACAATCGCTTCCTCATCCTGCGTTTTCTTTTCCTCCTGCACTACCAGACGTACTTCATCCTCTCCCGAAACCAAAATGCCTCTGGCATTCAGAGAATGCGGACAAATCGGAGTAATTAAAATCAACTCCGTGGTCGGAACAACCACAGGTCCCCCGGCGGACAGGTTATACCCGGTAGAACCGGTCGGCGTCGCAATAATCACCCCGTCGCCGCGGTAGGTGCAAACCGGCTTATCATTTACAAAAATGCTGACGCTGATAATTCTGGAAAAGCCGCTGCGCGTAATGACCGCATCGTTTAATGCCGTGTCAAATACCTTGCCGCCTACCGACACTTCTAACATCATACGCTCTTCTACCCGATAATCTCCCGCAGCCAACGCTTCCAGGGCTTCTTCGGCGCCTGCGCACTCCGCGCTGGTTAAAAATCCAAGATTGCCAAGGTTAATCCCGAGCACCGGAATTTTTTTTGCAGCCAAACGCCCCGCCGCACGAATCAGCGTTCCGTCGCCGCCGAGCACTATCGCACATTCGACGCCTTCTGTCAGGGCTTCGTTGTAAGAAGTCTGTTCCGAAAAGTCCTCAAGGAGTACAACACCTTCCGTTCCTCTCTGACGAAAAAAGGAGAGCACCCGCTCCGCCATCTCTGCCGCTGCCCTCTTTCCGGCATTCGCTATTACGCAAACTTTCTTCATCGGCGCTTTGCCCTCCTGTCAGACATACTTTTTTGGTAGTTATAGTCTACAACCAAACGAAAGGAAAGTCAAGCAAAATTCCCTGTGCATTCCGCTTCCCCTGCTATTTTTCCAGTGCCTCGTGAGCTTTTTTTGTAATGCAATCCGCCGTTGCAAGAAGCTCCTCTGCCTCCTTTGAAAGCGGCACTTGCGCTTCTTTGTCTTTTGCAGCCGCCTCAGCCGGTGCTTTTTCCCGCTTTTCCATATACAGCAGATACTCAATATTTCCTTCCGGTCCGCGAATCGGCGAATAATCCAGTCCCAACATAAGAAATCCTAACGAATCCCCGTAGCGGATTACCTGTTCGATTACTTCCAAATGAGTTTCCCGTTCTCTTACCACACCCTTTTTTCCGACCTTTTCTCTTCCTGCCTCAAACTGCGGTTTAATCAGGCACACAATCCGCGCGCCGTTTTTCATCAGGTGATACACCGGCTCCAGCACCTTTGTCAGAGAAATAAACGCCACATCGACGGATACGAAATCCACTGCTTCCCCGATATCCTCCGGTGTCACATAACGGATATTCGTTTTTTCCATAGAAATCACCCGCTCGTCCGTGCGCAGCTTCCATGCAAGCTGGTTGGTCCCCACATCCACCGCGAACACCTTTTGGGCTCCGTTTTGCAGCATACAATCCGTAAAACCGCCGGTGGAAGAACCCACATCCATACAAACCGCATTCTCTAACTTTACTCCGAATACGTCTACCGCCTTCTCTAATTTAAAACCGCCGCGGCTCACATATTTCATTGCCAGGCCACGCAGTTCAAGCAGGGCGTCCTCCGAAACATTCGTCCCTGCCTTGTCCTCCCGGACACCGTCTACAAACACATTGCCTGCCATAATATAGGCTTTTGCCTTTTCTCTTGATTCCGCCATATTTCGCCGAACCAGCAATACATCCAGCCGTTCTTTCTTCTTTTCCGACATTCCGTTCCTCCGCTTAACCATGATAAGCAACTCTTATCTCTTCGGCGATTTTCTCTGCCGTCAGTCCGTACTTTTCCCGTAATACCGCCGCATCTCCGTGCTCGATATAATGATTCGGAAGTGCGATATTTTTCATACGCACCGTTCTCCCCCGCTCCGCAAAATATGCCGCAACCTTTTCACCGAAACCGCCCGCATGAATATTTTCTTCCATCGTAACAATCAGGCGGCACTGTTCGGCTGCATCGTCCAGCACTTTTGTATCAAGTGGGGAAATAAACCGCATATTTACTACCGTAACGCGGTACGCTCCCGCGCGCAACAGTTTTCTGACCTGTAATGCCGTTTCCACCATGCTGCCCACCGCTAAAAGCGCAATCTCGTTTTCCGCATACAACACCTCTGCCTCTCCGTAAACCAGCGGTGTGAGCGGACACTCCGTAATATCGCACGCCGCGCCCCGCGGATACCGCAGTGCCACCGGCTTTTTTAACTTTACCGCAAAGCGAAGCATCGCCTTTAATTCCGCACCGTCCCTCGGTGCCATCACGGTCATTCCCGGAATATGTGCCAGATAGGAAATATCTAAGATTCCCTGATGGGTTTCGCCGTCGTTTCCCACAATCCCGGCACGGTCTACCGCAAAAATAACCGGAAGCCCGCCAACGCACACATCGTGCACAATCTGGTCGTAGGCGCGCTGCAAAAAGGTGGAATAAACCGCCACAATCGGCTGGTAACCTCCTGCCGCAAGCCCGGCCGCAAAGGTTACGGCATGCTCCTCCGCAATTCCTACATCAAAAAAGCGTTCCGGGTACCTTTTCCCGAACTCCGTAAGACCTGTTCCCTGCGGCATTGCTGCGGTAATTGCCGCGATTTTTTCGTTTTGCTCCGCCAATTCGCAAACCGCCTCCGAAAATACGGAGGTATAGCTCTTTTCTTTGGACGCAGTCAAGACCTTTCCGGTTTTTACATTAAACGGCTCCACTCCGTGAAAAGCGCTTGGGTCTTTTTTCGCGAACTCATAGCCGTGTCCTTTTTCCGTTACCACGTGGACAAGTACCGGCTTATTGGCCGCAAATGCGGTACGAAAAGCGCGTACCATCAACTCAATGTTGTGTCCGTCAATCGGACCGATGTAGGTAATCCCCATGTCTTCAAAAAACATGCCCGGCACAATCAGATGTTTAATGGAGTCCTTGGAGCGCTTTAACTTATAGACCAGCTTTGTACCGAGGCGGGTCTTTCTCAGGGTCTGCTCCAAGTCATCCTTAAACCCGACGTACTTTGTATTGGTGCGGAGCTTTCCGAGGTACGTTGCCATACCGCCGATATTTTCCGAAATCGACATCTGATTATCGTTTAACACAATCAGCATATTCGAACGACTGCCGCCGATATGGTTTAACGCTTCATACGCCATACCGCCCGAAAGCGCCCCGTCCCCGATGACCGCCGCCACCCGGTAATGCTTTCCTTCCAAATCTCTTGCCACGGCAAGTCCTGCCGCCGCAGAAATGGAGGTGGAACTGTGTCCCGTATCAAAAGCGTCGCAGTCGCTCTCCCCGCGCTTCGGGAACCCGCTCAATCCCTCGTAGCGTCTAAGGGTAGGAAACTCTTTTCTGCGTCCCGTTAAAATTTTATGGGTATAGGACTGATGCCCCACGTCAAAAATCAGCTTGTCCTCCGGGAAATCCATTACAAGGTGCAGCGCCATGGTAAGCTCCACCGCGCCCAGATTAGACGCGAGATGCCCTCCGGTTTTACTGACACTCCGGACTAAAAAGGCACGGATTTCTTTCGCTAATCTTTCGTAATCCTTTTGATTTATTTTCTTGATATCGTTCGGCTGATTGATTTGTTCCAGCAAGCCTTTCATAATTTCGCCTCCGAAGCTTTTGTAACTCTTAGTATTCCCGTCCCGCCAAAGACAATAACAGTTCTCTTAAAAACGGATTTTCATAGGGCAGGCCTGCAAGCAGACTTACCGCCTGTTCGGAATACTGCTGTACCTTTCGCTCCGCCTCATCGATTCCGATTAAGGTCACATAGGTTTTTTTCTCGTTTTTTTCATCGCTGTGCAGCGGCTTTCCGAGCTTTTTCTCATCTCCGGTCACATCTAAGATATCATCCTTTATCTGAAATGCCAGTCCGACATAATTTCCTGCCTGTTCCAAAATGCGAAGCTCCTCCTCCTTCGCTCCCGCAAGTGCCGCGCCTGCCATAAGCGCCGCACATAAAAGCGCCGAGGTCTTCCGTTCGTTAATATAGTCTAAAAGCTCCGCGGAAAGCGGCTTTCCCGTAGATACCAAATCTACCGTCTGTCCGGCAATCATCCCCCGCACGCCGGCTTTTTCCGCAATAATTTTCATCGCTGCCGCCCCGCGTGCTCCCTGAACGCAGACCGCTCCGCTCATAATCTCAAAAGCATAGTTAAGTAAGGCGTCCCCCGCAAGGATGCCGATTGCCTCTCCGAACTTTGCATGGGTCGTAAGCTGCCCTCGGCGGTAATTGTCATTATCCATTGCCGGAAGGTCGTCATGAACCAGAGAATAGGTGTGTATCAGTTCCAGCGCCGCAGCAAAAGGCTCTGCCGAAGCATCCGTTCCGCCAAACATCCGGTATGTTTCCATAAGAAGCATCGGCCGGATTCGCTTGCCGCCGACTGCCACACTGTAATTCATCGCTTCGCAAAGGAGATGCTCCTCGCCTGTTTCCTCCGGGAAATACCTGCGAAGAATCCGGTTGATTTCCTCTGTTTTCTGCTTTCTTTGTTCCTTAAACTCCATCAGGCTTCCTCCAAAATCTGCAATTCCTTTTCTACCGTATCCACCGCGGCATTGCATTCCTTTAAAAGCTCCATTCCTCTGCGGTACTTTAAAAAGGCTTCCTCTAACGGCAGCTCGTCCGCTTCCAGTTCCGCCGTAACCGTTTCCAGCTCCGCAAAAAGCTCCTCTAACGTCCGCTTCTTTTCCGGTTTCTTCTCCGTTTTTTTCTTTGCTGCGGTTTTCGTTTCCTCTCCTTTTGCCGTCACTACGCTTCGGCCTCCTTTCTGTACTCTGCTTCTTTTTGCTCTACCCTTGCCGTAAATGAGCCGTCACGCAGCGAAACTCTGACCGTATCGTTCGGTTCCACTTCCGCAATCGACTTTAACGGGCGGTTCCCCTTTGCGGTCACAAAGGCATACCCGCCGGAAAGTCTGGCGGCAGGCGATACGGCGTGCAGTCTGCCCGCAAGCAGCTCCAAACGGTGTTTCTGCCGCACAAGCTGGCGCTTTATGGCCTGTTCCATCCGCTCCTCTGCGTAAACCAGCTGTATCTTTTTCTCTTTTAACGCCCCGAACGGCCCGACCCTCGCAAGCTTCTCTCCGGCCGCCTCCGCGCGGGCGCGTGCCGCAGCAATCTTCCGGCACATTGCATAGGTAATATCGGTGTGAAACTCCGCCAGTTCTTCCGCAAGCACCCGGTATTCGTACACGGCAAGCTCCGCCGCCGCACTCGGAGTCGGCGCGCGCAAATCTGCCGCAAAGTCCGTCAGGGAAACATCCGTTTCATGACCGACAGCACTGATGACCGGCGTCGCGCACTCCGCTACCGCGCGTACGACCGATTCTGTGTTAAACGCCATCAAATCCTCGGCGCTTCCGCCTCCTCTGCCGATAATAATCACATCGGGATGCCTTGCGTCAAGTGCCCGGAGCGCCCGGACCAGACTTTCCGGCGCAGCCTCTCCCTGTACGAGCGCAGGCTGTAACACAAGCTGCACATAAGGGTTGCGGCGGTTTGCAATCTGCACGATGTCCCGAATCGCTGCCCCCGTCTGAGCCGTAACGATTCCTACGGTCTTTACATAAACCGGTATCGGCTTTTTCCTGTCTGCATCGAATAACCCCTCCTCCGCCAGACGGCGCTTTAACAGTTCAGTCTGCTCATACAAAAGTCCGACACCGTCTTTTTCGATTGCTTCCGCATAAAGCTGATACTTCCCGTCCCGCTCATATACCTGAATACTGCCGTAAACAACGACACTTTGTCCCTCCTGCACGGTAAAGGACAGATTCCTGCATGCGCTTGCAAACATCACGCAGGATAGCTGTCCCATTTTATCCTTAATCGTAAAATACAGATGTCCCGAAGAATGATACTTGCAGTTTGACACCTCGCCTTTTACGGCAAGCATCCGTAACCTGTCATTCTTCGAAAACATCTGTTTAATATACGCATTCACCTGACTGACCGAAAAAACCGGCTGGTTCATTCCCGCCTCCTGTCCGTAAGCCTACGCCTCCACTAACTTTGCCAAAACACCGTTGATAAAGCCGGAAGACGCGTCCGCACCGTACTTTTTTGCAAGCTCTACGGCTTCGTTGATTGCTACCTTATCCGGAATTTTTTCATCGAAACGTATTTCAAACAGCGCAAGTCGAAGCAGCGTAAGCTCAACCTTTCCGATACGCTCCAGACGCCAGCCGCTGGTTGCCTCAGCAAGCATGGCGTCGATTTCATCACGATGGCTGCACACCTCATAAAACCGCTTTTTTACCTCCTCGGCATCCTCGCCCTCCGGCGCCGTCAAGAACCGGTAATGCGTCTGTTCGCCCGCCTCCTCCGACAAATCCACCCCGTTAAAGTAAAACGAAATCTGTTCTTCCATTTCCTCCGCATCATGAAAATCCCTGCGGAATAATAACATAAAGGTATGTTCCCTTAATTCGCGCCTTGTCATAAAAATCTCCCTTATCTTGTGGTATTGGTATCAACGCCTACAATGTGAACATTGACAGCCGATACGGAAAGCCCCACCATATTTTCAACGGCGTTCTTCACACGCTCCTGGATTGCCTTGCAGGTCTTAGGAATACTGTATCCGTAGCACATCTGAATGGACAAATCCACCGAAACCGTATCTTCGTCTATCTCGATACGGACTCCCTTTGTCAGATTCTTCACACCGAGCTTACCGACCAATTCGTTCGTTAAGTTTCCCTGCATTGCCGAAACACCTTCGATTTCGGTTGCTGCCAATCCCGCAATCGTTGCAATCACATCGTCCGCTATCATTACTTCCCCGATGGAATCCACTTCCTTTGAGGACCAACTTGCATTTTTCGTTTCACTATCCTTTGCCATAACTGCCTCCGTTTCCTGCAGCATACCGCACAAAGCTGTGTTCCCGGCACTGCAATTTATCTCAATCGTATATAGTATATCATTTATTTTAGAAATTGAAAAGTGTTTTTCCGGGATTTGCAAAAACTAATCTTCCTGTACCGCCGCCATGATTACAATATGTTCCGCCGCCGCGCCGGTCTTGCGCATCACAATATCTTCAATCTGTGCAATCTGGCGGTCGGTAACACTGGTGGCATTGATGACTACGTCCACTTCCTCTCCGACAATATTGACAACAGGGTCCGCAAACCCTTTTGCTTCCAGCAAAAGCTCCGCCGCCTGTTCCTTTTCGGAAATTGCGGTCATCTCTAAAAGGACGTCAATCGTTTCCTGCTTCTGCGCCTCCGAAATGCTTGCATCCCCGAGCAGATCCATTAAAATTTCTTTGTTTTTTGCCCGCGTCTGTTCTCTGTTCAGTTTTGCATTGACTGCATAATCCCCCCGGATAGTCGTACTGACCAAAACCGCTTCTCCCGGGTCCTCCGCCAGTTCGCTCCCGTCCGCCAGCTTCGTATCCCCCTGCGTTTCTGCCAAAACCGCCCTCGCACCTTCGTTTTCACTTGCCGCAAGCGACGCTCCCGCCGCATCTTCGTCCGAAATGTCCGCATAATAATCCGAAAGATTTCCCGCCGTAATCTGATAATAGCCCTCCGCGCCGTTTTGGGTTCGTGCCGTTTCCTGTGCGCCGTTTCTTTTGGTATCCCCTGCCATTTGAAGATACCCCGCAACCGCTATCATAAGCGCCAGTGCCGTAATAATCACCTGGTTTTTCTTAAAAATTCCTTTCATTCTGACCTCCGAATCAATTGTTTATTATCTTTACCTTATGTGCCGGAATATCAAATAATGCCTGTACCGCCTCTGATATTGCCAGTACGCTCTGCGCTTCTGCACCGGAAAGGACGACAACCACTCCTTCTACCTCGGGCGTCAGTTCCTTCGTCAGATACGGTTCATTTTCTCCTGACAGTACCGTCTTTTTTTCCTCCGTCGTCTTTTGCGAACTGCGAAGTCCGCCGTTTCCGTCCTCCTCCTGTAACTGCTCCGCGTCGGCTGTCGTATCCTGCAGCACAACCTTCTCCGTGGTTGATTTTACGGTAATCACAACCTTTGCCGATGTAACTCCCTTTACCTTTAAAAGCATCCCCTCCAGCTTTTCTTCCATCTGCTCCGCATAACTTTTCTGCTGCGTAACGTTTTGCTGCACAACCTCTTTGGAGGTTACCGTTTCTTCCTTTTCGCCGCGAAACAAATCAGGCACGGATAAAAGCAAAAGCAGTGCTCCCGCGGCAAGAATGATTGCCCACTCCTTGATACCGGGTTCTTTCTTTGTCTTTTTATCCATCCTGTTCCTCCTTGATACTAACATATATATTATCCTGTTCCAGATTATAGAAGTCCGCAAGTTTGTCCTTTATATGAATTTCTTTCGCGCTTACCGTTTCGCTTGTATGACTCCTTTCAAACACCACCGGTGCAATCTTAATTTTCCCTTTTTCTTCGGAAGCTTTACTTACGGCGGTCAACGAGAGTTTGCGTACCGTCCCGAAGTCCTTTTCCTCCGCCGAAACGGAAAAGTCCGCCGAAATCAGAGTAATCCCCTCCTCCTCCAAAATTTCTCCCAGCTGTATTTTCAATTCTTCCTCATATGCCTTAAGCACCGCGAACTTATAACCGGCTTCCTCCGATACCGTAAAGCCGAGCTCGTTCTGCGCTAACAGAAGCGAAATTTTCTGCTCTGCCCGAAGCAGTAACGTTTCCTCCGCACCGAACAAACGAAGCATCGGGTGTATCATCAAGATCACCAGTATCATACCGCAGACAGGGCGCACAAACCGCTCATAAGCGCTTCCTTTTAGCAGCTGCATGATAAGATTCACAAACAGCAGAAAAAACAGCACCGTTTTTGCATAGGAAATAACACCTTCCATCAGATTCCTCCCTTACTGCCCGTCAACACCGCAATAAACAGGATTGTAATCAAAAACAGCAGCATCGTATTCAGAAGCAGCTTTAATAAAAGACGATGTGCCTTTGCCGCATACCCAAGACAGTCCGTAATCCGCTTGTCCGAAATCGGCTGCAAAATCGCCGCGCCGAACCTAAGCGATACATTTGCGATTCCGATTCTTAACAGAGGAATCAGACAAATCAGAAACACAAATACCGCCCCCGCCGCACCGATTGTATTTTTCAGCAGAATTCCCGCCGCCATTACCGTCTGCGCCGTGCCGTCCAACAAATCCCCGACCACAGGAATCGCTCCGGCGGTTTTTACAACGGCAGAGCGTTTTACCGCATCCGCCGCCGGTGCAATCATTCCCTGAATCGTTCCGATTCCAAGCACTGCCCCAATCGAAATTTTCATCAGGCCCTCCGCCGCCGAATAAAACAAACCCGCAAGCCTTGACAAAAAGTCCTCCTCTAAAATCCGGTTTAATACCGAAAGCATAAAATATAAGCCCACCACAGGCAGAATCACATTTTTTAATACAACACCGACAACCGTAACTCCTAACATCGCCGCCTGATAAAAGACAGAGGCGCTGAAGCTTCCCGTACAAATCGCCACCCCGGTGCAATACGCCGGCAACAACACCTTCATAAAGTCGTTCAGCGAGGTCAACGCCCCGCAGACAATTTCTCTGGATGTATCATAGATTCGAAATGTTCCTCCCGCAATTAACAGATATGCTACAAAAAAGCCTGTCTGGGCAGCCTGTCCCTGCTTTCCCACTTTGGAAAGAATATAAAACACCGCTGCCGCAACCGCCACAAAGACCAGCTCCTTTACCCCGAGAAAGCCGTACAGCAGTCCCTGACTGCTCGATGATTTCAGTAAAGAAAAGAGTTCCCCGAAGGGAATCTCTCCGTCTAAGAAACTCGAGATAATTTCCGAAAAACCGGGAATTTCCTGCTGCGGAAACAATCGTTCTACCGTTGTATCCAACGCCGAATAGTCCAACGAAAAATAATCTGTGTCCACTGTTCTTCCTCCGCTACCATGTCATTTTACTGATTGTTTCAAACAAAGAGGTGACTACCGGCATACTCAGCGCCAGAATCGCCAACTTCCCCACCAGCTCAATCTGTCCGCCGATGGCGCTCTGTCCCGCATCTTTGCACAGCGCGGAGCCGAATTCCGCAAGATACGAAATGCCGAGTATTTTTAACAAAATCTCCAGATACCCGTCCGGCAGTTTGACATACCCGAACAGTTTTTTCAGCTCTCCCACTACCTTTGCAAGACTTCCGCACGCATACAGCAGAAGCAGAATACAGGCGCCAAGGCTTACCGCCATTGCAAATTCCGGCTTTCCGACTTTTAATAACAAAATGACAAACACTGCCGCCAGACCAATCAACACTACTTTTATCATACGCTTCTCCTATAATTCAAATAAATTCATGATTGTCGTAAACAATTCGGCAATATACGGCACAATCCATAAAAGCACCAGCAAAAGCCCCGCAAGACTGACCAAAAACGCCTGCTCCTCCCTGCCGGAATGTTTCAGCACCTGATTGATGACCGAAACCAGAATACCGACCGCCGCTATTTTAAATATCAGTTGTATTGTCATAAAAACCTCCGCCTTCCGCTCTTTTAGTACAAAAGTACCGAAAGAAAAATTCCGCCGAGTATCCCAAGACTCCGGTACAAATACGCACGGTCCTTCTTTTTTTGCTTTTCCTCGGCGATAGCAAGCCGTACTGTTTCGGCATAGTATTCCAGCGCCTGAAGCTGTTTGTCCCGGTCTGCGCCGCCAAGCGAAAGAAAGGTCTGTACAAACGCTTCTTCCTCCTCTGCCGTTAAAATACTTCCCCGGAACGCTTCCTCCGTTTCCTGCTTTAACAGCACCGCATACGCTAAGCCGCCCTCCTCCATGCGTTGTGCGATACGGCGCATGGCGCTTCGGTATACGCCCGCTTTTTTTCCGCACTCCGCGGCACTTTTCAGAGCCTCCGGCAATGGCTTTACCGCATGACAGATTTCACTTTTCAACCGGAGCAGACAAAAATACAATTCTTCCAGTTCCTGCGCCCTATGCGCCATTTTATGTACCGGACAGGCACCGAACCCTGCGCCTGCGGCAATCACCAACACCGCACCGATGATTTTTAAATATTCCATTGCTTAAAGCCTCCCCCCTTCTGCGTCATAAACGGCCCTTACTCCGAAGCCTTTTTTATTTTTTTCCAGGCATACATATCGTTCAAATCTACGTTCCTCCCACAGTTCTCTTAACATCGGATTTTGCTGCACCTCCGAAAGCGTACCGCCGTGGGCGCTTGCCAGAACCTTACAGCCGCTTCCCGCCGCCGCACGAATCGCAAGCACATCCTCCGGCAGACCGATTTCATCCGCCGCCAACACCTGAGGTGTCATGGAACGCAATAACATCTGCATCGCTTCCGCCTTCGGACACCCGTCCATTACATCCGTGCGCAGCCCCAGATCATGCTGCGGAATCCCATGATAGCATGCCGCCAGTTCGGAACGCTCGTCCGCCACGCCGACCCGCACACCCGCTTCGGAAAGCAGCCGTATCAAGTCCCGCAAAAATGTTGTTTTCCCGCAGCCCGCAGGTGCAAAAAGCAAGGTATGGTAAAGCCGTTTTTCTCCGTACAGGCGCTTAAAAAGCTCTCTGCTGCAATTCCTGCACTCGTGGGCAATCCGGATGTTCAGAAATGAAATGTCATTCAGACGGAGTACCCGCCCGTTTTCCGCCACAACACGTCCCGCCACACCGATGCGGTGTCCGCCTTCCACGGTAAAATACCCCTGCCTCAGCTCGTCCTCAAACGCATACACCGAATACCCCGTAAAAAGCTCCAGCGCTGTTTTGATATCTTCCTTCGTTACCCGGTACGCTTCCTCCTCCAGACAAACGCTCCGCCCGTCCTTTGCCAACAGCTTCTCCCCGTCCGCCGTTTCCGCAATCAGTCCACGTCCCGTCCGAAGACGTATCTCCCTCAATTCCGCCTCCGGTACGGCAGAACGAAGAATGATATTCCGCAGCTGCTCCGGCAGCATATGAACTACCCGCATCGCACGTTCCTTCCTTTCCGGCAGAGTTTCGACCCCGTATGTCCGCCCTCCCTGCCTGCTGCCCGCCCTGCATTTCCGTCTTACCACAATATATGAAACAAGCCGTAAAATATACCCTTTTTCTTGCAAACCGCTCCCGCCTATGCTATACTTTGTGGTATATCTGAACAAAGGAGGCTTGACTTATGTCTGCAAAATACGGTCTTTTAGGGGAGCATTTATCCCATAGCTATTCCAAACAAATCCATGAGGCTTTGGCGGATTACACCTACGAACTGATTCCGCTTTCCAGAGAGGAACTGACAAAATTTATGACGGCAAAGGAGTTTGCCGCCGTGAATGTTACGATTCCGTATAAACGGGAGGTTATCCCTTTCTTAGATTCCATGGACGCACGCGCCCGAAACATCGGTGCGGTCAACACCATCGTAAACAAAGGCGGTAAGCTGACCGGCTACAACACCGATTACGACGGTTTTTCCTATACCTTAAAGAAAAACAATATCAATGTGACCGGCAAAAAGGTAATCGTCCTCGGAAACGGCGGCGCGGCTCAGGCAGTTTTGGCTGTCCTGCGGGACCTCTCGGCAAAAGAAATCATTATCGTTGATATTTTACCGGCAGAAGGCGTATGTACCTACGAAGAAGTGAACCGCCTCCATACCGACGCTACCGTTTTGGTCAACACAAGCCCGGTCGGTATGTATCCGAAGGTAGACGCCGCTCCGATTGATTTGACTCCGTTTACCGGACTCACCGCGGTAGTGGACGTTATCTACAACCCGGAAGTCACCAGACTGCTCGCGCAGGCGAAGTCCCGCGGACTGATTGCCGTAAACGGTCTTCAGATGTTAGTGGCTCAGGCGTTTTTCGCCGCCCAGCATTTCCTTGATAAAAGATTAGATGAAGCAAAGATCGATGAAGTAACACAGATGATTCGGGATACATTGTACTAATACGAAAAAAGAGGCTGTCGCATTAAGCGCGCGATGGCTCGGGCGTGGCGAATTGCTTTACTTTCTTTTCCTTGCCTTCCAGTACGCCTTGTCCTCCTCCGCTACCCGGTAGGACTCGCACATCTTCTGGATTGCTTTGTTATAGGTCCAGTCCCGCAGCTTGTTCCTCTCCAAATACGTTGCGGTCTGCTTCGGAAACTTGGCATAGGCAGTAGCGACGCACCACGCCACGCCCATTTTCGTGTAATACCCGTCATACTGTAACGTATCCATTACCGCAAGAACCCGGTCAATATACTCCTCCGTCAGAAAATGGCTCATCAGAAGCACTGCCGTTACCCGCTGCGGAAATTCTTCTTCCCGTTTTGCATAGGACATCAGCCAGTCCCAGACGCGCTCAGGATACTTTCTTGCAACGGAGAAATTCTGGCAAAAGCTGTCACTGACCGACCAGTCCTTGATTTTCGGCAAAAAACGGTCCGCGTAAGACAGTATGGTATCAAGATCATCTCTGGCATATCCGAGTACATATGCCTGCAACGTTTCGTACTCAAAGTAAGTATCCGGACATTCCTCTAAAAAACCGCGGTAATCCTCCTTTGCAATCTCTTTTGCGATTTTCCGCAGTTCCGGCAGCTTTACGCCGAGCATCGGCTTACAGTTCGGGGTCAGAGAACTGCTGAACTTTGCCTGCCGCTCCGTGGCAAGCGCACGAAGTCTGGGTTCCAACTCAGTTTTCCAATTCATACTCCTTATGTCCTTCCTTTCCAAAGCCCGAGAGCTTTCCGCGTATTATGCGACAATCTTCTGAATCCAGACGCCGCTTTTAATCATAATCATACCGATAATACACTTTCCGATTTCGACTAACTGGCAGCACAGGTAAAGCGGTACAATCGGAAGTCCCGTAAACCGGCTTAAGCAGTACGCTAACGGAACAACGATAACCCACGCATAGCAGCTGTCAAACAGCACCGTAACAAAGGTTTTTCCGCCGGAGCGTAAGGTAAAATAGCAGGCGTTTGCAAGGGCACCGATCGGCATGCAGCAGGCAGAAACCAGAATAAAGCTCGTCGCCATGCCGCGGATAGCCTCCTCCGCATTATAAATCTTTGGGAAGAACGGCGCTGCTGCCGCAAGTCCCGCTCCGAACACCAGACAGATTGCAATGGAAAACACCGTAAGCTTCCGGTTTGCGTCTACCGCCTCGTCCATCTTTCCGCCGCCTAACATCTGTCCGATGATAATGCCGATGGCGTTTCCCATGGCAATAAAGGAAACATTAAACACATTCGTAATTGTCGACGCAATATTCACTGCGGATACCACATCGTAACCGCGCAGCGAATAGCACTGCGTCAGCACCGCCATGCTGCCTGCCCAAAGGGTTTCGTTTAACAAAAGCGGCACGCCCTTTTTTAAAATGCCGGCCACAAGCTGCCCCGGCACCTTAAAGCTCTGATAGGCCCCCTCGATAAAGACGTATTTTTTCTTGTTTTTATGGGTTGCGGTAATCACAACCGCCGCCTCGACAAAGCGGGAAAGCACCGTCGCTATTGCAGCTCCGGCGGCACCGAGCTTCGGAAAGCCGCACAGACCGAAAATCAACAGCGCATTAAAGCAGACATTGACACATACCGCAATCACCCCCGACTTCATCGGCAACAGCGTTTCACCCGTTTCGCGAAGGGTTGCGGAATAACACTGGGAAATAAAAAACGGCACAAGCCCGATTAACATAATCTGCAAATACTGCTTTGCATAACCGAAACTTGCTTCAATCGCCTCCGCTGTTCCTTCTCCCTGCAAATACAGCCGGATTAACCTGTCCCCAAATAAGAGGAAAACCAAAATCCCGGCACAGGTAAGCAGCGCACAGCTTATCATTTTAAAGCGGAAGGTATCCCGTACCCCCTTTTGGTCGCCGTTTCCGTAAAACTGCGCACCGAAAATACCGGCTCCGGAAACCGCGCCGAAAATCATTAAGTTAAATACAAAAATAAGCTGATTCACAATCGCAACGCCGGTCATCTGCTCGGTCCCGACTCTGCCCACCATAATATTATCCAACATACTCACGAAATTCGAAATACCGTTCTGAATCATAATCGGCACCGCAATCGCAAGCGTCATCCGGTAAAACGCTTTATTTCCGATATACCGGTTCTTTAACTTGTATAACATTGTTTCTCTCCTCTATCACAAAAACAAACTTTCACAACTACTGCACAGCGGATTCTTACACCCGGCAGACACTGACGAAAGCGGTCTGCCCGCCCATTGATTTATCCCCGGACATAAGAATGGGACCGCGCAAAATTTTGCGACAGCCCCGTAAGCTCGTTCTCTTTGTACAATTTACTCGTTTTCCTCTGCCGCCGCATTTTTTCTGCGGCGTAGCTTAATTCCGAGCAGAATCGCGCCAAAGGCCACTGCTGCCATCACAACAAACTGAATACTTTCCGTAAGCAACGCTTTTAAAAACTCCATACTGTCTACCGCCTTTCTTCAATCCTGCAACAAACGCCGTTCTGCCGCATCTTTCTCTTTTATCTCCGGTGTGCTAACTCCGTCATAACATCGTCCCAGCTTAAGCCGCACTCTACCATAAGCACCGACAGATGATATAAAAAGTCCGCAATTTCGTACTTTAACTCCTCTGCCTCCGGATTCTTTGCCGCAATAACGATTTCCGTTGCTTCCTCGCCGCACTTCTTTAAAATCTTATCGATTCCTTTTTCAAAAAGATAGTTGGTATAAGAACCTTCCTTCGGATGCGCCTTTCGGTCTACAATCGTCGAATAAAGTTCCTCCAGCACTTCCTTCGGAGCCGGTTCCTCCGTACTTCCTTCCGTAAGCTCCGTAAAGAAGCAGGTCGTATGTCCCGTATGGCATGCCGGACCTACCGGATAAACCTTGGCTAGGATGGTATCCCTGTCACAGTCAATCGCAAGGGACTTGACATACTGGTAATTGCCGGAGGTTTCCCCTTTGAGCCAAAGCTCTTTGCGGCTGCGGGAATAATACGTCATGCGCCCGTCCTCTATGGTTTTATTATACGACTCCTCGTTCATATATGCAAGCATTAAAACCTCATTGCTGCGGTAATCCTGTACCACAACCGGAACCAGGCCGTTTCCGTCCTTTTTAAACTCGGAAAACGGAAGGGAGCTTTCCAGATGATACATATCAATACCGCTGACCGTCAGAGTCTCTTTTACTCTGCGAATATCCTTATTCTTGTAGTAATTGGTAGCCAAAATAGACACGCCCTCCGTACCGAGCAGTTCCTCCACGGAATTTCTCACCAGGCTGTCGCGCACCATCACCGGAACCTGTAACGTCTTCAAATATGCCGACATGCGCGGTCCGATGGTGACATGTTTCAACATCAGTCCTCCCGCGCCAAGCTCACACGCCTTTGCCGCCTTAGCGGAAAGCGCCGCAAGCCCCTCCTCGGTATCCGCCTTTGCCGCATTCAGTTCCACAAAGATTTTTTCGCTGCCGAAGCGTCCCACCGACTCTCTGATAACATCCCAGTTCCCAAGCTCATCCGCAGGAATCACTACCGCAGACGCACCGGTATAAAATGCTTTCTTTACATCCTCAAACCGTGCCACATGACAGCCGACGTAATAAGGCAGCGCCAAATCCTGCGTCACACGCTTTATCATGTGAAAAAACTCCTCTTTGTACGCATCCTCGGCAATATAGCTGTAAAGGAACAGACCGTCCGCGCCGTTTAAGAAATAACGGTTGACCGCCTCTGCCACGTTCTCCTCAAATTCACTCTCCGTATTGATATAAGCAAATAATTTCTTTCGCATACCTTCTCCTTCACTTTTTATTCACGCATGAGCAGACAATCCGCTTTCTTTTCCGGCAGACAGCCTACCGTTCAAACCGTGCCACTGCTTCGGCAAGATTAACCCTTTTCTCATAGATTGCCTTACCGATAATCGCACCGGCTGCTCCGATTTTCTCCAGACGGACCAAGTCCTCCATAGAGGATACTCCGCCGGACGCAATAATTTCCATGCCGGTAGCCCGTATCATTTCCTCCGTGCGTTCAAAATTCGGACCGGAAAGCATACCGTCCCTCGCAATATCGGTGTAAATCACCGTCGTCGCACCCAAAGCCTTCATCTCCAGGGCAAACGTCACTGCCTTTTGGTCGCTTAGCGTTTCCCAGCCTTCGATGGCAACCGTCCCGTCCTTCGCGTCAATTCCGATCACGATTTTCTCCGCGCCGAAACGCGCAATCGCTTCTTTGATAAACTGCGGTTCTTTTACTGCCTTCGTACCTATGATAACACGATTCAGTCCTAAATTCAACTTCCGTTTGATATCTTCTATGCTACGAATACCGCCGCCGATTTCCGTTTTTATCGAAACATGCTCTACAATTTCGGAAATTGCTTCGGCGTTCGCGGTATGCCCCGCCAGCGCACCGTCCAAATCCACAATATGAAGAAAAGACGCGCCTGCCGCCTCAAACTCCTTCGCTACCGTATACGGCTTTTCCGCATACACATTCACATCGGAAAACACTCCCTGACAGAGCCTTACGCACTGCCCGTTTTTAATATCAATCGCCGGATATAATTTCATCGTTTCCTCCTATAACGTTCCCTTGGTAGACAGGGTTCCTACTAAGCGCGGCTCTGCCGCAGACGCCATATCAAGCGCCTTCGCAAACGCCTTATACGCCGCTTCCATCAAATGGTGGTTATTCGTTCCGTCCAGCTGCTTTAAGTGGAGATTCATGCCTGCGGAGTAGGATACGGCATAGAAAAACTCGCGTACCATCTCCGTGTCATAATAGCCGACCCGGTCTGTCGTAAAGGTCATGTCAAAATTTAAGTACGGACGTCCCGACAAATCCACGGCACAAAGCACCAGCGTTTCATCCATCGGCAAAAGAAAGGACCCGTATCTTGCAATCCCCTCCTTGTTGCCGAGGGCTTCTTTGATTGCCTGCCCCAGAACAATTCCCGTATCTTCAATCGTGTGGTGACAGTCCACATACAAATCGCCCTTTACCGACAAGGTAAGGTCAAAGAAACCGTGTCTTGCAAAACTGTTTAACATATGGTCGAAAAAACCGATTCCGGTATCTATTTTGGTCGCTCCGGTTCCGTCCAGATTCAATTCACAGACAATCTGTGTTTCCTTTGTATTCCGCTCTACCTTTACGCTCCGCATAGCCTTCTCCTTTCTTTCCGCACCTGTGCGCCTGTACCAAACCAGGCGGACAAGACCGTTTTCAAGCCTCCTGAATTTCTGCTTGTTGAGGGACATTCTCCGACGGTATCTGCCGGAGCACTGTTTTGATGACGGTTCTACTTAACTTCCTTTCCGAACCGTACCGCAATCGAATTTGCATGTGCCGTCAGGCCTTCCGCTTTGGCAAAGTCGATGATATCCTCGTGTATCGGTTCCAGCGCTTCTCTGGAATAAGAGATAATACTGGACTTCTTAATAAAATCATCTACCTCAAGCGGCGAGAAAAACTTTGCCGTGCCGTTGGTCGGAAGCACATGGTTCGGTCCCGCGAAATAGTCGCCGAGCGGCTCGCTGGAATATTCTCCGATAAAGATAGCCCCGGCGTTTCTGATTTTCGTCATCACCGTAAACGCATCCTTCGTTACCAGTTCCAAATGCTCCGAAGCAATCTCGTTGACTGCGTTAATCGCTTCTTCCATCGTATCCGCCAGCAGAATGTACCCGTAATTTTCCAGTGACTTTTCCAAAATGCTCTTTCTGGTAAGCTGTGCCACAAAGCGGTCCACCTCTGCGCTTACCTTCTTTGCAAGCTCTTCGCTCGTGGTAATTAAAATAGCGGACGCCAGTTCGTCATGCTCTGCCTGGGAAAGCAAATCCGCCGCCACATAGGTCGGGTTGGCGGTTTCATCGGCAAGCACCAGTATTTCGCTCGGTCCGGCAATGGAGTCAATGCTGACATGTCCGTACACCGCTTTTTTGGCAAGAGCCACATAAATATTCCCCGGTCCTACAATCTTATCGACCTTCGGAATACACGCAGTACCGTATGCAAGCGCGCCGATTGCCTGTGCGCCGCCCACCTTGTAAATCTCCGTTACTCCGGCTTCCTTTGCGGCAACTAAGGTTCCCTCGTATACCTTGCCGTCCGCTCCCGGCGGCGTTACCATAGCGATGCGCGTAACACCCGCTACCTTTGCCGGAAGTACGTTCATCAGAACGGAAGACGGGTACGCCGCCTTACCGCCCGGTACATAAACGCCGACCGAAGCAATCGGGGTAATTTTCTGTCCTAAAATCGTTCCGTCCGGCTTAGCGTCAAACCAGCTGTTTCTTCTCTGCTTCTCGTGATAGGCACGAATATTGACAATCGCCTTGCGGATGACTTCTACGGTTCTTGCCGGAAGCTTTTCATAAGCCTCCGCAATTTCCTCTTCCGTTACACGGACGGTTGCCGGTGTCAGCTCCGCCTTATCGAATCTTTTTGTAAATTCAAATACCGCCGCATCGCCGCGCTCTCTCACTTCCTTTAAAATTGCCTCTACCTTCTCCGTATACTCCTGATACTGGTTCGGGCTGCGCTTTAACAAATCCTCTAAAATATTCTTTTTACTTTCCTGTGTCAAACGAATTGTTCTCATAGCCTTCCTCTTTCTGCCGCACTTCTTTGCAGCCGTTTCTCCGGTAAAATAAACAGTTCCTGCACCGTCCTAGTGGACAATGCTTCTCAATCTTGAAATCAGTTCCGTAATTCTTGCCTGCTCCATTTTCATGCTCACGCGGTTCACTACCATTCTTGCCGACAACGGACACACTTCCTCCAAAACCACCAGCCCGTTTTCTCTTAAGGTAGAGCCGGTTTCCACAATATCGACAATAACGTCGGAAAGCCCTACAATCGGCGCCAGTTCGATGGAACCGTTCAACTTAATGATTTCTACGGTCTGGTGCTTCTGATTCATAAAATACGCTTTCGCAATATTCGGATACTTCGTTGCCACGCGAATCAGTTCGCCGTTCCCGAGAAGCCCCCTTGCGGATTCCGGTCCGGCAACACACATCCGGCACTTTCCGATTCCGAGGTCGATCACCTCGTAGAGCTCTCTGCCTTCTTCCAGTATCGTATCCTTTCCTACCACACCGATATCCGCCGCACCGTATTCTACATAGGTCGGCACGTCATTGGCTTTTGCAAGGAAAAACTTCATTTTTAATTCTTCGTTTGTAAAAATGAGCTTTCTGGAATCCTTGTCTTTGATTTCCTCACAGGTAACGCCTACCTGCTCTAACAACTCCAGCGCTTTTTTTGCAAGCCTTCCTTTGGCAAGCGCAATCGTAATATATTCCATACTATTCTCCAATCCCGGCAGTCTTTCCGAAAACTGTCCGCTCACCTTCGGATGTTATCATGTAAACCTGCACAATGCCGTCTTTTCCGATGCGCTTTTCGTAATCTGCCGGTTCCGTCCCCGGCCGTTTTTCCTCCAGCATCGCGAACTTATCCTTTGCACGCAGTTCACATACCCATTGAATTGCTTCCTTCGCAAGCTCTCTTTCATATACAACCAGCGTGCGCTCTGTTTCTCTTGTCTTTAACAGGCCCTGTCTGGACAGACTAAGCAGCAGGGTATCCACATACAGCGCAATTCCGATTGCCGGCGCCTGCTTTCCGAACTGCCCTACCAAATGGTCGTAGCGGCCGCCTGCTGCCACCGATTCACCGGTCTTGTAGGTCAGGGCACGGAAATTAATTCCGGTATAATAACCGTAATGACCGAGCATGCCAAGGTCGTAGGAAATATACGATGCTATACCGTATGCTTCCAGACAACGGTGTAAGGCAAGCAGACGTTCCAACGCCGCACAGGCTTCCCGGTTTCCTGTCATACTGCGGACCTCCTGTATTTTTTCGATACTGCCGAAAAACTCCGGGAGCTTTAGCAAAAGTTCTTTTAATTCCGGCTTTAACTGCTTCCCGGAAAGCACCTGCTCTACGCTGAACATATTCTTACTTTCAATCAGTTCTCTGAGTTCCATCGTTTCTTCTTCGGAAAACCCGGCTTCTTCCGCCAGCGCCGTAAAAAATCCCACATGACCGATTTCAATCTGAAACTCCTGTAATCCGCTTGCCTTCAGGCACTCCGCCATCAATGCAACCATTTCCGCGTCCGCAACAACCGAACTGTCATTCACCAGTTCCGCACCGATTTGCGTCATTTCCTTTAATTTGCCGCGATAACCGCTGTTATTCACAAACGTATTTCCGTGATAGGATAACCGGAGCGGAAGCTCCTCCTCCTTGTAATACTTTGCAACACAACGCGCAATCGGAGGTGTCATATCCGGACGCAGTACCAAAGTATTTCCCTCGCGGTCAATAAACTTATACATATCCTTCGACGGTACTGTTCCCCGCTCCCTGCGAAAAATATCAAAATACTCAAACGTCGGAGTTACAACATCCCGAAAGCCGAAACGATGCAGACAATGTCGCAGTTTCCCCTCTAATTGCTGCTTTTCTTCGCACTCCGCATCGTGCAAATCCCGGACTCCTTCCGGGGTATGTAATAAATTCTCCATACGTCCTCCTTTCCGAACGAGCTCTGCCATATACTTTTATATGGTAAAGCGATAATTTATTAGCAGAATAATGTGTATTATACGCCGATTTTTCCGGATTGTCAATACTTTGATGGAAGAAAGAGTCCGCTTGCGAACTCTCGGCGCCGAGCGCGGTCGCTTGCGACATCTTCCTAACGCGCAAGTGCGCATCCTTAGCGGAGCGTTTTTTATCGAATAGGACGCAATTTCCTATTCGACAAGAAAAGGCCGTCGCCGTTTCCGGCAACGGCCTTTCGGACCGGTACTTAATATTCCTCGGTATATAACTCCTTTAATTTCTTACCGTCCATTACGGAAACAATTTCCTCATCGTCATTCTCCATAACTACGATTACCATGTCATAGTACTGACCACATTCTACACCATCATCACTGGAAGTTATTTTTTTCTCCTTGCCTGCCTTGCTGGAATAGCACAGTTCTTCTTCCTCTACGACATAGTAGCACAGCTTACCGTCTGCCGAAACGGCTGCGGAAGTAACATCGTCCGCAATCTTCTTCGTCTTCTTTCCCTTGATGCAGCAAAGCTCATCGTCATCATTTATGTAGTAAACATACTTCAAGTTTCCGCCGGCATATAACTCCACCGCTTCTGCGTCATCTCCGATTTCCGTTTCCTTGCCGCCCTTATTAAAGTCCGTTACCCGGATGATGTCGCCGCTGTAATCTACATATACAAAGCTCTCTCCGTCCTCAGCCATGGCAAAATCCATTATATTGGAGGCTACCGTACTGGTTACGTTCTTCTTGTTCATGTAGATAATCTTGCCGCCGCCACTGAATAACTGTTCCTCAAAGGTATCCACACCCGTATAATTTACCTCGATACCTCCTCTGTTGGCACGCTGGTAAACATAGCCCTGTGCACTGCCGGTCGGCAACAGGATTGCGCCGAATTCCTCATTGGAAACCTTTACCTTCTCTCCTGCCTTTACCGTAAGATATGTCTTATCGTCATTGACAAACAGCATTTCCGTGTTGTCGGCATTCAAAAAGACGGTGGTATAGTAAATATCGCTTGCCAGCTTTTCTTCGTCCTTTTTCTTTTTCTGTGCGTAAATCCGGTCGTCATCCGTATAGTAAACATAGGCTGCCTTATCCGCAATCGCAAAGATACGCTTTTCCTTACCTAATGCTACCGGCTTCTTGCCGTTAACGGAATAATAACCCTTAAAATCGTCACTTGCTTCATAATCACCGACAAAAGCAACCGTTTCACCGTTCGGGGAAAGTACCACGCTACCGGTTAAAACTTCTTCTGCGATTTCCTTCTTCTTACCGTTCTTGGTATAATACAAATTCAAAGTACCGAAGTTTCCTTCCACATCCGTAAAATAAGCAATCGTATCACCGTATGCGGAAACCATAATACCGCTTGCCTCTTCGATACCGGTCTTTACAGCCTTGCCCTTCTTAATCACAATCAGTGCGTCATCCTCGTTCAGGAAGCAGGCAACGGCTCTGTTCTGACTGTACTTTACGGAATTGCATTCCTCAGCGTCTAACTCCAATACCTTGCCTTCCGACATGACAGCCAGCACCTTATCGTCCAGTTCTTCGATAGTAAGCACCGCGTCCTTGCTCAGTGTAACGTATTCCTCGCCGCCGGAACAAATCGCCTTAATCAGCAGAATCAATACCAAAACTGCTGCCACAGCACCGACAACCTTTAAAATATTCTTGTTTCCCGGCTTTTTCGGCTCTGCCGCAGCGGCCTTCTTTTCAGCCTCTGCCGGAGCTTCCTTTACCTCCGCAGCTTCTGCTTCTTTCACCTCCGGCTCTGCCGTAGCGGTTACCTCCGCTTCCTCCGCACCGGTCGAAGCCGTTTCCTCCGTCTGTGCAGCCGTTTCGGCAGCAAGCTCGGCGCCGCAATTCGTACAGAACTTTACATCGTCTGCACATTCCTGTCCACACTTATTACAAACCATATTTTCTCCTCCATCTGCCGCCGCACGGCGGCGTTTCATTCGTTTGCTTCTGTTTTTGCGATAACGCAGTTCTGCGCCGCTCTTTTATTCTATCTTATTTTTCCTATTATGTCAAGAAATTCACAGAAAGATTCGTCAGCTGTCCCGCAGTTCCAAATCTCTCTGTATGCCGTTCAGATAAGGCACAAAAATCCCGTTCACCTTCGGCAGAAAAAAGTCCGGCTCCGTTTCCTCAAACCGAAAGCTTTTTCGTCCGCCGCCCTCCATCCGGTCATAAAACTCCTTTAACTTTTGAAAGCGCAGATAATAATAGACCTCCCGCGCCGTATAAGAAACCAGCAGAAACGCAACTCCATGCTGCCGCTCAAACGCCTCCATAAACGCCATCTGGTGCGGGTGGACATTCTGCAGGGAAAAGGTATCCTCCGCACATTCCTTGGCATCAAAGCAGACCGGAACTCCCTGTACCGCTCCGATGTAATCCACCGTACTCTTTTTATCAAAATAGGCAAGCGTAATATGTCTGGAGCGCTTATCAATCTCAATGGGTGTAATCGGGGTCGGCACCTTTTGTATCAGCGCAAGCTCCAGTTCCCGGTATCGCTCGTTGGTCAGATTAATCAGTTCTTCGAACGCCGAACCGCGTAACCCTCTTGAATTCCACTCGCCCATACTTCCTCCTCCTTCGCAGCCTTTTCTTTTCCGTACCCTGTTTCCTTATCCTTTTTGTCCCGTAGTATTTGTCCCCCCTTCCTATCCCTGACCGCTCTCCCCGGTTTTGCCGCTTAACTCCTCCGCAAACACACCTAAGCCCCTTGCAATCTTCTCGAACTGCACGGGAACCGGAGCAAAAAACGCTCTGCCCGAAAGCTTTGCACATCCCTCCGTCTTTTGCGGAAACGCAAGATATGCCGCATGAAGCAACTGGTTTTGCAGTCCGAACCTCGTTTGAAGGTTACGGTTAAGCGTTGCATTGCCGTATTTCTTATCGCCGATTAACGGATGCCCCACCGAAGCCAGATGCGCCCTGATTTGGTGCGTTTTTCCCGTTACGAGCCGTACCCGGAGCAACGTATACCGCTCCGAACATTTTACCGGCGTGTATTCGGTTTCGATATAGGAAGCCTCCGCCGATTCCTTCGTTTCCGTAACGGTTACCTTATTTGTTCTTTCCTCTTTTACGAGAAAATCTTTTATCACGGAGCTTTGCTCCACTCTGCCGCAGACAATACAATAATAATCCTTATGAAGACTGCGCTCTTTTAAGAGAAGCGAAAGCGTCTGCAAGCCGATAAGACTCTTCCCCGCAAGCAGAATACCGCTTGTATTGCGGTCCAGACGGTTGCACACACCCGGACGGAAGGTTTGCAGTTGCTCCCTGCCAAGCTCTCCTTCGCCCAACAAATAGTCAAGCACCCATTCATTCACGGAAACATCCTCCGCGGTCGCCTTCTGCGACAATACACCCGCCGGTTTATTTAAAATCAGGACATCCTCATCCTCATAAATAACCCGGATTTCCGACAATGCCTCCGTCTGCCTGTTTCGGGCCTTTCCTTGGTGTTCTACTGCTGTCGTATATCCTGTTTCTTGTCTTTCCCTGCTTTGAAACGAAGCAATCGTTTCCTCCGACAAAAACAGACAGACCTCGTCCGCTTCGCACAGCTGCTCCGAACCGTCTGCCCTTTTCCCGTTTAAGGTAATATTCTTTTTCCGCAGCATCTTATGCAGAAAACTCTGGGGCGCCGCATTCAGATATTTGGCAAGCAGCTTGAAAAGCCTCTGTCCGGCTTCGTTTCTCGATACAACAATCTTCCTCATGTCCGTTCATCCCCTGCCTTTGCAACCTTTCCCTAAACTGCCAGTGACCGCAGAAAGTCTAAGAGCTCCTGCCGTTCTTCCTCCGTCTTTGTAACCTCCGGCGTCTTCTTTAGCTTTGCCAAAAACTCCTCCGTCCCCTCATAGAAAACAAATTTTCCCGGAATAGCGCGCTTTTTTAAGGCATCGGTTAAATATTCCCTGATGTTCGGGAGCTTCTCTTTTTTTCTTGCGGCAAGCCCGATAAACTCATTGTCCGCCAGCACCAGAAAGGACAGGCCCATCACCCGCTCTCCCGAAGTAAACACATAGTCGGAAAAGAGAATTGCCCCCTTCGGCAACAGCTCCTTTACCTGTTGATACACCTTTTCCTCCGGTGTCTGAAACGGAAGCAGCACAATCCAGGCGGTCAGATACCGTGCCATCGGCAGCACAAACAAGACTGCCACAATCGTAAATACATTGGCCTTATCGAACTTATTTAAGAAAAGCCCCAGCACAAAAACAGCCACCCCGAGCAATACCATAAGAAGCGCGCAAAGCAGCATTTTTTTCTTTTGTGTCCTGATATAACCGTATTCACATTTTTTCTGTTTCATGCCATTCTCCTTCTACCAGATAATCTCATCATAGCTTTCGATATAATAGTCCGCAAGAGCCTTTTTCTCCTGACGGTAGTTTTCCGAAAATGCGTCCTCTACGCCGCATACCGTCATTCCTGCCGCCTTGCCCGCACGGATTCCTTCCGAAATATCCTCGAACACCAGACAATCCTTCGGCTCTGTTCCAAGGCATTCCGCCACGAAAAGATAGATATCCGGCGCCGGCTTTCCGTGCTCCACCTCGCAGGACATATGCACCTCGTCAAAATAAGGCAACAAGCCACGGCGCTCTAACACCGCCATCGCAAGCTCTCTGGAATTACTCGTTGCAATTCCGGTCCTGATTCCTCTTTCCTTCAGCTTTCTCAGAAATCCCAGCACGCCCGGCTTTAACGTAACCTCGTTGCAATACTTATCCATTGCCATCCGGTTCCAGTCCGCCTTTATCTTCTCCAGACTGTCCGGAATCAAAAACTCCCGCTTAAAGTACACCGCCGTTTCCGAAAAGCTCATCCCGGAAATTTTCTTCTGCAAATCCGGCGGCAGCGCAATTCCGAACCGTCCCAGATACTCAATATCAATCGCTTCCCACATCCACATGGAGTCCACAACCGTGCCGTCCAAATCAAAAATGACCGCCTTTTTATCCTTCAACATTGTAACCCGTTCCTCCGTCCGTTCGTTTTCTCCGATGCGCCTTCCTGCGTCTGTACTAACTCGCCTGATGTCACCGCACCTTTTCGTGTGCCGACACGCACTCTCTTAAACAGGAAACCTCCTCCGACGTCAGTTCCCGGTATTCTCCCGGCGCTAACGCGTCGTCTAATCTGACGCCTCCCATCGCAATACGTTTCAAATACAATACCTCATTCCCCGTGGCTGCAAACATCCGCTTGACCTGATGAAACTTTCCTTCGTGCAGTGTAACCGCAGCGGCGGCGCCGCCCTCCGGCAAGAACACGTCCGCTTCCTCTTTTCCTAACCGCCGCAAAACCGCAGGCATTGCCGTAAGCTCCTCATCAACCTTCATCCCCGAGGCGAACAAAGCAATCTCCTCATCGGTAATTTCCCTCGCCAGCTTTGCGAAATAAAGCTTGTCCGCATGCTTTTTCGGCGAGATCAGCTGATGGGAAAGCACCCCGTCATCCGTAATCAGCAGTAACCCTTCCGTATCCTTATCAAGCCTTCCCACCGGAAACAGATTTCTCTTTTTCCGGTCCTCTGGCGCTAACAGTCCGATTACGGTTTCATCGAACCTGTCCTGTGTTGCCGAAACCGTACCCGCCGGTTTATTTAACATGTAATAGACATACTTCCGAAATACGAGCGCCCGCCCGTCCACCGTAAGCACGTCTTTTTCTTCTTTTACCTGTTCTGCGGTGACTCTCTTTACCTCTCCGTTCACACACACCCGGCCGTCCTGTATGGCCTCTCTGGCCTGGGAACGGGTCATTCCGGTAAGCTCCGCCAAAAGTTTATCCAGACGCATGGTTTCCTCCTTACATCATCCGCCATCCTGCCAGATACTTATTTTTGATTACGCCGCCGGATGCCTTTCCCCAGCCAAGCGGATACCCGTCCGCACACACCAGAACAAAGCCGTCCGCAACCGGCGTTTTGGCAGTAATTGTTTCACATTTCAGGTAACGAATTACATCTTCCTCCGTAGCCGGAAGGTTGTAACAGTTCTCATACTCTTCTGCCTTTAAGGCGCAGGCAAGCGCCTGACTCGGTTCAAACCGGTTCTTTTTCATCTCGCCGAGCAAAAGCCCCGAACGCAGAATCCGGAGCCCGCCAAGCTCCGGCAGCCCCTCCGGCAGATAATAAAGCCGCTCATCTCTTGCTATGATTCGCTGAACATCCAAAGGAAGCCTTAAACGGCCCAGAAACTCCTTTGCCTCCCCGGAAAGCTTTGCGGCTTTCACATATTCTATCGGCGGCGCCGCCTCTTTCGCATCTTTTGACTTTTGCAGCAGCGCTACAAAATGCCCCTCGCCCTCCATCCGGTGCGGCCAGATGCGGATTGCCTTTTTAATTTCCTCCGGTCCGTTTCCCCAGTCCGGCCTTGCCGGTGCAAAGCCCTCATAGGTAAGCCCCGGCTCTGCCATCGACAATTCCGGGTACTCCCGTAGCAGAAAGGCAAGGGTATCCTCATCCTCCTCCGGCGAAAACGTGCAGGTCGAATAAAGCAAAAGCCCGCCCGGGCGCAGCATCTTCACAGCAAACGGCAAAATCTCCCGCTGGAGCTTCTGATAGTATTCCACGCCGTACTGCTCCCAGTTTTTCATAATTGCCGGACTTTTCCGGAACATTCCTTCCCCGGAACAAGGCGCATCCACCAATATCTTATCAAAATATCCGGCAAACCGCTCCGAAAGCTTTGCCGGCGTTTCGCTGAGCACTACCGCGTTTTTCGTACCGAAAAGTTCCAGATTTTTTAACAGTGCTTTCGCGCGGGAATTACTGATATCATTCGACACCAAAACTCCTTCGCCGCAGAGCTTCGCGGCAAGCTCCGTGCTTTTTCCTCCCGGCGCCGCGCACAAATCAAGCACCCGCTCCCCCGGCGTCACCGGAAGCACCTCCGCCGGAGTCATGGCGCTCGGTTCCTGAATATAGTATAAGCCTGCAAAATAATACGGATGCTTTGCCGGTTGCGCCGCATCCGCGTCATAATAAAACCCGTTGTGAATCCACGGAATCCTGCGGACCGGCACCGGGGCAATCGCTTCAAACTCCTCTGCCGAAAGCTTCATCGTATTTACCCTAAGCCCTGCCGCATGCTCCGTTTCATAGCCTTTTGCAAAGGCTTCGTACTCCGTTCCTAACAGTTCCCGCATTCTCTTTTCAAACTTTTCCGGTAATTGTACTGCCATACCGTCCTCCTGTTTATTTCTTTGGCATCCCGGTATTTCCTATAAAGCAAAAACCTTATCTTAAGCTCTGTGCACGATACCCCTCGGCAATGACATCTAATTCCTTGCTGAAATGTTCCAACTGTGCCAAATCGCCCTCCTGATACACCCTGAAAAACTCGTCCTGTATTTTCACAACCTCTTTCTTATTCGCTGTCTTGTACAGGTTCTGGATATTCGTCAGAATATCCGCTACCATACCCGCCTTGCGGTGGAACGAATTCTGGGAGTCCATAATTTCATCCCGCACCGAAGACATTTCCTTGTCTAATACTACGATTGCCTCCGCTGCATTGTGCAGACGCTGTCTTAAATTCTCCGGCATATTCTTTTTGTACTTGTACTGCAAAGAATGCTCAATCGTGGCCCAAAAGTTCATGGCAAGCGTGCGAATCTGAATCTCTACCTGCAACCGCTTCGGTCCTTTTAAGGTTTCCACCGTATAATAAGCAATCATGTGGTAGCTGCGATAGCCGCTTTCCTTTACATTCACCAGATAATCCTTTTCCTCTTTTATCTGCATATCCGCACGGTTTCTGATGATATCCACCACCTTGTAAATATCTTCCGTAAACTGGCAGATAATACGGATTCCCGCAATATCCTCAATATATTTTTCAAACTCGCCGAATTCGATTCCTTTCTTCTGGCACTTCTCCAAAATACTGGAAATGGACTTCACACGCCCGTTTACCTGCTCAATCGGCGAGTAATTCCCGCTCTTGCGATATGCGCCGATCAGATGCTCGAACTTTACAACAATCTCATCCACTGCCAACGCATACGGCTCGAGCAATTCCCTCCAAAGCTGAATTTCCATTCTTATCCTCCTCTAAAACCCACAGTTTATGCTCCGTCCGGCTTTTATTCCTCCGGTCCGAAAATAAACTCATGAAGAACTTCGATATTTTTCGCCCACTTTACCTGAAGGACTTCGCTCGGACCGACAAAAACATCTTCGTAAGTTCCCGCCACCGGAATCCGTAACGTATCCAGACTTAAAATCCTCTCTTCCACTACGGTTTCCAGTAAATCCTGCATATCCGACTTCGATATATCCGTCGTTACCATCGGCAGACAGTCATTCAAAATTTTAAGCAGGGAAAAAATATTGCTTTCTTTATATTTGTTAAAAATCTTTGTCAGTACCGTTCTCTGACGTTCGGTGCGTCCGAAATCGCTGTGGGTGCCGTTCGCAGTCGCAACCTTCCGGATACGGCAATAGCCGAGCACCTGATTTCCGTTCATTAACTGCGTTCCCGCCACCACATTCCGATAAGCCGGATTGGTAATATACCTCGTCGTTCTTAAATACTCCGCTTCCTCCGCCGTGAGCGTAATCTCCACGCCGCCCAGGCGGTCAATAATCCATTCAAAGCTGTCGAAGCCTACTTTTACATAACCGTCGATTTTTACCTGAAGATTCAGTTCTATCGTATCAATCAGAAGCGGCGTTCCGCCGTAGCTGTATGCCGCATTCAGTTTGTTGTCGGCATATCCCGGAATCTGTACATACATATCACGCAGCAATGAAGTCATATGTATTTTCTTATCCCTGGAATTTACCGAAACTAAAATCATGGTATCCGAGCGGCTTCCGCCGAAATACTCCAAGGCCTCCTCCCCAATGAGAAGAATATTATAACAGTAGTCCTCCTGTCGCGGTTCTACCGTCGGCGTCGGATCCGTTGTCCCTCCCGGCGTCACATTCCCAGGATTCTGGGCCGACTGCGTCGGCGTCAGATTCGGCATCTGCGTTACCGGCGGCTCCGGTGTAACCGACGGTCTGGTTACATTTTGGTCAATATACCATGCCACAATTCCGTAAACGAGATTACGTCCCGGTTTCGTACCGATTAGAAGTCCGCAGATAAGACACAGGGAGCAGACCGAAATCATTGCGATACGGCACCAGAGCGGAATTCTCGTCCAGATGGTTTTCTTTTTCGCTTCCTTCTGTTTTTCCTTTTTCTTCTTTCCTTTTGGGGACTCCTGCGTTTCCTCCACCGAACCGAGACTTGCTGCCATCTGTGCCGCAAGCGCTTCGTCAATGCTCTTTAAAATGGTATCTTCCTCTGCCGTCTGCGTAGGATCCACAAACTCCTCTTCTCCGAAATTGAAATCAAAATGCAGTACCGGAAGTTCTTCCTCTAAAGCCGCGGAAGCCGCGCTTTCCTCTGCCGCAGCTTCTCCCTCTTTCTCTTCGTCTGCCGCCGAAGCGGACGCTTCTCCGTCCGCATCCGGAGCCACGCCCACCGTTGCACGCGGAATAATTACCTCTCCGGTTTCCTCGTCGGTTTCAAATTCATCAAATAGGGACCGTGTTTCATCACTCATGATTTTCTCACCTTTTCTCCTTCTATCCTCATTCAAAAACCTTCCAAAACAGTTCCTTATTCGCTTCCCAGTCTACTACAATCGGACTGGTTACGTTTCCCACCGCTTTGGGTGTTTCATATGTGCCCTTCGCCGGAAACTGATACTGCTCCATCGTCTTTATCCGATTGTCATATACCGCAAAAATCAAGTTTTCCAATGTCTTCTCACTGATATCCGTTTCAATATAGCCAAGAACCTCTCTCAGTATTTTCACCCATTTTGTAACGCCTGCTTCCTTATAGCGCTCGAACAGATTATTTAATACCATACGCTGCCGCTCGGTACGACCGTAGTCGTGCTTCGTCCCGTTACTGTTTGCCACATACCGCACCCGGCAATAGCCGAGGGTCTGATTTCCGTTCAAAATCTGGGTTCCCGCCCGCACATTCCGGTATTCCTCCTTGGAAATGTAATTGTGCGTATTCAGGTACTGCGCTTCCTCCTCGGTCAGCGTTACCTCTGCCCCGCCCAGCAAATCAATAATCTTTTCAAAACTGTCAAAGCCGACCTTTGCGTACCCGTCCGGCCAGACTCCGAGCTTCTCGTATAAAATCTGATACAGCCCTTTCACTCCGAGTTTTGCATACACCGCATTTATCTTACAAGGCCCCATCCCTTCCGGCTCCACATAGGTGTCGCGCAAAATGGAGGTAACCGAAATTTTCTTTTCACCGGTATGTATCGTTACCAGTAAAATAGCGTCGGTTCTTCCCCTTCCCGGAGAACTGCCGATGGCTTCTTCTCCCAGAAGCAGGATGTGATACAATTCCTTTTTTTCTTCCCCGCCGCTTTCCTGTTCCGTATCTTTTCCTTCCTCCTCTTCCGTCGGAGGGGTTATTTCCCCGGAAACATAATTCACCGCGCCGTGCAGATAGGCTGCCACCACCTTCGATGTCAGCTTTCTGCCGGTTGATGTATAAAAGAGAAACAGTAACAATGCCGCCGTCACCGCAACAACCGTCGCCAGTACCAGCACTATTGTTTCCAATTTTCCTTTTCGCTTCTTTTCCATCATCTCACTCCCAAGAATATCACGATACTCCGCCGTCTGCAAGTATTTTTTCCAACAGCCGGTAAATCCGCAGGGCGGAAGCAATGTTTAGCCTTTCTGCCGGAGTATGAATCTCCTTCATCTCCGGTCCGATTGAAATCATATCAAGCCCCGGAAGCTTTTCTCCGAGGATGCCGCACTCCAGTCCGGCATGCACCGTAGCAAACTCCGGCCGCTTTCCGAACAATTCCAGATAAGCGTCGGAATAAACTTCCCGCAATCCGGATTCCGTTTTATATTCCCATGCCGGATACTCCCCGGACACTTCCCACTCTCCGCCGAGGAAGTCAATCAAATAGGCAAGTTTTTCTTTTAAGAAACTTAAATAGCTTTTTCTGCTGCTGCGTAACGACCAATAAACCGCCGCTTCCTGCTCCTCCATTCGGCAGACTCCGAGATTTAAGGAACTCTCTACCAGCCCCGGAATCTCCGTGCTTCTTACCTGTACTCCGTTCGGTGCCTGCATGAGCAGAAATAAAAACTTTTCAAAGGAAAGCGGGTGCAGCACCGACAGTTCCTCCCCGGCATCTTCCCGCCAGTCAAGGCATAACCGGACGTCCGGCTCCGCTGCGCGAAGTTCCGCAGCAAGTTCCTCCGCAAGTTCCTCTGCCGCTTTTCTCTTCGCCTCCGAAATTCCTTCCGGGAACAAAAGCACGGCTGCCGCGTCCCGCGGAATTGCATTGTCCTTCTGCCCGCCGGAAAAATCCGCAAGCAAAAACGGCGTCTGCTCTCTTAACAGAAACAGATACCTTGCCAATAACAGCACGGCATTGGTTCTGTTTTTATCAATCTCTACTCCGGAGTGTCCGCCCATAAGGCCGCACACTTTTACGTTTACCGTCTTTCCTGTCGCAGAAAACCGCTTTAGCGGGAGCTTTCCCGCCATTCTCGCTCCGCCCGCACAGCCACAGAGTACCACATTTTCTTCTTCGGAGTCAAGGTTTATCATATATTTTCCTGAAAGTACCGATGCGTCTAAAGCTTTGGCACCATCCATTCCGGTTTCCTCGTCCGTGGTAAGAATCATTTCCAGCGCCGGGTGCTTTAATGTTTCGTCGCTCAATAATGCCAGACAATAAGCGACCGCAATTCCGTCATCCCCGCCTAACGTCGTTTTTTCCGCAAACAGCCATTCGCCGTCCGTCCGCAGCCGTATGCCGTCCTTTAAAAAATCATGCGCGGAGTCCGCCTCCTTTTCGCAGACCATATCCATATGTCCCTGCAGAATAATCGCAGGGAAGCTCTCATAGCCCGGCACCGCCGCTTTATAAAATATGATATTATCCGCGTCGTCACGAATATACCGGATTTCCCGCTGTTTCGCAAAATTCTCCAGATAATCCGCAATCTCTTTGGTATGCCCGGAACCGTGGGGAATTGCCGACAATTCCGAAAAATAATATAACACTTTTTTGTAATCTATTTTTTCCAGTTCCGCAAGCATATTACGCCTCCTAATTTTTAAAGCTGTGAATCGGCGCCGGAATCCTGCCGCCGCGCTCCACAAACGCATCGCAGGAAAAACGGTTGACCGGCATAATCGGCGCATAGCCGAGTAATCCGCCGAATTCCACAATATCTCCTACCGTCTTTCCGATGACCGGAATCAGACGGACTGCCGTTGTCTTTGCATTAATCATACCGATTGCCATCTCATCCGCAATAATGCCGGAAATCGTGGTAGCCTTCGTATCCCCCGGAATCGCAATCATATCCAGACCTACCGAGCACACGCAGGTCATTGCTTCAAGCTTCTCTAACGTCAGCGCGCCTGCCTGTACCGCGTCAATCATCCCCTGGTCTTCGCTGACCGGAATAAACGCGCCGCTTAAACCGCCCACATAAGAGGACGCCATAACGCCGCCCTTTTTCACCTGGTCGTTCAAAAGCGCAAGTGCCGCCGTAGTTCCCGGCGCCCCCGGAAACTCCAGACCGATTTCCTGTAAAATCTCCGCCACGGAATCTCCCACTGCCGGCGTCGGCGCAAGAGATAAGTCTACAATACCGAACGGTACGCCGAGCGCTTTAGAAGCCTCGGAAGCCACAAGCTGTCCTACACGGGTAATCTTAAACGCTGTCTTCTTAATCGTTTCGCAGAGCGTGCCGAAGTCCGCGCCCCGTACTGCCGAAAGCGCCGTCTTTACCACGCCGGGGCCGCTGACGCCCACATTGATAATCGCGTCTGCCTCGGTAACGCCGTGGAAAGCGCCCGCCATAAACGGATTGTCGTCCGGTGCATTGCAGAATACAACGAGCTTCGCACAGCCGAGGGAATCCTTTTCCTTCGTTGCCTCTGCGGTCTTTAACACAATTTCTCCCATCAGGCGCACTGCGTCCATATTGATGCCGGTACGGGTAGAGCCGACGTTAACGGAAGAACATACCCGCTCCGTTTCCGCCAGGGCCTGCGGAATGGATTCAATCAAAAGCCGGTCTGCGGCAGTCATGCCCTTGCATACAAGCGCCGAATATCCGCCGATAAAATTCACACCGACGGTCTTTGCCGCACGGTCAAGTGTTTTCGCAATCGTAACAAAATCCTCCGGCCTTTTGCAGGCAGACGCACCGACCAAAGCAATCGGCGTTACGGAAATTCTCTTGTTCACAATCGGAATTCCGAACTCTTTTTCCAGGTTTGCTCCGGTTGCAACGAGTTTTTCCGCCTTCGTTGTTATTTTTTCATAAATCTTACGATTTAATTCCTCCAAATTGCTGTCGGCGCAATCCAAAAGACTGATACCGAGTGTAATCGTACGCACATCCAGATTTTCCTTTTCTATCATCTGGTTGGTTTCTATGACTTCATGAATGTTAATCATGTTATTTTCCTTTCTCTTTCTGAATTTGCGGCAGGCTGTTACGTCCGGACCGTTTTTCTTCCATACGTTAAATACGGTGCATCATATCAAAAATATCCTCGTGCTGTGCCTTAATAATCACACCGATTTCCTTGCCGACCGCCTCTAACTCCTCCGCAATCTGATGAAATTCCTTTTTGGAACGGTTGGCGTCGACAACCATCATCATGTTAAAGAAATCCTGCACGATGGTCTGGGAAATATCTAAGATATTCACCTCATTCTCCGCAAGGTAAGCGCATACCTTTGCAATAATACCGACACGATCCTTTCCTACTACCGTTATAATTGTTTTTTTCATGTTTCTTTCCTCCTGTTATGTTCTTTCGCTTATGCGAACAATTTTACTTCTTCTTCCCCTACGCTCACCATTCTTGACGGTACATCCCTGTTTGCCACAAACAACTCCGGCATCAAAAGCCCCTTTTCTTTGACCGCACTCTGTAATTCAAGCCGGACCGTTTCGTAGGCAAGCTCCGGCAGGTTGTTTTCTTTGCTTAAATGCGCCAGTATCACATACCTTAACTGCGGATGCAGCACCTCGCAAATCAGTTTTGCCGCGGTATCGTTGGAAAGATGGCCTCTCTCTCCCAGAATACGCTGCTTTAAGTAATACGGATAGGTGCCTACCAGAAGCATATTCACATCATGATTTGCCTCTAAGTACAAAATCTGCGCCCCGGCAATCGCCGCCACCGTGCGTTCGTCATACATTCCAAGGTCCGTTACAAGCGCCGCCTTACAACCGTCTGCTTCAAACGTATAGCATACCGGATTCCCCGCGTCATGGGAAGTGGAAAACGGAAGCACCGTCATCCCGTCAAACCAGAGCCTGTCCCCCGGAACAACCTCGTGCAGCAGTTCCTCCGGAATGTGCCCGATGTTTGTCCTCCCCTTTAACATCCCGCATAACGTTTCTGCCGTACCGTACAGCGGAATCCCGTAGCGCCTTGCCAAAACGCCGATTCCCTGAATATGGTCGGAATGCTCATGGGTAATCAGAATCCCGCTCAAAGCCTCCGCTGCCGTTCCGAGGGAAAACAGCGCCTGCTCGATTCGTTTTCCGCTGACTCCCGCGTCCACTAAAAGCTGCGTTCCTCCGTGTCCTACATAAACGCAATTCCCGCTGCTGCCGCTGGCAATCGCACATACTCTCACAAAAAAACCTTCTTTCTTTCGTCCTGCCCTTTGCCGGCATTACTCTTTCCAATATAACTCAATCCGGTCCCCTTCCGCAAGTGGTTGCATGAAATTTGTAGAAATTTCATTGACGCGCACCACCGCATCGCGCCCGTTCGCCTCTGCAAGATTAAACGGAACTACATCCAGCACATCAACGAGCAGATAGGAGCTTTTTCCTTTTAATACCACCGGCTGGTTATTGACAAGCACAACGATATCTCTTACGGCCGGAGCGGCAGGCTTTGGTCCGCTCTCCTGCGGCGGTACGGCTTCTGCCGCCGTCTGCGTACCGGCTCCCTTGTTTCCGGATGCCTCCGCGCCATCCGGCGTACTTTTACCGTCCGGTCCTGCCGCATCCTTCGCAGCCACAAATCCGCTTTCTGCCTCCGTTTCCTCTGCCGGCGCGTATTCGTATTCCGTTGCGGCAGAGACTTCCTCATACCGCTCCGGCTCGTATCCCTGCTCTTCAATATCCATATTGATGACAAAGTTTTCGTAAACCTTCTCCTGCGGTCCCGCCGGCACATGGTTGACATACACTCTGCCCTGCGGCACGATATCCAGGAAGGCAAGTACCTGCTCGATTGTATAATAATCCATCGAAACAATCACATCGCCCTCTTTGATTTCGTAATACTCCGAAACCATTTCCCCGTTCGCCTGCATATAGCGCGGACAGGTGATTTTGCTTCCGTTGACCGTAAAACTTAGCGTCTGTTTAAACTCCGGCAGCTTTCCGATTACGCAGGACGCCGGTGCGCCCTGTGTGGACTCCTCGATGGTAATCTCATCGTTCTGTTCGATTGGCGCATTGATGCCTACTGCCTTATGATTCAGCCGAATTACCGCCGCTTCGCCAAGCTCCCCGCGTACCATTCTCTTTTCGCCGTTGACGGTAAAGGTCAGTTCCCTGCCTCTTACCGGGAACAGCTTTTCGTTCGGATAACCGCACTGCAGTGCCGCGTCTACAATCGTAAGCTTTCCGTTATCATAGAGCTTAATCCGTTCCTCGTTGACCCGGACAAAGATGAAATTGTTCCGCTGCTCGTAATAATTCAGGCAGATACCGATTGGCGTAACCAAAAGCGGATCCTTTTTAATGCCCTCCTGCAAAAACGTCACCGAAGACAAAACTTCCTCGCCCCGCAGCGCCACACGTTCCTTCGCCAGCTTTAAATGCTTCGCTAACTGCTCCGTAAAGCCGGTAATCTTTCCGCCGCCGCCGACAACAAATACCGCGCTGACCGGCTTCCCGCCGTTTAACAGGATAATCTGCTCGGCAACCGCTCTTGTAATCTGATTTACGCTTTCCGCCACATCCTCTAAAATGCTCTCACGGTCCGCCTTCTGCTTTAAGCCCATAATATCCTTGTATGTAATGGTCTTCTTTCTCGTGGAGGTTTCTAACTTCATCTGTTCCGCCTGCTTAAATTCCACCAGACGCCTTCTGGCAATCGCCTCTGTCAGCATATCTCCCGCCATCGGTATCATACCGTAAGCAATCACGCTTCCGTCCTTCGTAATACAAATATCGGAGGTGCCGGCCCCAACATCCACAAGTGCAATATTCAACAGCCGGAAATTCTCGGGGATTGCCACCTGCATTGCGGCAATCGGCTCCAGTGTCAGATTCTCGACCTGTAAGCCCGCCTTTTGTACGGCGGAATACAGCCCGTCTATTACCTCGTCCGGCAGGAAGGTCGCTAACACCTCCGCACCGATTTTCGCCGCCTTATGATCCTCCAGATTCGTAATCATAAAGTCGTTTAAATAATAGTGCACAACGGTATAAGCAACACAGAAAAAATTGTGCTCCGTATCCTTTGTTTCTTCCCTCATCTTTTTGTGCGCGTTCTCCACGCCAAGCATTTCCAACGAATGAATGATTTCTTCATCAATCACCGTATCCTCGTCAAACGTAACCTCCGCATACGCCGTTGCCGTATTTAACACACGGCCTGCCGCCGCAATACAGACTTCGTTTAACTTTCTGCCGGTCTGCTGCTCCAATTCCTTTCTGACCTGGGCAATCGTCGCCGCCACACTGCCGATATCATGAATCTGACCGTCTAACATCGCTCTTGTTTCATGCATTTTCGTACACTGTGCCACCACCGTAAAGCCTTCGGCGGTTTTATAGCCTACGGTTCCTACAATGCTTCTGGTTCCGATGTCCAGTCCGAATACCATTTTGTCCGGATACACCTGATTACTCACTGTGTTACCTCCCCGTTCTGATGTTTTGTAATCTGCGCCATAATATGCGGTTCGCAATCCTCCGGCGCGGAATCGTTATATAGTACAAAATCACACTGTGCAAAAAACAAGGCTTCGGGAGCCTGCCGCTCCATAATGGAATCCACCTTTTCGTCGGTATAGCCTCTGCTTTTCTTCAGCCGCTCCCTCCTTAACTCCTCCGGCGCGTAAACGTACCACAACTCGTCGCAGATATCCTTGTAACCGGCTTCGATCAGAAGCGCCGCTTCGATTAAGACAACGCCGCAAAAGCCCTCCTCACGAAGCGCCGCAATCCGCTCCTCCACTGCCGTCCGGACCTTCGGATGTACGCAGGCGTTCAGCTCCTCCACCCGTCCGGCTCCGAACGAAGCTTCATAAAGGCGGGCGCGATTTATGGTTCCGTCTTCGTTTTTAATGCCCTCTCCGAAAAGCCTTACCAACTCCGCATAAGCGCTTTGCCCCGGTTCCATCAGTTCATGCGCAATCCTGTCGCAATGCAGATATTCCGTCCGGAAATGCTTTTCGATAATGCCTACTACCGTCGATTTTCCGGCTCCCACGCCTCCTGTGATTCCGATGACCTTCATTTTCCTCGTCTGCCTTCCGTTTCTGTCCTGTCGCCTGTCTTTTCGGTCTGTTACTTTGTTTCATACCAGTCGTTTCCGACGCTCACACTCACTTCAAGCGGTACCGAAAGCTCTGCCGCCGCTTCCATCTCCTCCCGCAGTATCCGCTTCACATAGGAAACCTCATCAAGCGGCGTTTCCACAAGCAGTTCGTCGTGCACCTGCAAGACTACCTTTGCCCCGCTTCCATCCTTTTTTAACCGCTCCGCAACACGAAGCATCGCAATTTTCATAATATCCGCCGCCGTTCCCTGTACCGGAGAATTCATGGCAATCCGTTCCCCGAAGGAACGCTGCATAAAGTTCGAAGAAGAAATCTCCGGCACCGGCCTTCTCCGCCCGAACAAAGTCGTAACGTATCCCTTGTTTTTCGCCTGCTCTACCAAAGAATCCAAATACTGCTTTACCTTCGGATAGGTTTCAAAATAACGGTTGATATAATCCTCGGCTTCCTTTCTGGAAATATTCAAATCCTGCCCCAGTCCGAAGGAACTGATGCCGTACACAATGCCGAAGTTGACTGCTTTCGCATTGCTGCGCTGCGCCGGAGTCACTTCCCCGTACGGAGTGTGAAACACCTGGGACGCCGTCAGCCGGTGAATATCCTCCGCCTCGTTGTATGCGCGGATTAACTGCTCGTCCTCCGATAAATGCGCCAGAATCCGCAGCTCAATCTGGGAATAATCCGCGTCGACAAACACACAGCCCTCTGCCGGAACAAACGCCTTGCGGATTTTTCGTCCGAGCTCCATGCGTACCGGGATATTCTGAAGATTCGGTTCCGCGCTGCTTAACCGTCCCGTTGCGGTAATCATCTGGTTAAACTTGGAATGAATCCTGCCGTCCGCACCGATAAAGGCGGTAAGTCCCTCCGCATAGGTGGATTTTAACTTTGCAAGCTGGCGGTATTCCAGAATCTTTTCCACAATCGGGTCCTCGCTCCTCAGCTTTTCTAAAATATCCGCAGAGGTGGAATACCCTGTCTTTGTCTTCTTTCCGTAAGGCAGTTTCAGCTTCTCAAACAAAATCACACCGAGCTGTTTCGGGGAATTGATGTTAAACTCCTCTCCCGCCATCCGGTAAATTTCCTGCTCCAGACGCCTGATATCTTCGTTTAACAGCTTCGCATATTCCGCAAGATAAGAAGGATTCACCGCCATTCCGATGCGTTCCATCTCATAAAGCACCGTCACAAGCGGAAGCTCCACCGTGCGGTAGAGTGTTTCCTCCCCTGCCTCCCTTAACGCGGCAAGCAACACCGGATAAGCCGCCTGCGCCGTCATGGCCTCATATACGGCAGACTGCCGGTATGCCTTTTGCTCCTTGGTGTTATCCTCTTTTGTTTCTTCAAACAAACTCATCTGCTTCGGCTCCGCCGGTGTAAAAAGCATATCCGCGGACGGCAGCGTAAACTTCAGATAATCTCTTGCAATATCATCATAGGTATAGCTGTTCTTTAACGGATTTAACAAATACGCGCAAAGTGCCGCGTCCCCGTAAAATTCCCTGTCCTCAGGCAGGGTGAGCCCGCACCGCTCTTTTAAACCGACGGTAACCGGCACTGCCCTTTTCTCACAAATTTTATGAAGCACGCGCACTCTGCCGCAGCCGGCCGGCGTGTCGGCTTCCGAACCCTCTCTTGGCTTCGCCAGCGGTTCGTTCCTATATTTTTGTTCAAATCGTTCCAGCGCGGAAGCAGAAAGGCAGTAGCATACTCCCTTTACGGCAAGTAAAAGCTCCGCACCGCAGATTGAAAAGCCCACCGGCTCCTCCGGTAAAAGCCCCTCTAACAGCTTCTCCGTAACCTCCGCATCGGACAGTACCTCCGGTTCTGCCGCAAAGGCATCGTCCCCACTGTTTTTTCCCTGCTCCGGGGAAAAATGGCGGGATAATAACGACTTGAACTCCAGCTCCTTGCACAGCCGGTACGCCTCGTCCGTAAAAATAGTTCCAAACTTTGCCGCTTCGTAGGAAAAGTCCGGCTCCCAGTCCGTCTTAATCGTTGCAAGCTCTTTACTGAGCCTTGCAAGCTCCGCATTCTCCCGCAGGGACTCTCTCGCCTTTTTCGGCTCGATTTCTTCTACATGGGCAATGGCTTCCTCCACGCTCGGAAACCTGCTTAAAATCTTTACCGCCGTCTTTTCGCCAATTCCCGGCACACCCGGAATATTGTCGGAAGCATCCCCCATCAAACCCTTTAAATCAATAATCTGCGCCGGTGTCACTCCATACTTTTCCACCACCTGCGCCGGTTCGTAATTCTCAATCTCCGTGCCGGTACTCTTTGTTTTCGGAATGCGTACCAAAATATCCTCCGCCGCAAGCTGCAGCAAATCCCGGTCGCCCGATACTAAGGAAACCTGCTTTCCGTCCCTTTTGCCCCGGATTGCCAGCGCTCCTAAAATATCGTCCGCCTCAAAGCCCGGACACTCAACAGTAAGCACACCCATAGCGGAAAGCATTTGCTTTAATAACGGCACCTGCTCCCTTAACTCCTCCGGCATCCCTTTGCGGGTACCTTTGTACTCCGCATACAGTTTATGCCGGAACGTCGGATGCTTTACATCAAAGGCAACCGCAAGATAATCCGGCTTTTCTTCCTCGGTAATCTTAATCAAAATATTTAAGAACCCAAGCACGCCGTTCGTGTGCTTTCCGTCCGTTGTTGTCAAATCCGGAAGACCGTAAAAAGCCCGGTTGATGATACTGTTTCCGTCGATTAACACCAGCTTTTCTTTCATTGTGCCAACTCCTTTGTCCCGGCGTCAAACGGCTTTTGCACGCTGCCCGCCGGTATCGTTTCTTCCTGCATAAACTGCTCTGTCTGCACCGGTTCCATGCCCGCTATTTTTCTGAAAAACCGCAAATCCGCTTCCTCCCGTTTATTCACCACGGTAATGCCGTTCATAAGCACGAGGAGCAAAAGCAGCACAAGCAGCAGCGCTCTTCTGCGGGCGCAGGAACGCTTTCTCCGCAAACCTTCCATATAGCATTCCTCAATTTTATGATTCAAATCCGCAATATAATTATCCGACAGATCCGTTCCTTCGTCCAACTGCTTCATTGCCGTCATCAAAGAATAGGAAACCTCTAACTCCTCTCTGCATTCTTTGCAGGTTTCCATATGCTCCAGAAAGGCTTCCGTTTCTTCCGTATTCAGTTGTCCGTTAATAAACGGGGCAATCAGCTCCTGCGCTCTCTTACAATCCATGCCTCTGCCTTTCTTCCGGCGCCTCTTTCTGGCATCGCCGGAATCTCTTTCACGCAAACGATACGATATCAATTTAGTATACCATTTTTTCCTTTAAAAAGCAAGAACCCCCGTCTGCAACAGACGAAGGTTCTCACTAAAATTAATTTTTTTAAGAACGGATGTCTTTCAAACTATATAAGGCAGCCGTATTCCGCTGCATCTGTGTATATACCGATTCTAGTTCCGTATCCGGGCGCCGCTTCTTCTCTTATATTTCCGTGTCAGATGCAGATACATCAAAAGTACTCCGCACACCATTAACACGACATATAACGAAACGGCCGCTCCGACGGGATAATTTATTTTTCCTACCTCATCCGGAATTATCACTGCAGAGACAGAGATGATTCCGACAAAGTATTCTGCGGACTTGTTCCATCGGTCAAGCAGACCTCCAAGCATCTGAAGTAATCCCTGCAAAAAAAAGAACAATCCGGATAAATACAAAAAATCATCTGTCAAAGAATCAGACACGGCTCCCACTGCCATACTGACTTTGTTTATTCCAAGCATCAGCACAAGGCTGCATACATGATAAATCAACATGTTTGCAATAATTCCTTTGGTCATAATCCATCTTGCAAAAGGAAATCCTCCCATGCCTTTTCCCATTAGACCGTGATTAATCCAGATGCACTCAAACACAATTACCTGTGTCATGATCTGTCCGAAAAGTGCTGCCGTATATGCCCAGCCGCGCACCCCTCCGCTTATATTCAAACCGAGAAGCCTTGCGAACAACGGCACAGACATTGCTATTGCAATCATTAGCAGCATCCCTCCGTTTCCCAAAAGATGAAATCCGCATCCGAAGGACCGTCGTATCCGCTTACTGCTCCCCCACATCAACCTCATCGCACGCTTACATTCACTTTTCATAAACTACCTCCTCCGATTCGCTGCCATCCGGATTTCCGCCTGATTGTATACTACCCTGCGCTTTTTATATGTTCTCTCTAAGACAAACAAACCGAGAGCGGTTCCTATCGCAAGCAATACCGCCAAAAAGAACGCCACCGCTCCTCCCGGCATAACATACTCATATGCTTTCTCCGACCATGTCTTAAATACTTCCCGAAGCAACGAAACCCCGATTGCATTGGCAAATGCCGTAATTCCTAAAAGGAACATCAATACCTCCCATACAAAACCCGACCCTCCTATCATCATTGACAGCGCATAAGCAATCCCGTACATCAGCAGGATATCGTCTAACATTGACACTTCGCAGAGTCCGAGACTGATGCAAAGTATCCGCATAAATACCGTTGGAAACAACGCGACAAAGAATGTAATCAGACGACATAACGCAACTCCCTTTGTTAATGCACATTTTGCAACCGGAAAACTTAACAGGCTTTTTCCCGAAGCAAACATTGCGGAAAACTGGTTTCCGACATAGCAGTTGAAATACAGGAAAAATAACGCTGGAAAAACACTGCAGAAATAATACTCCGTGGTTGTCATTTTTTCTCCAAGCAATCTGCTAAGCATCGGATATCCGCCAAATAATACCGCACAGGCAAGATATACCGCAAGAATCACCGGATGAACACCGAAAGCTTTTCGATATCTTTTACTCCCCCACATAAGTTTCAATGCACGTTTCATCTCACTGACCATAGATATCTCCTCTACTTTATCATGCTAAGTAAATCCTTCTTGCCCCAAATGGCCGAAGCACATTTTCTTTTACGGAAGGCATAGTCCAGACAACGCTGTCCCAAAACCGTTCCGAGTACCAGACACCCTGTAAAAAACAACACGGCACCCCAAAGCGGTATCTGCCAACCTTCGGTAAACGACCAGCATCCGTGCCAAATCATCGGTATCATGGCTAGTACGAAGGAAGTCAAAAAGAGAATTGATGACCCCGCACTCAAAAATGAAATCAGACAGACAACTCCCCATACAACCAAAAACAATTCCATTCTTGCATAGTCTCCGAATCCGAGACATATCAGTACCGTCCTCGTAATCACTCCCGGAGTAAAAATCGCCGCAAACAAAATGAACCGATTTACGGTAATTCCCTTAAGCAACCCGCGCTTTGTTAAAAGCGAGCCGCATACCCATTTCCCGAGCGAAGAAACAATGAGCGACACGTTTCCGAATGACGATAAAAACATAAATATTATCGGAGAATAGAGTCCCATCCAAAGCAGCCCTTCTAATTCGTCATTTCTTTCGATAAAGAAAGCCGCTTCCGCCGCACAGACTACTATCATAAAAAATAATATATATCCCCTGCTGCATCCGCATGCTCTCCGCACTTTCGGACTGCTCCACATAAACTTCAACGCACGCTTTAATTCGCTATCCATAGATTCCTCCTACTCTTCCGTATACCATAAACGCTTTATATACCGGTATAAAAAAGTCTGTAACACTACAAATACAATTACGATGCCGACGCCGAATAAAACCGGTATCCGCACAAACGGAACTGCAGCGAAAACAATCCCAAAAATAACTTCCGGCACCCACCAGATATACGGTATGGCTGCAAAAATTCTGGAAATCAGCAGATAAATGAAAAAAAACACAAACATTGAAATCGGAACACGCTTCTGCAAAAACTCATTTTGAAATACCAGTCCGACCGCAAGCAACAGTAAAAGCCCTGCCATACAAAATCCGTCAATCCACAGGAAACGACGTTGTTCCTTTTCCCAGGCATGAGGCATACTGCGATAAAAACGGTTGGCGCTTCCCTTTCGTAAAACGATGTTAAAACGTTCTCTCTGTAACATCAAAAAGGCAAGCTGAAGCATGATAAATGCTGTGCGATAACCTGTTTCAAAACCGTTCCATGCATCTAAAACAACAGAAAAAAACCATACAAAAAGCACTACAAACCCCACCATAACCAGAAAAAACCATCGCAATTTCCACAGATTCCATCTAAGCTCCCGCATACACTCTCCTCCTAGGAATTCCGTTGTTCCGCATAGCGAAGCAGGGATACGCAAAGCTGCTGTAAATTCGGTGTTTCCACGATAGCTCCCGCCGCTTCCAGTTGTTCTTTCTGTTCTGCCTTCGCAAAGCCGGTGCAGGTGTTTACATTCCGTTCTTCTACCAGCAGACTCTTTCCGATTTTATCAAAGGTCTGACTCTCTCCCGAAACCAAAAGATAACGTTCACACAACTCAGTGACAAAACCGGATTCGATAATTGCGCCGTCATACATTAAAATTGCGTAATCCGTTACATTTTCCATATCCGCAATATTATGGGTCGAGAACAAAATCGACTTCTCGCCGTCCCCTTCCTCCAGATAGCTGCGGAACTGTCCGCAAAGACGGTCACGCATCAGCGGGTCTAAATTGGAACCCGGCTCGTCAAGCACCAAAAGCTCCGTTTCTCTTGCAAATACCGCTGCCAGACAAAGGCGGATACGATTACCGTCGGACATCTTCATCAGAGTCTGGCTCTTTTCACCACGGGAAGCCACGCCGTACTGTTTACAAAGTTCCCAGTAACGGTCCTCCGAAAAGCCCTGAAAGCCCAGCTTGTTTGCCACTGCCACATCATACGGTGTCCAGTCCATCGGATACATTCCCTGTGCCGCCTGATAACCGATACGCTCCTTTGTTTCATTTTTCTCGATATCCGTGATTTCCCCGAAATAAGTAACCTCCCCCTTACTTGCCGCGATAATACCGCAAAGAATATCCAGCAATGTGGTTTTACCGGCGCCGTTGGCACCGATTAACGCAGTGGAAAATCCTTTCGGAATCTCAAAATCCAACGCCCCCAACGTAAACTTCTTATACTTCTTTACCAGTCCTTTTGCTACAATTACGCTTTCCATATTCTCTCTCCTTTACTCCGCATGCTCTAAAACTGTAATCAGTTCCTTTACTTCCTCCACGGTCATTCCGATTGTCTTTGCGGCCTCTAACGCATCCGACAAATGCTGTTCCACTTCACGCAAACGCTGTTCCCGAATCATCGCCGTATCCTGCGGATTCACGACAAAGCCCTTTCCCTGCACCGAAGTCACTAACCCTTCCGAGGCAAGCTCCTCATAGGCCTTCATCGTAGTAATCACGCTGATTTTTAAGTCCTTTGCAAGACCTCGGATACTCGGAAGGTATTCTCCCTCGGTTAACTTCCCGCTAAGAATCTCTTCTTTTAACTGCGCTGATATCTGCTTATAAATCGGAATCTCTGAGTTTTGCAGAATCTTCATTCGCTCCTCCTGTTCTCAACTGTTCATATCCGATATGAACAGTATAAACTGTTATAAACAGTTTGTCAATACTTTATTTTATGTTTGTTGTGACATTGACTTATCTGACCACCGTAGGTATAATTAATTCAACGAATTGGAAGTTATGAAGGAGAACAAAGAATGAAAAAAACGGCAGTATTAATATATGATTCATTTTGTAATTTTGTTCAATCGGAAGTTGTTGAGTTGTTTGGTCGAAGGAATTAACAAAATAAATATTCTGTAATAAAGCCAGAGGTGGGGCACAGAGAAGAAAAATCACAAAATATGCCCCGTCACAAATCCAGCGGCGGGGCATAGAGAGAAGAAATTGCAAAATATGCCCCGCGGAGAAGCCAGCGGTGGGGCATAGAGAGAAAAAATTGCAAAATATGCCCCGCGGAGAAGCCAGCGGTGGGGCATAGAGAGAAGAAATTGCGAATTATGCCCCGTAACGAAGACAGGGGCGGGGCACAGAGAAGGAATACTTTCAAATTGCCCGCAGTGCCAGCCGGCATTGTTCAAAAATTTCAAATTCTTCTATTCTATGCAGACTCCCATACAATTGAACTTACGTTCAATTGTCATCGCTCGCCAAAAAGCTCGCTCAATTCAAGTTTATCGAGATGATGAGCGAACGCTAATTTGCTATTTAATAACTTAAATAAAAGTCTCGCCTGAAAGGAAACCGACTCCTTTCAGGCTTTGCTTTTTTCTTCAGAAACACATCCGGACCTCTACCGATAATATTGTGCCTGTGCATTCCAGAGCTTACGGTACAGCCCTTCCTCCTTCATCAGCACCTCATGGCTTCCCTTCTGCACAATCCTTCCCTCGTCAAAGACAAAAATATTGTTACAGAACCGGCAGCTGGACATCCGGTGGGAAATATAGACCGCGGTTTTCTCCTTTACCAAATCGTCAAACCGCTTGTAAATATCGTACTCCGCTACCGGGTCCAAGGCACTGGTCGGCTCGTCAAGGACTACGAACGGTGCATCCTTATACAGTGCCCTTGCAATGGCAAGTTTCTGGGCTTCGCCGCCGGACATTTCCACGCCGTTTTCCTGTAACTGGAACACATTGGTGCGGATTCCCTCCGGCAATTCCTTTAAACGTTCTCCCAGGCCCGCTGCCTCAATGCTCTCTACTATCTTCTGCTCGTCATACTCCATAGAGGTTGCCACATTTTCCGCAATGGAAAAGGCAAACAGCTGAAAGTCCTGAAACACAATGGAAAACAGGCTCATATACTCCTTGTAATCGTACAGCTTAATGTTGATTCCGTTTAATAAAATCTCCCCCTCCGTCGGGTCGTATAAACGGCAAAGCAGCTTGATAAACGTCGTCTTTCCCGCACCGTTTGGTCCCACTATGGCAGTCTTTTCGCCGATACAAAGCTTTGCATTCACATGAGAAAGCACATAGTCCGGGCTGTTCGGATACCGGAAAGATACATCTCGAAATTCTATTTCGTACTTATTATCGTCCCGCTTTTCTACCGGAAGCGTCCCCTCATACTTTTTATTTTCCAATTCCATAAAATCCTCAAACAGAGCAAGATACTTGCTTTGTACCTCCACCGATACATACACTCCCGTAATACGGCCGATATTGTCACAAATTTTTCCGAAAGCGCCGACATATTGCAGCACACCGCCCACACTAATCAGTCCCGCAATTGCCTTCAGTCCCACATACAGGTAGCTTCCCATCTGCAAAAGCAGAAACAGAAGCTGGTTAAATACCATATAACGATTGGACTCTTTCATCATAATCCGGGCATTCTTCTCATTGTTTTGATTGCACTCTTTCAGTCCCTCCGTAATCATATCCTGCATCTGATATAATCTGATATCCTTTCCTTCCTTATACCGCGTCAAAAAGCCGAAGAAATAAGAAAACCGGCGATTATACCTTACATTCCGTTCAAAGTTCTTTTGTGACTGGACGCCTCTCGCCTTTTGAATCAAAAGGCGGCATAGAAATATCAGACCGGCGACCGCCACCAGGAAAAACGGACTCCACCAGGTATTCAAAACACTTGTTAGGAGATCCGTGTTTGAATTCTTCACAGGAATGCAGACCCCTAAGAACAAAATCAGGGCATAGACAATTCCGGCGAAGCATTCTACCACCGAGCCTAACTGTTCGCAGAACCAGCCGATATCTCCGTTACTGTTCATCCCCTCTTTCGCTTTATGAATCAATTCCAGTGTTTCATTCTTTTCAAGCACCTCATAATCCAACTGCAGTGATTTCTCCGATATCAGTCTGGTAATCCGCTCTCTAAGCATGTGTCTTTTTACCGAAAGTATGTTTTCCAATGCCCAGCGTACGATATTTAAAAGGAGCATCCCCACTGTTACAGCAACCACCCATGAAATAATCTCCTCCATAGCTCTTTTTGCTATGACCATATCAAGAATCCGGCTTCCTGTCCAGAGAAGCAGATACGGCTGGATGGCTGCGACAAGTTTCGTTACTGTCATAAGCGGAAGAAAACCGGCGTCCAGACGTTTTACTATTCTTAACACTTTCCCCACGGTCGCTCTTTTCGATCCGTTCTTATCTTTCATCCTCGGACACCTTCCCTTCCTTGTAATAATGACTCTGAATATCAAACAGTTCTTTATAGACTCCCTGCTTTTTCATTAGCTCCTCATGACTTCCGGTTTCCGTAATCCGTCCTTCGGAAAGAAAGAAAATCCGGTCACAGAACTTTGTGCTGGCAAGGCGATGGGAAATAAACAAGGACGTTTTCTCTTTTGTCATGCTGTTATATTCCTCATAGATTCTGCTTTCCGCAATCGGGTCTAACGCACTGGTCGGCTCATCCAGAATGAGTATCTTTCCGTTACGGTACATGGCCCTTGCCAGAAGCAGACGCTGTGTCTCGCCACCGGAAAATTGTACACCGTTTTCATCCAAATCCTGCGTAACATACGTTTCCGTACCGTTCGGAAGCTTTTCTACCTTTTCCCACAAACCGACCGACTGCAAAACTTCCCTGACGCGTTCTTTATCCGCCGCGCCCGGCATAGCTCCCGATACATTCATTTCTATCGTAAAGGAAAGCAGGGAAACATCCTGAAATACAACGCTTAACAGCTTTTGATACTCGGGAAGACGATACCCGGCGATATCCTCCCCGTTGATTAAAATCTGCCCCGAGGTAGGCTGATACAATCCGCACAAAAGCTTTACAAGCGTTGTCTTTCCGGCACCGTTATTTCCCACAAGAGCAATTTTCTCCTCCGGCTTTATCGTAAAACTGATATGAGATAATGTATCCTTTTCTTCCCCCGGATACCGGAAACACACATCCTTAAACTCAATCTCCGGTCCTTTGGCAAGCTCCGGTACAGGTACCCCTTCCGTTACATTCCTGTCCTGCTTTTCCATTACCAGCCGGTAATCATTCATCTCCCCGTTTGCCTTTTTCAAGGCCCCGTAAGAAACGGACACGCCGTAAATCCACTGGGAAAAGCCTCTGACCAGCCCTAACTGTAACGTAAACTCCGCCACTGTGATTTCTCCCGAAAGAGCCATACCGACTAACACAAAATACGTCACTATCTCCTGTGCCGCCACGCACACCTGATTTCCGACCGACGGCCAGTACCACCGAAGTTGCAGCTTTTTAAAAAATGACGCCGCCTGAGCCAGAAGCTTTTCCGAAATCTGATGAAACCAGTTCTCCATCTGATACACGCGCACATCCTTACCCGCGGCCAGCGTAAGACTGCCCCGTTCCAGATACTCCTGCTTTCGATGAACCTCGGACAGCACAATCCGGTGTTCGTTATTATAGCGCACTGCGCAGCCTCTGAGAATCAGATCCAGTACAAACATGAATACCAGAATCAATAAAATCCGGTAATCCAGACGTAACACCGCCGTACCGAAGGTCAGGAGTCCAAGCAGATGCCGTAAAAATTCTACCGATTCCGTCATCAGTCTTTCCGCTCCCCAATTGTTTCCAATCACTGCTTTGGCACCCTTTGTAAATTCCGCCTGACACTTTGCCGGTTCCATATTGACATAATCGGTAGTAAGACTCTTCCTCACATAATCCAGGAAAAATACCTTCAGCCTTGTATATACCCGACGGTTCATTAATAGCATATTGGAATAATTGAAAAGTACATTCGCCACAAACTGCACAAGCAGGATTCCAAGCAAAATTATAAAAAAGCGTTTCGGATTCCCGTCTGTAATGACCGCAATCGCCACCGAAGGTATCACCGCCGAAAGGAGCGGTAACAATACACTGCATATCATATAGATAGGCGTTACCCATATTGTTTCCGGATAAGTACGGAACAGTGTTTTCGTTACCAATACAACATTTTGAACTACCGAAGCACCTGCGGGTCTTCTCCCCGTCTTCCTTCTCTTCTCTCTCTTTTCTCCTGCCATAAGTTCCTCCTGACTGCAAACGACACATTGCAGAACCGTTCTTCTAACGTAATACTAACACAAAAGCACCAAAAAAGCAGAAAAAATGCACGAATTGTTCAAATCCGTGCACGAAATCTCAAAGAACTTCTATTTTCTTTTGCTTTCTCCGGTATCCTTCAAATCGGTAACATTACTTCCGTAACAAACACCCCCGGCTCATTCTTTCGATTTACAAATCCGTTATATTTTCCGGCCACCAAATCAATCCGCCGAAGCCCGAAGCCGTGACTTCCCTTCTTTTCACTGACCAGCTCGGATAACTTTTTTCTGCGTTTCTCCGCCGTAGCATTAGTTACCGACAGATACAGCTGTTTTTTAAACACACCGATATAAAGTCGTAAAAAGCGCTTCTCTTCCGGCACCTTCTCACAGGATTCAATGGCATTATCCAACAGATTTCCGAGTATTGTACAAAGGTCTACATCCGTCACCTTTACCTGCTCCGGCATTTTTGCGGTACAATCAACCGTTATCTTTTTCTTTGCCGCCACGGAAAGCTTACTGCTGACAATAGCATCCACACTGACATTTCCGGTGCGGATTGCAATGTCAATCGCATCCAGATCCCCCTCAAGATGCTCCAGATAGGTAAGTGTTTCGGACACCTGTCCCATGGAAAGATATGCCTTGATGGTCTGCATATGGTTATGATAATCATGCCGCCAGCCGCGCATGGTATGATAAATAGCCTGCACCTCATCCCGCTGGGTCTTTAATATCTTATCCTGATATTCACCGATGCGCTTTTCCTGCAGGCGGGTCACTACCTTTACCGTAACCAACACCGCTACAACTGCCGTTACAAGCACCGCTCCGATCAGTATGTACCAAAACCTGCCCTCCATTACTCTGTCATCCCCTTGTAAAAAGCAATAAACCGCTCATTTAACTCTTTGTATCTGCTCTTACTCACCGGAAGAACTTCTCCGTCTTCAAGCGTACACTCCGTCTTGCCGATTTGCTCTACTCTTGCAAGATTCACATACAAGCCCCGCCGCAGCAAAAAGAACCCTTTGGCATCCAGTTCTTCCGAAAGAGAGGAAAAACTTGCTTTCCATTTCCACTCTTTCATCTTTCCTTCCGCTAACCCTTGTCCCTTCGGATTACAGGCCGTACCTTCCCTGCCGAACACCTTTAATATTACATAGTGACCGTCTGCCTCCACATACAGAATATCAGAAACCGCCACCCGGTTTACTGTATCTCCCGCCCGGAACACAAACCACTCTTCTTCCTGTGACTCTGCCTCCTTTGCAAGCTTATCTAAAAGCGCAAAAAAATCTGCTTCCTTCACCGGCTTTAACAAATAGCGTACCGCGCCGACCTCATAGCCCTCGATGGCATAGTCCCTGATTCCCGTAAGGAACACGATTTTCACCCTTGTATCCTTCATTTTTACCCTGCGTGCCAGCTCTACGCCGTTCATTTCTCCCATCTGAATATCAAGAATAAGCAAGTCATAGGCCTTTTTCCCTTCCGCTTCAAACAGAAAGTGTTCGGCGGAATAAAAGGTATCTACCGACACTTTGTTTCCTGACATTTCCTGCCACCGGAAAAGAAGCTTCTTCAGATATTCACCTTGTGCTTTCTCATCCTCACAAATCGCAATCCGAAACATAAAATCACCTACCACTCATACGGTGTTCCCTGATAAACGTAATAGTTCAGCCAGTTACTGTACAGCGCATTGGCATGGGAACGCCACAACAGAAGCGGTCTTTGCTCCGAGTCGTTATCCGGATAATAATTAAGCGGAATCGCAGGCTGTAAGCCCTTCCCCAAATCTCTTTTATACTCCTTGTCCAGGGTCAAACGGTCATACTCCGGATGCCCGAGTACAAAAATATTTTTTCCGTTCTCCGCAAGGAGAATAAAATACCCCGCCGCATCGCTTTCCGCAAGCACGGTAAACACTCCGCTCTTTTCCACATCCTCCTTCGAAATTCCGGTATAACGGGAATGCGGGGCAAAAAATTCATCATCAAAACCGCGCACCAGCGGCTCTTTACGGTTTAAGACACGATGACGGTAAACGCCGGAAAGCTTTTGCGGAAGCAACTCCTTTTTTATGCCGTAATGGTAATATAATCCGGCCTGCGCCCCCCAGCAGATATGAAGGGTAGAGGTGACGTTTTTCCTGGACCAGTCCATTATTTTCGTCAGTTCCTCCCAGTATGCCACCTCTTCAAACTCCATCTGCTCCACCGGCGCACCGGTAATAATCAGTCCGTCAAACTTTTTGTCTTTTACTTCCTCATAGGTCATATAAAACTGCTCGAGATGACTTAACGGCGTATTCTTTCCTACATAACTGACCGTCGTTAAAAACGTAACCTCCACCTGTAACGGCGTATTGGAAAGGCTGCGAAGCAGCTGTAACTCCGTATCCTCTTTTAACGGCATCAGATTCAAAATAGCAATCCGGAGCGGACGAATATCCTGACTTGTGGCGCGGCTTTCATCCATTACAAAAATATTCTCCGCCTCTAACACTTTCTTTGTTGGCAGGTCATTATTTACTTTTACTGGCATGTTACTCTCCTTTTTGTCCGACCATCTCTAAAAACTCATCTTCGGTAATGACCGGTACATTCAGTTCTTTTGCTGTTTTATTTTTTGAAGACTGCGAGGCAGCGTCATTGTTAATGAGATAATCCGTCTTGGCTGTGACGCTGCCGGTTACCTTGCCGCCCCGCTCCTCAATATAACCTTTTAGCTCGGAGCGTCCCGAAAAGCGGAAGACCTTTCCGGTAATTACAAAAGTCTTTCCCGCAATCTCCGACCCTTCCTCCGTCTTCGGGCGTTCCAGCGTCAGCAGGGAAAGCAGTTCCTCTGCCTCCGCGCGGTTCTTTTCCTCCGCAAAATAACGGACAAATGCCTCCGCAATCACCTCTCCGACCCCCTCTGCCTGCACCAGTTCCTCCTCTGTGGCATGCATCACACGCTCGATATCCTCGTCAAACGCACGACAGATTACCTTTGCCGTGGATAAGCCGATATTCGGCACGCCTAAAGAATACAAAAACCTTGCAGGCGATACCGTTTTTGCCGCCGCAATCGAAAGCATCAGGTTGGTATAGGACTTTTCCCCAAATCCCTCCATCGACACAATCTGTTCTCTGTGCGCCTCTAAACGGAACAAATCCGCTGCTTTCGTTATCAGCTTTTCATTCAGAAACTTTTCGATGGTTGCCTCGGACAGCCCCTCGATATTCATGGCGTCCCTCGCCACAAAATGTGCAATGGACTTCACCTTCTTTGCGGGACAGTCCCCATTGACGCAATACAGGGATTTCACCCCGTTTTCTTCCTTTAACGCCGTCTTCTCTCCGCACACCGGGCAACACTCCGGCGGCTTTGCCGTACCGCTTCTCGTAAGATTTTCCGCAATCTGCGGAATAATCATATTCGCCTTATATACCTGCACGGTATCTCCGATGCCAAGGGCAAGTCCCTCCATAATGCTGACGTTATGAATGCTCGCACGGGACACCGTCGTTCCCTCCAACTCCACCGGAGTAAAAACGGCAACCGGATTGATTAAGCCGGTTCTCGACGCGCTCCATTCAATCTCAAGCACCTTTGCTTCCGCCGTTTCATCCGCCCATTTAAAGGCAATGGAATCCCTCGGAAACTTTGCGGTTCTGCCAAGGCTCGTGCCAAAAGCAATGTCGTTAAAGGTCAGCACCAAACCGTCCGACGGAAAGTCGTTTTCCGGCAGCTTTGCTTCCATCGCATTTACGGATTCTACAACCGTATCCGGCGTTACCAGCCGGTATCCTACACAGGTAAAGCCCTGTGCCGCCAAAAACTCCAGCTGTTCTTTTCTCGTTGCAAACGAAAGCTCCGTTCCTGCCGCTACCAAGGTATACGCATAAAACAGAACCTTCCGCTGCGCCGTAATCTCATTGTTTAACTGACGTACCGTTCCGCTGCACAAATTACGCGGATTCTTATACTTTGCCTCCGCCTCCGCAATCTCCCCGTTAATCCGTTCAAACTCCGAATAGGTAATAATCGCCTCGCCGCGTACTACCAGTTCCCCGCGAAACGGAATCGTAAGCGGCACATTCTTATATACCTTTACGTTATTTGTAATAATTTCGCCGATTTCGCCGTTTCCGCGGGTTACGGCTTTCACTAATGCTCCGTCCCGGTAGGTGAGTACATTCGTCAGTCCGTCCAATTTCCACGAAAGCAAACCTTCCCGCCCCTGCAGCCAGCCGGAAAGCGCCTCTCTGTCCTTTGTTTTATCCAAAGAAAGCATCGGCGCCGCATGTGCCTCCTTCGGCAGTTCACTCACGATCTCATAGCCGACCCTGACCGTCGGGCTGTCCGCAAGCACAATGCCGGTTTCCTTTTCCAAGTCCACCAGTTCATCATAAAGCGCATCATATTCAAAATTACTCATAATTTCGGAGTTTTCCTGATAGTATGCACGGGCTGCTTCCTTTAACACCCGGTGCAGTTCCCGCATACGCTCCAACTTTTTTTCTGCCTCGTCCATGCAATCCGCCTTTCTTGTTTCCTGCAACCCTTTATTGCAAAATCATGCCGCCGTGCTTTTCAGCCCTCCGGCATTTTCACTCTGTTCCCCTTATACATTTCTGTTTTTCCCTCTGCCCGTCTTTTCCCTATCAGGCTCCTCTTTCGACTTCGGCTTTGCCTCCGCATAGGTGACACTGTAATCGTTTCTCGTTTTATCATGCAGTACCGGCGTATTGGAGGACTTCTTTATCATCACCTTCAGTTCCTCTAACTCCTGCGGCGTAAGCTTTCTATAATCGCCCACCTTCAAATGTCCGAGCCGGATATTCATAATGCGTACCCGCTGCAAATGTACCACACGATAACCGAAATACTCGCACATCCTTCGAATCTGCCGGTTTAAGCCCTGCGTCAGAATCACCTTAAAGCGGTACTTATCCAGCGCTTCCACCTTACACGGTCTGGTCACGGTATCTAAAATCGGTACCCCGCCGGCCATGCCCTGTAAAAACTCCTTCGTTATCATCTTATTTACTTTCACAATATATTCTTTCTCGTGATAATTTCCGGCACGCAGAATTTTATTGACAATATCCCCGTCGTTGGTCATTAAAAGAAGCCCCTCGGAATCCTTATCCAGACGCCCGATTGGATAAATCCGTTTGCCGTAATTGACGAAATCCACGACATTGTCCGGTTCTCTCCTATCACTGGTACAGACAATCCCCCGAGGCTTATTTAATGCCAACAGCACAAGGTCTTCCTCCTTTTCCAGCTCTTTCCCGTTAAAGACCACGCGCTGCCCCGGTAAGACACGGCTGCCTGCCACCGCGCATTCCCCGTCAATAAACACTTTTCCTTCTTCTACAAAACGGTCCGCCGCTCGTCTGGAACAAACCCCTGCATCCGCTAAATACTTGTTAATTCTGACTCCCGCTTCTATTTCCTCTGCCGCAAACTTTTTCGCTTTCATCACAATTTCCTCTCTGTCAAAACCTGATTTTACACAAGTGCGCAGTTTAAAAGACGCTTAGTGCGGCAGACTTTCTTTTCGTAACCGAAGCCTATAACACAAAAAGGTTTTCTCTGCCGCTCGTCTACCGCACAAAGAAAACCTTTCCGACGCACTGCCTCCCGGCAAAACAAACTGCGTATCAAATGCATCTGAAGGGACTCGAACCCCCGCTAACATGGTTCCGGAAACCATTGCTCTATCCACTGAGCTACAGATGCAATAATGATATTATACCCAACTAACAGGATTTGGTCAAGTAGAAATAGTTGATTTTCTTCAAATTTTTTGATATGATAAATACTGGTTGTAAAAATTAAGCAAAGGAGGGTTTCTTATGAAATTCAGGCGATGTATGTCTGCTATTTACAGTTCGGCTCTTGTACTGGGTCTGACTTTTTTGCTCTATCCCCAGGCACAGGCAGCAAACACCAAAGAAGCTGCCCCTACTGCTGTTCTGACTCCTCCTGCCACACCGGTTCCGACGCTTTCGCCCGTCACCGAAACACCGAATCATTTGCCACAACTGACAGAAGGTGCCGCTACCACACCGTCCGCAACAACGGAGGCGGTGCATCCGCTGCTTACGGATACCCTTTATGCCCCGAGCGCCGGAGTGGCCGACCTTGTCACGGCTTATATTAACAGCTATTATAAAAACGATATGGAAACCCTTACTTCGCTTGTCACGGACGCTTCCATGCTGAATCCGGCGCTGATTGAAGCCAATTCCGCCGGCGTTACGAAAGTAACCGACCTGGCATTATACTCAAAGCCCGGAATCAACGGTATTTTTTCCGTTGTTTATGCTACTTATTCTCTTTGCTATGACAGTACGCAGCCAACGATTCCGCAGTTTTCGGAGTATTACATCAAGCGGAACAGCGACGGCTCTTATTCTATCAATACTTCGCCGTTATCCGCGGAAACAAAGAAACTTATGGTGCAGGCACGCACCACCGATTCCTTATTGGAAATGATGGTTTCAACGCTAATCCGCCGCTATCACAACTCCTGTCTTACCGTTGATGAGCAGCGTTTAAAGCAGTGTGTTACCGACTCCGACTATCTGAATATGGACTATTTTGCGTCACGTTTTGCCTATACGGAGTATTTCTCCGATTACAGGTTTGTACTTCGTCCCGGAATCAACGAGTTTGACTATATTGCTTATGTTACCTACAAGGAGAAAATTGTTCTTATCGATACGCCTGCTCCTTGTATGGAATGCTATTATATTTCCTTAGACCCGGCAACCGGCACGCCTTATATTTACCTCGGCATTACTTCGCTGGATACGGATGCCTACTGTGCAGCCGTTACGCAGAGCGAACCCATCCAGGCTCTGGCAAAGGAAACCAATCAGGCGATGACGGAGGCGCTGTTAGCGGACGATGATTTAAAAGACTTCTATAATCGTCTTGCCGCTCATTCTTCCGCTCAATAGCACTTTCTTATAAGCAACACCGCAAAGCGCACCTTGATGTCAGGCACTCCGGCATTACAGGGTGCGCTTTTTGTTTGTCACCGCCCTACTCCGTCCTGCTGCAAAGCCCGCATGTTTTGGAATAATAGTAAACATGGTCCGAAAGCACTTCTTCGGGTATTACCTGGGTTTCGTTTACCTCGCGCACCATCCGGTTGAGTTCCTCCGCCTCGGTTTCCCCGGAATCCGCCAGCAAAAGCATCTCGTGAATACTGCTCGGAATCAGATAAAAGCCGCGTGGGAAGCGTTCCTCCAGCCTACTTAACATCTCCGGATAAAGAAAGACAACCGCTCCGTTGATTTTCGGCTGATTCGAAAGCACATAGAGTAAGGAAGTATCGTCTCCTTCCTTTGTCTGCCGCAGTTCCGCCAAAAGCCACTCCGGTTCTTTTTCCCCGCTCTTTCGAATACATTCCGCCAGACTATCTTCCATCCGTTGTACCTCCGCCGGAAACAGTCTTTCGGTATTTCTTACAATCCGCTCAAAATACTCTTCTGCCGTTCCGAACTCCAGACTCTCCCAAAGGTCTTTCGGCAGCCGGAAGCTTTTGATTCCGCCTTCCTTCTGCTCTGTCAACACGTAAAAGACCGCCGCCAAATCCAGCCGTCTGACATAGACTGCGTCTTCCAGCTGTTCCAGATTCTTCTCAAAATTCACCAGCCTTAAAAACAAATTTTCCTCCAGCCATGTCTTTGAAAGAAACTCCGTTATCTGCATTCGATCGCCGCATTCCTCCCTGACCGTTTCCAGCATATGCTCCGTCAGCGCCTCCGCAGGAATTCCGCCGCAATACGAACGATACAGTTCCTCCAGATAAAAGCTGGGCGCACAATCGCTGTCTTCCCTCCGGACAAACAGGGTTTCTTTTATCACACCGTTATTCTTCCGTACCGTCCCCCGTTCCACCTGATATTCCGCGCCTAAGCCTTCCGAAACCAGTTCGCTGATTTTCTGTATAAACCTCTCTTGTGTTAATTGATTCACTTTTTCCATTCTTCCTTTGCCCTCTCCCAAAATTTTGTACTTTTTCCATGGAACACCACTCCGAAACGAAGTATAAGAAATATAGAACTTCTTTTGATTTTACGACCGTAACTTAATTGTAACAGGAAAAACCTTTGACGGCAAGACGGAAATCCCGACAAACTTTTCCCCCATACTTTATGCAATCTGCCGAAAAGAAGAATACAAAAAAGAGAGCGAAAAGCCTTTATTTGTAAGGCTTTTGCTCTCTCTTATCCGGGAAGCAAAAATTTACCGACTCCTCCGGCAGCTATCCCAGCTGTAAAAATACCCGCATGTCTTTTTCCCGCAGCGGCTTACTGTAAAGATAGCCCTGCGCCTTATTACAGCTCACAGACTTTAAAAAGGCTGCCTGCTCGGAGTTCTCCACGCCCTCCGCAATTACCGCCAAATCCAACGCCTGCGCCAATGCGATAATCGTTTCCACAATTTTCTGGTCGGAATGGTCTTCCAGCACCTTATCCATAAAACTCTTATCAATCTTTAACTGATTGACCGGCAGACGCTTTAAGTAGTTCAGGGAAGAATAACCGGTTCCGAAATCATCCAGGGCAATCGAAACGCCCAATTCCTTTAACTTCTTCAAGGTCTCTATGGCATAATCCAAATCATCCAACGCCATTGTTTCGGTAATCTCAAGCTCCAACTGCCTTGGGTCTACTCCGGTTTCCTCAATAATCTTCATTACATTTTCCATGAAATCCCTGTCCTTAAACTGTCTGGCAGAAAGATTTACCGCAAGCACCTGCTTCGCGCAGCCCTCATCCTGCCACTGCTTCAGCTTCCGACAGGATTCCCGCAGCACAAACTCACCGAGCGGAACAATCAAACCACATTCCTCCGCAGCCGGTATAAACTCCGCCGGTACAATCACACCGCGCTCCGGGTGATTCCAACGAACCAGTGCCTCAAACCCGGTAATCTGTTCCGTTTCCAAATCAATCTGCGGCTGGAAATATACTTCAAACGCCCTGTCTTCAATCGCTTTTCTGATTTCCGTCTGAAGCTCCAGCTTTGCCGCAATGGTACGGTTCAGCGAATCGTCATAGAAAACATACGTATCTTTTCCGTGGGTCTTGGCAAAAAACTTTGCCGCGTCTACATTTTTGGTTATCACCTGCCCGGTGGTACCGTCCGTAGGCGCAATTGCAACCCCGACGCTGGAGGTCAGCACAAACTCTTTTTCTCCCACATGATACGGCTCTTTCATATAGTTTAAAATCTGTACCACCTGTGCTTCCAGCTCTGCGCGTTCGCTGAAATCCTTTAATACTATCGTAAACCCGTCGCCGCCGACGCGCGCCAGATAAGCCCCGCGCTCCAAAACAAGACGCGTAAGACGCTTACCGATTTCACGCAGGGTTTCATCCCCGTAGGAGTGACCGTAGGACTCGTTAATCATTCTGAAATTATCAATATCAAGATCAACGATTCCAAGAAGCTCTCCCGGCTTTAAAGCTCTCAATTCCTCTTCCAGATACTCGGAATACCCAAGACGATTCGGAAGTCCGGTCAGGTAATCCGTGTATGCGGTCTTCTGCATATGTTCCCTGCTTCTGGTAAGCTCCTCGCAGCGCTCCATCAATTCCTTCTTTGTTTCTGCCACTTCATCATAAGCTGTCTTCAGGCTGCGGTAATTGTCTAACAATTCCTCCTCGCTTTTTTGCATTTTCTTTCGTATTTTGTAATTCTGCAAAATGCAAATCACAAACAGCACGCTGAAAACAGCCAGTAAAACACCAATCAATATTTGGATATACTCCATAAGTAACCTATCTTCCTTTTTTCATTATTTGCCCTGAGAAAGATATTCATCAATCCCCTTGGCAGCCGCTTTTCCCGCGCCCATTGCCAAAATTACGGTTGCTGCACCGGTCACTGCGTCACCGCCTGCAAATACAGCCTTCTTACTTGTACTTCCGTCTTCTCCGTCTGCTACAATACACCCTCTCGCATTTACTTCAAGACCTTCCGTTGTCGAGGAAATCAGCGGATTCGGACTGGTGCCCAAAGACATAATCACCGTATCCAGCTCCAGCGTAAACTCCGAGCCTGCCTTCTCCACGGGCCGTCTTCTTCCGGATGCGTCCGGCTCCCCCAATTCCATTTCCACACAGCGCATTCCTTTTACCCAGCCGTTCTCGTCTACCAAAATCTCCTTCGGATTTGTCAGAAGCTTGAAAATAACGCCTTCTTCCTTTGCATGATGTACTTCCTCCACTCTCGCCGGAAGCTCCGCTTCGCCTCTGCGGTATACGATATAAACCGTAGCGCCCAGACGTAACGCCGTTCTCGCGGCATCCATCGCCACGTTTCCGCCGCCGACTACCGCCACCTTCTTTCCTGCCGAAATCGGAGTGTCGTATCCCTCCTCAAAGGCTTTCATCAGATTATTTCTCGTCAGATACTCATTTGCGGAGAAAACACCGTTTGCATTTTCTCCCGGAATTCCCATAAACTTAGGCAGGCCGGCGCCGGAGCCGACAAACACCGCGTCAAACCCTTCTTCGTTTAAAAGCTCGTCTATCGTTACCGACTTACCGATAACAACATTCGTTTCAATCGTAACACCCAATGCCTTTACGTTCTCAATCTCGCTTCTCACTACGGTACTCTTCGGAAGACGGAACTCCGGAATTCCGTAAACCAGAACGCCGCCCGGCTCATGCAGTGCTTCGAAAATCGTAACATCGTATCCGAGCTTCGCCAAATCACCGGCACAGGTAAGACCTGCAGGGCCGGAACCGATTACGGCTACTTTCTTTCCTTTCTTCTCTGCACTGACCGTCGGACGGATGCCGTGCTCTCTCGCATAGTCCGCCGTAAAACGCTCCAGCTTGCCAATCGAAATCGCATCTCCCTTGATGCCGCGGATACACTTTGCCTCACACTGCGATTCCTGAGGGCAGACACGTCCGCATACCGCCGGTAGCGCCGAATACTCCGAAATTACATTGTAAGCGCCCTCTACATCGCCTTCTCCGATTTTTGCGATAAAGCGCGGTATATCAATATTTACCGGACAGCCTGTCTGACATTTCGGATTCTTACACTTCAGACAGCGGTCTGCCTCCGCCTTTGCTTCCTCGAACGAATACCCGAGGCATACCTCGTCAAAATTATGTGCACGTTCCGCTGCCGCCTGTTCACGCACCGGAACTCGGTTTAATACGTCCATCTTTCTCCTCCTGCATTATTCGCAATGACCGCAGCCGCCGTGATGGGTTGCGCCCTCTTGCTCTTTCAGATACTTCCGTCCTTCTACGGTCTTGTACATCTGCTGGCGCTTCATGGCCTGGTCAAAGTCCACCAGATGCCCGTCAAACTCAGGACCGTCTACACATGCAAACTTTACTTCACCGCCGACGCTGACGCGGCAGGCGCCGCACATACCGGTGCCGTCTACCATAATCGGATTCATGCTGACAATCGTCGGAATTCCGAGTTCCTTTGTCAAAAGGCATACAAACTTCATCATAATCATCGGTCCGATTGCAACCACCAGATCATAGGATTTCTTTTCCTGCTGTATCAACGCCTTAATGCGGTCGTTTACATTTCCCTTAAAACCGTAAGAGCCGTCATCCGTGGTAACGTAAAGATTCTCCGCTACCGCACGCATCTCATCCTCCAGGATAATCAGGCTTTGATTTCTTGCACCGATAATACAATCCGCCGAAACTCCGTGCTCACGCAGCCACTTTACCTGCGGATATACCGGAGCCGTACCTACGCCGCCTGCCACAAAAAGAATCTTCTTCTGCTTTAGCTCCGAAACCGGCTCGTCAATCCACTCGCAATGTTTTCCGAGCGGGCCGACAAAATCCCGGAAAGAATCCCCCTTCTCCAGCTTTGCCATGCGTAACGTTGACGCACCGACCACCTGAAATACAATCGTTACCGTCTTTCTCTCTCTGCAATAGTCACAGATGGTAAGCGGAATACGCTCTCCTCTTTCATCTGTCTTAACAATAACAAACTGCCCTGGAAGACAGGACTTCGCAACCCGCTCCGCCTTGACCTCCATCAGCACTATATTATCGCTCAATTGCTTTTTCTCCACAATCTCGTACATAATTTAACTCTGTGCTCCTTCCGATTTATCCAAACGCCACATTATACCAAATATTATCATAGCACATTTTGCTTTAAAATTCTACTGTAAATATAAGTTTTTCAACATTTTTTGTCGATTTCGTATACACGATTCGACTTTTTTTTCAAACGAAAAATTTTCTCTTTACTTTACTTCTTTGTAGTGCTAAAATATTACTATTGAAATGCAGAACGATACCATAGAGGAGGTTTCTCATAATGAGCAAAAACATAAAATCACCGGCAGTCGATTATCTGTTCGACGCGATTCTGTCTTTGAAAACCATCGACGAATGCTACACTTTTTTTGAAGATGTCTGCACCGTAAACGAAATTCTTTCACTGTCGCAGCGTTTTGAAGTGGCTGCCATGCTCCGTGCGCACAAGACCTATCTGGAGATTGCGGAACAGACCGGAGCTTCCACGGCAACCATCAGCCGCGTCAACCGTTCTCTCAACTACGGCAAAGACGGGTATGATATGGTGTTCGACCGCCTGCTGCGGCTTCCGCCGGAGCATACAAAGGAGTAACACTCTCCGCCGAAACCAGGAACAAAAAGAAGATGCCGGCTTTTGCCGAAGCATCTTCTTTTCTCTTTATTCCTTTTTTGCCCTACGGCTTTTTTTCCTCTTTCCTGACTTCCGGCTTTTTCTCTTCCTTTTTCTTTTCTTCCTTCTTCTTTTCCTCTTTCTTCTTTGCTTTCTCCGTCTTTTCTTCCTTGCTCTTTTCTTCGGACTGCGCTTTCTGCGGTGCAAACTCCTTATCGATAATCTGCTCGATTAACTGCTTTTTCATATAAACATCAAAGCTCAGCATACAAATCAAAGAAAGCTTTCTCAAAAACGCCTGCTGCTCCTTATCTTTTAAGTCAACGTAGGTTCCCTGTACCGCCTTCCATTTTCTTGCCACATCCTTTGCCACGGTATCCGACTGCGCTTTTTGTATCTCGAAAATCACTTCATAAACCTTCTCGAACGGCACCTCACCCGCCCCGTCAAAAAACTTCTCGTTCAACGGTTTTAACACCGACTGGATGTCCGTAATGGACAATACATTCTTCAGATAATAAATTAAAATCAGAAGATACATATGATCCTTCGAATACTTCTTCTTGTTCGGTGACGGAAGCAATTCGTTCTTGGTATAGTTATTAATCATTGTCTTCGTCAACAGCTTGTCTTCACTGTAACGCTTCGAAGATTCCAAATGATAATCCATAAAGGTGGTTACCTGGTCCATATACAAGTCAATGTTCGGCAAATCTTCCGGTTTTACATATGAAATTGTCTTTAACCTGTCAAGCAGTTCCCGCAGTTCTTCACTATCTTCCCATGCCATAACGCAGACCCCTTTCATTTCTCTGTCTAAAAGAAGCACTCCGTGCTTTGTTTCGCAGCTTGCGCAATTCTCCTACATACATTATATAGTATTCGAAACCACGTTGCAAGTACTTTCTTTTTTTCCCTGCCTGTGTTATACTACTTTAGGAAGACAACCACTACATAGTAAAAGCGAGGTTATTATGAGTATATACGACACCTTAAACCCGATGCAGCGAGAGGCTGTTTTTTTTGACCGCGGCCCGCTGCTTATTTTGGCAGGAGCAGGTTCCGGCAAAACAAGAGTGCTGACGCACCGCATCGCATATCTGATAGAAGAACGCGGCGTCAGCCCTTATCAGATCCTTGCGATTACCTTTACCAATAAGGCGGCAAAGGAAATGCGGGAGCGCGTCAATAAAATCGTCAGCTACGGTGCGGAAAACATCTGGGTCAGCACGTTCCATTCCACCTGCGTGCGTATCTTACGCCGCTTTATCGAGTCCATAGGCTACAACAGAAACTTCACGATTTATGACGCCGATGACCAGAAAACGCTGATCCGCGATATCTGCAAGGCACTCAACCTTGATACGAAACAGGTGAAGGAGCGCACCTACCTTTCGGTGATTTCTTCGGCAAAGGACGAACTGATTTCTCCGGAAGAATACGCCCTGAAAGCGAACGCAGATTTTTCCAAACGTAATTTTTCGAGAGTATACACCGAATACCAGAAGCGCTTAAAGGCAAGCAACGCCCTTGATTTTGACGATTTGATTTTTAAAACGGTGGAATTGTTTGAAACCAATCCCGAAGTATTGGACTACTATCGCCGCCGTTTCCGGTATCTTATGGTAGACGAGTATCAGGACACGAATACCGCACAGTTCCGCCTGATTTCCCTGCTTGCCGCTTATCAAAACGAGGACGGGGACACAGAACACAATCTATGCGTTGTGGGCGACGATGACCAGTCCATTTACAAATTCCGCGGCGCAAACATAAAAAATATCCTTAGCTTTGAAACGGTGTATCCGGAAGCGCATGTCATTCGACTGGAGCAGAACTACCGCTCTACCTCCAATATTTTGTCTGCCGCAAACGAAGTCATTCATCATAACCTCGGCAGAAAGGACAAGACGCTTTGGACGGAAAACGAAGAGGGAGCCCCTGTTTTCTTTACCCAGTACCCTACCGATTACGCCGAGGCAGAAGGCGTTGCCCAAAGCATCAGAGACTGCGTTGACACGGAAGGTGCCGCTTATAAGGATTTTGCGATTCTCTACCGCACCAACGCCCAGTCCCGCGTATTTGAAGAAAAGCTGATTGCCCGCAATCTTCCGTACCGCGTCATCGGCAGCATCAATTTCTATCAGCGCAAGGAAATCAAAGATTTGCTTGCTTATCTGAAAACCATTGACAACGCGTTAGACAACCTTGCGGTAAAGCGTATTATCAATGTTCCGAAACGCGGCATCGGGCTCACGACCGTAGACCGTATTGACGAATATGCCGATCAAAACGGTATGACCTTTTACGAGGCGCTCCGGCACGCGGAATTTATCCCTTCCGTTGCCCGCGCCTGCGGAAAGCTTACCTCCTTTGTCGCCTTTATCGAGGCGCTTCGGAGCAAACCGATTTCCTCCTCCTACACACTAAAGGATCTGATTGAAGAAATTATGGAGGGAGCCGGACTGGCGGAAGAAATAAAGACTGCCGCCGCAGACGAGGAGGAAGCCGCCGAACGTCTGGCAAACATCGATGAATTCATTAACAAAGCGGTTCTCTATGAACAGACCGCCGACGAGCCTACCCTGAGCGGCTTTCTGGAGGAAGTCGCACTGGTTGCGGACATTGATACCCTTGACGCTTCCAATGACGTAGTCGTCCTGATGACCCTCCACGCGGCAAAGGGTCTGGAATTTCCGCACGTTTACCTCTGTGGCATGGAAGACGGACTGTTCCCGAGCTACGCTTCCATCAACGCAGATAACCCGGAGGAAGAAATCGAAGAGGAACGAAGACTTTGCTATGTCGGCATTACCCGCGCCATGAAGGAACTCCGTTTAAGCGCCGCCGCGGCCCGTATGTCCCGGGGCGAAACCCAGTACAATCCGGTATCCCGCTTTGTGAAAGAGATACCGCGTTACCTCTTAAAAATGGAACAGTCCGGCAGCAGCAATACGTTCCGCAACAGCGGCGCCTTTTCGGGCAGTCCGATGCGCAGCATCTCCGGCGGCAGTATACCGCTTCCGCGCAAAAGTGCTTCCGCCGACTTCGACTTTGAAAAACCAAAGCCTCGTCCGTCCTCCGTACCTTATGGACTGACCTCCGCGCCGCCGGCAAAAAATTTCGGCAGCCCCGCTCTTTCCTCGTTGGATTATGCGGTGGGGGACAGCGTGCGGCACATTAAGTTCGGCGTCGGCACCGTAACCAATATTGTAAGCGGCGGCAGGGATTACGAAGTAACCGTTTTATTTGAAAACTACGGTGTAAAAAAGCTGCTTGCGTCCTTCGCCAATTTAAAAAAATGTTGATTTTAGAAAAATTTTCTAGTAATTTTTAACAGCCTATGGTATACTCTATATGAATACAGAAACAGATACCATGCACTGCTTTACTTTAACAGGAAAGGAAGGAATCTACCATGAATTGCTGTACTAAGAAAAAATTAGAAGATTTGGTTGCCAGTAATGCAAAGCTTGCAGAACTGCTTCATTTGAAAAAAGAAGAACCGGAGGAGAAGAAAAACACGGCGCTCTATGTATTTGCCATTATCGGTGCAATCGCTGCGATTGCTGCGATTGCCTATGCGGTATACCGTTATCTCAATCCGGTTTATATCGAAGACGGAGAATTAGAGGACGAGTTCGAGGATTATTCCGACGAGGACTTTGAGCCTGAAAGCACCCCGGACACCGCACCGGAAGAGTAAAGAATAACTCATTTTTAACGTCAAAAGGGCTGCCGCACCCAGGTGCGCAGCCCTTTTCTATTTTAAAGCTTTCTTATTCCTCCGTCCTAAGCTCCGCCCCTTCCACATACTTTCTCTCCATATCATGCCGCAGCTTCCGGTTTTCTGCGGTATCAAACAGAATGGAGAAGTCGTAATTTTCCGGGTACAGCTGTTCCGCCGCCACATGCAGCTTAATCCGCTTGTGATTGAGCCAGATTTTTTTATTCGGCATTTGAATCTGCAATACTCCCTTTTCATTTTCCGGGCGGCAGACAATTCCTATTTTTTTCTCGGGATAAACCATCACACTGTCGCCGATCCGGTATTCTCTCTTCTGCCGTTTTTTCGAGGTCTCCTCCTTTTTCTTTACAATGCGCGGAGCCGCTTCCCTCCGAAAGGAAGTCATCTCCTCCTCCGTTTCCGCCTCTTTGTCAAATATTCCGTCCGGCAGTCCGTTTTTTCCCGCCCGTTCGTTCCACTCCTCTCCGTAGGCTGCCACTGCCGCCCGTTTCAGCATAGCCGCAGGCATTCCGAGTCGTTTTGCAATAGAAAAGGCACAGCTTTCTCCCGCTTCCCCGATTACCATTCGGTACAAAGGCTTTAAATTTTCCTTATCAAAGGTCATCCGCGCATTTACCACTCCCTCGGTTTTTTCGGCGTATACCTTTACCTCCGGATAATGGGTCGTCACCAAAAACAGAGCGCCGCTCTTTTTTAACTCCTCCAAAATCGCCACCGCAATTCCCATGCCCTCTAACGGGTCAGTTCCGGAACCCAGTTCATCCATTACAACAAGACTCTGCGGATTGACCTTCCGCAAAATATCCAGCACATTGGTAATATGGGCGGAAAAGGTAGAGAGGTTTTCCGACAAATTCTGCCCGTCCCCGATATCGCACAGATAATTGCTGTTCATGCAGATGTTCGCCTCCGTACAGGACACGTGCAGTCCGCACTGCGCCATCATGCAGTTTAACGCAACCGTCTTTAACGCTACGGTTTTCCCGCCGGTATTCGGTCCGGTAATCACAATTCCGTTTATGCCGTCTCCGATGGAAAACTGTAACGGCACACAGATATCCTTCCTCATCAGCGGATGTCTTGCGTCCTTTAGCACAATACGCCGCTTTGTTCCGATTTCCGGCTCCGTGCCGTCGTAAAAAAGGCTAAGCTTCCCCTTGGAGAAAATAAAATCAAGCTTTTCCGTCTGCCGTATGTTTTCCTTTAAGCTCGCCCCGTTCTCATCCACCAAAGCGGTTAATTCATATAAAATCCTGCGTACCTCGTTTTCCTCCTCTACCCGTAACATCTGCAGCTCCTCATAGTATTTTGCGGAAGCCGCAGGCTCGATAAAGAAGGTGCTCCCGGTGGCGGACTTGTCAATGACGCTGCCCGGAATTTTAAATTTGTATTCCTTCTTTACCGGAACGCAAATATGACCGTTCCGGAACGTACTGAAGCCATCCGACATACATTCCTTATTGGCGCGCATCACCGCATCCGCCTTCTCCCGCATCCTGCTCTCCGCCAGAGCGATTTCGCCTCTTACGGATTTCAACAGTTTTGAGGCATTGTCCGAAACGCTTTCATTTACGATTTGCACATAAATACTCTCCCGCAGTTCCTCCAACGCTTCCAGATTCTCCTCGTAATAGCTGAGCGAAAGCTCATAGGACTTTCCCCGGCATAAATACTTTTTCAGTCTGGAAACCGTCGTTAAGGAAGCCTCCACCTGCACCAGCTGCGCCACACTAAGACAATCTCCCTTCCCTGCAATTTCCACAATTTCCGCCAACCCCTGCAAGGAAGCAAGCGGCGGATTTCCGCACAATTCTATCATCCTCCGCCCCTGGGTGGTTTCTCTTTGCTTTGCCAAAAGCTCTGCTTCCGACAAAAACGGGCGTGTTTCCCGTATCTGCTCCTTTGCCGCATCCGTAAGGGCATACTCCGCCCAAAGTTCTTTTATTTTATCAAACTCTAATAGCTGTTCCTCTTTCCTCATTTCCATGCTCCTTTCACCATCCGTTACGAACCGGTGCCGTGGCAGCATACGATTCCGGCCTTTTACGACACCGTCATAATCATACTGTACTTTCACCCAAACCTTATGAAACTGCTGCCTGCGTCTTTGCGCAAATCAATGGAATCAACAGGATCTTCCGACACACTAAAAAGACACGGTATCTACCGGAAAGACAACCAAAAGACTTCTTAATAACACAAAAAGCACGACCCGATAGTCATGCTCTCTTTTTCCGAACCTACGGACTCTATCCGTTAAGATTTATGAAGCACTTTGTAAGGCAGATACACCGGGGCAGACCTCTCCCGTGAAAAGTCCTTCCCGCAACAATTTAGTTGTCGGCGTCCTTATTACTTACAATGCTTAACATAAACTCTCCTTTACATAAAAACCATTTATTCTTACTGACAACTTGATAGTAACATACCTGTCCCCTTTTGTCAAGCCGCTTTAAACTATAAAAAACATATTGCATTTTTAAAATTTTCTGCTACAATCGTTTTTGGTGCGCTGTTGCGTTGTATGACAACAAACAAGGCAGCCCCGAACCCAGACGAAACGCGAGGTGTTTCCCATGAAAGCAGTTCCGCTTCACGACAAGCAAACTTTTCACAGAACTCATAAAACGGCAGGCAGTTTATTAAAAGAACGTCTGCTTTTTCCTGCTGCGGCATTTGTAAAAAAGCAGACCGTACTGTGCATCGCCCTTCTTGCCATGACAGTGACCTGTATCCTCGTACCTTTTGACAGGGTCTATCTGACCTACTTTAACTGGAGAACCTTAGCGACCCTGTTTTGCACACTGGCGGTCGTTTCCGCCTTTTCCCATATCCACCTGTTTGAAATCATCAGTAAAACCATCGTCGTTAAGCTTCACACGCTCCGCAACGCAACGCTGGGGCTTGTGCTTATCACTTTTTTCGGCTCCATGCTTTTGGCAAACGACATGGCGCTTTTGACCTTTTTGCCGCTCGGTTATTTTGTGTTAAACAGCACCGATAACAAACAGGTAATGGCCTTTGTCTTTATTATGCAGAACATTGCGGCAAACCTGGGCGGCATGGTAACTCCCTTCGGAAACCCGCAGAACCTCTATCTGTACTCCTATTTTCACATTGATACCGCAGAATTTGTGCAGATTATGCTGCCGTCCTTTCTTACCGCCACCCTGCTTATCTTAGCGGTCTGCTGTTTTGTAAAGCCGACGCCGCTTACGCTAAAGAATGATAGTACCTACGCTCTGCCGAAAAAAAGAACGGTTCTCTATTCCGTTCTCTTTGTGTGCAGTATTTTAATCGTATTCCGCGTACTTCCGTGCGTTCTCGGCACGGCGGCAATTACGCTTGCGCTTCTGTTTCTGGACAGACGGTCTATCCGCGAGGTCAATTACCCGCTGCTTGCCACCTTCTGCGCTTTCTTCGTATTCAGCGGAAATCTTGCAAGAATCCCGGCCGTAAGCAGCTTTTTCTCGGAGCTTCTGCCCCATAATACACTGTTATTCGGCATTCTCTCCTGCCAGCTCATCAGCAATGTCCCGAGCGCCGTGCTGCTTTCACACTTTACTGCGGATTATGCAAGCCTGCTTCCTGCGGTCAACCTCGGAGGGCTCGGCACACTGATTGCTTCTTTGGCAAGCCTGATCACCTTTTCCGAATATAAAAAGCACAACCCGGAGCAGGGAAAGCACTACCTCCTCCTGTTTACGGCAATCAATTTCGGCTTTTTACTGGTGTTATTTCTGGTACAAAGCCTGTTTCACAGATAACAGGGCAATCGCTTCTTTCCTGCACCGTCAGGTCATTTTTCTGTCTTTTTCCCGTACCATTCCAAAAACTTCTCAAGTTCGCTCTCGCCGAACACGGCAATTCCGTTCTTTTTCAGCAGACCGGCGCATACCCCGTCACCTTTGATGCGGACACCCTGAAAGGTGCCGTCATATACGACGTTACTGCCGCAGGACGGAGAACGTTCCTTTAAAATTGCGGCTTCACAGCCGTACAACTTTGCAAGACGCAACACTTCCTTCGCACCGTTTCCAAAAGCCTCCGTCTGTTCCGCACCGCTTTTGTCAAAGACCTTTCCGTCCCGCTGCTCCGACGGAAACCGCGGCGTCGGAAGTCCCCCAAGCTGCTCCGGGCAGACCGGAAGCAGCGTAAGCCCTTCCTTTTTCAGCAGTGCAAGCACACCGGAGTCCTCTTTCCGTTCTCCGTTATACCGGCAATAGGTTCCCAACAGACACATACTTACAAGTACCTTCATTTTCGCTCCTCCTCCGACCGTATACGGTCCTTCTTTCTCCCGCGCTCCTGCCGCACCGTCCGCAAATACCGAAACAAATAAGCCCCTATGAACAACGCAACCATAAGCAGCGCATAGACATAAATTCCGGAAAAAACAGAAGACATTTCCTCCTTTTCCGTCCCCGAAAGAAACCCTGCCATGATTCCGCAATGAAATCCAACCCAGCCCGGCAGTACCAAAAGAACATATCTGGACGGCACCAGCCACGCCATCATTCCCGCAGCGCAAATATCCGCTGTCAGAATGCTTGCTTCACTCAAAAAGAATGTGATCCGGTAGGATTCCGGCGCCAGTAACGCCGCCGGAATCTGCATCAGTGCAGTCAGCAGAAGCATTCCGAACAAAAGCACCAGAACTGCCACCAGACGAATCTGCAGATAAATACGCTTTGTTTCCCCAAGACAAAGAAGAAACTGTTCTGTCGATACCCCCGTTTTTCTTCCGAAATTGCATATATAAAGAGGAAGCCAGAGAAGAAACGCAGCCAAAAAACCCATCATGGAAACAAAGGCAACGTACTCATATCTGAAAATACCGGAAAACAGCAAAAGAAATGTGTAAGCAAACAGACACACCATTGCTGCAATGAAACGTCCCGTATTCTTTTTATATAATTCCCATTCTGCTTTTAAAAACCGCTTCATTCCTTTCCCTCCCTGCAAAGATTTATCATGAGCCGCCGAAGCGTCATCCGCTCCCCGTTCTCGCTACGCATCCGTTCCCAAAGCTCCTCCTTGGACTCGTAAAACAACAGCTGCCCTTTCTCCAGCATGGCAATATAATCCGCCACCTTATCAAGATCCTCCGTAATATGCGTTGAGAAAATAATCCCCATCTTCTCCTCTTCCAGTTCTGCCTGCAATGCATACAAGAACTCACGCCGCACCACCGGGTCAAGCCCTCCGGTCGGCTCATCTAACAGAAGAAGCTCCGGCTTATGCGACAGAGCAAACGCAAACTGTGCTTTTGTCGTTTCCCCCTTTGACAGTTCCCCCGCAAGTTTTCCGCTTCCTACCTCAAAGCGGCTAAGCAGCTCCAAATAACGTTCCTCGTCGAAAAACGAATAAAACTGCCCTAAAATCCTTCCGTTTTCACGCAACGTTTCTTTCGGTAGAAACAAAAAGTCCTCTCCGACATACCCGACTGCCTGTTTTGCTAAAACCGCATCAACCGCCACATCATATCCCGCAATTTCCACAGACCCTCTTTTCCGCGGAATGCTTTGCAGTAAAATACGCAACAGCGTGGACTTTCCGGCACCGTTTCTGCCGATAAGTCCTAACATATACCCGCGTTCCAGAGTAAAAGAAATATCACTTAATGCGAATCTCCCCTCGCCAAAGTGAAAAAACGAGGTCCCGACGCCCTTTATTTCCACCGCCGGACGCTGTAAGCGGAGTTGCTCCCTTTGTTCCTCTGTCGGCGTTTTTTCCTTCCATGTGCTTTTCTGCAAGCTGATACCCCCTGTCTGTTACTATTCCGAATCCAGAAGCACTTCCACCATTTCCATAATATCCTCCCGCTCCATGCCGGCCTCGCGGCACTCCTTAATACTGTCTAACATGTGCCGTTCCGCCATCGCTAACTTTTTCTCCCGAAGCAAATCCGTATTCTGTTCGCAAACGTAAAAGCCTTTCCCTGATACGGAAAAAATCAGTCCCTCTTTTTCCAGTTCCTCATAGGCGCGCTTGGTCGTAATCACACTAATCTGCAAATCTCTTGCCAAAGCACGGATCGAAGGCAGCATATCGCCCTGCTTCAGTTCTCCCGCCACAATCGCCGTCTTTACCTGCTGAATAATCTGCTCGTAAATCGCAAGCTTAGATTGTCCCGAAACTACAAATTGCATTTGCAGCCCTCCTCCTTTCCTGCCTTTCCGGTTTTAAATATTGCCTTCATTGCATCGTCACACGTCAACGCCACTCCCGCTCCCGCAAGGCAATACGCCGCCACGGAACAAATAAGAAAAACCTTTTCCGAAACCAGACCGTAATACCAGCCGCCAAAGCAATGAACCGATACGCCCACGGCTACTGCTACCTCTAATACCATCCTTTTTTTTCTGCTTTTCTGCTCGCGCAATTCTTCCTCGGTTAATTCGGACCGCTTCTTCTTTGAGAGCCGCCCGTATTCTTCCCGGATTCCCTCTATGTCCGGCCCGCTCCCGTTGGAATACCACCCTCTGGTTGTAAAGGCTCTGTAAAATGCGTTGTCCGTCGAGCCGTTCTTAAAAAACGCTCCGGAAACCATAGAGGTTATTATCATAAGCAAAAACGGCATCGTACAAAGTACAAACCATTTCATCCAAAGCCGGTACGGATATCCCGTAATCAAAAAGGCAATCCCACCGATTAAGAGATACACCAGAATGAAATAAAAAAGATAGACTGCCGCATAAGTGAAAAAATACCGCTTTCTTTCCTGTTTTGAAAAGGGTAGCAGAAAAAACAGCCTTCCCATACGGGGCGGGAACAATAAAACCAGCCATACGCCGAAGCCCTGCATCATATACGTCGACTCTGATTCTGCCAGAAGCCATGTATCCAATACTAAATATGCGACAATAAACAGCGCAATCAGCCCGCGCACAGTAACAAGCTCTCTCCGTAACCGGAATATTCCTTCCCTCAAAAGAAACCACAGATACTCACCGATGGTTTTCCCGTGCTTCATCCTTTCACCATCCCTTTCCGAATGATTCCCTGCTTTACATAGTACATAATATCCTCTAACCCCGGCCGCACGCACTCCAGATTAAGCCGCACCGGGTCGCCGTCGTTTAAAATCAACCCTTCCGCGCTATACTCCGAAAGCCTCGTCCCTAAAATTCTGCTTTTCATATAAGTAAATAATTCGTATCTGCCGCGCACCAGCCGAAACGAATCTAACAGCGCCTCCGTATTGCAAGAAAACATCTGCTCGCCCTGATGTAAGAGCACCGTATAATCCGCGCGCGCTTCCAGCTCCGAAACCAACTGGGAAGACAATAAAATCCCGCACTGTTCCTCCGCCAATACCTCGTTTAAAACCTCCATAAACTCCTCACGGAAAATAGGGTCCAGAGAAGCCGCCGGTTCGTCCATAATTAAAAACTCTGCTCCGTGAGATAAAGCAAAAGCAAGCTGAAATTTCATTTTCATTCCTTTGGAAAGTTTGCGTAATACGCGATTTTTCGGAACTTCAAACCGGGTAAGCAGTTCTTCGTAACGTCCCTCATCCCAGCCGCGATAGTAACGTCCGTAAACTTCGCCGATGAAACCGGCCGACATTCCCTCGTCAAACGGCGAATCGTCAAACACGAAGCCCATATGCTCCTTCGCTTCCCGTTCCTCCTCCCGTAACGAATACCCGCCGATAAATACCTCTGCGTCCTCCGGTAACGGCAGGAGCCCGGAAATTGCCGAAAGAAGCGTTGTCTTTCCCGCGCCGTTCACACCGAGTAACGCCGTCAGAAACCCCGCCTCTACCGAAAAATCAATGTCCTTCAACACAAAGGTATCCCGCCACAACCGCGGCATTTTCACCTGCAAAACCGTTCCCATAGGCGCCTGCTCCTTTAAACTCCTTGTACTTCTTTTCTTTTGACTGTTGCAAGATTTTCCTCTTACCGCCCATACCGTACATGTCGATATATACAGTATATACACAGTTATTTTATTTGTCAAGTAAAAAATGAAAAAATAATGTGCGTAAAAAAAGGAGACAATGCATTGTCTGCCTTTGCCTCCTGTTCTTAACGTTACAGTGTCATATCAAAATGCGGCCGCTCCTGCTCTTTTGCCGCTTCCTGTTCCGGTTCTGCGCCGTCTGTCTTGTCTGCGGTACGCCGTGCCAACAGTTCCTTCAGCTTTTCGGTCAGCTCTTCGATTGTTCCTGCCGACACCTGAAAAGGATTTTCTGTCTTCTTACCGGTTTCCTTCTCCGTTCCGACTTTATCCGGATGTTCCTGCTCGGCCCGTTTCTTTTCCGCCTTCTCCGAGCGTTCCTTCTCCTCTGCCTTTCTTGCTTTCTGCTGCTCTGCCAAAATCTTCTGGTTTCTTGCGGTCTGCTTCGTCAGCTCCGCAAAATAGGTTACAACGCCTTCCTTATCCACGGTAATTCCCATGCGCTTTATCTCGCCTGCATCCTCGCCCAGTTCTTCCTTTATCCGGTCGAACTTTTCGTCCGCAGTGTCGATAATGCCGACATACTTTTCCCGTACCGCTTCATCCGCTGCCATTTCCTCCAGCGTCTGCGGATCAATCACGCAGCTGTACTTCTTCGTGGACTGATTATGATAATACTGCGCTTCCTCATCATTGGAAAACTCCGCCACAAAGAAATCAATATCGCCGTACTTCTCTTTCAGCTCGGCAAGAAGATTTTTTGCCGCCTCGCTTAAACTTACCTCATCCTCTACCTTTTTCTTCTCTTCCATATGGATGCCGTTAGCCTTCTTTTGGTACTCCTTTAACGTATCCTTGTCCATATGCTTTGCCTTATCGGACATCTCATACTTTGCGGCAGCCTCATTACCTTGACGCTTTGTCTTTCCGGCACCCCGGCGCTCTGTGCGTTCTCCCGCACCGAATAACTCCTTAACATCCTTTGGAAACGCTCCGAATCTGTGAATTCCGTTCATAAAAAGACCTCCTTATCCTTTCGTCCAAATCCGTTTGTACCGTCTACGGTATTTTGCAAAAAATACCGTGACATTTCTTATCTCTCCTATTATATCGGCAAAACCCGGCGAAACCTTAACCGATTCCACCGGGTTTTCTTTTCCCTCTTATCCTGCTACTTTACTATAACATCCGCAACCTTCGCCCTGCTCGCCTTTACATAATCCGCAACAGCAAGCTTTAACTGTAATCCCGGCTTACCGCCGCTGACATGCAGGTACGAAAGTCCCTCCACGGAAGCGTCAATCACCGTCGGAAACGCCTTTTTCATACCGATAGCGGTACAACCGCCTCTTACATACCCGGTCACCGGCGTCAGCTCCTTTAACGGCAGAAGCTCCAATGCTTTTTCCTCTACCGCTCTTGCCGCCGCCTTTAAATCCAGCTCCGCTTCAATCGGAATCACAAACACATAATAAGCCTTGCTCTTTGCCACTGTCACTAGCGTCTTATACACCAGCTCATGGGAAAGCCCCAGTTTGTCCGCTGTCGTCACACCGTCCACGAACTCGTCACATTCATACGCCTGCATCTCGTACGGTATCTTTAACGAATCCAGAATCCGCATTGCATTTGTTTTTACTGCTTTTTCTTTTGCCATAGCCGCTCCCTTCTATTCCTTTCCCGACTCCCGTATAAACTTCACAAACTCGGACTCCGGCAAAGGCTTTGAAAAATAATATCCCTGAATAAAATCGCACCCAAGCTCCGTAAACTGCCGTACTCCTTCTTTTGTTTCCACACCCTCCACCACGATTTCCGTTCCGATTTCCTTTAACATGCGAATCGTGTTCCTCAACACAATTTTCATTCTGGGGTCGTCTACTTTGTCCGCAAGGCTCTTATCCAGCTTGACAATGCGGAACGGAAGTGACATAATCCTGCTGATATTGGAATATCCGGTGCCGTAATCATCCAGTGAAAAGTAAATCTCCCGCTCCGAAAGACTCTGTATGTTTTCTTCCACAATATCCTGCGCCGTATTGGCGGCGGTTTCCGTAATCTCCAAATTAATCTGTTCCGGTTTTAAATGATACTTTTCCAAATAATACAACACCTTTTCCGGCAGATTTTTCTGCATGCACTGTGTCATCGACAAATTAAGTTCAATATAGTCAATCGGCAGTCCTTCCTTCCGGCATTCCGCAAGAAAACGACAAACCTCCTCCAGAACAAAATCTCCGATTTGAAGAATGGTTCCGTTTTTTTCTGCCGCGGGAATAAACAGCTCCGGTGAAATAAAGCCGTAGGTTTCATCCTGTAAGCGAATCAATGCCTCGGCAGATAAAAATCTTTTTTCCTTCACGGAATAAATCGGCTGGTAATACATCCGAAAACGGTTTCCCGCAATCGCATTACTGATAATACCGTCAATCTCGTTCCTCAGCTTTAATATGCGACGGTCGTCGGTTTCCAGCATATCGTTAACCGTCCCGCCCGCCGGAAGATAGGTATAAAATGAATTTCCGAACGATAACAGACTTTCATAATTGTCGATATCCTGAGGACACCTCAAAATGCAGATACAGGAATCCAGTTCAATCTCTAACGGCTCAAGCGGCATCGACTTTGTAACTACGGCAGAAAATCGTTCTGCCGTTGCCTTTAGTTTCTCCGGTGCCTCCTTTTCCGTCACGGAAGCAAACAGACCGTTTTCGAGATAATACAGGTCCATCGGCAGGCGTTCCTCCTCATACTGCTCCGTCAGGGCAGCCGCAAGCTTTTTCATCAGCCGGTTACAGACATCATATCCCAAAAGCGTGGTAAGCGCATGATAATTTACCAGTTTTACAAAAATAGTCCTCACCGGCTTATGAATATAAAACGCCTTTTTCATATCCGAAGTATAGGCAACATAGTTCCGCACCCCCAGGAGCGGATTAATTGTTTCCTCGGGTCTTTGCACTACAATCGTAACCAAAAGCAGCGTTAACGACGTCATAAACATCTCTACCAGATACTCCGGACTAAACAGCTGAATCATAATCGCAAGAATATTGAGCGGATACATCAGCAGCAAGGCAACAAACTTGTCCTTCGCCAATAATCTTTTGTATACAAACAGGTAAATTACTCCGCATACCAGATAAAGAAAAGAGGCAACATACAGTACATAAATCAGCGGTCCTCTGGTATAGAGCAGGTTCTCATCAATGAAAAACACCAAATGATGAAACAGATTGGTAAATAAGGTACCGCAAATCACCAGATACGGCATAACAATAATGAATTTCAACCATTTTTTCTTCAACAAAATATGCCATGTATCCGTAACCGAACAAATATACAACTGATAAAGAGGCGCCGTAAGATTACGAAGCAAAAAATAGGCGTAAAATAAGAATTCACGAAACCGGGTATTGGATTCTCTTGCGGGCAGCCATATGTTGTATGCCTCCGCCCAGCAGTCAAAGATTGTGGTAAGTAAGATGTCTATCAAAACCAATGCCAAAAGTTTATTTGTCCTTCCGCTCATCATCTTACGGAAAAACAGAGATATTAAAAGAATGAGCAATATAATAATCGCAGACAAATCAAAATACAGTATTTTCATGGCATCCCAATCCTTTAGTTAATCAAAGACCTTCTCTATATGTACATGTTCTACCGTAGACACTAACTTCTGTCCTTCAAAATCCAGTTCGATAATATAAGGCATCCAGTCAACCAGCCGCCAAAAATCATCAAAACCAAACTCCGGATTATAATAATTCAAAATAGAACTTAACGCCGTACCGTGGGTACCGATAACAATATTCTTCCCCTGATTTTCTTCCAAAATGTCCTGCAACGCTTCGACGTTACGGCGTTGCACCATACGGATAGACTCTCCGCCCTCCTCATGGTAATCCAAATCCGCCCAGCGTTTTTCAAGCATCCCGCGCACATTGCCGTCCTTCCCCTTTTCCCGTTCTCTGAGGCGCTCATCGGTATGTATTTCCATCCCGTACGCCCTAGCCGCTTCCCCAATCGTAGCAATGCTTCTTAGATACGGGCTGCAATAAAACGCATCAATTTCCTTATCCTTTAAGGTATCCAGAACAATCCTTCTGTCTTTCAGTCCTTCTGCCGTCAGCGGTCTTGTTCTGTCATCTTCATGGGCATGCACCGGTTGTGCATGTCGTACAAAGTATACTTTTGTCATTTTCATCCCTGTATTACTCCTTCACGCCAACGATATCTCAATTCTTTCTGTATTCCTGTAACAGTTCCTCCGCCAAATACATATCACTCATACAATGTAAATCCGATACTCCCCTTTTCACAAGGCGATACGTTTCGGAACCATAAAAAAGGCCAGTGCTTCATCCTTCGTAATCTCTGCCAGCTCTGCAAACAAACCGACGACTCTGGCATATTTCATCTGTAACAATGTAGGATTTGCATTCATAGCCTCTCCCCTCTCTCAAATCAATTCAACATTTCTCCTGGAATGAAAAATATCCGGTCTTATAACCTCCGTATAAGAGCCATGATAAAGAATCATACCTC
>CAZSQM010000011.1:0-87914 GCA_964609025.1 uncultured Lachnospiraceae bacterium | reverse complement strand
CACTGTTGAACTGTAACCATTCAAACTCCGGCTCACCGAAAAATTCCCGATACAGCTTCATAATCAAATTTGAGAAACCACCATTCGGATAAAGACCGACTTTTTTATATCCTTTCTGATATAACAGTTCTGTCAGACGCTCTTTGTGTGCCTCTTTCGTGAAAAATGTTTTTTCTGCACGACGGTAAGTATCCGCCACTGCTTCTATGATTCCCAGCTTCTGCGTGCACTGTTTTTCACATTTTCCGCACCGAACGCAAGGATTCTCTGCCGTATCCGGAAGCCATCCTTCATCATGAAGCAACGGACGAAACATCTGAATATGATAGAGCAGTTCGTCCGGTTCTGTACGATTATAGGTTGCAGCCGGTTCAAACAGCAGCGTATTTCTTGCCTGCATAATTGCCGCCGTAGGAATTCCCTTCGGACACCCTTTACAATACTTGCACCCCGTACAAAATCCCTTCAGACCTTCTACACTAGCCATCACACGCTGCAAGCGTTCTGCCGGCACTTCCGGGTCAGGCTTTTCAAACACACTCATACTATCCCGCAATTCTTCTACGCTGTTTACACCACCGAGTACAATGTCCACCGCCGGGTGCGCCTTAACAAAACGAAGCGCCGCATGTACCGTATTTCCCTCATCATGCTCCCCGCATGCAAAAGAGAAATAATCTCTGTTTTGCGCAATTAAGCCACCCCCTAAAGGATTCATGACAGCCACACCCACATCATTTGCATATGCGGTATCCAGAACCGGAAGCATATTAGCAGCACTCAGCATGGAATAGGAAACCGTAATCCCTTCAAACGCCTTGCTCTCAATAATCTTTTGTATATCTCCCGGGGACGCATGAAGCGAACAGCAAATATGGTCAATCAGCCCTTCTTCCTTCAACCGAAGCGCCCCGTCATAAATGCCGCCTTTCTTCATGATTTCCTCAAAAATTCCATAATTCCATATGGTCCAGCATGTAAAATACTGTGCCCGTTCCAGTCCCATGGTCTTTAAATACAACTCTACTCTTTTCCGCGCATCATCCGCAGTCCTGTCCATTCCATACATCACTTTGGCGGTAACGGAAAACGGCTTTGTGGCCTGCTGAAAAGCTTCCTTCAATACAATGGGAGCCATTCCTGCAGAATAATTAAAACCGACATCAACATAGGTAATCCCACTGTTTAATGCCTCGGAAACCAAATCTATTGATTTTTCAATCCCTGCCGTATCGTCAGGCCCCGAAATCGGGAAACGGGATGTACCCAGACCAAGCGGAAAATGTTCGCGAAAAATACTCATATCTTTTCTCCTAATTATTTTTTACCTGCTCTGCAGCTTTGTATCTCGGTAAAATATCCATGTATTTCTGCTTACAATACTTACAAGAGCGACGGGAATACTCGTAAAAATTCGCAATAATCTCTCTCTTTTCCTCTCGGCTCATAGAATCATCCCGCAGATAAACGAAATCCTTTTCCTTTGGCGGGAACAGTCCCATTTCCAACATAAAGCAGGAATTTGCACAGCGATGCAGCTTTCCGTCATACACATGCATATTCTTAATACGATTCTGCGGACAGTTTCTGGAATTTGCCTCCAGAACATAACCCGGCTCCTTTAAATCATGCGGATTGGTATTGTCAATCCATCCGCCGTAATACTGGTCCTCACCATGGTACTTCTTGGAAATGCAATGAATGTTATTCTTCTCACAAAACTCTACAAACCGGTCTTTCGCTTTGGAAAGTTCTCCGTAATCGCTGATATAAATGCTCAGCTTGTCACCATATTTTAACAGTTCTTCCTGTTCTTCTTCATTCGGAAATACGGTGGCATTTGTTTCTATCACAAGACGTTCAAACCGATCAATATACTTTAACCCATAGTTTAACAGCTTCGCAAAGTCCGGATAAATAAATACTTCTCCTCCTACAAACTGAAGCCATACTACCTCATCAAACAAGTCAAAGCATGCGTCAATGTCATTGCAAACATCCTCAAGAGGAATGTGTCTGCGCTTCACCGGACCGTATAAAAAGTCCCCGCATAACTTACAGTTCAAACTACAATGTGTTGTCGGCACAATGGCCAGTCTACGCGCAACTAATTTTTCACTCATTGTTTTCTCCTTTTTGTCTTAAATACTTTGATAATAGCTTTTAACAAGGTCCATTATTTGCAACCTAAATTGCATATAGTATCACGTCCCAAAAGCTTTCACCTATCTGCCACAGCTGTATCCGATAATCCTTACGCAGTCTTATAATGGTTTGCGGAAGTTCATAAATATCCTCCGGTTTGTGATAGGCACAAATAATCAGCCTGGGTTTTTTCTCCTGAATCACCTTAGTTCCCCCGATTAACGCTTCCTTTTCCGACCCTTCAATATCCATTTTAATTAAGGTCGGCCATTCTTCTGTCGTTTTCCCGCTAAAAAAAGTGTCTAATGAAGTTACCGGAACCAAACTCGTTTTCTGCCCTGCCGTTTCCACCAGATGCGACCCGATATATTCTGCTTTCTGCTCGCTGCGGAACTGCAACGTTGTTTCATAACTCCATAATCCGGAAGGAACAACATCTACATTATTATACTTTTTCAGATTTTCAACTGCCTTTTTATAATTCCCGTTATCAGGCTCAAAAGAATAGATATGTCTATATATCTTATCTTCTCTGGAACAATAGTCAATGAATTCCTCTGCTGTATCTCCTATATATGCTCCACCGTCAACATAAACCTCCCCGTCATTCACGTGAAAATCCGGATAGGCCAGGTAACCATCTTGATAGGAAGAGTCTGCAACACACGGCGTCCCTAACAGATGCAAACGAATGCGATTCATAATACATCTTCTGGAGATTTCATCGTCTAAAAACTCAAATGCCCAACGGTACCCATCCAAATACTTTTCACGGAATACCTCCGGTGAAATCACATTCGGATAACGAAGGAAATAAATCCTTTCCTCTGAGATACCTAATTGAATAAGGTAATCTTTCATCTCCACTTCATATCTCCATGAAGTAATCAGGATAAGTGCATCCTTATATGCCTCATTCTCTATCAATTGCCTTGGACTAATAATTTCATACTCTTGATTCTTATATTTATATGTACCGGTCGCTTTTTTGTCGCATACTCCGTCTACGGTTACCTCTGAAAAGGCACAGGTAAACATAGCAAATTCACAATTTCCACCTGCGCCATATAAAATTAACGGTTTATTCTTTTCATTCGCTATAACCGTAAATAAGTTTGGGCGAGAGGCCTTTGCCTGTGTTTCAATTTCAAGATATAAATCGTCAAATGATGCCATTTTTCCTTCCTTTCCTAAGCACTAACTAATTCCAGCTTCTCAAATAATTGTTCTTTCTGTTTCTGATAGTTTTCTATTTCAGGTAGTACATCTACTTTTTCTTTGATATCCGCCACATACTCCTCCCTTGCCGCCAGATTTCTAAACATCGGGTCCGCATCCCGTAGCAATGTCTCTCTCCATATAGGATCCGAAAAAACTTTAAATAATAGTTCCAGCTTTTTTCTTGTTTCTGATTCTGCCGAAAATATGTTACCAACCATTTCTTCCACCAGCGAAAGATGAATTGCATACAAAAAATCTTCATTCAGTTTCGAAATAGGTCCATAAAACTCCAAATATTTTTTTGTTGCCCACCACAAATCACAGTAACTATTCAAACTTGCCTCAATGTTCATATGAGACAAAGAACGAGGATACTGATAGTATTGATACATCGCCTTCCCATAGATACCGACTCGTTCCGCCATTTGAAATAATCCCATTGTCCACATTGAATCATTGCAAATCCGCTCTTTTCTGATTGTTCCCGTAACCGACTTACTTTTTAAAAAAGGAATCGAGTACAACTTTCCCCACAAATAGGACATAAACCCTCTGTACTGGATAAACTTCTCCGCAAACAATTCTCCATAAATTACAAGATTCTCTTCTAGTGCCCTGTGCTTGATTACCTCGCCGTTGCAACCATCTATTTTGTCATACCCACAGGCCGCCACATCCAAATGATTTTCTTCTGCAAATGTAACCATATTTTCTAAAAAATCCGGCGTATATGCGTCGTCCGCATCACACCAAACGATATAATCCGCATCTGTCGCACTCACAATTGTATGGAAAAATGCCCCTCCGTTCGGTGGATCGTTTTTATTCACATGTATCGGAATGATACGCTCATCCTTCTCACAATACTCCAATATAATCTTCTCTGTATCATCCGTGGATGCATTATCAAGAATATAATAGTCAAACTCCTGAAAGGTCTGGCTTAAAATACTATCTATCGTACGCCGTATCGTCATCTGCGCATTGTATGCCATCGTAAAAAATATTACTTTCATGCTACTTTTCCTCTGTTTTTATGATTGCGATACTCTTTCGGTCCCCGATTGGCATCGCAACCAAATTGCGGCCATTTACAAACTCTTCTACTGCTTTTGCTACTCCGTATAACATAGAATAATAATCATGAATCAGGATAACTCCGCCTGTTACCATTCTCGGATAAAATATCTCTAACCCGTCCTTAATCGGTTGATACAAATCCGTGTCGAGATTTACAAACACATACTTCTCATCATGATTCATGTCAAATGTTCCCGGGAAAAATCCTTTTCTAATTACCACTTGCTCAGGAAAAGGAAGCCGATTCCTCACTATTTCAACAGAAGTGTCAGTAAACGCCATACTTCCGTCATTCACCCATTGATTGATTGCAGAATAATTCTGATTCATTCTCTGTTCTACAACTAAATCTCTGGTATCAAAGCCCTCAAAGGTATCATACAAATAGAGCTTTTTGTCAGAAAACACTCTATTTATTTCTGCTGCGAAATCGCCCCGACAGACACCAACTTCAGCACAAGCTCCATCAATCCCATGCAGGTAACAATACTCCGCATAATCTTCCAAAAAACGAATTCGCGGGTTAATAAAGAAATCCTGGATATGCGATTCTCCCCAAACCCGATTAATTTTCGTACTCGGTACACCCAATTCATTCACCAACTGCTTATATATTGCCTGCAATCCATGCGCGCTCGCAATATACACCACATCAAATTCCGTCGTCCTCAATACCTCCGGATGCAACACCGGTACATTCTTCAGAGGTTCATATATCCGGTTATCAACAAAAAATAAGATTTCAAAACATTCTTTATATATTTCGTAAAAACACCGCCCCAAATCGCCGGCTCCGAAAATAACTACCTTTTTCATTTAAACCTCCGTACTCAACTCTGTGTAGCATTAAATCATTTCATCAGTTCCCGCATTTTTCCGGCATATTCCGCTGTTTCCCAAGCTGTATATGGGACACAAAGAATAGTTCGCTCAGACAAACCCTGACTTAAACGACCAATCATTTCTTTTGTTTGCTCTGTCACGTTGCCTACGCTGTAATAATCAACGGATACCACGACAAACATAGCATCTACATCCTCACAGAAACGAATGAATCCATCTACATCCTCCGGATTATCATTCACTCCCGGTACAAATAAGTATTTCAGCGCAACAATACCTACCGATGCCTTCGAATATGCCGACAAGTTGTTCTTCACCTTATTGAAAGCGTCTACTCCTTTTACCTTCGCATATGTCTTATCTGTACCGGCATCCACACTAATTAACAACAGAACCTTCTTCTCATTCATAAGCTCCGCCAAATCCGCGTCGTAAATAGAACCATTTGTATTGATGACAAGTTCTGCGCCGTCAAAGCTTTGGTAAAACTCTTTTCTCTTCGGATGAAGTAACGGTTCTCCTGCAGTAGACAAAATAACACTATAATCAGGCGATAAAATCCCTTCCTTCTTATAGGCACCGATTACTTCTCCCAGCGTATGTCTTCCTGCATCATAACTTGGTTTTTCGTAATGGGCAACCGTACAATAGGAGCATCTGTAATTGCATACACTCTGACAAAAATAATTAATTGACCATGCCAGTGGCTCCTCCGGATAGTATTCTTCCGATAATTGCGGACAACCTACGCATGCTTCATGTGCCGGAACCTCTCCTTTTTTTATTGTTTCGATTAACTGATTCCGCAACTGTGCCAACTCATTTACCTTCAGTACATCGTTTGACGGAACTGCCGGACATGGAGTTCTCCAACAAAATCGCAAATCGCCCGTCTGGTCGTAAATCAATGCCTTTTGGATAAAAGAACAACTGTTGATTCTTTTTACCGGCACATAATTAATAATCCGTTCCGGCTCAACACCACAGACTTCCGTTAAATAGCCGATAATTTGATATCGATAATCCAATGAAGAAATAAAAAAATACCCCTTTGGGAAGCGCAATAAAGCCTCTCCCGGTGAAATAACCGTTATCCCTTCCAATCCCTTATAGGTACGTCCCTGTTTTTTACTGTCACCATCGCATACAGATGTCGGTAGCAACCCGAATCTATGCTTCAATTCGCGAATGTGTTCAAATGTTCCGCTCCCTACGGTATAAAAAATCACTTCGCATTTTTGTTGTATCTTCTCAGCTATCAACTGTATATAATCATTCATAGGCATATCCTCTTCCGTTCTCTCACAAACAAATAATATCTCTTTCTCCCTTGCCAAAGCCGTCAAGAAACAATACCGTTCATTTACATTCCCACAGAATCTTTTTTCTCCATTATTTGCCCTGCCAGCTGTTTCAATTCTTCATGATACGGCCAAAACTTTCTCTGCATATCAAGCAAAATGCTCAGAAGTGCATCCTGCTTTAATTCATAAGCAAGCGCCATCCCGAAATAGATTCCTTCCGGGTCCACCGGATTCGTCTCCAAAATTCTTAACGCCATCTGTAATGCTGTTTCTAACACACCTGCATCATATAAATCCAGCATTGTCGCCTTCAGTTCACTACACTCCTCCACTGATGATTTCAGTATCAGTTCCCTCAGTATAGGACCGCTAACTGCCATACTTTTCTGTTTTACCAATGGTGTATTCAAAAAGATAGTATACCAGGATTCCTTGCGTTTCTTCAGGTGCTCTAAGAAAGTAAATCCATAATAATATGTATTATTCTTATGAAAAACTCCCTGTATCAGATATAAATCTTTAATACTCTGCGGAAGCACACCCGGTTGTGTAAAAAAGACCGCAATATCCTGTAAGAAACTTATTATGTCTCTATTATACTCGAATTCCTTTTTCAATACAATCTGTAAAATTGGCTTTTCCACCGTATTCTCCCAGTTCCTTATCATATGTTCCTGCCCCGGAAACGACATCAATAAGTCACATGTCAAAACCGCCTCACAAAAAGCAAATCGTTCCTCCTCTGACATACTAACGGATTTCCTCACCATGTCCAACAAATCCTTAATATGTGAAAAAAGTACTACATACAAAAATCCTCCCACTTCTTCAAATGAAAGCTTCAGCTTTGGCAACAGTTCCACAGCAGCATAAAAAAGGCCTACACCTTCCCTTATTCTGTCCACATCCGGTTTCCCCACCTGGTAATTTCCCTGTTGCTTAATGCGATAGCAATGCAACATCTCGTGAATACTCACTACACATTTCGCATCACCTAAAAACGACAATGACCACACCGTGTCGCCACCATTAACAACATAAAATGTCTCCCATGCCTTTTCTGCTCTTCCTACCTTGGACAAAAAAAACTCGGTGCGAAACAACTTTCCCCAAAGCGTTCTTAACATCCCATAGGTTTCCATAAAATCATCCGCCTTCATCTTTTCGCCTGCATGAAAAACGAATTCGCTCGGAAACCTCTCCAGCAAAATCTCCCCTGATTTATCTGCAAACATTTCCGTCCCTGCAATTGCAATATCTGCATTACATTGTTTTGCAGCTTGGTATAATCTGGATACATAATTTGGTTTTAACAAATCATCTGAATCCAACAAAGTGATATATTCACCCTTAGGATCCGGACAATAATCTTCCAAATTTAGTAATGTCCCATCCTCTTTTCTATAGTTTACTTCATTGCGGACAATGCGAACTCTGGAATCCTTCTCCGCATATTCCTTCATAATGGCATATGTTCCGTCAGTAGAACCGTTATCACGAATAAAATATTCGATATTTGGTTCATCCTGATTTAACACGCTTTCAATCGTTTCCCGAATATACCCTTCCGCATTATATGCCACAGTAAATATAGTTACCAAAGGTCTCATATTATCCTACTCCTTCCTTACTTTTACCATTTCACCCACGGGGCCTTCCCACTCTCCAGCAATGCCTCAAGGTAGTGCTTGTCCCGCTGGGTATCCATGCACTGCCAGAACCCGCCGTACTTATACGCCACCAGTTCTCCCATAGACGCAAGCGTTTCAAAGGGCTTTCGCTCCAGAATTGTGGAGTCCTCCTCAATCATATCAAAAATCTCCGGCCCGAGTACCATGAAACCGGCGTTAATCCAGCCGCCCTCTTCTTTGCCCTTTTCGGTAAATTTCTGTATCAGCTGATTTTCTCCGATGTCTAACACTCCGAACTTGTTGCCCGGCTGTACCGCCGTAATCGTGGCAATCTTTCCGTGGCTCTTATGAAACTCTACCAACTTGGTGATATCAATATCCGACACGCCGTCGCCGTAGGTGCAGAGAAACGGCTCGTTTCCGATATAGTCCCGTACACGCTTGATACGACCGCCGGTCTGGGTATACAGCCCGGTATCCACTAACGTCACACGCCACGGCTCCGCCACGTTGTTGTGCACAATCATCTCGTTGTTATGGGCAAAATCAAAGGTAATATCCGAGCGATGCAGATAATAGTCCGCAAAGTATTCCTTGATGATATGTCCCTTATAGCCGCAGCAAATCACAAACTCATGAAACCCGTAATGGGAATAGCTCTTCATAATATGCCACAAAATCGGTGCGTCGCCGATGTCAATCATCGGCTTTGGCTTTAAGTGGCTTTCTTCGCTGATGCGGGTTCCGAAGCCTCCCGCTAAAATAACAACCTTCATAGGCTCCCTCTCTTGTTTTCTCTGCTATCATGCAGCATTATATTCTGTAATCCTGTTTCCTATACTTATATGAGTTTATATCGGCCAAGGGGGATGAAATCTTTAGTTTTTCTTTTGTTTCCGACTTTTTCAGTCAGCATTCCCCTTAAAATACCGGTAGCGGTTCGTACTAATCTTTTCCCTGATACCCTCTCCTCCTTCCCCCTTTTCTGTCCGGTACACCTCTACCGTCATTCCCTCCTTTGTTTTTTCTGTCATAACGCTTTCTATGGTAACGTTCCGACGCGCCGCCTCTGCGCTCCCGTACAGCGTAACCCGGACCTGTCCTCCGCCTGCCGTGCAAAGCAACAGTACCGGCGCGTCCGTCGTATTTTGAAACTTCAAATCCTTGTAATCCCCCGCAATGGCGGCGTCCTGTCCCGGCGGGATATAACCGACCGGCATAGAGTGTGCATACCGCTCGGTAATCTCAAGCTTTGTCCGAAGCAGGGCGTTGTACAGCGTTGTGGAGAGCTGGCAGACGCCTCCTCCGATGCTTTCCGAAAGCTGCCCGCTGACGTAAGTACCGCCCGCCGTATAGCCGTTCTGTTCGGTAAAGGGCATCAGCGCCGCAGCAGTGGAAAATTCCTCCTGCGGCAGAATCACCCGCGCATTCAGATGCCCTGCCCCTGCCGTTATGTTTTGCGCCCTGCCGCTCCCGGCACCCTGATATCCTGTTGTAAACTCCGCCAGCTTCGTGTCGCATTTTTTCGCCTGTGCCGTAGAAAGGCTCGGCATAAGGGCAGTTCCGCCGAGCGTAAGCCGGATGATGATTCCGTCTGCCGGAGCGGTTTTTATTTTTTCCGTTACCTGTGTAATTATCTTCTCTGCCTCCGACGATACTCTCCCGGTGTCAATTCGAAAGCCGGTCCGGCTCTCCTTTACAATGATTTTCCCATCCTTCCATTCGATTTCCGCTTCCTGTTTTTCCCGCTCCAAAAGCTCCGCACAGTTGAAAAGCAGCTCCGAGAAGTACCGTTCCTCCCAGACAAGCTCCGGCTCCGCCCGTCTTACGCGGAAAGGGCGCCCGAATACCGCCGCATAGAGCCATTCCCATACCTTCACATCGTTGCTGCAGGCAAGCACCTCTTCCATTGTTTCCGCCATAAGCATCCGTACCATAGGCGTTTTGACAGTCAGGCACCATTCGTTTCCGCTTATCCTGACCTTGGCGCCGGAAACGGCGTCGTCGCCCGCTTCCTGTACTTTTTTCTCCGCCTCCCGGACCATTTCCGGCAAAAGCGAACAGGTCAGTTCCAAATAAAACTCCGGCAGGCTTTCCGCCGCGGCAGCCTCCGCCTCCGCCGGACTCATTCCCGAAAGGTCCACTCCCAAAAGCCATACTCCCGGTGCTATCTGTCCGCTGCACCTTGCCTTAATCCTGCTTCCCGCCGTGACCGCCGCCAGAAAAAGAACGATACTTATTCGAACAAAGAGTCCGCAAACGGACTCTTGCGCCGAGCGCGGTCGCTTGCGACATCTTCCGCTCGCGCGAGTGCGCATCCTCGCGGAGCGTTTTTTTGTTTTAAAGGAAGCACTTTCCTTTAAAACAACAAACCAACCGAAAATCCTCTTTGCCATGCGCCCTCCGAAATCAACCCTCTCCTGTTACTATATGACACCGGCCGGAAAAAAATCCGAAAAAAGCAAGACAGACGGTTGACACCGCCTGTCCTGTCGGATATAGTGAATATGATATCTTATTTTACATCACAGCGGATGCGAACAACGGGATTACCATTGTCAGTACCAGAATCCCGGCAATCACCGCCGCAATGATTTTCTTTGTTTTTTTATTATACATGAGTACACCTCTTTTCCTTGAAAGGTTGTGATGAAATGGCTATTTTATTCGGTCTGACGCTTATTATACTGGTTTTTATACATTTTGGCAAGTCCCGTGAGAAAAATACCCAAAAAGCTTCCGAAGAATTTTGGCAACGGGAACACGAGTCTAAATTTGTCCCGAAAAAAGACATCTCTTCTTTGGACTACCTTACCGTTCCGTATGCCTCCCTTCCGTTCCGCTACTGGACGCCGGGTGCGGACGGACCGGAGCGGATTTCTTCTGCGGTGCAGACCCCGTCCGCATTTTCCGACGCCTCCGGCGATTTTTCCGTGCTGCCGCAGACCGTACAGGAGAGTTCCTATGCTCTTGCACCGGAGCACCTTGCCCCGCTCTCCGAGGAACTGTCCGAAGCGGAGCGTACCATTTGCGCGCTTTCCGGGAGCAAAATTCTGAACCTGACCGGCATCTCCAACACGGAGCTGCGCCTTACCTACGGTACTGCAAACTTAGACCCGCTTACCGCCTATGACCAGAACTTTACGGTCTTGATACGCGCTTTGCAGAAATGGGGCGCACTGTTAGCTTCCGCCGGAAACACCAAAGACGCGGTTACGGTTCTTTCTTATGCCGTAAGCATCGGCTCGGACATTGCCGGTACTTATACTCTGCTCGCCGGACTTTATAAAGAAAGCGGCGAACTCCAAAAAATCTCCGAATTAAAGGAATCTGCCGAACAGCTCTCAACCTTAATGAAGCCCTCTATCCTGCGGGATTTGGAGCAGCTGCTGGATTCCCCGGAGGCTTCACAGTTTTAAAGCCCGCCCCGGCCGTACTTTGCCAACAGCTTATCAATCAGCCGGGAAGCCTCACTTTTCGTCAACGTCCCGTAATCCGGTGCCAAATCGAGCCCGTGGGCGGTAATAATTCCTTTTAAGTAGCTACACTGCCGCTTTGTCGCCGGTTCCGTTTTCTTCGGACGGTATTCTAACGGCTTCGGCAAAAAAGCTTCGCCGTGTTCTTCTCCGAACTGCTCCAACAGATGAAAATACAACTGTGCCGCCGCAACGGCGTCTTCCTCCGCCCGGTGCGCGCATTCGGTGGTTATCGCATACTCCTCGCACAACGCCGTCAGTGTTTTTCTCGGCAGTTCCGGCCTGCACTGTCTTGCCAGAAACAGCGTGTCAATTCCCTGATAGTCAAACACTTCCCCCAAACGTCCCGCCGCCGTTTTCAGAAAGCTATAATCAAAGGGTATGTTATGACCGAGCAGAATATGCTCTCCTTCCAGAAAATGAAAAAGAGAACGCATCGCTTCGGCTTCCTCCGGCGCGTCCTTTAACATTGCCTCCGTAATTCCGGTGAGCGCGGTAATGCGTTCCGGCAGCTCTGCCGTCTGCGGACGCACTAAGGTGGAAAATACCGCCGTCTGCACACCGTCCGCATATTTTACCGCACCAATCTCTATAATTCTTTCTTTCTCCGGAGAAAGACCGGTCGTTTCAATATCTACTGCCGTAAACCGCATCCTCTACTTTCCTTTCTTCTCTGCCATACAGGACGGGCACTCCTCCCGTAAAAAACATTCGGCGCACTTTGGGGAACGCGCCGTGCATATGGTACGCCCCAGCTGTATTATGTGAATATTATACAAAATCCAGTGATCCTCCGGCAGTAGCTCCATCAGCTCAAACTCTATCTTTTCCGGGTCATCGCTTTTTGTAAAGCCAAGCTTTTGTGAAATCCGCTTTACATGCGTATCTACCACAATACTCGGCTGGCGGTAAATATTGCCCCGGATTACGTTTGCTGTTTTTCGCCCCACGCCCGGCAGTTCTACCAGAGCTTCCAAAGAATCCGGCACCTCGCCGCCGTATTTTTCTACCAGCATTTTGGCGCAGCCGATTAGATTCTTTGCCTTGTTATGAAAAAAGCCGGTCGGCCGGATATCCTCCTCCAGTTCCTTTAAATCCGCGTTTGCAAACGCCGCTACGCTGCCGTACTTCCGAAACAGGTCCGCCGTCACCAGATTTACACGCGCGTCGGTACACTGGGCGCTTAATATCGTGGCAAACAAAAGCTGCCATGCGTTCTCATGGTTTAAATAGCACCGGTATTCCGTTGTATACTCCCGGTCCAGTAATTCCAGAATGCGAAGCGCATGAGCACGTTCCTGCTCCCTGCTTCGTTTCTTTTCCGTTCGCTTTTTTGGTTGTTTCTCTGCCATTTGCACTCCTTTCCTGCGTAAATCCCGAAACTGTTCTTTCCTTTTTCGGCATAATCTGCTATAATACAGATAACATAAGCGAAAGGAGGATTTACAAAATGAACGTAAAGGACATTTTAAACAAATTCAATTCCGTAAAAACAGTAAAGGACTTAATCATTTCCCTTTTGATTTTTATCATTGTTCCGGCTGTTTTAGGTGTTGTAACAGGCTTACTTAGCTGGATTCCGGTAATCGGCTGGGTACTCGGTATCATTACCACTTTAATCGGTATCCTTTGCCTGGTTGGCATTATTCTTTCCATTCTCGGATTCTTAAAGAATAACGCAAAATAGTAACAGAGTCCAAGACAGCCGCTCCGGCCTTTCGGGGCGGCTCATTTTTGTCTTAAATCGGCAGAAGATTCTTCCAAATCATCGAGCTCTCCGGCGGCAGCACAACCACAAGACTGCCCTCACGCGCTTCCGTAATTACCGCCTCGCACGAAAAGCCTTCCTGCCCCGAAGAAAACAGCGATACCAGCGGTGCGTTTCCCAAAATTCCGGTTTCCCATACCGGTATTTCTACCCGTTTTTCCTGCTCTCCGCGATTCACCGCCACAATAATGCTGTCCTGCGCATTAAAACGTCCGTAAGAAATCACATCCTGCTCCAGATGTAACAGCTTTAAAGAACCGGTCCGCAGCGCCGGGTAGGAGCGGTGAATCCGAATCAGTTCCTTATGCAGCCGAATCAATTCCTTATCCTCATGTCCCCACGGATAGGTACGTCGGTTATCCGGGTCCGTAAAACCGCAGACGCCCGCCTCATCTCCGTAATAAACCGTCGGGGAGCCGACCCATGTCATCTGTACGGCAACCGCCGCCATAAACAGAGAGCGCCGCACGCCCTCGGACGCCGCCGCAGAGCCAAGGCTCTCCAAACGCCCCACCTTCCCGTTTGTCCGCGTTAAAAAGCGCGAATGGTCATGGTTTGACAGCTCATTCATTGCCGCCTGTAACGAACCTGTCTGGAACTGCGCCATATGGTGCGTCATGGCGTCGGCAAACGCCTCCGCATTCCCGACCAAATCGCCCCGGTATGCGTCACTGTGCTTTTCCATTCCGGTAAAGAACCAGGTAAGCGGTTCCATAAAGGCGTCGTAATTCATCACCGAATCCCACTCGTTTCCGTTCAGCCAAGCTCTTGCGCTTCCGTAATGCTCCGCCAGAATCAGCGCCTCCGGATTCTCCTCTTTTACGCTCTTTCGGAAACGCTGCCAGAACAAATGGTTAAACTCCTCGGAATGCCCGAGGTCCGCCGCCACGTCTAACCGCCAGCCGTCTACATGATACGGCGGCGCAATCCACTTTTTCGCCACGTTCAGGATATAGGCACACAGTTCCTCCGATGCTTCATAGTTCAGCTTCGGAAGGGTAGCATGCCCCCACCAGCCGACGTAGTTGGAGTTATACGGCCACGCCTCGTTTGTAAACTCAAAGAACTTGCGGTAAGGGCTGTTTTCCGAAACATAGGCCCCCTTTGCATAGCCCGGAGCGTTCTCGTAAATCCGCTCCCTGTCGAGCCATTTATGGAAGGAGCCGCAATGATTAAACACACCGTCCAGAATCACTCGCATCCCGCGCCGATGGATTTCCTGCACCAGCGCCGCAAAATACGCATTGCTCGTATCTAAATTCTCCCGCATACTGACGCGGCTGATATACTTTGTTGCATGGGAATTGTCCCTATCCCCCTCGGAAAGGCACTCTCCCTCGTCGCGCAGAAGCACGGCATAATGAGGGTCGATATAGTCATAGTCCTGACTGTCATATTTATGATTGGACGGCGAAACAAACAGCGGATTGAAATAAATGACTTCCACGCCCAGCTCCTGTAAATAATCCAGCTTTTTCCAGACGCCCTGCAAATCACCGCCGTAAAAATCCCTGACATCCATCGTCTGCGGAGGCCTGTCCCAGTCGGACACCGCCTGTACCGGCTTTTCAATATAGCAGTATTCTCTATCCTTTACATCGTTCGTCACCGTTCCGTTACAGAAGCGGTCGGTAAATATCTGGTACATCACCGCGCCCTTTGCCCAGTCCGGCACAGTAAAGCCCGGCGTCATCCGGAACGCATACTCCTCTTTCCGGTCCCGCACCGCGCCTCTCCGGTCATAATACCAGATTTCTTCTCCGAGATGTACTTCAAAATAGTACGTCACCGGAGCCTCCCCCAGTACATATTCCGCAGCATAGTAAACAAAACAGCCCTTCTCCCGCTCCAAAGACAAGCCGATGCTCTCTCCGCCGATACAAACAAACGCTTCCGTAACGCTGTCCTTTGCCGCACGGAAACGAAGCCTTACGGTATCTCCCGCCGCAGGCTCTGTCGGAGTTCTGTATTCATCTGTACCGTCTGCGAATAATGCTCTTATCGCTTTGTTCATAACCGCCTCACTAAAAACTATGATAAGGTGAAAAGCCCGATGACATCGTCATCGGGCTTTTCGGAGAAGGTATTTTGTTACTTATGGGGTGTAGCAAAAACTATATAATGTATTGGGGTTTACGAGTGTTATTATAGCATCTCCTCCGCCGGAAGTGTGCACAAACATTTCCCCTTTTTTAATTTTTTTTTGTAGTATTTGCCGTATAGCTATATTTATGCTCCCATAAATCACATAAAACTGTCCAAAAAAGCCCGTCAAACCGCTTTCGTTTTTGACCTACGCAAATAATGCCTCGAATTCCTCTCTGCCGATACGTTCCTTCTCAATCAAAAGCGCCGCGCAGGAATGCAATACATTCTCATATTCCTTGAGCAGTTTCTTTGCTTCCTCGTAACACTCGTCAATGATATGCCGCACTTCGGCGTCGATGGAATTTGCCACATTCTCGCTGTAAGAACGTGTATGCGCCAAATCCCGGCCGATAAATACCTCGTCATCGTCGTTTTCATAATTTACCATACCGATTTCACCGGAAAATCCGTAACGCGTTACCATGCTTCTTGCTACCGCGGTGGCATGCTTGATATCCTGCGAAGCGCCGGTGGTAATATCGTCAAGAATCAGTTCTTCCGCAATTCTTCCGCCAAGACTCACTATGATATCCTGACGCATTCTGCCCTTTGTCATAAACATCTCATCACGCTCCGGAAGCGGCATTGTATAACCTGCCGCGCCGTTGCCGGTCGGAATCACGGACACTGCATAGACAGGGCCGACATCCGGCAGCACATGGAATAAAATCGCGTGGCCCGCCTCGTGGTATGCCGTAATCCGCTTCTCCTTCTCGGAAATAATACGGCTCTTTTTCTCCGTACCGATTCCCACTTTAATAAAGGACTTCTTCACATCTTCTTCTACAATAAAACTTCTTCCGTCCTTTGCTGCGCTGATTGCCGCCTCGTTTAACAGGTTTTCCAAATCCGCGCCGGTAAGTCCCGCCGTCGTCTGTGCAAGCTGCGCCAAATCTACATCTTCCGCTAACGGCTTGCCCTTTGCATGCACCCTTAAAATTTCCTCTCTGCCGCGCACATCCGGTCTGCCCACCAGCACCTTTCTGTCAAAGCGTCCCGGACGCAGAATCGCCGGGTCTAAAATATCCACACGGTTGGTCGCCGCCATCACGATAATTCCCTCGTTTACGCCGAAGCCGTCCATCTCGACCAGCATCTGGTTTAACGTCTGCTCGCGCTCGTCATGTCCGCCGCCCATACCGGTACCGCGTCTTCTGGCAACCGCATCAATCTCATCAATAAAAATAATACAAGGAGCATTTTTCTTTGCTTCCGCAAACAAATCACGCACACGGGAAGCACCCACGCCGACAAACATTTCTACGAAGTCCGAACCGGAAATGGAGAAAAACGGCACCTTTGCTTCTCCGGCAACTGCCTTTGCAAGAAGCGTTTTACCGGTTCCCGGAGGTCCCTCCAACAGAACGCCCTTCGGAATACGCGCGCCTACCTTGGTAAACTTTGCAGGGTCGGAAAGGAAGTCAACGATTTCCCGCAGCTCCTCCTTCTCCTCAATCAGCCCCGCCACATCCTTAAAGGTAGTCGTCCCGTTCACGGTCACCCGCGCGCGGCTCCTGCCGAAATTCATCATTTTATTATTGCCGCCCGAAGACTGGTTCGTGAAAAACGAAAACATCAGGAAAATAACACCGAAGCCCAGAAGATACGGCAGTACGCCGGTTAGGAACCAATTCGGTTTTGTCACCTCGTTGACATAAACCTCGATTCCCTTTTCCAATGCCGCGCTCTCTGCGTTCACAACATCCGTCACATAAAACGTCTTTACGTTGCCGTCCAATAACACGGCACGCACCTTACCCGTCGGCGTTTCCTCGTTCGGGTAAATGGAAATACCCGCAATCTGCCCGGCTTCCAAATCTTCATAATAATCCTTCAAGCCGTATCTCTCGCCGCCATCCTGCATTGCCTCCGATATATAGGTGGCAAGCAGAATAATCAACAATATACTGACAATGTAGAACCCAAAACCTCTCATGGATTTTTTCAAAATGAAATCCTCTCTTTCCTATTTCATAATACCCGCTTTGCGCAGGGGCTATCCTTCCACCACGCCGACATACGGCAGATTGCGGTAATGCTGGGCATAATCCAGTCCGTAGCCTACCACAAACAAATCCGGTATGGAAAAACCGACGTAATCTACCGGGACCTCTACCTCACGGCGGTCCGGCTTATCAAGAAGCGTACAAAGCCGGATACTTTTCGGGTTTCTTGCCCTAAGAAGCTGCAGCAGATGATGGAGCGTCCGTCCCGAATCAATAATATCCTCCACAATCAGAACTTCTTTTCCCTCGATGGAATCGTCCAGATCCTTTATAATCTTGATTCTGCCGGAGCTTACCGTTTTGTCGCCGTAGCTGGACACCGACATAAAATCATGCGTTACCGGTACGGCAATATGCTTTACCAGTTCGCACATAAAAAATACGCCGCCTTTTAATATACAAATCACATGAAGTTCTTTGCCTGCATAGTCTTTGCTGATCTGCTCTCCCAGTTCGCGGATTCTTTCGGTTACTTCCGCTTCGGAAATCAGTTCTTTCACTTCATCCTTCATTTCCTTTTCCTCCGTTCATCCGTACTTCCAAAATTGTCTTTGTAAACTCATCTACCCGGTAATTATCACAGGAACGCACCCCCGGCACCCAGAGCACCTGCTCATCGTCCGCTAACAGCAGCCGCCTTCCGCGTTCTTCTCTCGCTATCTTCTTCTCTATCAGCACGGCTTTCACCGATTTGCTGCCCTGCCTCATTCCGATACGGTCACCCTCTTTGCGACTTCGAAGACGTAGCGCACCCTTTATTTTATCATAATCAAACCATTTCGTATACTCATTTTTTGGTATTTCTTCATTTTTTTTATAAGAAAAGCAGCGAAACGTCATCGTTTCCCCCGCGTTCCCGACGGAATACTCTCCGGGAATCCGCACAAGACATTCTTTTTCCTCCGCCGGAGTTTCCCCGCACTCTGCTCTTTTTATATAGAGCCGGTCAAAATTCCGTCCGGCAGTCAGGCCATAGGGCAGCGAAACCTGCTTTCCGCTCTGCAAAAAGCACAGCGCTCTTACCGCTTCGATATGCTCTCTTGTAAAATCCTTTGCGCTTCCCGCCACCCTTACCAACAGCATGTAAATTGCTTTCTCCTGCAAAACCCGGTGCTTTTGTTCCAGCGCCGAAACGGAAAGCTGCACTCCGTTCGGAATTTCTATGGCCTGTCCGTAAAGCTCCTTTGCCTCCGCAACCAAATATTCATTTAACGCGCCAAGCTCCGCTGCCGCCTCCGCAATATGGCCGACAGACCCTCCGTTTACATTCTCTTTGGCATAGGCAAGAATACGATGCCTGATTTTATTCCTTGTATACTCCGTTTCCGCATTGGTCGCGTCAGTGCAAAAGGGCAGGCCCTTTTCCTCTAAATACGCTTCAATCTCTTCCCTGCCGCAGGTAAGCAGCGGCCTGATAATATTGCCCCGCTTTGCGGGTATGGAGGAAAGTCCCCCAACGGAACTGCCCCGGAACAAATGAAACAGAAAGGTTTCCGCCACATCGTTCTGTTGGTGCGCCAGAGCGATTTTATCATATCCCTGCTCCTGCGCAATCCGCTCGGCTGCCCGGTAACGAAGCTGCCGCCCCGCTTCCTCCGTGCCGATACGGTGTTCTTCTGCATACCGCGGCACATCCTCATGCACCGCGAAAAAATCAATGCCCAGTCTTTCGCAAAATCCCCTGGAAAATGCCTCGTCCGCATCTGCTTCTTTTCCGCGGATGCCGTGATTGACATGAAATGCCCCAAGCTCAATGGAGAGGGTAGCGGAAAGTTCCCGTAAAACCGCCGTAAGGCATACGGAGTCCGCGCCGCCGGACAATCCCACCAGCACGCGCTCCCCTGCTTCGATGAGCTTTTGCTCCCTTATCAACCGCTCCGCTTTCTTTACCAACGTTTCCTGCATTCCATTCCTCCGGTACTTCCTGTTCCTTCTCTGCTTATTCTACACCACCCGTCAAAAAAAGGCAAGTATCCCTTCGTTTCGTTATCCGTGTACCGGCACCCCCGACAAAGCGTTCAGATAATACGGCGGCTGTTTTTTCACAAGCTCCGCCACCAACACCGTCATATCATCCTTCGGTTTATATTCACACAGCTCCAGCGCCGCCTTTAATATCTCTCCTGCCACGCACTGCGGCGTCCGGTCCGTTTTTTTCTTCCCGGCAAGGAACAGTACCTCCTCCATATGCTCTCCGAGCGCTTCCGGCACACCGTCGCTCATCATAATAACATAATCCCCGTCATACAGCTTCTTCTCCTTCGTGTCATAATCCGCTTCCCCGAACATCCCTGCCGGAAGCGTTTCCGACGCTACGCTTTCAATCCAGTCCTCCCGCTTGATAAATGTTCCCGCCGCGCCAAGCTTAATAAATTCGCACGTCCCCGCATACGGATTGATGACGCTGATATCGACCGTAGAATAGCTCTTTCCCTCCGTTCTGAGCAAAAGAACCGAGTTCATCAGACGTATGGCTGTTTTTTCATCAAAGCCCGCCGAAAGAAGCTGCTCCAACAGCCCAATCACCGCTTCGCTGTCCCGGCTTGCCTGTTCGCCGCTTCCCATTCCGTCCGACAGAAGCAGTACCGTTTCTCCGCTCTCGGGATAGAGAAAGGAAAAGCTGTCCCCGGAAAGCACCTCCTCATATTTTGCGGCTCTGGCAACGCCCGTCAGCACCAGATACCCCGGTTCCTCTTCAAAGGTAAACTCTCCGGGCGTTTCTCCGAAAAATCGCTCCGATTCGCCGCCGGTCACAAGCGGACACCCGAATAATGTCCCCAGACGCTGTGCGGCACGCCGCACCGGTATACTCTGTCCGCTTTTGCAATACGCCTGCATCCTTATCCGTAGTCCGCGCCCCCTGCGCTTCATGACCGCAATCTGCTCCGCAAAAATTCCGATGCGGCGCAGCTCCGCCGCTAACTGTTCCTCTGCCTGTCCGTCCCCCAAAGTCGTTTCATACAATTCTTCCGAATACTCCTTTAGCATATCCGAAACGGCCCGGAGCTGTGTTACCACGGCAGCGCGCCCTTCCTCGGTCCGGCGGCGCACCAGCTGCTCCGCCTGTTCCTTTAACGGCAGCATTGCGTATTCTTCCGTAATTCTGTCGGCGTGAAGGCAGCCGCCGAAGCGGTATTCCACCTCCGCATAGTTCGGCACACAGCCCCCAATCGCCGCCTCATACATGGAATATGCCGCCGCACAGCTTTCCTCCAGACGTTCTCCCCAGCATTCCCCGGAACGGCTGCAATCCGCGCAGACCACCTCCGGCAAAGTTACCGCAAAGTTCCTAAACCCTTCCGCCGTCTCCTCTGCCGTACCGTCAAAAGCTCCGGAGAGTGCTTCAAAGGATGCTGCCGCCTCCAAAAGACGTTTTTTCGTATGGCTCCGGATATCGGCGCGCACCAGTTCCTCTCTGCCCGAGCGCAGCAATACCCACAACGCCTGTTCCCCCGCCCAGATAAACAGCAGGACAAAGCCTGCCGTCAATGCTCCGAGCCAGATATATTTTATGGTGGACGCCCTCCACAAACAGCCAATCAGTCCGACGCAAAATGCAATCGCTCCTCCAACCACTCCTAAATAACGTAACCACTTCCCCGCCGTCCTTTTTCTCCACATAATACTTCCTGTCAGCCTCCTGCTTGTCCTTTTTCCGGTACCTCCTTCACGAAACCGGCTTGCCGCTCCGGTCTTTCGTAAACGACGTATTAGAAATTCTAGCACAAAGTCAGGCGGTCTTCTGTCGAAACCGGAAACCTCCCCTAAAACTGTACGACAAAAAAGGACCCGAAGTCCGTACCCGGACCCGAATCCTAAAAATCTCGACTTATTTCCCATCCCGGAAGCCGCCTTACTGCGCGTCCTCTCCCCGGAGCAGGATTTCATCCGGCTTAACCAAGCCAAGCTTCTCCCTTGCCAGTTCTTCTATGTACTGCTTTGTCTGGCGATAGGCTGTTTCCTCCTCTAACTGCTTCTGACGTTCCTCCTCTGCCAGCAGCTGTTCCTCATAAGCCGCCTTCTGTCTTGCCAGCTCCTTTTCCTTCACCGCCGCCCCGCTCTTGCTGTGACCGAGTACAACGCATATCACAACTACAACCACTAACAGCAGCCGAAGCCCCGTCCTGCCGAACAGCACCGTCATAAACGATGATATAAGCCCTTTATTTCCGTTTTTCTGCCGCAAGTGCATCCTTCCTTCCGTGCTTTCCCTTTTTGGGTTTGTGTGCCGCCCCACCGATGCGAACGCTCCGCAATCGGGAACCGCCTTTTGACGTCCGAATCCGTTTTCGGAATTTCTTATGTATCAGTTTACTCTTTTTTCGTAAAAAATTCAATCCCCTTCGCAGAGGAAATGTCAAAAATAACAGCAGTTTCAAGCAATATTTTACAAAAAACCGCCCTAAGGTCCATACATAAATGCAGGCGCCGAGCAGAATGCCGCCAAGCGCAAAGAAACGCAGTGTTCCCGCATTGTAATAATAAATCAGGCGGAATCCGAAGATTCCCAATACAAACCAGAAGATAAAATCCTGCACGGAAACGGCAAACAACGTCTGCCGGCGGAATCTCCGCCATACCCGCAGAATATCATACACCATTGCCGCAGCCGCACCTAACAGCACCGCCGCGAGAAAAAAACGCACTTCCCCTACAATTTCGTAATTCATAGGCCGTCCGTCCCCTACCCAAACAGACGCTTCGCAAAGGATTCCTCACGCCGTTTTCCCTTTCCGCGTTCGGTGTAAATCAGGCTGTCAATCCGCCCTTCTAAATCCATTTCCCCTTTTTCCACCAGAAGCCTTGTCACATTCATCTCGTCGCCGCGCAACATAAGAACCCCCTGCGTTGTATCCAGCACGACCTCTTTGGCATCAAAGGAAATGACCTCTTTTACTCCGGTCAGGGCAAGCATTTTCCGCCCCGCAAGGGTCAGCTTATGCGCCCCCGCTTCCTGTTTTTGTTCCATGCAAACGCCTCACAGCACCGTTTCTTTATAGCATATGTCCGGAAAACGCCGCTTATGACAGCACAGTTCTAAGGAAACACCGATATAATCATTGTTTCCCTATAAATAGCGGAACAGTTCCTTCGCGTCCTCTTTCCGCGTTGTTTCCTGCACATCCAGTACCTCTACACGCACTGCCTTGCCGCCGAAGCCGATTTCAATCACATCCCCGACCTTGACATTCGCGGACGCCTTCGCCGGTTTATCGTTAATCATGACACGGCCTGCATCACACGCCTCGTTTGCGACCGTTCTGCGCTTAATTAAGCGGGATACTTTCAAAAACTTATCTAATCTCATACTGCCTCCTGTAAGAAAAAGAACAATGTATAGGAATGCACTTCCGCGCGGTACTTCCTATAAAACAAAAAGAGGCTGCTCACACCGATACCTCGTGGGCAGCCTCAGAACCGTACAAAGGCGGTTCTAAAAATTCATTTGGCAAAATTCAACTGCATCAAACTATGCGTTAACCGTATCCTTTAATGCCTTACCAGCCTTAAACTTCGGAGCCTTGGATGCCGGAATCTTAATTGCCTTCTTCGTCTGCGGATTTCTACCGGTTCTCTCCGGTCTTGCAGCTACCTCGAACGTACCGAAGCCAACTAACTGAACCTTCTCGCCCTTCTTTAACTCATCCGTTACTACGCTTACAAAAGCTGCTAACGCCTTCTCGGAATCCTTCTTGGATAATCCTGCGTTCTCTGCCATTGCTGCTACTAATTCTGCCTTGTTCATGTAAATTTCCCTCCTCGAAAAGTATTAGATACTTTATTTATAAACTGATTTGCCGCATTTGTCAAGAGTTCTTCGCTATTTCCTATGAAATATATTGAAAAACTCCCGTTTTTAAGGCATTTCCACTCGTTTTTCCGTCCGATTTTTGCCGCCGGGTCGAAAAAGTCGGAAGCATAACGGGCCCTTTTTTAAAACAAAGCGGAGCAAGTCCCGCAAGCCTTCCGGGACTTGTTCCGCTTTACACACCGATGTGCAGCCGTAAAACAGTGTTCCTCTGCCCATCGTGCACATCCTGCGAAGCATCCGCTTCTTTTACTGCTCCATCTGTCTTCCCAAAAATGCCGCGGCCGTTCCTGCAATTTTCAGTTCCATATTGCTCAGCCGTTCTTTCTTATCCTTGGAAAGAATCATAACAGCTCCTATCACGTCGCCCTCACTGATAATCGGCGCAATCACCTGCTGTTCAAACTCATCTTCCTCCGTACCGATCGGAATATACCCCTTTTCGCCCTTTACCGCAACAACGCTTTCCCGGTCGGTCATCAGATTCTCCAGTTCACGACTGATAGACTTTGCCAGCAAATCCTTTTTCGCAGTTCCCGCCATCGCAATGAACTGGTCCCGATCCGATATTACCGCAATATGTCCCGTTGTCTGTGCCATAGATTCCGCAAACTGCTTCGCAAAAAGTCCAAGCTCACCGATAGGAGAATACTTTTTTAAAATAATCTCCCCTTCCCGGTCGGTAAAAATCTCCAAAGGGTCCCCTTCCCGGATTCTTAACGTTCTTCTGATTTCCTTCGGCACTACCACTCTGCCGAGGTCGTCTATCCGCCTTACAATTCCTGTTGCTTTCATCTAAAGATACCTCCGTTGACTAAACAGCTCTTTCACAATTGTATCCTGCTTTTTACAATACTATTGTGTGTCAATCGAAGAAAAATATGTATGGCTGCTTCCTTGGAAGAAAGTGGTTTTTATTCTTCCGTTTCTTCCTGTTTTTCCTTAGAAAGCATTACATTTACAATAATACCGAGAATCAAAGCGCAGGCAATGGAAGTAAGCGTTACCTTGCCGAAGGTTACGGAAAGACCGCCGATACCGGCAATGAGAATCGTGGATACAACAAACAGATTCTTATTCTGTCCCAAATCCACCTTCTGCAACATTTTTAAGCCGCTGACTGCGATGAATCCGTACAGTGCCATGCAAACGCCGCCCATAACACAGGACGGAATCGAATTTACAAAAGCAACGAACGGGCTGAGGAAAGAAATCAGGATTGCTCCGACAGCCGCTGCAATAATCGTAATCACGGAAGCGTTTCTCGTGATTGCCACACAACCAACCGACTCACCGTAGGTCGTATTCGGGCAGCCGCCGAAAATCGCACCCGCCATGGAACCGACGCCGTCGCCAAGCAACGTGCGGCTCAAACCAGGCTCTTTTAACAAATCGCGTTCAATAATCGAGGAGATATTCTTATGGTCTGCAATATGCTCCGCAAATACAACAAATGCTACCGGAACATAAGCTACCGCAATCGTTCCGATGTAGGAACCGGTGATTTCCTTAAAGCCGCCGAGCGCCGTCATAAACGTAAACTCCGGTACGGAAACAAACGTACCCAGCGTAACGGCAAACTCACCCTCCGCATTCTTTACCAGACCGGTAAGAGCGTCAAAGCTCATTACCTTTAACGCGTCAATGCCTGCCGCATTTCCGATACAGGTAAGCACCGCTGCCACCACATAGCCTGCCAGAATACCCATAATAAACGGAATCAGCTTTAAGGTCTTCTTCCCGTAGGTAGAGCAAAGAATCGTCACAAACAGAGTAACCAGACCGCAGAGAATCGTTGCAAGCGGAGAAGCAAGCTGCGTACTTACCGCAACGCCGTCTACCATCTCGGTTTTAAATACTTCGCCGGAGGTTAAATCGCCGATAGCGTTTCCTGCAAGAGAAAGTCCGATAATCGCAACCGTCGGGCCGATTACAACCGCAGGCATCAGCTTATTAATCCACTCCACGCCGACTACCTTAACAACCGCTGCAATCGCAACATAAACAAGACCCGCAAAAACAGCGCCGAGAATCAATCCGAGATACCCCACTTCCATCGACACGCCGCCGGCAAATGCCGCCGCCATAGAACCAAGAAAGGCAAAAGAGGAGCCTAAGAATACCGGACTCTTTTTCTTTGTAAAGGCGATATACACCAACGTACCGACGCCCGCACCGAATAACGCAGCCTCCGACTTCATTCCGTGTCCGATAATCATCGGCACCACAAGGGTCGCAGCCATAATGGCCAGGAGCTGCTGGATTGCGAAGACAACCAGCTTACCAAAGCCCATTCTGTCTTCCACATCATAAATAAGTTTCATTTGCTCTTCCTCCTGAAAGTATTTTTCTATATAAACGCCCCTCGGCAATTTATATCTGCCCTCCGGATTTCCAAAAAAAAATCCTGTCCGAATACGACAAGACTTTCAATTCTTTCACCCAGCTAATTATAGCAGAACAAAAGGGGGCTTGACAACCCCCTTATTGTAAAAAGTTATTCCGGAAAACTTCTCTCCGTTTCTTTATTCGTTCTCCGTAAAACGCCGCTTCACATGGTTGTATATAAAGTTAATGCCAAAGCAAAGCACTCCCGCGCCAAGGAAGCAAAGCACCGTTTCCATGGAGTTATCATGCTTCAAATCCGCCATCAGAAGCTTGACTACCGCAAACATCGCCAGACACAGCCCGTACACCCTAAGCGGTGCCAGACGAAGAGGAAAGCCCGCCAGAACCGCCGCAATCGCCAACAAAAGCAGGGCGCAGCTCACCACATAGCCTTCGATTCCTTCGAAAGCCGTCAGGGCTGCCAGAAGATATATCGTCGCCTTCACACCGAAGTAGACACCCAGGCCCTTTTTCTCCTGATAGGTTTGGTACTGCTCCCGCATTCCGCTTCCGCAAAGATACAACGTCAAAAGCAACAGCCAAACGCAGAGAAACGGCTTCTCCTCCCCGGCAACGGACCGGAGCAGTACCATACCCCAGATCCACAAAGCGCTTTGGATTCCCCTCGTCAAAAACAGGGCGGCCCTGTCCTTTTCTCCCGGCCGTTCCACCCTACGGCAAAGCCCGCCGTAGAATGCGGCTCCGTTTCCGAGCGCAAGCACCGTCAGAAGCACCGTCTGTTCCTCCAGCCAAAGCAATCCCTCCACAGACTCGCAAAGCACCGAGGTCATCCAGAATAACTGGAAAAGGCCGCACAGATACAATTCCTTTTTCCAGGCGTCCGCAAACCGGTGCCGTTCTCCCTTCCGATACAAAAAGACCATACACCCGGTCAGTACAAGCACGCCGAATACAACAGCAAACCAGAACCTTCCCCAACCGTCGCCGATACTATACTGCCAGTCCAACAGCGGCAAATACAGCACCGCCGCAAACTTTTCCAGCCATCTTCCCCGATACTCCCGGCATACATACGTCCATTTCCCGGTTACTTCGTCCCGCCTTAACATAACCGGATACTCTTTTCCGAACAGCCCGAAGCACGCCGTTATCACCGCAAACACCGCCGGTACGAGATACCGCAGCCCCCAGGAAAGCTCCCCTGTCGCAAACAGTACCGCACATAACGTCACGACGCAGGCACCGCCGCCCTCCGTTCCGGCAAAACCGAAGCACTCGCACAGAAGCCATACTGCCGACAGTCCCGCCAAAAGCCAAAGGCATCGTACCGAATCCCCCGCAAACAACCCCGTTGCCACCGTGTAGAAAACAATGCAGCAAAGCAGCTGGTAAATACCGTAGAATACGGCTGCCGCTCCCGCTGCCCGGTAAAACGGAAGCGTATCCGCAGCAAGCCTCCGCTCCCGCCTCCGGGGATACGGCATCACACCCGCAAGCAGACGCTGTCGCAGTAAAAAGAACACCGGAAGTAAAAAACAATACAGGCAAAGCAGCACTCCGCCGAACCAGTTTTTCCCTCCCAGCTCTCCGAATCTTCCGAACAGCGTGTTGTACGCATAAGTCAAAAACAACAGCTGCAACACATTCAGCCCCGCCGCCGTACTATGTATCCAGGGATACGGCTTTTCCTTTTCCGCCGGAAGGAAGCGCCACAGCACTACCCAGAGATAAAGCTGGGAAATAAGGAAAAAATACACGCACAGGAAATTGTAAAGCCCTGTCGTTTCCACCCAAAAACTCCCGAAAATCACGGAAAACGCCGTTCCTGCCTGTCCGAGCAGGGCAACGGTATAGGAACGCCGCCAAAAGACATAAAGCCCGACGCCCGCCAGCCAGAGAAACAGCAGCAGATACAGCATTTCCGCATTCATCTGCCGAAAATACAACGCCGTGATAAATAGCGAAATATAGACCGCTCCGAAACCGCAGCCGGTAAGCGATACCGTAAACCAGCTTTGTCTGCGCCGTCCGAACCAAAGCCCCGCACCCAGAAGCAGAAAGCTGACCGTAAACAAAAGCCCCATACGAGCCGTATCTCCCAGACGCTCATACAGCGCGGTTCCGAACAGCAAAAGCCCCACAAATACCAAAACGGCTGCCACAATTCCCATAATCCTTCCGCCGATCTTCTCTTCAAAGCCCGCGGCTGCCGTTTTCTTCGGAGCCTCCGGCTTCTTTTGCTCCTGTCTTTGCACAACAGGGACGCTGTTCGGAACCGGCAAAACCGTTTGTAAGCTCTTGATTTCTTCCTTCGGCAAAGACGCCTTCTTCTCCTGCTCTAACGTTCTTCGGAGTTCTTCTACCTCCCGTTCTAACGCCATGAGCCTTTGCTCTATCCTGTCTAAATTCCCTGATTCGTTCATTTCTCCCCTTTCCCGGACTCCCCCTGTCCGTAAGGTTATTTTTAAATCTATTCTATCATAGATAACCCAAAAAGAAAAGCCTTTGACCCCGCGACGCAGGGCAATCGCTTGTAAAGTTCCGAGGGGCAAAAAGCGGCTTCCGATTACGGAACGTTGCAGAATATGTTTTTCCCCTCGGAACTTTACAAGCGATTGCCCTGCCTGCGACAGCCCCTTATTCCTTACAACAGCTTCCGCTGTAAGGAGAAAGCTCCAGACGGATAAAATAGCCTCTGTCATGGTCGCACACCGGACATTTTTCCGGCACCTGCTCGCCCTCGTATACATGACCGCAATTCAAACAAATCCAGCCGGTTTTCACATCCGAAATAAACAATTTATTTTCTTCCATCAGCTGCGCCAGCTTCCCGAACCGGTCGCCGTGCATCTTCTCGATTTGTGCAATCATCCGGAAAGAAGCCGCTACCTTTTGGAACCCCTCCTCGCTTGCTTTTTCGGCAAACGCCTGGTATACGTCGTCATGCTCTTCGTATTCGTTGTGCTGCGCCATCCGCAGAAGTTCGGAAATACTGCTGCTGATATCAATCGGATATCCGCCGTCGATATGAACGGTTTCTCCCGCCAGTTCGGAAAGGTGATGATAAAATACCTTCGCGTGCTCCCTCTCCTGATTTGCCGTATAGGTAAAAACCGCTTCCACTACATGAAGCTTCTGCTGCTTTGCCTGCTCCGCCGCAAACGTATAACGGTTTCTTGCCTGACTTTCTCCCGCAAAGGCGCGCATTAAATTTTCTTTGGTTTCACTCGTTTTAAAATCTACTGCCATGTTCCTGCCTCCGTTTCTTTTCTTTGCGCCGGGCAATGGGCGTACTTCCCGCGGGCATTGTTTCCGCGCAGCGGCAAATGCGCTTTTCTCCCGGCTGCGAATTGCAGGTACAGTATATGTAAAAAAAGGAAAACTATTCACGCTTGCCAAACCGTCCTTTCCCTGCTATAATAAAGTTGAACATTTGTTCTGTTTCTCTTTGAAGAGCAAGAAAGGAGTCCCGCTATGGCAAACCCGGTCATTTACCACATTGACGTTAATTCCGCTTTCTTAAGCTGGGAGGCGCAGCATCGTCTGCACGATCTGGGCGAAAGCGTTGACCTGCGCGAAATTCCCGCCGTTATCGGCGGCGATATCGACAAGCGCCACGGCATTGTTCTGGCAAAGTCCATTCCGGCAAAGCAATTCGGTATTGTTACCGGGGAGCCGATTGTAAAGGCGCTTCAAAAGTGCCCCGGACTTTTTATCGCAAAGCCGGACTTTTCTCTGTATGTACGCCGCTCCCGCGCATTTATTGAGCTTTTGCAGCGTTATGCTCCGGTCGTGGAGCAGTTCAGCATCGACGAAGCCTTCTGCGACATGACCGGCACCGAGGGACTGTACGGTTCCTTAGTAGACTTTGCTCACAAAATAAAAGACCAAGTCCGGGAGGAGCTTGGTTTTACGGTAAATATCGGCGTGTCTTCCAACCGCCTTCTGGCAAAGATTGCCTCCGACTTTAAAAAGCCGGACCTGGTTCACACCCTGTTCCCGGAAGAAATCAAGACAAAGCTCTGGCCGCTTCCGGTCGGCGATTTATTATATGTGGGACGTTCCACCGCGGAGCGCCTGCATACGTTAGGCATCCGCACCGTAGGGGAGCTTGCCCGTACGGACCCTGCGGTTCTTACCGCCCACTTAAAAAAGCAGGGCAGCTTTATCCACGACCTTGCCAACGGCATCGACCCTACGCCGGTTGCCGCGGAGCAGGCCGCGCCAAAGGGCTACGGCAACTCCACCACCCTTCCGGCAGATTTGACCAACGGCGCCGCCGCGGAGCGCGTCCTGCTTGCCCTCTGCGAAAAAGTAGGGGCGCGTATCCGTGCGGACCGCGCCTACGTTTCCATGGTATCCGTTACAATCAAGGACTCCTCTTTTCAAAGCCACAGCAGACAGCAACAGCTCCCCGCTCCGGACAACACTACGGAACAGCTTTACTCCGTTGCCCGGAAGCTCTTTTACGAGCTTTGGGACGGCTCTCCGATTCGGCTTCTCGGTGTTTCCACCGGTCACGTTACGGAGGAGGACTGCTTCCAGTACGACCTGTTTGACTCCGAAAAGCGGGAAAAGCTCTCCAAACTAAACGCCGCCGTGGACCGGATTCGCACCCGCTACGGAGACTCTGCCTTAAAACGCGCCTGCTTTTTGGATTCGGAGCCGGATCTCGGCCCCCGCAAATAACCGGAAAGCGGCACAAATACAGCTATTCCTCCGTTTTCTCATCCATTAAAGCGGTCAGTCCCACAATATCCTCCACCGGCAGCGAGAACACTACCGCCTTTGCGTCGGTATGCGGTCCCGCCTTTTCCATAATGGCACGCATAATATCGCCTTTGTCCGACTTTCTTGTCGCAATATAAATCAATTCCTTTTCCGGCGTAATGGAAACGCCGAAAAACTTTGCTTCCGACTCTTTTCCGGTTCCTTTGGCATGGATGACCGTGCCGCCCTTTGCCCCCGCCTCTCTGGCAGCGTCCATCACCATGTCCGAACGGCCTTTTTCCGCAATTACCGTAATCAACGAATAGACTGCTTCCTTCATTTTACCTTCCTCCGATGCTGTGGTTTCCTGTCCCTCAGTCAAATATTTCATACTTGAAGTTCCTGCAATACTTTCCACCGGGATTGACATTGCGATTCCGGTTCCCGGCAAATTAATCCCCATACGGCTGACAAGCCCGGAAAGCAGCGGTGCAACCATTCCGTTTGCAACAACCGCCTGAAGAATTACCTTTTCATTATTTTCAATTCCGAGATAATCCAGAATACTTTTGCTGGCAGTTCCGTTCCCGAGCATTGCTGTCAGTCTGGTGATGTTATTCTGCCGGAAAAACTTTACATATTCTTTCTCATAGCTGCGGTTTACTATCACAAACACCATATAATAGCTATTCATCGCTTCCCTCCATTTCAAAAATTTCATTGTCGACGATTGCCTCCGCAGCCACCGGTTCCCTGTGCCTGCGGGATTTCAGACGGTACATCAGCCCGAGCAGCTGAATCGTAATAAGCGGCGTCATGGCAACCATCGCCACTACCCCGAACGCGCTGGAAACCACATTCCCGCCGCATGCGGTACACACTCCGATGGACAACGGAAGCAAAAACGTCGCAGTCATCGGTCCCGAAGCAACGCCGCCGGAATCAAATGCAATCGCGGTAAAAATCGGCGGCACAAAAAACGAAAGCACAATGGCAATCAGATAGCCCGGAATCAGAAAATACATAATCGGAAGCCCTGCAACAATACGCAGCATGGATAGCCCAACGGAAAACGCCACGCCGATGGAAAGGCTCCGGCTGAGCGCCTTCGGCGGAATGGAACCGGAAGTCATCTCATACACCTGTTTATTCAAAACATGCACCGCAGGTTCCGCCTCCACAATAAAATAACCAATTACCATACCGATCGGTATTACAATCCAGTTATACGAAAGGGCTCCTAACTGCCTGCCGATATAGTTTCCCACAGTCATGAAGCCTACATTCGCCCCACATAAAAACAGCACCAGTCCGATAAAGGTATACACAAAGCCCACGCTGATACGGAAAATATTTTCTTTTTTAAGCTTTAACTTAAAAAGCTGAAACAATGCAAAAAATGCAATAATCGGCAGAAGCGCTTTTGCGACTTCCGCTATGTACGCCGGAAGCTCGGAGGAAAACAGCCGCCACAAATCCTTCGAAGTTTCTACCGTCGGAATCTCTACCGGCGTATAGGTACCGCCCTCCGCCCGGAAAAACATTCCCAGCAACATAACGGCAAGAATCGGTCCCACCGAGCAAAGCGCAACCAGACCGAAGCTGTCATTCTCCGCGTCACTGTCGCTTCGGATAGAGGCTACACCAACGCCTAACGCCATGATAAACGGAACCGTCATCGGTCCTGTTGTCACACCCCCGGAATCAAACGCTACCGCCAAAAACTCCTTCGGCACGAATACAGCCAGCGTAAACACAATCGCATAAAAGAAAATCAGCAGATAGGACAGCCGCCATTTAAAAAGGATTCGGAGCATAGCAATCACCAGAAACAAACCGACGCCGCCCGCAACCGAAAGCACAATTACCTCATTCGGAATATTCGGAACCTGCTCCGCAAGCACCTGCAAATCCGGCTCGGAAATCGTCACAATCGCGCCTACGAAAAAGCACATCAGGACAATAAACCAAAGCTTTCTGGACTTTGTTACCGCCGAACCGATATGTTCTCCCACGGGAGTCATGGAAAGGTCGGCACCCAGCGTAAACATCCCCATACCGATAATCAGCATAACCACACCGAATACAAAAGTCATCAGTAAATCGGTGGGAACCGAAATAATCGAAAAGCACAGTAAAAACACAATTGCCGCAATCGGCAATACGGATGAAATAGATTCCTTTACCTTTAAAAGAAGAATCGTTCTGTTATTTCTTAACAACCTGACACCTCCTGTTTACATTTCCCCACATAGTATTCTAACATACCAAACACAGGGAAAACAAGCAGTGTTAGGAAACCTTTACACCCTTTTTCCTTTCCGCTCGCCAAGCAACGTGGAACCAAGTATCAAAACCGCACCCAGAATACCGTAAATTCCGGTTTCCTCCCGCAAAAAAACAACGGAAAGCACAACGGCAAACGCAGGGTCAATATAGCTGTACACCGCAACAGTCTGCGCGCTTAACTTCTGCATACTGCCGAAGTACAACCGATACGCAACGCCCGTATGCACGATTCCGACCGCAAGCAGCAAGAATGTCTGCGGCACGGACACGGCCGCAAATTCTTTCAAACCGCTTGTTGTAATTGCATACGGCAGTACCGTAGCCGCCGCAATTCCCAACTGCAATATCGTACTGTCATAGGAGGAAATCTCCTTTAAAAACCGGTTCGTAAGCATCACCGTTGCATAAAGGGCTGCCGCACCGAGTCCGAATAGGATTCCGCGCGCATTGAGGCCGTTGGGCGCCCCGCCCTCCAAAATACCGGATACAAACAACATTCCGAGAAGTGCCGTCAACACGCAGGCCACCTTCCCGGCCGTCAGTTTTTCCTTTAAAACAAGCGGTGAAAGCGCAATGACAAACACCGGTGCCATGTAATAGCACAGCGTTGCCGCCGCCACTGTCGTATAGCGGTACGCCTCGAACAACAAAATCCAGTTGACGCCGATTGCCGCACCGGAAAGGCACAGCGGCAGGAGATTGCGTTTCACCGCAGTTTTGTCCATACGCTTTCCGGAAAGTGCCGCTGTCAGAAGCAGGAACACGGTTCCGACCAGCCCTCTCGTACAGGCAATCCATGCGGAGGCTAACGGAATAAAACGGATAAAAACACCGATTGAACCAAAAATAAGCATTGCGAACAAAAGCTTTGCCTTCGCCTTCCGTTCCTCTTTTTCCATCTGCCTCGTTCCTTTCCTATAAAACAACAGCCCGCCGGAATCCCATAGATTCCCGCAGGCTGTAATTTCTTTCCTTTTACGCTCTTACAGTCCTTTTTCCGCATTTCGCAAAAACGCCTTCAGCTTCTCGCTCTGCGGATTCGTAAATATCTGCTCCGGCTCGCCGCATTCCTCGATAACGCCGTCCGCCATGTAAATTACCTTGTCCGCCACCCTTCTTGCAAACTCCATCTCGTGGGTCACGACAATCATGGTACGCTCCGAAGACTTTAAGCCGCGGATGACACGAAGCACCTCTCCTGTGAGTGCCGGGTCCAGCGCACTGGTTGGCTCGTCAAAGCAGAGAATATTCGGGTTGAGCGCCAGGGCCCTTGCGATTGCGGCACGCTGCTGCTGTCCGCCGGAAAGCTCGCAGGGATACGCGTTCTGCTTTTCCGAAAGCCCTACCTGTGACAAAAGCTGCATCGCACGCTCGGTCACAGCCGCAAGCGCTTCCTTCTTTTCCTGTTTTGACGCCTTGCGCGCCTTTAACTCCTCTTTTACCTGAAGCTCTGCCGCAAGCGTCACATTCTGCAATACATTGTACTGCGGAAACAAATTAAAGGACTGAAACACAAGCCCGAAATGCAGGCGCTTTTCACGGATTTCTTTCTCCTTTGCCTGTTTCGTATCTTCTGCGTCAAAAATGCACTCACCGTTTACGAAAATCTGCCCTTCATCCGGCGTCACCAGAAAGTTCAGACACCGTAAAAGCGTTGTTTTTCCGCTTCCCGAAGAACCGATAATCGCCAACACTTCGCCCTTTTCCATCACGAAGTCAATTCCCTTTAACACTTCTTCGCCGTCAAAGCTTTTTCTAATGTTTTTTACTTCCAATACCGCCATTTTGCTATCCCTTATAATAATCCATTTTCTTTTCAATCCGGTCAAACAGTATGGTTAATGCGCCGGAAACCAACAGATAGAACGCACCGATATAGAAAATCGGCCAGATGATTCCCTTTAAGCCGACAATATCCTGTGCAGCCTTTACCAGCTCTACTACGGAAATAACACGGGCCAGAGACGTATCCTTTACCAGAGTAATGATTTCATTTCCCATGGCAGGTACAATCCGCTTGACGACCTGAAACAAAACTACTTTAAAGAAAATCTGGCGCTTTGTCATTCCGAGCACCTGTCCCGCCTCGTACTGTCCCGTCGGAATGCTTTCGATTCCGCCCCGGTAAATTTCCGAGAAATACGCCGCATAATTGATAATGAAAGCAAGGAGCACCGCCGTCATACGCGGCAGCGCCCTCGCCCCGAAAATCAATCCCGGACCATAAAACACAAGAATAATCTGCAGCATAAGCGGCGTTCCGCGGATAATCCAGACAAATGTTCTCGTCAACCAGCGAAGCGGCTTGATTTTGGACATAGACCCAAACGTGATGACAAGGCCTAACGGAATCGCTCCGAGGAGCGTCACCGCAAAAAGCAGCATTGTTATCTTAAAGCCGTCCAACAACTGCATCGTAACGTCAATAAATGACATAGCCTACCTTCTCCTTTGGGGATGTCTCTTACTTAAATGCCAGATTCTCGGTCAAATCATACTTTGCCGCAAGCTCTGCCATCGTACCGTCCTCCACCAGCTCGTCAATAATTTCATTGATTCTTGCCAACAGCTCCTTATCCTCTAAACGGAGACCGATTGCATATTCCTCCGGAGTCAGCTGTAACTCCTCAACAATCATTAAATCGCTGTAATCGTTATCATCGCGGATGACTGCCTTCGCCATGATGTAATCTAACACCGCGATGTCCGAAGTTCCTGCCTTAACCTCAAGAAGCGCATCCTTCTGTGCGGCAGCTGCTATGTATTCGTTCTTGGAAAGTACGGCGTCGGCCTTAATTGCAGTTTCGCCGGCGGAACCGTTCTCCGCAATCATTTTTGCGCCTGCCATGTTCTCGGCCGTGGTGTACTTTTCAGCGTCTGCCTTACGGATAATCGCTACCTGACGATTGCTGATATAGGCGGTAGAAAACGCCATATTCTCCTTACGTTCCTCGGTTACGGTAAGACCGTTCCAGATACAGTCGATGGTCTTAGACTTTAACTCGCTCTCCTTCTGGTCCCAATCGATAATCTGGAACTTCGGCTCTACGCCCAGCTTCTCGCAGACCGCGGTTGCAAACTCGGTTTCAAAACCAATCAGATTGCCGCTCTCGTCATAGTAATTCATCGGCTCATACAGCGTGATACCCATAACCATCTCGCCCTTATCTTTAATATAAGCAAGATCGGTTTTCTTGCCGCCGCAACCTGCAAACACGGACAGACACAGAACAGCCGTTAATAATAATGCAATTTTCTTCTTCATTCTTATTTTCTCCTTTTTATTAGATACTTTTTTAGCCGCTTCCCGGCACCTGCCGTTTGTCACTTCTTTTCGGTAAAGTGCTAATAAGCAGAAGCCGCTCTAACATTTTACCATACTAGCATGAAAGCGGCCTTTTGTCAAGTTTTAACCGCTTGCGTTTCCGCAGCTTCTTAGTACGCCTTTCCCCAATAAACAAGGGTCTTCGCCGGCTTACCGCAGCAAACGCAGGTCTTTGCAACCTCCTCCTGTGCAAACGGCATACAGCGGGAGGTAACGCCTGCCTTTTCCTTTAAGGCATCCTCGCAGGCAACGTCGCCGCACCACATTGCCTTGATAAATCCGGACTTGTTGGCGGCAATCTCTAACATCTCCTCCAGATTCGTCGCGGTATAGGTATGTGCGTCACGATGGGCTCTTGCACGCTCTAACATTTCCTTCTGCATCACGTTCAGCAGTTCGCCTACCTTTGCTTCCAGCTCATCCAGGGAAACCTTTACCTTTTCGCCGGTATCACGTCTTGCAATGACTGCCTGATTTGCCTCGATATCCTTCGGTCCGATTTCGATACGGAGCGGCACGCCGCGCATCTCATGCTCCGCAAACTTCCAGCCCGGTGACTTGTCGGAATCGTCTACCTTCACGCGGAAGCCCTTTAACATAGTCCCTAACTCATATGCCTTCTCGAGTACACCTTCCTTATCCTGACGCACCGGAATAATAACTGCCTGAATCGGAGCGATTGCCGGCGGAAGCACCAGACCGCTGTTATCGCCGTGTACCATAATCACCGCACCAATCAGACGGGTCGTCATGCCCCACGAAGTCTGGTGAACGTACTGTAACTTATTCTCCTTATCCGTATACTGGATACCGAATGCTTTTGCAAAGCCGCTGCCGAAATTATGGCTCGTACCGGACTGCAATGCCTTTCCGTCATGCATCAGCGCCTCGATGGTGTAGGTTGCCTCTGCTCCCGCAAACTTTTCCTTATCGGTCTTTCTTCCGCGTACCATCGGAATGGCAAGCACCTCCTCGCAGAAGTCCGCATACAGGTTTAACATCTGAATGGTTCTTTCCTCTGCTTCCTCTGCGGTTGCATGCGCGGTATGGCCCTCCTGCCACAAAAACTCCATAGAACGCAGGAACGGTCTTGTCGTCTTCTCCCAACGCACCACCGAACACCACTGGTTATATACCTTCGGCAAATCGCGGTAAGAACTGATAATTTTTGCATAAAAATCGCAAAACAGCGTTTCCGATGTCGGGCGCACACACATACGCTCCTGCAGCTTCTCGCCGCCGCCGTGAGTTACCCATGCCACCTCCGGCGCAAAGCCCTCTACATGGTCCTTTTCTTTGTTTAACAGACTCTCCGGAATAAACATCGGCATGTAAACATTCTCCACGCCGGTTTCCTTAAAGCGGCGATCCAACTCCTTCTGAATCAGTTCCCAGATGGCATAGCCCGCCGGCCGGATAATCATACATCCCTTAATGCCGGAATACTCTACAAGCTCTGCCTTCTTCACGATGTCCGTGTACCATTGTGCGAAATCTTCCTCCATCGAGGTAATCGCTTCTACCATTTTTTTGTCGTTTGCCATTTTCTTTCCTCCTTTTTCTATTTCGCCTTCTCTTTACTTCTCGCGTAGGCATCGGTGCTTCGCACCTGCCCGCACTTCGCGAACTCCGTTCGCTACGTCGCGGGCGCGTTCGCATGATTTCGCCCTCGTCTGGGAACTCGTTCCCGCGATTGCGAAATCATGCTCACTTTGCCTACGCGAAAAAAAGGTCCCTCCTACGGGAACCCCGTAGGAGGGACCGAATCTTCGGCGGTACCACCCTCCTTAGCCGGTCATACCGGCTCTCTCACGCGGCGTTCACCGCGTTCCCCCGATATCGCAGGGCTGCGCCGCGCTCCTCGCGCGGGACTCCGAGGCCGGTTCCATCCGCTCATCCCGGAGGCTTTCAGCATACGGCGTGACCGCATCCTCCTTCTCTGTACAGACTGCTCTGATGTACTATTCCTCTTCTTCGTCATGTTTCTCCGGCAGAACCGGAAATCTATGTGTATCATAACCGAAACAGAAGGATTTGTCAACCTTTCTTTCATAGTTCTATCTTGCCACTGTCGTATAACTATGATCCACCGTAATGACGCAATAATAATTCGGATAGGTCTGCTTTACCAGCTCCGCAATGGCTGCCTTTATCTCTGCGTCGCTCTGTTCCAGTCCCCGCGGTATGAGGCAGTCAAAAATAAGATTGGTATGGGTGGTTCCCGGCACAAGGCGGAGGTCATGTACGGTCAGTTCCGGATTTACTTTCTTTATTTCCGATGAAAGCCAGTTCCGCAAATCCCCTACCGCTGCGTCCTTCGTGACAATCGGATCCATATGTACCACCAGATGAAGATTCAGCTCCGCGTACAAATCGCGCTCGATATTATCCACAACATCATGGCTTTTTAATACATCCTCCTCTGCCGCAACCTCCACATGAACACTTGCAAACTGCCGTCCCGGGCCGTAATCATGTACCATTAAATCGTGAGTTCCGAGTACCCCCGGATAACTCATGATTTTTTGCTGGATTTCCTCTACCATCCCGGCATCCGGAGCTTTTCCGAGCAGCGGGTCCAGCGTTTCACGAATCAGCCCTACGCCGCTGTAAAGAATAAACAGTGCCACCAGAATTCCCATGTAACCGTCTAACTCCACCTTCGTTATGTAGGAAATTACCGCTGCAAGCAACACTGCGCTTGTAGCTATTACATCGTTCCGGCTGTCGGCTGCCGTCGCCAGTAACGTCTGGGAATGAATCCGCGTCCCAAGACTCCGGTTAAAAAATGCCAGCCAGAGCTTTACAAGAATCGCCGCTACCAGTACAACCGCCGATACAAAGCTAAACTCCACCGTCTCCGGGTGCAGCACCTTTGAAAAACTGCTCTTAAACAGTTCCACTCCAATTACCAGAATCATGACCGAAACCGTCAGGCCTGCCAGATACTCATACCGGGCATGCCCGTAAGGATGCTCCTCGTCCGCCGGGCGGCTTGCCATTTTAAAGCCCAGCATACTGATAATGCCGGATGACGCATCGGAAAGGTTATTGACCGCATCTGCGGTAATCGACACGGAAGCAGTCAGCGTACCAAGTAAAAATTTCACGCCGAACAAGATTACATTACAGAAAATCCCCACCAGTCCGGAGAGCTTTCCGTAAGCGGCGCGCACCTCCGGCTTCTGTACCTCCTCATAGTTTTTTACAAATTGTTTTACAAGAAATCCCGTCATATCGTTTTCCTCCGAAACACTTTTCTATATTACCGAACGGATAATGACCAGTCCGAACGGACCAAGCACAACCCCGGAAATTCCAAACAGCTCCACTCCGACATAAACCGCCATCAGCGTATACAGCGGCGGAATTCCAATCCGGCTGCCCAACAGCTTCGGCTCCAGTCCCTCCCGCACAAACAGGCAGCAAAGATACATCAGAACAAGCACTGCCGTCTGTATATAGTGCCCTTTTAAAAGGCACACAAGCGCCCACGGAAGCAGCACCAGCCCGGAACCAAGCACCGGGAAAGCGTCCAGTACCGCCACACCGACGCCGAGTAAAAGAGCATATTCGCTCTTGACAAAGAGAAAGCCTGCCGTACAAATCAATGCCACCAGAAAAATTAAAATACACTGTGTTTTCAGGTAAGCGACTCCGGCGGCGGAAAGCCTTCCGAGTATCTGCCTTACCTCCTGATAAAACGCACTGTTTTGATAACTTTTTGCATAGCGCTCTCTGTCGCTAAGCAGCAAAAGTGCCGCGACAAACGCAATCACACAGCCGGCGGCGCCGCATATCACGGTGCGTACCACCGCGATGGACTGCTTTGACATCTCCGGCAGCAGTTCTTTGCCGACGGTTTTGCCGACATGGGCAAGACCCGTATGCAGCAATTCCCCTGTCGTTCCCTGCTCCAGAGAAAACCAGCCGTCCGCGCACCGGCAAAGTCTCTCTGCCGCAGAAAGAACGGACGCACGGTACCCCGCATAATTTTCGACAAACAAAATAATCTGCTGCACCAGCAGCCTCCCGAGGAAAAACACACCCGCCCCAAGCGCACCGAGCAACAAGAATAACATTACCGCTCCTCCGACGCTCACCGGAATACGCAGCCTTCTTCGCAGGAACAAAACAGCGGGGCGTACCGCGCCCGCCAAAAGATACGCCGCAACAAACGGCATAAACAGCGGCAGGGCATAGCGAAACCCAAGGTAAACGCCCGCCGTCACCCCGATTATTTTATATAAACGTACATACCGTTCCTCTAAAAATATTGACTTTTTTCCCATACCGCCACGCTCCTGTCCTACCGATTTCTTTACTGTCAGTATGTCCTGTCGCGTTTTTGGGTATGATACTACATTATTGACAACCGTTCCAGTTTCTTCTTTGCATTAAACAAGCTCAACTACCAGAAACTCCATGCCGCAAACGGTCTGCATACTCACCCTGCCTTCCGCACGCTCCTTTGCGAAATCCTCCTCCGGGCGATTCTTATCCAGAATCAGTTTCGTACCGACTCTTTCCCCTTTTGCCTTTTTTTCTTCATAGGCAGCCGCTTCTGTTACAAGGATTTCCGCCAGAATTTCCGTAGAACAGTCGCTGGAATCCAGTACAAGATTATAATTCGCATAATTGAAATATTCGATTCCGTAGAGTTCTTTATAGCGGCGGTCTTCCGTTGCCGCACGGTCTTTTAAGCTTGCCTTGCATTCCTCCAGCGAAGCGTAGGTTTCTACCGCGCCCCGGCTCGCATCCGCCATAACGCGTGCCGCCGCCACGGAAAGGCTGACCGACAAAAACACTTTAAACGAATCCTCCACGAAGTTCCACGCAAGGCGGGAATCAAACAAAAGCTTCTTGTCCTTCTGCTCTCTGGAAATCCGGGCCGTCGTATCGTCAATCATATGGTCATATTTATGGTCCTTCTCCATCAATTTATTCATCTCTAAAACACTGACGCCGTGTTCCTCGGCAATCTGACGTATCACCTTGCCGGTAGAAAAAATCTCATAACCGTACTTTTCTTCCAAAAGCTTCCCCAGTGTTGATTTTCCGCTCCCTAAGTTTCCGGTCAATGTAATATGCATCTTTTGCTCCGCCTTTCCTCTGTCCCAGAATTTTTTCTTTCTATTTTACTTCTTTTCTCTAAAAAGCGCAAGAGGCAGACCGCCATCCAGGGAAAATGGCTTCTGCCTCCGCTTGTTTTACTTTTTTCCGTTCACTCTATAAAAACTTTCTGTTGTCCTGCACCTATCTAATAATTTACGGTTCTGGATTCGGTTATCGATGTACTCGTTCCGTCCGCGAAATAAATCGTAGCGGTCACATACAGGGTATAAACATACCCCGGATCCGCGAATATGGTCTCGCTCTTGGTATACGGAACCTCCGTGCTCGTTCCCGGTATGAAGTTCACCCGCATGTAGAACTCTCCGGCATAAGTGTTCTTCTCATACGTCATCTCCACTCTGACAGAAGTAACCTCCTCCGAGGAGCTGACCGTTGCACTGCAATACGCCGTATCTTCATAAATCGTTAACCGTGCCGACAACGACGCCCGATTGTCGTACTGCGGTGACACGGGTTCCGGCACCGCCGCCGAAGCATAGGTACCGCTCCCAACCGTAACTACCGCAAACACCGTCAGAAGGAGCATTGCTTTTTTCAACAGTTTCTTCAAACTATCGCCCGCTTTCATTATATAGTAACGGCGTTCTGCCCGTCCCTGCACCGCACAGAAAAATACCGTCCTAATAATAGAACGAAATTTAGGGGCGATTCCTCTCACCTTTTCGAAAAAAATTTTATTTTCTTTTATTTTTCTTCGTTTTTCACCGTAATGGAACGGTAAATTTCAAAAATATCAATATCCCGGTCGGTAGAAAGCTCCAAAGAAAACTCACAGCCGTTCTTCGTCCATATCAGTGTGTCCGGCTTTTCCCCGCCTCGGTCTGACAGACAAATCATTTCCATGCCGTCCTCGCACAGCATACGAATCTCCGTTTGCTCATTATCCGTACTGACAATACCCGCTGTCGCCTTGCCCGATGCCGAGCTGATACGCCAGTTCACCTGAAAGATCAAGGTACTTCCCTGCTCATCCTTATACACATACTGCGCAAATCCCGGGTGCTGCAGCTCATCCCACAGGGCAAACCCTTCCGGCAGATTCCCAAGCACAAAGTCTTCCGGCTCTTTCAATTCTATCTTCGCAAGTTCTTCCTCGCTCAGCGGATTGAAATAAACTCTGACATGGTCGGGAAACCACTCTATCACAAATTCCCCGAAAGAAGCATTGACCGGTTTTGACACTCCGCCGCTTCCGAATACACCGGCCCCCAGGATGAGAAGTACTATGATTGCCGCCGCAACTGCCGCCTTGGCTATGCTTCTCCAAACCGCTCCCTTTTTCCCATAACGTTTTCTCCGTTGCTCCATCGCAACGCTGACGCCGCTTAACGCTTCGATTTTCCGGTAAAACTCCTCCGAAACGGGGAAGTGTTCCCCCGCCTCCGGTTCCGCCTCTGCCAACAGCCTGTCACGGTACTGACAGACCGCCTCTTTCATTGCAACGTCAAACTCCTTTTCCCATTGTTTACTCATATTTTTGTCCCTTTCCCTTATTCTTGTAATCGCTTGGAAGACGGTCTTCCATTCTTTCTCTGATCAGCTTTTGCAGATATTTTTTTCCACGATTTAAACGTACTTCAACCGTATGAACGCTTAGTTCCAAAAACTCCGCGATTTCCGCCACCGTCCATCCGTCCGCAATGTGCAGAACCAGAACGGAACGGTAATTCTCCGGTAATTCTTCCAGAAGGGAAAGAATCAGCTCTGCTCCTTCCCTCTGGATGTAACCGGCTTCCAAATTATCGGGAGCCTCTGTCAGTTCCTCTTCCTCCAACGCCGTTTCCGGATACCTTCCCTTCTTTCGGATTACGTCGATTGCTTTATTTCTCGTCATAACGATTAAAAGAGAACGCTCCTTTTTACAGGCGGTTTCCGGGAACTTATCTATTATCTCGGTTACTTTGAAAAACACCTCCTGCACAACCTCCTCTGCTTCCGCAAGGGAGCCTGTGACAAGCCATGCCGCTTTCAGCATGCTTTGATAATAGGTATGAAACAGTCGCTCAAATTTATTTTTCTCATCTTCCCCATTCAGTATCGAAAGGCATACTGAAATCATTTCATTCCTCCGTCGTAATTTGTCCTCCCACCTGCCATCAGACGTTACAGCGTGGGAAAACAACCTGCCCGGAACGCATTACGCCTTTATTCTATGGAATTAAAAATCTGTGCCATCGGAGAATCCTCCGAAAGAATCACAGTCTTGTTTGCTCCGGTCAGTGACTGCTTTGCTGCGTCCAGGGAACGCACAAAGGTATAAAAATCACTCCGGGATTCATCCGCATATACACCGGAAAGAATTCTCATGTACTCTGCTTCCCCCTCCGCAGTAATCCGTTCTGCCTCGGACTCTGCTTCGGAAAGACTGACGGTAATTTCATTATCCGTCTGCGTATGGATTTTGGTCGCCTCCGCTTCGCCCTCTGCGGTGTACTGCGCCGCAATATTATTCCGTTCGGAAATCATTCTCTCGTATACCGCGCTCTTATTGTCGCTCGGCAAATCAAGACGCTTTGTTTCCACCGTAATCAAATCGATTCCGTACTGCTCCATGGAACTGCCGATATTGGTGCGGATATTCTTACTCAAAGCGCCGTCCCTGCCGCTGATTACCTCCGTCTGCTGCATACTGGAAATCACGTTTTTCATTGCATTGTATACCGTCGTATTGATACGGTCTTCCGCATACGATTTGGAGTTTAAGGTCTGAACAAACAGCTGCGGGTCCGAAATTCTCCAAAGCACGAAGCTGTCGCATACCATCGTCTTTTTATCCATCGTAATAACATCGGACGGCTGCAGGTCATATACTAATATTTCTTTCGGCAAAGTGTCAACCGTCTGGATAAACGGGATCTTAAAACTGATTCCCGGTTCGGAAATCACCCGTTCCACCTTACCGAACTGCTTTATCAATTTATACTCGTTCTGCTCCGTTACAACGAAGCAGGTCTGAGAAAGAAGAAACAGAACAAATACTACCACTCCGAGAACAATCCATTTTCCCGTCTTCGACTTTTTCGGGAATCTCTCTAAATTTTCCGCCATCATTTTTCTCCTTTCGACTATTCCGTTACCGTTGTTGTGCTCCGGTTCCCCGTAAGCGGCTCTAACGGCAGAAGCTTTTCCACGGAGCCGTTGCTTCCGTCAATAATCAGTTTCAAATCCGGGAGCAGTTTTTCCATTGTTTCGTAATACATCCGCTGCTTTGTAATCAGCGGATACTTAATATACTCCTCGTACAGCGCGTTGAAACGTGCTGCCTGACCTTCCGCCTCGTTAATCCGCGCCGCCTTCTTCGCTTCCGCTTCTTTTAGAATTCTATCAATCTGCGCCTCGGCATTCGGAAGCTTTTCATTGCGGTATTTATTCGCGTTGTTGATTGCGGTTTCCTTCCCCTGCTTTGCGGTTTCTACCGCCTTAAACGCCTCCATTACCTCGGTTGTCGGAGGCTCTGCGTCCTGAATCGTAATATTTACGAGCTGAATACCGATATCCTGTGCCACCAGCTCCGCGATAATCCGCTCCTTTACCTCGGCCTGAATTTCGCTCTTGCCGGTCGTAATTACACTGTCAACCGTGTTGTTTCCCACAACCGAACGAATACAGGCCTGCGCCATATTCTTTAAAATTTTTACCGGTTCCCCCGACGCATACAGCGCCTTTACCGGGTCGGATACCTTATACTCCACATAAAAATCTACATTGACAAAATTATAGTCCGAAGTAATCATAAGAGATTCTTCTTCCCTTGACATGTTGGTTGCTTCATCGTATCCGATAGAGAAGCCCTTAATCGTGGTATTTACCTTTGTTACCTGCTGCACAAACGGAACCTTCACATGCAGTCCCGGCTCGCTTACCGTGCTCGGAACCCCGAATGTGGTTACTACCGCCTGCTCCTGTTCCTTAATCGTGTAAAACGAATTAAAGAACAAAATCAGTACCGCAATCACCGCGACTGCCGCACCGATTCCTTTTAGAACTGTTTTTGTCGTCTTGTCCATAATTTCCTCCTTTTTGTCTTTGGCTTCCCCGGAAGTTTCCGGCGAATCACAGAAATGCACGTTCCCTATAAAGTAAGATACTCCGCCAGTTCCCGCGGACTTTCCACAAGATGTACGGCACCTGCTTCCAATAACTCCTTTTTATCCCCAAACCCATACAATACGCCAATCGTTTTTATCCCTAATGCGGCCGCACCGATGACATCATACTTTCGGTCGCCTACCATAATAACCTCTTCTTTATCCGTAATTCCGTTCTGCTCTAACGCATACCGGACTACCTCCTCCTTTGTACTGCGGTCTTTCGCATAATCATCCGCTCCGCAAAGCGCGGTAAAATACCGTGCCAGACCAAAGTGCTCCATAATCCGCACCGCAAAACGCTCCGGCTTCGAAGTGGCAAGGATTAGCTTCGCACCTTTGGACGAAAGGACGGCAAGTGCCTCCTCTATCCCCTCATAAACCTCATTTTCCGCCCAGCCGAGCGTTTCATAACGCTCCCTGTACTTTGCCGCCCCAAGAAGCGCCTGCTCCTTTGTGAAGCCGTAAAACTCCTGAAACGACTGTATGAGCGGCGGGCCGATGACCCGGCACAGCTCGTCCCTGTTTTCGGTCTTTATCCCGAAGTGTTCCAGCGCATATGCAAAGCTTTTGGTAATCCCCTCCTTCGGGTTTGTTACCGTGCCGTCCAAATCAAATAAAATATAGCGGTATTTCATCTTTTTTCCTCTTTACTTCCTGCCTTATTCCATCGGAAATTTCCAATAAACATCTTCGCCGTCATCTTCCACCGTAACCGTGTACTCCTTTTCGTTTCCGTTCTTACGAAGCGTCACGGTATAGGTGCCGAGTATTTTCTCAAACTCAACCGGCGCAGCACCGAGGCTGATGCCGTCAATCAATACGACGGCGCCCTCCGGTACCAAAACAAAGGTACTGTGTTCTTTGTCGTATTCATAGCCTGCCGCTTCGCCGATAGCAACATAGCGGCGTTCCGTGGTATTCTCCCCTGATTGGTCCGTGCTGTCAGTGTTTCCGTCCTCTCCGGTACCGCTCTCACCGCTGTCTTCTGCTCCGGTCCCGGTTTCCGTTTCACTTCCCTCCGATGTACCCGACGCCGTACGCTCCGGCAGGTCTATTTTAATCGTCTGATACGGTTTGGAAATCGTCAGAATTGCCTTGTAGGTAACATAGCCGCCAAGCTCCGCTTCAATTTCGTGTTCTCCGTAAGCAATCGTCAAATCCTGCTCGTAATAATCGGTCAAAACACCGTCAATCCGCAGGCGTGCCGAAAACGGAGAAATGCGGAACCGAACCTCGGAGGTCTGTACCGGCGCACCGCCGTATTCATATAAATCAATCACAAGCTGTTCATTCCTCGCCACGGTTATTTCTGCGGCGGCAGCCTTCTTTTCTCCCGTCACGGAAATCGTATAACTGCCTTCCCGTATCAGATACGACGGCTCCCCCTCCAGGGTATGGCTTTCGTTCCCGAAGGTCACTTTGGCTCCCTGAAACTCTTCGCAGTTGATTAATTTTACGGAACCGTGCCCTTTGGTAACGCAGATGCTTAAAATCTCAGAACCAAGACCGCACAGATTCACGCGGTCAATACTCTTTACTTCTCCAAGCTCGATTTTCTCCCCCTCGCAATACGCTACGGTGTAATCCGTCAGCTTATAATTCACACCGTTTACCGTCAATACGGAACCCGTTACGGAAAACGCCTCCACGCCGTGAAGTTCCCAGTGCTCGGAAGACTCCTGCATACTCACCAGACGATTCCCGCCGTCATACCCCACCCGGACAATGTCCCCGAAGGAAAGGGAAGCCGCATAGGTAAGACTCCCGTACTTGCTGCGGATATCCGCCGCCACCCCGTAGGTCAGGGTAAATTCTCCCCCCTCCTCCAGATGATACAGCGTAATCGTTCCCGCCTCCGTATCCACCGACTTTACCATTGCCAGCACGGTATGCTCCGCGGCAGCTGTCTGCGTCGGTGCAGCGGCAGTCGGTGTTTTCGTCGGCTTTCCCGCCGCCACGGACGGTTTTTCTCCCGAAAAAAGTGTCAGCACCGTCACAAGGATAATCACCATTGCCGATGCCGCCAACAACAAAAGTACGCGTTTTTCACTTTTCATGCAAACTCCTCCCGGCACACAGCCTTTAAGGACATTATAGCGAAAAACCCTCTCGAATTCAAGTTATATTTTCCCCGCCTAGCACCTGTGCAGAATCACCTCTTCCAGCAGCGCCTGCTTTTCCTGCTCCTGCTCCTTTACCGCAAGGAGTTTTTCCGTTGTTTTCTGCGGAATCCACGACTTCTTTCCATTGTGATAGCTGTTTGTGATTTTCCAGAACTTCTCGGGATACGCCAGCAGAAGATAAAGTACCTGCCATTCCGCCGTATCTACCCGCCGCACCGCAGCATAGGCCTCTATCAGCTGCTCGGCAAGCACACGGTTCCAGCCTGTCTTTTCCATCAGCTTCCGAAAAAAGAGATAAAAGTCCGCAATCTGGACCCCGATGCAGGCTTTATCAAAATTCACCGTTGCGAAAGACCCGTCCGGCAGCAGAAGCAGGTTATGATGAGTATACATCCCGTGGCAGACGGTTCCTGCCTTTTTCGCCGCCTCTAACGTCGCCGCACAGTCATTCTCCTTTGCCTTCTCAAGCGCTGCTTCCGCTTTCTCGTAAAACTCCGAAAAAGTATTCAGATATACGGTTTCAAAATATACCTTCCTGCGTTTTTCCCTTATAAACGCACGCACCCGCCGTAGCTCCCGGTTGCGCTTTTCAAACAGCTCGGGAAGACTTTTTTGCAGCGCCCCCGGCAGTTCCTCCGGCGACGCCTCTACTCCGGACAGCCTCTTATGAAGCCCGGCAAGATTTTGTACCGCCCCTATCGCCTGTTCCGTTCTTCTGACATTACACTCGTCCCCGTAATACCAGTCCTTTAACAAAAAAGAATCCCCGTACTCGTCCTGCGTCACATACATTCCTTCTTTATTTTCCACATAGGCGTCTACCGAAAACCCGCAGTCCCGCAGCCGACAAAGCAGTCCCTGTTCAAACACCGCACGATTTTCACTTCCGCCGTAAGGCATCAGCAGTTTCGGTCCCTGCCCGGTTTCTATCCTGTACGCGCCCCGCGTCCGGGCGGTGCCGGTTACGGTAATCTCATACTTTTCAAAAAATTCAGCACTCTTTTCCTCCACGATATCTCCTCCGACTCCTCATGCCGGTACTGCACTCTCACAGCCCAGACAGGTATGTTCTTTACATACTATGTGACAGAGGTTGAAATCATGTATAAGTTTTCGGTTCATTCTCTCTTAAATGCTTTCGCCCGGTGTAACAGCTCCTCCCGGGTGTTTTTTTCCGGTTCTTCAAGTACAAGCAGAAGGAGCTGCTCTAACACCGTTCCCAGTTCCCTTCCCGGTCGAAAGCCTGCGGCAATCAGATCGCTTCCGTTTACCGCAAGCTCCTTTAAGGAGGTACATTCTTCTCTGCTTTTGATTCCCAGAACTACCTTCCACGTCTTTTTCAGGTTCTCCGGTCCGTCCGTGCGGTAAGGCTCCGCATGGGCCAGCAAATCCGCATGGCGCAGTTCAAACAAAAGAGGAAAAATATCCGCTCCGATTTGATGCATGGCGCGGCGCAACGCCCGTTCCTCCGGCACAAACGGATAGTCGTGCCACCTTACCAGACGCGAAACCGTATCTATTGTGGCGTTATCCGCTTTTAAACGGCGGAGTACCCCTTTCGCCAGCTCCGCACCCCGCACCGCATGACCGCGGAAATGATCCACGCCCGCCTCGTCTGTCGTACGGCAATCCGGCTTTCCGATATCGTGAAACAATGCCGCCAGACGCAGCCTGCAAAACTCCTCCGCACGGAATCCTTCTCCGCCCGCATATTCCGACTGCCTTCCGGTAAAACAGACCGTGGCAAGAGAATGAAGTCCCACATTCGTATCATGCGCCGCGTGATGCTGCGGAGTTTCGCACATCCGGTCGAACTCCGGAAGAATCACGGACGTAATCCCGCACTCATACGCCGAAAAAAGCCGTTCCGGATGTTTTGACGTCAACAGCTTTAACAGTTCCGCGTAAATCCGTTCGGCACTGATTTTCCGTAACGTCCCGGCAAGCTCTCCTGCCGCCTGCAACGTTTCTTCTTCTATGGAAAAATCCAACTGCGCCGAAAAGCGGAACGCCCGTAAAATCCGAAGCGCATCCTCCGAAAAGCGTTCTTTTGCATTCCCGACGCAGCGGATACGGCCTTCCTCCAAATCCTTTGCGCCGTGAAACAAATCCACCAGACCGTCCGTTTCATTATACGCCATTGCATTGATTGTGAAATCACGCCGCTTCAAATCCTCCGCAAGACTTGCCGTAAACAGCACCTCCGTCGGGTGCCTCCCGTCCTCGTATTTGCCGTCCACGCGGTAGGTGGTAACCTCAAAGCCTTCTTTTTCCAAAAGCACCGTTACCGTTCCGTGCTGAATCCCGGTGTCCACCGTGCGGCGGAACAGCTCCTTTACCTGCCGCGGCAGCGCGGACGTGGTAATATCCCAGTCCTGCGGCTCTCTGCCGAGCATGGCGTCCCGCACGCAGCCGCCCACGGCATAGGCCTCATACCCGTTTTCCTGTAATTTATCAAGAATCAGCTTTACCTTTTTCGGCAGCTCTATTTTCATTCCCTGTCACCTCTCTCCTGCTGTGCCTACTCCAAAAATACCGTTCTGTCTGCCAAAAACGCCGCTTCCTCCGCATTATGTGTAATAAAAAGCACACTTCTTCCCTTTAAATTTTCCTTCACATACTGCTGTAAGCTCTCCTTACGCGCCGCGTCCAGTCCGGTAAACGGCTCGTCCAGCACAAGCAGCTCCGCATCGGAAAGAAGCGCCCGCAAAACCGCAACACGCTGTTTCATTCCGCCGGACAATGCCGCCGCAGGGCGTCCCTTTATGCCCGAAAGTCCCACGGCGCACAGCGCTTCCTCCGCCTGTCTGCGGTTTCCCGTCACCATTGCGATATTCGTCACCGCGTCAAATTCCTTGCAAAGCCTGTTCTCCTGAAACACCGCGCCGATACGCTTCGGGCGTTTTACCGTTCCTTCGTCTGCCTCCGCAAGTCCGAGCAAAAGCTTTCCCGCGGTACTTTTCCCGCAGCCGGAGGCACCCATGAGCGCCACGGTTTCCCCCGGTCTTATCCTTATTGTAAACCGTTCCAATACCGTTTTATCCTCAAATCGTTTTGTCGCCCCGAACAGTCCAAAACATTTCTGCGCTTCGCCGGCCGGCAGTTCCTCCGTCCGTTCCTCGCCGTCTGCTTGCAGCGGCAGTTTTCCTGACCTTTCCTGCCGTTTTGCTTCTGCCGCTTTCCCTTGCTCGCCGCTTGCAGAGCGGTTTAAAAAATCGCCCGGTCCGGCCGTTTCTTTCCGCGTTGCCGGTTCGCCTTGCTCCGCCCCGGACTCCTCTTCCTGCTCCGAAGGACCGGCTTCCCGCAGCGTCCCGGTCAGTCCCTTCGCGACCGTTCTTACCAAAAGCATAACCGCTTTTTCAAAAAGTACACTTACCGCCACAATTACCGCCGTCCATGCAAACAGTTCCCCGGTCATCAGATACAGCTTTGCTTCATACAGGCGTTCTCCGATGGAGTTCTGCGGCAAACCGATAATCTCCGCCGCGATTCCGGACTTAAAGCAAAATCCAAGTCCCACCGAGCACGCGGAAACAAAGTACGGAAGCACCGCCGGCAGGTAAATATAGCGTAACCGTTTTCCCTTTGTTATCCGAAAGACCTCCGCCATTTCCAAAAGTTCTCTGTCGGTTGCCTCGATGCCCTGCAATACATTCGTATAAATCACCGGAAGCACCATTAGAAACGAAATCAGGACAGAAAGATTTTTCGAAGAAATCCAAAGCAGCGCCAAAATAATAAAGGAGGCTACCGGAACTGCCTTAATCAGCCGCAGCAGCGGATTTAACAATGCGCGTACCAATTCCGAAACGGACGCGAGCACCGCACATACGATACCCGCGAGTACCGCAAGGAAAAAGCCGGAAGCAATTTTGGCAAAGGAAGAGGCGACCGCTTTCCAGAACGCCGCCGTTTGCACGAGTTCCCACAGCGTTTTTACCGTTTCCGCCGGGGAAGCTGCCAGAATATTGTTATTCATATACATTGCCGCAAGCTGCCAGACCGCAAGCCAGAACAACACCGCCGCCGCGGTTTTTATCCACACATTCTTTTTCTTTCCGTCCCGCTTATCCACAGGTATTCTCTCCTTTTTCGGACACGTCTTGTTCCTCCTCCCTATAAACGTCTGCCGCTGTCCCGGGCAGGAGGATTTACACAGTTAAGTATAGCAGATAGCATCGGATTTCACAAGCAAAACAAAGGCCTCCGCAGGGTAATCGCCTGTAAAGTTCCGAGGAGCAAAACGCGACTTCTGATTACGGAACTTTGCACAGAAGAAAGAGTCCGCTTGCGGACTCTCGACGTCTGGCGCGGTCGCTTGCGACATCTTCCAAGCGCGCGAGTGCGCATCCTCAGCGGAGCGCTTTTTTTATCGAATAGGACGCAATTTCCTATTCGATAAAAAAAGGGTCGTACCTTTTCGTGTACGACCCTTTCATTTTATTATCTCTGATAGAAAAAGTTATCCTCCGGCATTGCACCGCCTACGGAAGCAGGATTCTGTTCAAATAACACCTGCAAATAAGCGTTTGCCTTCGTCTTCATTTCTTCGCCTTCGATTAACACAATGTTGCAGTACGGAATTGCCTTTGTCGCAATGGCTGCCTTAAAAATACCAAACTTCTCGGACAGGGCTGCCGCGTCCTCCACGTTTTCTACCGTGTACGCCGCAGATACCGCATACTCGTCCATAAATGCTTCCACTGCCTCACGGTTCTCATTTAAGAACTTTGTATTTGCCACAACCACGCCGGTTACTACGGTGGAGTTCTCGTTTAACGCTTCCCATTCCTTTGTTACATCAAGCGCAATCCGCGCCTTTTCATTGCTGTTCAGTACCGTTGTTACATACGGCTGCGGAAGCATTGCCACAGCATTCTCCGCATCGGAAAGAATCGCCGCCACTTCGGTCGCCTCGGACTTGAACTCTACGGTTACATCCTTTTCCGGGTCTAAGCCTGCGGACTTTAACAGCTGAATTAACGTATATTCCGGGGTGGTTCCCTTACCGGTAGAGTAAATTGTCTTTCCCTTTAAATCGGCAACACTCTGAACGGTATCGCCGGTTTCTACAATGTAAAGTACGCCGAGCGTATTAATTCCGAGCATCGTTACGCCGCCTTGGGACTTGTTGTAAAGCACGGACGCCAGATTACACGGAACCGCTGCAATCGGAATGTCGCCCTTTATGATGCCCGCCGTAATTTCATCTGCGGCACCGGCAATCGTAAAGTGATAGTTGTTTGCCGTCGTACCGGCCTCGGCATCTTCCATGAGTTTCAACATGCCAAGCGCCGTCGGACCCTTTAGCGCCGCGATGTTAATCGAAATCTTCTCCTTCGGCGCTTCGGTCGGTGCCTCCGTCGGTATTTCTGCCTCTTTTGTCAGCTCTGCCGTTACCTCCGGCGCCTTCGTCGGCTCCGCCTGACTCTCCTGCTTTCCGCAACCCGCAAATGCCGAAACAAGCATTGCCGCTGCCAGTAAAAATGCTGCTCTTTTCTTCATATTCTTTCCTCGCTTTCTTCGTTACCGGGAACGTATCCCTCTGTATTCAGAACGATTTTCTTTACCCGCCTCTTCATCGGAGCCTCCTTTGAATCGGCGCGGAAACCCTTTCCTGTTTCCGGCTTTATTATATGCAATAGTTAAAGAAATGTCAATGCTATTTTATCTCCGGCTCCATTTTCACACGGATACCGCTCATTATGCTCTGTGCCGTCAAATAAACCACCGGAAGGTTTTCGTGCTCGTAATTCGGCACCAGATTTACGAAACCGCTCATAACATCCGCCGTCTTTACTTCCACGCGCACCATCGGCGGCACCTTAATCACAACGCCGCTCATAAGCGCGCGCACGCAGACCGTCGTTTCCTGCGAAAGCTCCGCTCCGGTTAAATCCAGCTCAACGCCGCCCGCTGCGGCATAAATCTCCACCGAGGATATCTTTTCTTTTTCAAAACGGTAATTTCTTCCGTTCATAAAATTCAAATACCGCTTTTTCTCTTTGCCTTCGTTCTCCTCCTCGAAGCGGTTTGCCACACGAAGCATTACTCTTGCTATTGCGGCAACGGCACCGTACACCGCCGCGGCAAACATTGCCAGACGAAACAGCCGTCCCAAAAGCGATTTTCTTTCCTTTTCTTCCTTTACCACTACAATCCCTTCTCCGCTCATTTCCTTGCTCCTTTCTTCCTTCCCGCATACTTGCGTTCCAATTTCTTTGACATTGTTCTGACCGTTTTTTCCCTGTCGGCCGGGCGTTTCCGTTTTTCCGCACAGAACACGAAATACCCGTCCGCCTCCCGCACACGGACGCCGCCGAATACGGAGGTCAACTTATTTTTGTACCAGTCAAGCCGCTTTGTTACCATAAACATCCTGCCGCCTTCCGCAAGATGACGATAACCCTCCTCAATAAAGTGCTTTGCCACCGAAAAATCGGTGTGATACGGCGGATTCGATAAAATCAAAGTAAAATCCCGCCGCTCGATTTCTTCAAAACCGTTGCTTTGCAGTACGGTAACGCCCTGCACACCGTTTTGCTCCGCATTTCTTTGCGCCAATGCTACTGCGGTTTGATTGCAGTCGGACATCGTTACCCGTTCTCCGCCGATTTTCTTTGCCGCAAACACTCCCACAACACCGTAGCCGCAGCCCAAATCCAACACCACATCCTCCGGCCGAAACTCCGCCGCAGAAAGCATGGCAAGAGTTCCCCGGTCTACCGCAGCCGGTGAAAACAATGCTTCGCCCGTTTCAAACCGCAGGGTCACCCCTTGTATCATTGCCTGTACCAAATCCTCCAACCTCTTTCCAACCGTATTATGCCTTAAACCGATATCCCACGCCCCATATCGTTTCGATATACTGCGGATTTGATGTGTCCGTTTCAATTTTTTCCCGCACCTTCTTAATATGCACCGTTACCGTTGCAATATCGCCGACGGAATCCATATCCCAAATGGCGCGGAACAGTTCTTCCTTGGAAAACACACGATTCGGATTCTCCGCAAGATACGTTAAAAGGTCGAACTCCTTTGTAGTAAACGGCTTTTCCTCCCCGTTTACAAAAACGCGCCTTGCGGTCTTATCAATCCGAAGTCCTCTTGTTTCCACAATCTTGTTTGCGCGAATCCCGCTGCCCACCAGCCTCTCATAACGCTGCAAATGCGCCTTTACCCGCGCAACCAACTCGCTCGGGCTGAACGGCTTTGTAATATAATCGTCGGCCCCTAAGCCCAGCCCTCGGATTTTGTCTACCTCGTCCTTTTTTGCGGACACCATTAACACCGGAATATCTTTGGCTTCCCGGATTGTCTTACAAATCTCAAACCCGTCGCAGCCCGGCAGCATCAAATCCAGAATCACCAAATCATATTCTTCCTCCAACGCCGCCTTTTTTCCCTTCACTCCGTCCTCCATAATGGTTACGGAGCAGCCGGAAAGCTCCAAATAATCCCGTTCCAGCTCGGCAATTGCCGTTTCATCCTCAATAATTAAAATCCTCGCCATACTTCCTCCTTTTCGCTTTTACCCGTTTCGGAATGCTATCCCTTAATTCCGCGCAGTTCTCTATGTATCTGCGGAATTTCCTGCTCACCGCCGTCCCACCGTACCTTTAACAAGGTAAATGAGATTGTGGTTCCTTCCCCTTCTTTGCTTCTTGCCGTGATTGTGCCTCCGTGATCCTCTACAATCTGCTTTACGATTGCAAGTCCCAGACCCGAACCGCCCTTTCCCGTATTTCTGGAAGCATCCCCTCGATAAAAACGCTCAAAGATATGCGGTAAATCCTCCGCTGCGATTCCGGCACCCGTATCGCTTATTTCCGTCCGGATATAGGCCTCCTCGTCTAAAAGCGTTATGGTTATTTTTCCGCTCTCTTTCGATAAGTATTTTACTGCGTTTCCGATAATATTCATGGTAATGCGCTTTAACTGCTCCCTGTCGGCATACACCTCATCCTCCCCCGAAAGAGAACTTTCCAGCGCAATTTCAATATGTTTCTGCTCCAGCTCCGGTTCATCCTCCTCAATACAGTCCTCAAAAAAATCCGTGAGCTTTACCTTTTCAAAATAGTACGGATACGACTTACAGTCAATCCGTGTATACAACGCCAGTTCCTCCACCATACGCGTCATATCCTCCGCCTTGTTCCGTATGGTACGCAGATATTTTTCCTGCTTCTCCGGCGTATCCGCAACACCGTCTATCATCCCCTCCGCATACCCTTTAATCGTAGTAAGCGGTGTTTTTAAATCATGGGAAATATTTCCGATTAAATTTCTTAAATCCTCCTCATATTGAATCCGCGTATCAATCTCCGTCTTTAAGTGGGCGCGCATTTCCTCGAAATCCTTGCTCAGCTCCCCGATTTCATCCTCGCTGGTCTTTTCCAGCCGGAAGTTCAAATCGCCCTCCTTGACCCGCTTCGTAGCGGTCTTCAGCTTGTTAATCGGCTTTACAATACCCGCGTAAAGCCAGATAATCAACAACATTCCGGTAACAAACAATACAATCAGAATCGAGCCGATTGCCTGTATAATGGAGTTCCTGGTCTGCGGCATTACCGTGCTGGCATCCGAAATAATATATGCACTGCCCGGCTCCCCGTCGGAAAATAAAAAATCATGCTGCTTTACCAGATAAGGAATCCTGCCGTTAATATACAGACCGCCGTCCACATTGGCATTGTATGAACCATATGCCGGGAGCGAATCCTCGATTCTTTTATAAATGTTTTCATCCCCGCAATAGACAGATTCCCCGTTTTTTTGTACGACCAAAAAAGCCTGTCGCTTTCCCAGACTTTCATTGACCCGTTCCAGATAAGACATATCCAATAAAGAATCCGGGTTTGTTTCCGTCACCGTTTTCAATTCATTATAGGTGCCGCGCGTCAGCCGGTTCAAAACCTGTACCGGATTTTGCAGCGCCTGCAACGTATCTACCTCGGTATCATAGGTCTGCTGCATAACTACTGCCTGATATTTCACAATTACGAATGCAAGGCTTGTCAATAACACCATCGGAAACAGCGTCATTATCATAAAGGCAACAATCAGCCGCTTTCTAAAATCCATTTGCTTCCTCCCGTCTTCCCCTCCTGCCCCCGCATAACATCACGCAAACTGCGACAGCTCCGCTTTTTTGCTTTGCAAGATTCAGGTGTCAACACACATTCTGCTACGAAAGGAACTTTGCATAGAAGAAAGAGTCCTTGAACTTTGTATAGGATATTAGACTTTCTTATTGCTCCGCTTAAGTATCAGCAGTGCCCGGACAGGACGTCCGGGCAAGACCGACACGCGCCAAGGAGGGCGCGTAAAGGTCGGTTGCGTGATTGCTTAACAATTTTGACGGAGCAATTAGAAAGACTTATATCCGAAACCAGAGAAAGGACTCTTTCTTCTATGCAAAGTTCCGTAATGAAAAGCAACCTTTTGACACCTGAATCTTTACAGGAAATAACCGCTTCATTGCAACAAAGTCTTTCGTATGAATCTAAAAATTCCGCGCGCGGAACTCGTTCGGCGTTACCCCTTCCAGCCTCTTGAAATTGTAGCAATAATAGCTGACATCCCGCATTCCCACCATCTGACCTACCGTTGAAACTTTGATCGTTTGATCCGCCAGATACCTCTTGGAAATCTGGATTCTGCGCTTTATAATATACTCAAAGGGGCGCATGCCCAGTGCATCCTTAAAGGTACGGCACAGATGCTGCGGCGTAATCTTAAGCACCGCCGCCATCTGCGCTAACGTAAGCTGCTCCGTAATATGCTCGTCAATATAATCCAGTAACGGCAGAAGTCTCTGCATTCCACGGCTCTGCGGCTGCACCATCTCATGCCGCAGCATATGAAACTCCATCAGCAGTTCATACAACTGGACGGAGCTTCTCTCCATCCCCTGCAACCGGTCGGTTTTCAGCACCGTCAATATCTGACGCAAAATACGTTCAAACTGAGTCGTATCCATCCCGTTCACTACAACCGCGTCCTGTAACCCCAGGCACTCCAGGGTCTGCTGCATTTCCTCTCCCGCCAAATGAATCCAGCTTGTTACCCATTCTCCCTTTCCGTAATACCGGTGTTCTCTCTCTGCGGGAAGGAAGAAAATTCCTCCCTCCTTCACGGAAAACACCTTCCCCTCGGTTTCCAATACACCCTCGCCCTCCGCGCTGAAAATCAGCTGGGGCAGACAATACCCGGACTCCCGCACAATCGGACATTGCTTTTTATTTAAGCCGACTGCAGGTGTCTGAAACGGAAGCTTTGATTTTCCTATATTCGGAAACACCGCTTCTGACTTCATAACCTTCCTCCTCTTTTACTTATAAATCGCAGTTTCCTACGGTTCTCGGGAACGGAATCACATCGCGGATATTGCCGATTCCGGTCAGGTACATAACGCAACGCTCAAAGCCGAGGCCGAAGCCTGCGTGTCTTGCGGAGCCGTACTTACGCAAATCCAGATAGAACTCGTAATCCGCCGGATTCAGTTTCAGCTCCTCCATTCTTGCATAGAGCTTATCATAATCGTCCTCTCTCTGGCTTCCGCCGATAATCTCACCGATGCCCGGCACCAGAAGATCCATTGCCGCAACCGTCTTGTTATCCGGATTCAGCTTCATATAGAATGCCTTGATTTCCTTCGGATAATCGGTTACAAATACCGGCTTCTTAAAGATCTGCTCCGTAAGGTAACGCTCGTGCTCGGTCTGCAAATCGCATCCCCAGCTCACCTTGTAATCAAACTTGTCATTGTTCTTCTCCAGAATCTCTATTGCTTCCGTGTAAGTCACATGACCGAACTCCGAATGAAGCACATGATTCAGGCGCTCAATCAGCCCCTGATCCACAAAACTGTTGAAGAAATTCATCTCCTCCGGCGCGTTTTCCAGCACATAGGAAATAATATACTTAATCATTCCCTCTGCTAACGCCATATCATCCTGTAAATCCGCAAAGGCGATTTCCGGTTCAATCATCCAGAACTCCGCCGCATGGCGCGTCGTGTTGGAATTCTCCGCACGGAAGGTCGGTCCGAACGTATAGATATTGCGGAATGCCATTGCATAGGTTTCACCGTTTAACTGTCCGCTTACGGTAAGGTTCGTGGACTTTCCGAAGAAATCCTTCGTATAATCCACCGTGCCGTCCGCGTTCTTCGGAACATTCTCCATGTCCATCGTGGTCACGCGGAACATCTCGCCCGCTCCTTCACAGTCGCTTCCCGTAATCAGCGGCGTATGCACATACACGAAGTCACGCTCCTGAAAATACTTATGAATCGCGTAGGCAATCAGAGAACGCACACGGAATACCGCCTGAAACGTGTTGGTACGCGGTCTTAAATGCGTCATGGTACGCAGGAACTCTAACGTATGGCGCTTTTTCTGCAGCGGATAGTCCGGCGTTGAGGTTCCCTCTACCGTTATCTCCTCCGCCTGTATTTCAAACGGCTGCTTTGCGTCCGGCGTTGCAACCAGTTCTCCGGTCACAAGGATGGCGGAACCCACATTCAGCTTGGAAATCTCCGCAAAATTGTCCATCGTGTCATGGTATACTACCTGTAACGTTTCAAAAAACGTACCGTCATTTAATACAATAAAGCCAAACGCCTTGGAATCCCTGACGCTTCTTACCCATCCGCCTACACTGACCTTTTTTCCTAAATACGCATCACGGTTGCGATACAACTCTCTTACGGTTACTAATTCCATCTCGAATCTCCTTTTGTTATTCTATTTCCCCGTCACACTCCGCCACTATATGAACAATCCGTTCCGTCAGCGTCCGTTCCAGTTCTCCCGCCTGACGTTCGGTAAGCTCCGGGATAAAGCCCGCTGCCATTCCGGCATGTCCGCCGCCTCCGCCCTGACAACCGGAAATCGCCCGCCGGATAATCCTGCTTGCGTCCAACTCCGGCGTTTCACTGCGGAGAGAGATTTTTAATCCGCCGGCGCGGTACGAATATACCACGGAAAAACGCACCTCTCCGAGCGACATAATAAAATCCGAAAGCGTTCCCATCATTGCTTCGGAGCAACCCGCACCCACATTCGCAACGCCGATATTATGCCCGCAAATCTGTAAATTTGCCAATGCCTGCCGATATGCCTCCAAATCCTTGAGCTGTAAAGAATTGCCCTCAAACAGCCGGAGCATTTCAAGATTTGCTTTCTTATACATATAACAAAACATATCGACATCTAACACCGTCGTCTGCCGCATCAGATTTGCCGTATCCATCTTAATACCGTACACCAGCGCCGTTGCCGCCTTTTCGCTGACCGGTATCTCGTTTTCGCGGAAATACTCTGCGATAATCGACGCGCAGGCCCCCACCTTACGAATATCAAAAAAGCGGTAACTGTCCGTCTGCTGCCGCGGATGATGGTCAATGCAGGCAATTTCTCCGGCAATCAGCTCCTGCACATTCATATTCCCCTTCTGACCGTCCACGATAATAATTTCATCGTCTTCCGTCATGTCAATATCATCCACATCATACAGCTCGATTCCGAGCACGGTTACCATCGTTACGGTATTTACCTTGTCAATCTGTCCCTGATAGCAGATGACCGCCTCGTACCCCTTATACCGCAAAAGCTCCTGCAGTCCGAACGCGCTTGCCAGTGCGTCCTGGTCGGGATAATTGTGCGTCTGGATATATACCTTGGGCTTACTGATTACTTGCAGCAATCGCTCCAACGCAGTACCACGTTCCATACGATTCTTGTCCTTTCTTTCGTACCTTCCCTGCCGGTTTACTTTCCGTATTCCTTTGCCAGTTTCTCAAACAACGGAAGCGCACGCTCCACCTGTGCGGTCGTAACGCAATACGAAATCCGAAGGAACCCCGGACAGCCGAAGTCCGTTCCCGGCACTAACAACAAGTCGTACTTTTTCGCTCTTTCGCAAAATGCCTTTTCGTCTTCCTCCAGCGCCTGCGGGAACAGATAAAAAGCGCCCTGCGGCTTTACTACCCGGTAGCCGAAGGAGGACAGACCCTCGTAAAGAAGGTCACGGTTTTTCTGATAAATGGAAATGTCCGAGGTTTCCGCAGCGCAGGCAGCCGCTACGCGCTGAAACAGACTCGGTGCATTGACATAGCCTAAGATACGCCCTGCGCCGCATACCGCCGCGTAAGCGTCCTGCCAGTCCTCCATCTCCGCCGGCACTACAATATAACCGATACGCTCTCCCGGCAGAGAAAGGGACTTACTATAAGAATAACACACAAACGTGTTATGATAATACTTGGTTACATACGGAATTTCTACACCGTCATACGCAATCTCACGATACGGTTCATCCGAAATCAGATAAATCGCATGACCGTACTCCTTCTCCTTTTCGGACAGTATTTTTGCCAGGCGCAGTATCGTTTCTTCCGAATAAACCGCCCCCGACGGGTTGTTCGGGGAGTTGATGACTACGCCCTTTGTGTGTTCCGTAATGCGCTTTTCAAACTCCTCGAAATTAATCTGAAAATTCTCCGTGTCTGCCGGTACAACGACACACCTTGCCCCCGCTCCCTTTTCAATAAAGCACGCGTATTCCGGGAAAAACGGCGCAAATACAATAAACTCATCCCCCGGTACGGTAAGTGCCTTAAAGCAGATGCTGATTGCCGCAGCCGCACCTACGGTCATATATAAATTGTCCTTTGTAAAATTCGTTGCAAAACGGCGGTTAATCGAGGTTGCAATCGACTCCCGTACAAAATCCGCTCCCTGCGCGCTGGTATACCCGTGCAGCGCCGCCGGGTTCTCTTTTGTAATGATATCAAGAAGGGTCTTCGTCACGATTTCCGGTGCCGGAACATTCGGATTTCCGAGGCTGAAATCAAAAATATTCTCTCTCCCGACTACCTTTGCTCTCTGATTTCCGTATTCAAAAATTTCTCTGATTGTGGAGCGCTTCTTTCCGAGCTCCACCATTGCCTGTGCTAACATGCTTTCGCTTCCTTTCAGTAAGTTTCCATTGTTATCTTACCACGAAATGTAGCATCTTGCAATTCAAATCTTAAAATTATGATATCGTCGAAATACCGATTGTGATTTCCTCCAGCACATCCAGCAGCACACCGACGGTATCCAGAGAGGTAAACATCGTTACGTTATTCTCGCTGGCACAGCGCCGGATTGCCACACCGTCCTCGTAATGGACGCCGGATAATATGGCGCGCGTGTTAATAATATAGCTGACATAGCCCGCGCGGATGGAATCCAGTACCTCCGTGCTGCCCTCGCTCAGCTTTCTGCGGAGGCGGGTACGGATTCCGTGTTCCTTTAAATAAACTGCCGTTCCGATGGTAGCCTCAATGTTAAAGCCCATATCATAGAATCGTTTTACCAGCGGAAGCGCTTCTTCCTTATCCTCGTCCGCCAGCGTTACCATCACCGTCCCGTAATTCTGTAAGGTAATTCCCGAGGCAATCAGCGCCTTATACATCGCACGGTGGAGCTTATTATCATAGCCGATTGCCTCGCCGGTGGATTTCATTTCCGGCGAAAGGTAGGCGTCCATGCCGTGCAGCTTCGAGAAGGAAAAGGCAGGCGCTTTTACATACCAGCGCTTTTTCTCCTGCGGATAGATTTCCGTAAAGCCCTGCTCCTTTAAGCTTTTTCCGAGAATTACAAGGGTCGCGATATCCGCAAGACTGTACCCGGTCGCTTTTGATAAGAACGGTACGGTACGGGAGGAACGCGGGTTTACCTCAATAATATAGACGTTTTCCTGCTTATCCACAATAAACTGGATATTGTAAAGTCCCACAATCCCGATGCCGAGGCCCAGCTTCTTTGTGTATTCCAAAATCGTCTGCTTTACCTTGTCGGATATACTGAACGTCGGATATACGCTGATGGAGTCGCCGGAATGAATACCGGTCCGTTCTACCAGCTCCATAATTCCCGGCACAAAAACATCCGTCCCGTCGCAGATTGCATCAACCTCTACCTCTTTTCCGCGAACATATTTATCTACCAGCACCGGTCGGTCCTCATCAATCTCAACCGCTGTTTTTAAATAACGGCGCAGATGTTCCTCCTTTGCGACAATCTGCATGGCGCGCCCGCCCAGCACAAAACTCGGTCTGACAAGCACCGGATAGCCGATTTCCTCCGCTGCCGCTACGCCTTCCTCGATACTCGTTACCGCGCTGCCCTTCGGCTGCGGAATCGAAAGCTCCAAAAGCAGTTTTTCAAATGCGTCCCTGTTTTCCGCTTTTTCTATTGCCTCGCAATCCGTACCGATAATTCTGACACCGTGCTCCGTTAACGGCTCCGCCAGATTGATTGCGGTCTGTCCGCCCAAAGAGGCAATGACGCCCTCCGGCTGTTCCAGACAAATAATATTCATCACATCCTCTACGCAGAGCGGCTCAAAATAAAGCTTATCCGAAGTGGTATAGTCGGTGGATACGGTTTCCGGGTTGTTATTGATAATAATGGCCTCATATCCTGCCTCTTTAATCGTTTTTACCGCATGCACCGTAGAATAGTCGAACTCCACGCCCTGCCCGATACGAATCGGACCGGAACCGAGAACGACAATCTTCCTTTTATCGGATACAACGGATTCGTTCTCCTCCTCATAGGAGGAATAAAAATACGGAATGTAGCTCTTAAACTCGGAGGCACAGGTATCAATCATTTTATAAACCGGGAACATCCCTTCCTTTTTCCGCAGCGCAAATACATCGCTTTCTTTTCTGTTCCAGAGCCATGCCACCGCCCGGTCGGAAAAACCGAGCTTCTTTGCGCGAAGCAGCTCTCTTTTATCGTCTACGGCATTTTTCATCCGGTTTTCTTCCTCAATGATATTTTTAAGCTTCTCCACAAAAAATCGGTCAATCTGCGACTGCTGCACAAGGCGTTCTACGGAAACTCCCATACGCAGCAGCTGTGCCATCGCATAAATACGATCGTCCGTCCCTATTTTGATATACTGTAACAGTTCCTCCTCGCTTTTGCCGTCGAACTTCGGCATATGCAGATGATACACGCCGATTTCCAGGGAGCGGACTGCCTTTAACAGACTTTCCTCCAGGGTTCTTCCGACGCTCATTACCTCTCCGGTAGCCTTCATCTGCGTACCGAGCCGGTTGTCCGCATCGGTAAATTTATCAAACGGGAAACGCGGCATCTTCGTCACAACATAATCCAATGCCGGTTCAAAGGACGCCGGTGTATTTGCAATCATAATTTCGTCTAGCGTCATTCCCACGCTGATTTTTGCCGATACGCGGGCAATCGGATAACCGCTTGCCTTTGACGCCAGTGCGGAGGAACGGGAAACACGCGGGTTTACCTCAATCAGATAATATTGAAACGACTGCGGGTCCAGTGCAAACTGCACATTACAGCCGCCCTCGATTTTTAACGCGCGGATTATTTTTAAGGCGCTGTCACGCAGCATATGATATTCCTTGTTCGTCAAAGTCTGGGACGGGCAGACAACAATGGAGTCCCCCGTATGAATTCCCACCGGATCCAGATTTTCCATATTACAAACCGTGATAGCGGTATCGTTTGCGTCACGGATGACCTCGTACTCAATCTCCTTATACCCCTTTACGCTTTTTTCCACAAGCACCTGGCTGACCGGCGACAGCGACAGCCCGTTCCGGAGCAGCTCCGTAAATTCCTTTTCATTATCCGCGAACCCGCCGCCGGTTCCGCCCAACGTAAAAGCAGGCCGAAGAACAACCGGATATCCCATCTGTTCCACAGCCGCCAAGCCTTCCTCCATAGAGCCCACAACAATCGACGGCAGCACCGGCTCTCCGAGGCTCTCGCAAAGCTCCTTAAACAGCTCTCTGTCCTCCGCGCGCTCGATACTTTCGCTGCGGGTTCCCAAAAGCTCCACCTGACATTCCTTTAATACTCCCTTTTTCTCAAGCTGCATGGCAAGATTCAGTCCGGTCTGACCGCCGATTCCCGGAACAATCGCGTCCGGACGCTCCCGCCGCAGTATTTTTGCAACATATTCCAACGTCAACGGCTCCATATAAACCTTATCCGCAATCGTGGTATCCGTCATAATCGTCGCCGGATTGGAATTGCACAAAATAACCTCGTAACCTTCCTCCTTCAAAGCAAGGCACGCCTGCGTACCCGCATAATCGAACTCGGCGGCCTGCCCGATGACAATCGGACCGGAACCGATGACAAGTATTTTTTTCAGGTCTGTTCTTTTAGGCATGGTGCTTTTCCTCCTTCATAAGGTCAATAAAACGGTCGAACAGATACGCACTGTCCTGAGGACCCGGCGCGCTTTCCGGATGGTACTGCACGCTGAAAATCTTATCCGCGCGGCATGCAACCCCCTCTACCGTCCCATCAAGCAGATTCAGATGCGTAACCGAAAGCGGAGTTTCCTTCAGACTGTCCGCATCCACCGCATAGGAATGGTTCTGTGAAGTAATCTCGATTTTTCCGTTCTCCAGATTCTTCACCGGATGATTGCCGCCTCTGTGCCCGAATTTCAGCTTATAGGTACGGGCGCCGTACGCCAGAGAAATAATCTGGTGTCCGAGGCAGATGCCGAAAATAGGATACGTTCCGCGCAGGCGCTTCACAAGCTCAATCACCGGGACCGCATTCACCGGGTCGCCGGGACCGTTTGAAATAAAGATTCCGTCCGGGTGCAGCGCTTCTATCTCCTGCGCCGATACATCCCAGGGCAGAACCGTTACATTACAGTTTCTCCGATTCAGACTCCGTACAATATTCTGTTTCATTCCGCAGTCAATCGCCGCGATATGGAACGCCGCGTCCGGCACAAAAAACTCCTGCGCGGTCTTGCGGCTCACTCTCGCCACCGCATCCTTCGGAGGCACATAGGCGCGCAGCTTCCGAAGCCCCTCCTCCAGCGAGGTAGCCGTACCGGTCATAAGCGCCCGGCGGCTTCCCAAATCACGGATAGAGCGTACCAGCTTACGGGTATCTACTCCGTAGATGCCGGGAATCCGGTATTCCCGCATGACCTGCGACAATGTTTTGATACTTCTGAAATTGGAAGGCACATCATTATAGTCCCTCACAACCAGGCCTCCGATAGTCGGAACCTCCGTTTCGAAATCCTCCGCGGCAATTCCGTAATTTCCGATCAAAGGATAGGTCATCACAACGGTCTGGTCCGTATAGGACGGGTCGGAAATAATTTCCTGATATCCAACCATCGACGTATTAAAAACAATTTCCGTAATCCGCTCGGAATCGTCCCCAAAGGCAAAGCCGTAATATTCCGTGCCGTCCTCCAGTATCAGTTTTCTGTTATATTCACCTTCCATGCCGTTTTCCTCACTTTTCTTAATCTACCCTTTGTTGCGTTCCGAAAGTTTTCCCTCAAACCGGTTTTTTCTGATTTTGTCGGGAACCGCGGTCGGATACTTTCCGTCAAAGCAGGCGGCACAATACTCCGAACCGCCGATGAGCTTTCCCAGTTTTTCCAAAGGCAGATACCCAAGACTGTCCGCACCGAGCAACACCGCTATTTCTTCCACGGAATGGCTGCATGCAATCAAAAACTCCTCCGAATCGATATCCGTGCCGTAATAGCAGGGATGTAAAAACGGCGGAGAAGAAATCCGCATATGAATCTCTGCCGCTCCCGCTTCCCGCAGAAGTTTCACAATACGCTTGCTGGTCGTACCCCGCACAATGGAATCGTCAATCAGAACGACTCTCTTTCCTTCCAATGTACTTTTCACCGGACTTAACTTGATTTTCACCTGATCAAGCCGCTGTTCCTGCCCCGGTGAAATAAAGGTTCTCCCAATGTATTTATTTTTTACCAGGCCGATGCCGTAGGGAATGCCCGAAGCCTTTGAATAACCTAACGCCGCATCCAGTCCCGAATCCGGCACGCCGATTACGATGTCCGCGTCCGCCGGATAGGTTGCCGCAAGAATTTCACCGGCACGCACTCTTGCTTCGTGGACGGAAACGCCGTCGATTACGGAATCCGGTCTGGCAAAATAAATCTGTTCAAAAATACAGCTCCTTTTCTCGCAGGTTCCGCAATGCTCCCGGTGGGATTCCACGCCGTTTTTACTGAATACCAGCAGCTCTCCCGGCAGCACGTCCCGGATAAATTCCGCACCTACCGCCTGCAGGGCGCAGCTTTCCGACGCCACTACATAGGCCCCGTCCGGCGTTTTTCCGTAACAAAGCGGCCGGAAACCGTGCGGGTCCCTGACCGCAATCAGTTTTGCCGATGACATAAGAACAAGGGAGTAGGCTCCCTCTAACGTGTTCATGGCGCTGCTTACGGCAGCCTCTATGGACGGTTCCGAAAGCCGCGCCTTTGTTATAATATAAGCAATTGTTTCCGTATCGCTTGTGGTATGAAAAATTGCTCCGGAAAGTTCCAGTTCATCCCGAAGCTTTCCTGCATTACTTAAATTTCCGTTATGGGCTAACGCCATTTTTCCTTTCTGGTGATTTACCTCTAACGGCTGACAGTTGTTCCGCGTCGTGCCGCCCGTGGTTCCGTAGCGCACATGTCCCACCGCCATCGTTCCCTTCGGAAAGGCTGCCATTTTATCCTTGGTAAACACCTCGCTTACCAGCCCGATATCCTTATGGGAGAAAAACACGCCGTCGTCGTTTACTACAATTCCGCAGCTTTCCTGCCCTCTGTGCTGCAAAGCATACAGTCCGTAATGCACGATAGCCGCAACATCTTCCTCCTTCGGACTGATTACGCCGAAAACTCCGCATTCTTCATGGAGGCTCATGCTTTCACCTCCGTCCCGTGCCGCAATGCCGCTCCGATAAAGCCCTCGAATAACGGATGGGCATTGTCCGGTCTGCTCTTAAACTCCGGGTGATACTGCACGCCCACATAAAACGGATATTCCGTCAGTTCTACCGTTTCCACCAGCCTGCCGTCCGGTGAAATTCCGCTGAACGTAAGTCCCGCTTCGGCAAGCGTATCCCGGTATTCGTTATTGAATTCATAGCGGTGGCGGTGACGTTCCCAAATCATTGTCTTTCCGTAGCAGCGTTCCATTGTCGTCCCCGGCTGAATCATACAAGGGTAACTGCCCAGCCGCAGCGTACCGCCCTTATCGATTTCGTCGCTCTGTCCCGGCATATAGTCGATGACCTTATGCTTGCATTCCTCGCGAAACTCCCCGGAATCCGCGTCCGACAGTCCCGCTGCGTTTCTGGCATATTCTATGACCGCAATCTGCATTCCGAGGCAGATACCGAAGTAAGGCAGCCTGCTCTCCCGGGCATACTTAGCCGCTAAAATCATACCTTCAATGCCCCGGCTTCCGAAACCGCCCGGAACAAGAATACCGTCCAGTCCCGCTAACTCCTTTTTATAGTTTTCCTCCGTCAGGGTTTCCGAATCAATCCAGTGAATTTTCACATGGGCGTCCCACTTGTAGCCCGCATGGCGCAACGCCTCGGCAACGGAAAGATAGGCGTCGTGCAGCTTCACATATTTCCCGACAAGGCCGATTTCAACAATCTTTGACCGGTTTTTAATCCGCTCCACCAACTGCTCCCATTCGGTCAGATCCGGCTTCGGAGCATCTATTCCAAGCTCTCTGCACACAACGGCAGAGAAATTCGATTTTTCCAACATCAACGGTGCTTCATAGAGATTCGGCAGGGTAATATTTTCAATGACGCAATCCTCTTTTACATTACAAAACAGAGCAATCTTTTTAAAAATAGATTCCTCCAGTTCTTCGTCGCACCGTAAAACGATAATATTCGGAGCAATTCCCATTCCCTGCAATTCCTTCACCGAATGCTGGGTAGGCTTTGATTTATGCTCCTCCGAGCCCCGCAGATACGGGACAAGGGTAACGTGAATAAACAGACTGTTTTCTCTCCCCACCTCCAGGGAAATCTGGCGGACCGCTTCGAGAAACGGCTGGGATTCTATGTCGCCGATGGTTCCGCCGATTTCGGTAATCACCACATCTGCATCGGTCTGCTTTCCCACACGATACACAAACTCTTTGATTTCGTTCGTAATATGCGGAATGACCTGTACGGTGGAACCGAGATACTCGCCCCGCCGTTCCTTGTTCAGTACATTCCAATATACCTTTCCGGTCGTCAGATTGGAGTACCGGTTCAGGTTTTCATCAATAAATCGTTCATAATGCCCGAGGTCAAGGTCGGTTTCGGCGCCGTCCTCGGTAACGTATACCTCCCCGTGCTGGTACGGGCTCATCGTACCAGGGTCCACATTGATATACGGGTCCAGCTTCTGCGCCGCAACCTTCAAGCCTCTCGCTTTCAATAACCGCCCTAACGATGCCGCCGTAATTCCCTTGCCAAGTCCCGATACAACACCGCCTGTCACGAAAATATATTTCGTCATAACACTGACCTCTCTCCTGAAAATTCTTTCACCTTATTTTCCACTGTCACCGTAGTTGGAAAGTACGCGGGCCGACGGATCGTTCACATCGCATCCTTCCCATTCCTTATTCGGCATCCAGAACCCGGCTATCATTTCTGCCTGCCCCGGATAGTATTTCTCAAAAAGCTCACGATATAACAGGGATTCCTTTGTAAACGGCTGTGCGTATGTGTATTGCTTTTTCTTTTCCTCAAATTCGCTGTCGCTGTAATAGTCTGCCGCATATTCCTTTAAATAATCCACCATGGAATGCCCTACCGCGTCGGAGAACGCCGCCTTTTCCCGGTACAAAATCTCATACGGCAGATAATCGCCCTCAAAGGCATGACGTAAAAGATATTTTCCTTTGCCGTACTTGTTCAGCTTCTTTTCCGGGTCAATCGACATCACATATTTTACAAAATCAAGGTCGCCGAACGGCACTCTTGCCTCCAATGAGTTTACGGAAATACAGCGGTCGGCACGGAGCACATCGTACATATGCAGCTCCCGTATTCTCTTTTCCGCTTCCTTCTGGAATGCCTCCGCACTCGGCGCAAAATCCGTATATTTGTAGCCGAACAGTTCATCCGAAATCTCACCGGTCAGCAGCACGCGGATATCCGTGGTTTCGTGAATCGCCTTACAAACAAGATACATTCCCATACTTGCGCGGATGGTCGTAATATCAAACGTCCCGAGAAGCTCCACGACTTTTTCCAGGGAAGCCAATACTTCTTCTTTGGAAATAATAACCTCCGTATGCTCGCTCTTAATATAATCCGCTACCTGCTTTGCATATTTTAAGTCAATGGCGTCCTCGCTCATACCGATGGCAAACGTTTTAATCGGCGCTTTGCTCTTTCTTGCTGCAATCGCACAGACAAGGGAAGAATCCAGTCCGCCGGAAAGCAGGAAGCCGACCTTTGCGTCCGCCACCAATCTCTTTTCGACTCCACGGACTAATTTTTCGTGAATGTTCTGGCATACCGTTTCCAAATCGTCATGGCAAACCGCCTCTACCTTTGCGATATCGCAATAACAGATAAACTCGCCGCCCTTATAATAATGCCCCGGAGGGAACGGCAGGATTTTTCCTGCCAGTCCCACGAGGTTTTTTGCTTCACTTGCAAACAGAATCGTACCTTTTTCATCATAACCGTAGTACAGCGGGCGGATGCCGATCGGGTCGCGGGCCGCAATATATTCCTTCGTTTCGCCGTCGAACAGAATGCAGGCAAACTCCGCGTCCAGCATCTCAAACATTTTAACACCGTATTCCCGGTACAACGGCAGAAGAATTTCACAGTCGCTTTCGCTTTGGAATACATAGCCCTTATTCTGCAGCTCCTTCTTCATTTTTTCAAAGCCGTAAAGCTCGCCGTTACAAACCACGTAGCTCCCGTCCAGTTCAAAAGGCTGCATCCCCGCAGGCGTCAATCCCATAATGGAAAGCCGGTGAAAACCAAGCATTCCGTTTCCCGTATCAACAATCCTGCTGTCGTCAGGGCCTCTGGAAATCGTGCGGTCAAAGCCCTCTCGGAATAATTCTGACGTGATACCGCTTCCACAATATCCCATAATCGAACACATACTGCAAATCCTCCTCGCTCTTTTTATTCTTCGTCCTGCAAAGCGTCGTAGCCTTCTTCGCCGGTGCGAACCTTAACCACGTTCTCCACATCGTAAACAAAAATCTTGCCGTCGCCGATGTGACCGGTATAAAGAACCTTCTTTGCGGTTTCGATGACATCCCGTACCGGAATCTTGCTTACTACAATATCTACCTGAACCTTCGGAAGAAGATTTGTTTCAATCGCAACGCCTCTGTAATACTCCGGCTTACCCTTCTGCTGACCGTAGCCCATTACATGGGACACCGTCATACCGGTAATGCCGAGCTTGCTCATTGCTTCCTTCAATGCATACAGCTTTTCTTCCTTAAAGACAATCTCTATCTTTGTAAACTTGGAATCGCCCTTATCAAAGCTAGGAACCTTTTTCACCGGTACCGCTTCGGCAACCGGCGTATCGCCCGTTACTACCGCAATCGGCTCGGAAGTTGCAAATTCCGCATACTTTTCCACTGCCGGAGCAAAGTCCGCATAAGCACTCGGAAGACCGTGCTCGCTGATATCAAGACCTGCCAGCTCATCCTCGGCAGAGGCGCGAAGACCATGTACTTTCTTAATCACAGCAAAGGTAATTGCCATCATGAGTGCCGCATATACCCCAACGCTTACCACACCGATTGCCTGAATTCCTAACAGCTTTGCGGAGCCGGTGTAGAACAGACCGCTCAGACCTGCCGGTGCGTCCGGGTTAGCAAGTAAGCCGACTGCTAAGGTACCCCATACACCGTTTGCCATATGTACGCCTACGGCACCGACCGGATCGTCGATATGAAGTTTCAAATCAAGCAGTTCAACTACCACAATTACAAGAATACCGGAAACAATACCTACCACCGTAGCGCCGATTGCGTCAAGCGCGTCACAGCCTGCGGTAATACCTACAAGACCTGCCAGAGAGGCGTTCAGACACATGGAAACATCCGGCTTTCCGTTCTTAACCCAGGTATAAATCATCGCCGTACAGGTTGCGACAGACGGTGCAATCGTTGTCGTCAGGAAAATGGAGGCAAGCTCCGAAGGCGTTGTTGCTGCCGCACCGTTGAAGCCGTACCAGCCGAGCCAGAGAATAAATACACCGAGTGCGCCCAAGGTTAAGGAGTGGCCCGGAATTGCATTTACCTTCGTAACCTTACCGTTCTTATCCTTAATATACTTTCCGATACGCGGCCCTAAGAAGATAGCGCCTACCAGTGCGGCAATACCGCCTACCATATGAATTGCACAGGAACCTGCGTAATCGTGGAAGCCAATCTGGGAAAGCCAGCCGCCGCCCCAAATCCAGTGTGCCTCAATCGGATATACGAAGAGGGAAATCACGCCGGAATAGATACAATAGGCGGAAAACTTTGTACGCTCTGCCATTGCACCGGAAACAATCGTTGCGGTCGTAGCGCAGAATACTAAGTTAAATACGAAGGTTGAAGCGCCGGTAAAACTGCCGTCTGCCGGGCTTGCAATAAATTCCTTAAAGTTTGCGAATAAATTCATATTCGGCAGACCGATTAAACCGAACAGGGTATCCTCGCCCATCATAAGGGTGTAACCGAGCAGGGAGAATACAACCGTACCGATACAGAAGTCCATCAGGTTCTTCATAATGATGTTGCCGGCGTTTTTCGCTCTCGTAAAGCCTGTTTCCACCATCGCAAAACCTGCCTGCATCCAGAATACCAATGCAGCGCCAATCAAAAACCAAAATTCAATCGTCATAAAGCATGACCTCCTTTCTATCGCACACCAAACAGCAAATCACCGTAGGTCGGGAACGGCCAGTATTTCTCTGCGGTAATCGTTTCTGCTTCGTCTGCCGCTGCACGCAGCTCGCTCATCTTTACAAGCAGCGTGTCACGCACCATGTAAGACTGCTGCTCCACCTCTGCTACACTCTTTGTCTTTTTAATTGCCTCTTCCAGCTCCTCGGTCTTTGCCGCAATGCAATCGGTCAAAGCGGAAAGTCTGCTTACCAGACCCTTTTCATAAGCACAGGCAACCTCCGGCGCTGCCGCCTTCTTTGCGGCTGCCGCAGCGGAAACCTCGGAAGCATACGCCTCAACTGCCGGTAAAATCTGCTTCTTCGCCATATCCACCATCGTGTTTGCCTCAATCAAAACAGTCTTGGAATAGTTCTCTAACGTAATTTCAAAACGCGACTTCAGCTCGGTCAGGGAGAATACCTTGTGACCTGTCAGCATATCGACATTCTTCTTATCCAAAAGGTGCGGGATGCAGTCCGGTGTAGTCGGATAGTTTAATAAACCGCGGTTTTTGGTAGCCTCTTCAATCCAGGAATCGTCATAGCCGTTGCCGTTGAAAAGGATTCTCTTGTGATCCTTAATCGTCTTCTTAATCATCTGATGAAGCGCGGTTTCAAAATCCTCCGCTCCTTCCAGACGGTCCGCATAAATTTTCAGGGATTCCGCAACAGCACTGTTTAACATAATGTTTGCACAGGCAATGGAGTTGGAGGAACCGAGCATACGGAACTCAAACTTATTTCCGGTAAACGCAAACGGCGAGGTACGGTTACGATCCGTGGTATCTCTTGCGAACTTCGGCAGTACATCCACGCCCAACTTCATCGTTGTCTTTTCCACCGCGTCATACGGCTTGTCGTTTTCGATTGCGTCCAAAATTGCCATTAACTCATCGCCGAGGAAAATGGAAACCACTGCCGGCGGTGCTTCGTTTGCGCCGAGTCTGTGGTCGTTGCCTGCGGTTGCTACCGAAATACGAAGCAAATCCTGATAATCGTCAACCGCCTTGATTACCGCACAAAGGAACAGTAAAAACTGTGCGTTTTCATACGGCGTTTCGCCCGGAGAAAGAAGGTTTACCCCCGTATCCGTGGCAATGGACCAGTTGTTATGTTTTCCGGAGCCGTTCACACCGGCAAACGGCTTTTCGTGCAGCAGGCAGACAAGTCCGTGCTTGAGCGCTACCTTTTGCATAATTTCCATTGTCAGCTGGTTATGGTCCGTTGCAATGTTCGTTGTCGTATAAATCGGTGCAAGCTCGTGCTGTGCCGGAGCCACCTCGTTATGCTCCGTCTTTGCAAGGATTCCCAGCTTCCAGAGTTCTTCGTTTAAGTCCTCCATAAAAGCGGCAACTCTCGGCTTAATTACACCGAAATAATGGTCATCCATTTCCTGACCCTTCGGCGCCTTTGCACCGAATAAGGTACGGCCCGTAAAAATCAGGTCCTTACGTTTATTGTACATTTCCTTATCAACCAAAAAGTATTCCTGCTCCGGTCCTACGGAAGTGCGGACACATTTTACATCGTTGTTGCCAAACAGCCGTAAAATTCGGAGTGCCTGACGGTTTAAGGCTTCCATGGAACGTAATAACGGGGTTTTCTTATCTAACGCCTCTCCGCCGTAGGAACAGAACGCCGTCGGGATGCAAAGCGTCTTTCCTTTAATAAAAGCATAGGAGGTCGGGTCCCATGCAGTATAGCCTCTTGCTTCAAAGGTAGCGCGGATACCGCCCGAAGGGAACGAGGACGCGTCCGGTTCACCTTTAATCAATTCCTTGCCGGAGAACTCCATAATCACACGTCCGTCCGGTGACGGGGAAATGAAGCTGTCATGCTTCTCCGCCGTAATACCGGTAAGCGGCTGAAACCAGTGCGTATAATGCGTAGCACCGTTTGCGACTGCCCAGTCCTTCATTGCGGTTGCTACTGCATTGGCTACGGACAAATCAAGCTGCGCTCCTTCGTCAATCGTCTTTTTTAACGACTGATACACATTTGACGAAAGATTTGCTTTCATTACCCTGTCGTCAAATACCAAACTTCCAAAACACTCTGTTACTGTTTTCATAGTGAAGCCTCCTTTACGGAAAATGAAATTAAAAAAAGAAAAAGACAAATGCGGCTCGGAGAGCATGCTCTCTAAGACGCCTTTGTCTTTCATGCGTTGCATTATACGCCTCCGCTTTTTATTTGTCAACCCCCATTTTTCAAAAAATTTCAAAAAAATTTTTCAAAAAATTTTAGGATTCGCACTTGACAAACATATGGAAAAGGAGTAAAATGACCCAACAAATGAGCAAAGGCGTTCGTTTGAAAGGGATATTCCTTTTCGATGAACGCCTTTGCTTTTATTCATTTTGAAATAAATAAACGTGAAAGGACTTTCATTATGAAGAAAGAAGGACAAATACGAATTCCGTCAGGTTGTGCGATTGCCGCCGTCATTTCAAGAGAGGGCTGTCGGATGAGCGGAGAAAAGATAATGGAGAGCATGAAACCGATGCACGACCGTTCCAACGGTCTGGGCGGCGGTTTTGCCGGTTACGGTATTTATCCGGAATACAAAGACCAGTATGCGCTTCATATTTTCTTTGACGATAACCTCTGCCGCGCTACCTGCGAACAATTTTTGAAAGACAGCTTTGAAATTGTAAGAGCAGAAAACATTCCTACAAGAAAAATTCCGGAGATTACGGATGAACCGTTAATCTGGAGATACTTTGTATCCCCCCTTTCCTCGATTCTCGCCTCGGCACAGCTCGATGAAAAGGAATATGTAGTGCGCATCATTACCAAAATCAATACGGAGATGAAAGGCGCTTATGTATTCTCCTGCGGTAAGAATATGGGTGCCTTTAAGGCGGTAGGCTTTCCGGAAGATGTCGGACGCTTCTACCGGTTAGAGGAATACAATGCTTACTCCTGGACCGCCCACGGCAGATATCCTACCAACACGCCGGGCTGGTGGGGCGGCGCCCATCCTTTTACGCTGTTGGATTATTCCATTGTGCATAACGGAGAAATCTCCTCCTATGACGCAAACCGCCGCTTTATCGAAATGTTCGGTTATAAATGTACGTTACAGACCGATACGGAGGTAATTACCTACATCGCCGACTATCTGCTGCGCCGTCAGAAGCTTACCCTGGAAGAAACCGCAGCAGTCATCGCAGCTCCGTTCTGGAGCAGCATAGAGCAGAAAAGCGAAGAGGAACGGAAGAAACTCACTTATTTAAGAAGCGTTTTTTCCAGTCTGTTAATTACCGGTCCTTTCTCCATCGTGCTCGGCTTTGAGGGCGGCCTGATGGCACTCAACGACCGGTTAAAGCTCCGCTCCATGGTGGTTGGCGAAAAGGACGACAAGGTATTTATTGCAAGCGAGGAAGCCGCCATCCGCACGATGGAACCGGACGTTGAAAACATTTATGCTCCGGCGGGCGGCGAACCTGTCATCATAAAAGTGAAGGAGGGAAATTTCTAATGGGAATAGAGTATATATCTCCTGAATTTGAAGTTATCAGAAACCATGACCGCTGTATCGGATGCCGGGTCTGCGAACGGCAATGTTCCAACGAGGTACATCATTACGACGCGGACCGAAATATTATGCTCAGCGACGAAACTGCCTGCGTAAACTGTCAGCGCTGTGTTTCGCTCTGTCCGACAAAAGCATTAAAAATCGTGAAAAACGACTGCGTCCTCCGGGAGAACGCCAACTGGTCCAACGACACGATTAAAGAGATTTACAAGCAGGCAAACAGCGGCGGTGTTCTTCTTTCATCAATGGGTAATCCGAAGCCGTTCCCGGTTTATTGGGACAAAATTCTAATCAACGCTTCGCAAGTTACAAACCCTTCCATCGACCCGTTGCGCGAACCGATGGAAACCCGTGTGTTCCTCGGCAAAAAACCTTCTGTCGTTGAACGTGACGAAAACGGCAAAATCAAAGAAAATCTTACGCCGCAGCTTGAACTTTCCATGCCGGTGATGTTCTCCGCCATGAGCTACGGTTCTATCAGCTACAACGCGCACAAAAGCCTTGCCCGCGCCGCAACAGAGCTCGGTATCTATTATAATACCGGCGAGGGCGGACTGCACGAAGACTTTTATGTGTACGGTCCGAATACGGTTGTTCAGGTTGCTTCGGGCAGATTCGGTGTTTACGAAAATTATCTGGATGCCGGCGCCGCCATTGAAATTAAAATGGGGCAGGGCGCAAAGCCGGGTATCGGCGGTCATCTGCCGGGAACCAAAATCGTCGGCGACGTTTCCCGCACCCGTATGATTCCGGAAGGCTCCGATGCCATCTCCCCGGCACCTCATCACGATATTTATTCCATTGAGGACCTTCGTCAGCTTGTTTATTCTTTAAAGGAAGCAACGAATTATAAGAAGCCGATTATCGTCAAGGTTGCCGCCGTTCATAACATTGCGGCGATTGCCAGCGGTATTGCAAGAAGCGGCGCGGATATTATCGCCATCGACGGTTTCAGAGGCGGTACCGGCGCGGCTCCTACCCGTATCCGTGACAATGTGGGTATTCCGATTGAGCTTGCGCTCGCGGTTGTTGATACACGGCTCCGCGAGGAGGGTATCCGCAATCAGGTTTCCCTCGTGGTAGGCGGAAGTATCCGCTCCGCAGCGGACGTCGTAAAGGCGGTGGCTCTCGGCGCAGACGCCTGCTATGTTGCAACGGCGGCGCTGCTTGCCCTCGGCTGTCACCTGTGCCGCACCTGTCAGAGCGGTAAATGTAACTGGGGCATTGCAACACAACGCCCTGACCTTGTAAAGCGCCTGAATCCCGATACCGGCAGTGAACGTCTTGTCAATCTGATGAATGCCTGGAGGCATGAAATCAAGGAACTGATGGGCGGTATGGGAATCAATTCAATCGAGGCGTTGCGCGGTAACCGATTGATGCTGCGCGGCATAGGCCTCACCGGAAAGGAGCTTGAGATTCTCGGTATCTCACACGCAGGAGAATGAAAAAAGTATTTGTAAACGAAGAATGGTGTCTTGGCTGCCGGTTATGCGAATATAACTGTGCTTTTGCAAATTCCGGCATGTCGGACATGGTAAAAGCCTTAAAGGACAAACCGATTTATCCGAGAATCCATGTAGAGGAGGACGGTAAAATCACCTATGCGGTATCCTGCCGTCATTGCGACGACCCGATTTGCGTAAAAAGCTGCATCTCCGGCGCGCTGTCCAAAAAAGACGGAACGGTATGCATCGACCATGAAAAATGCGTCGGCTGCTTTACCTGCATCCTCGTCTGTCCGTACGGTGCGATTACGCACGATAACGGCGGAGCGGTGCAGAAATGTGAGCTTTGTATTCAAAATTCCTGCGGCTCGCCTGCCTGTGTCAAGGGCTGCCCGAACCGTGCCATTGTTTATGAAGAGAGGTGAGCCCAGATGAAACAGTATGTTATTATCGGCGGCGGCGTTGCCGCAGTCGGCTGCATAGAAGGAATCCGCAGCGTAGAACAGGAGTCTAAAATTGTCCTCATTTCCGGCGAACCGCATCCGGTCTACTGCCGCCCGTTGATTTCCTACTATTTGCAGGGGAAAACGGACCTTGAAAAAATGAAATACCGCCCCGATGATTTTTATGAAAAAAACGGCTGCGAGGTTTTATACGGAAAGAAAGCCGTAAAAATCGACCGGGAAAATCACTCTGTTTTATTAGAGGACGGAACCTCTGTCCCGTATGACGCACTTTGTGTGGCTACCGGTTCTTCCCCTTTTATCCCGCCGTTTGAAGGGCTGGATACCGTAGAAAAGAAGTTCTCTTTTATGACGGAGGACGATACCCTCGCTTTGGAGCAGGCAATTACAAAGGATTCCAAGGTGTTAATTGTCGGCGCGGGACTGATTGGCTTAAAATGTGCCGAAGGGTTGTGCGGACGGGTTGCCGACATTACGGTGTGCGACCTGGCTACCCGTGTTCTTTCCAGTATTCTGGACGATACCTGTGCCGCTTATATGCAGACAACCTTAGAGGAACACGGAATTCATTTCCTGCTCGGCGACAGCGTTACCGCCTTTTGCGGGAACACCGCCGTCATGAAAAACGGAGGCAGCGTTGACTTTGATGTTCTTGTTCTTGCTGTCGGCGTCCGCCCGAATATTTCTCTGGTAAAAGAAATCGGCGGAAAGACGGACCGCGGTATTTTGGTAGATACTTCCATGCGTACCTCCTTAGACGGCATTTATTCCGCCGGCGACTGCACGCAGGGTTATGACGCTTCCACCGGCGAGCAGCGGGTTCTTGCCCTTCTGCCGAATGCGTATATGCAGGGAAAATGCGCCGGAGTGAATATGGCAGGAGGCAACGAAGTGTTTGATAAAGGCATTCCGATGAATGCCATCGGATTTTTCGGCGTTCATGCACTGACCGCCGGGAACTATACGGGAGAGCTGTACGAAGAAAAAACGGAACATTCGATGAAACGTCTGTTTACGAAGGACGGTTTTCTCGTTGGTTTTATGATGATCGGGGATGTAGAACGCGCAGGAATTTATACCGCTCTCATCCGTGAAAAAACTCCTCTTGCCGATGTTGACTTTGAACTGCTGAAGAAGTCCCCGTCTTTGGCGCCGTTTTCCGCGGATTACCGCAGACAAAAATTAGGAGGTGTATTATAATGGTTTCCATCGATGCAGCAAATCTTAATTTTGACGTTTTAAACCGCAAGGTCAGAGATTCCGCAGAGGATTGCAGCATTATAGGCTGCCTCGGACAGCGTTTTATCGCTTCCGGCATGGGCGAAAAGAAAATTGATATCACCGGAACTCCGGGAAATGCCCTCGGAGCTTATCTGAACGGCGCCGCAATTACCGTGTTCGGAAATGCGCAGGATGCCGTCGGCGACACAATGAATGACGGAGAAATTATTATTCACGGAAATATCGGAGATGCCGCCGGATATGCCATGCGGGGCGGCAGGATTTTTGTAAAGGGCAACGCCGGATACCGCGCCGGAATCCATATGAAGGAGTATAAGGAAAAGCTCCCGGTTATGGTAATCGGAGGGCGCTGCGGCAGCTTTCTCGGTGAATATCAGGCCGGCGGCATTATTATCGTCCTCGGTCTGCAAAACGACGGTAAAAGTATTGTAGGAAACTTCCCTTGCACCGGTATGCACGGCGGTAAAATGTTTCTGCGCTCGGACTGCAAGGGCATTGAGTTCCCGAAAAATGTGACCGCAGCTCCGGCAACCGGGGAAGATTTAGCGGCTATCGAAGGCTATATTACGGAATTTTGCGAGCTGTTCGGATTCGCTAAAGAGCAGGTATTGGGCGCACCGTTTACCGTAATTACGCCGGACAGCAAAAACCCGTACAAGCAGATGTATGTCGCAAACTAACTTTTCTTCTCTCTATTTCTGCCACCGGCGGAATTTCAAGCCTTTTCGGTTCTGAAATCACCGCCGGTTTTTGATTGCCTCACCCCTTCTCTTTTTCTTGCATTTTTAAGCATTATGGCATAAGATAAAGATATGACAGGCTTTTTCCCGTCATTTTTCGGTACGATGCGGGCTCCAGCTACGATAAAGAAAGGAATGATGTATCATGGATTATGTATATGAAATGCCGTCTGCCATGCTGCAGACCCCGCTTTCCCAAGGAACGGTTGAGCGTTTTTCCTACACCACAAAAACCTATGACACACCGGATAACCATACTTTGGAAAAGGGTGCCTATGTATACCTGCCTTACGGCTATACTCCAAAGAAGCAGTACAATATTTTGTACCTGCTGCACGGAGGCGGCGTAAATGAGGACTGGTGGTTTAAAATGTTCCCGGATACGGTGACTATATTGGATAATATGATTGCACAGGGCATCTGCGAGCCTTGCCTGATTGTCACTCCGACCTACTACCGGGGCGACGACGCCGACAAAAATGCGGAGTACATTACCGAGCATTTTTACCGTGAGCTGCGTTATGATTTGATTCCTGCCGTAGAAAGTAAATACGCCACCTATGCAAACGGCGATGTTTCCGAAGCCAACTTAATTCAGACCCGCCGTCACCGTGCCATCGCAGGGCTTTCTCTCGGCTCCATGACCACCTACCGGGCAGGATTTTATAATAACTTTGATTTGTTCTCCTGGTACGGAGCGTTTTCCGGCTGTTCCGGTCCGAACGGCGACCGGGAGCATGAAGCACGCCGTATTCAAAACACGCTGGCTGCCGGAGAGGCAAAGGGCTTAGGTCTGGACTATCTGTTCTGCTGCAACGGTGATAAGGATATTGCCTATGCGGAGCATCTGGAGATTATGAAGAAAGCCGCCTCCTCCTGTCCGCAGCTGATTGCCGGAAAAAACTATGACTTTTTTACCATTCCGGGCGGTGTACATGACATGAAAGCATGGCAGCTTCATCTCTATCACGCATTGCAGATTTTCTTTCGATAGACTCTGCCGCTCCGATTCCATTTCATTCTGTGAGGTGCCTATGAAGAAATTGCTTCGTTATCTGTCCGTGCTGCCTGCTCTGCTTATGCTGTTCCTTATTTTTTGTTTTTCCGCGCAGGATGGCGATACCTCCGGTTCCCTCAGCTTTCGTTTATGCTGTGCCGTCATCCGCTTTGTCGACCGCACGTTTTCTCTAAGTCTGACGGAAACAGAGGTATTGTCCCGTGCGGATTCGATTCATTTTTTAGTGCGTAAGGCGGCACACATGACGGAATATTTCCTTTTGACCCTCAGTATTTTTTTACCGCTTCGGGTATGGCTGCACGGTGATAACACTAAAAAAACACGTAACCCTTTTCTTTGCCGGTATATACTTCCGACATTTCTTCTCAGTGTTCTCTGTGCGACACTGGATGAGTTCCACCAAATCTTTGTTCCGGGTCGCTGCGGATCGCCTTTTGATGTGCTGGTAGATTCCATCGGAATTTGCATTGCATGCGGAATTCTTATTCTATTCCATCTGCGACGGCTCTCCGTGTATAGCATAAAATAAACGATTCAGAGCCTCTGTAAGGGTTGCTCTTGTACAGGAGTAAGCTAATCTCTGGAACCCGGAACCCCCTTTGCCGAAAATGTGTCCGGCATCCAGCCAAAGCCCGGCTTTCGAAAGAATAAGTTCATCCAGTTCCCTGTCGGAAAGACCCAGTGCCGAAAAATCCATCCATGCAAAATATGTTCCTTCGGGTTCAATCAGCTTCACCTCCGGAAGCTTTTCCGCAAGAAATGTTTTTATAAGCCGAAGGTTTTCCTCCAGATAGTTACGGCATTCCGCCAGCCATTCCTCTCCTCCCGTATAGGCCGCCTTACAGGCAACAAGACCGAGCATGTTTAACTGGGAGTATCCCGCTCCCGCAATTTCATGTTGAAACCTTGACCGGATTGCGGGATTCGGTATAAAAATGTTGGATACCTGAAGTCCGGCAACATTAAATGTCTTGCTCGGAGCCGTGCAGACAATCGTCCGGTTTGAATCCTGCGGATTTGCCACCAGATACGATAAATGTGTATATCCTTCTCTCACAAGGTCACAGTGAATCTCATCGGAAACTACATAAACATTATGCTTCCTGCATATTTCTCCAACCTTTTTTAACTCCGTTTCTGTCCATACACGGCCGACCGGATTATGCGGACTGCATAAAATAAACAGTTTCACCTGATTATCAATGATTTTCCTCTCAAAATCATCAAAGTCCACATGATACGAGCCCATATGAAGCTTCAGCGGATTTTCCACTATTTTTCTGTTATTGTCCCTGATTACCTCATAAAAAGGATAATATACCGGGGTCTGAATCAGCACTCCGTCATTTTCGCCGGTTAATGCCCGGATTGCCATTGCCAGCGCAAACACAACTCCCGGTGTTTTTACCAGCCAGGACGATTCCGTTTTCCATCCGAAATTCTTTTGAAACCATCCGGAAACAGCTTCAAAATAGTCCTCCTTCGTATCGCTGTAACTGAATATTCCGGTAGAAATTGCCTTTGCAAGCTCCTCCCGGATGCAGTCAGGCCCCGAAAAATCCATATCTGCAATCCAGAGCGGCAAAGCATCGGCGGGTTTTCCGCGTTCCACGGCAAAATCATACTTAAGGCAATTCGTTCCCCGCCTTTCTATGTATCGATCAAAATCAGCTGCCATATTATTTCTCTCTTTCTCTTTCAGTTACTCTCCGAAAGCATTTTCAAGGTCTTTGATCAAATCATTGACATTTTCCAGCCCTACGGAGAGCCTTAATAACGACCGGTTAATTCCGAGCTTCTCCCGAATGTGCTCCGGGACATCCGGATGGGTCTGAACAATAGGATACGTAAGCAGCGATTCCGTTCCGCCAAGACTTTCCGCAAATGTAATCAGCCTGACCTTTTCCAGAATGCTTCTTGCTTTTTCTTCACTCTCAACTTCAAAGGAAATCATACTTCCGAATCCTTTTGACTGCTTTTTTACAATATCATGCCCCGGATGCTCCGGCAGACCCACATAGTATACTTTCTTTACACAGGCCTGTTTTTTCAGCCAGTCCGCAATGATTCCGGCATTCTGTTCATGCCGCTCCATCCTGAGGTGCAGAGTCTTCAGACCTCTTGATACAAGCCAGCATTCCAGCGGATTCAGCGTCCCTCCGATCGTTTTCGATAATAAACGAACACGCTCGGAAAGCTCTTCTTTGGCAATGCACAGAAACCCGCAAATCACATCATTATGACCGCTGATGAATTTACTGCCGCTATGAACGACAATATCCGCTCCCAGTGCAATCGGATTTTGAAAATACGGGGACAAAAATGTGTTATCCACGATAAGCAATGCACCGGCATTATGTGCCAGTCTTGCACATTCGGCAATATCAGAAACATGCATCATAGGATTCGACGGCGTTTCCAGATAAATCGCTTTTGTATTCGGTCGTATTTTTTCCTTCAATGCGGCAACATTTCCGGTATCAACAAAATCAACCGTGATTCCGTTCTTTTCACTGATTACATGAACCAGTCTGACAACTCCGCCGTATAAATCTTCTGTACAAATAATATGGTCTCCCGGCCGGAACAGCTCAAAGCAGGTTGCTATGGCTGCCATTCCGGAGGCAAATGCTATCGAATCCTTTGCACCCTCCAATGCGGAAATCGTTTCTTCCAGGTAAGCTCTGGTAGGGTTGGATTCCCTGGAATAATCAAATCCGCTCTCATTATGTCCGGGACGAACATGACTAAAAGATGTCGTCTGATAAATCGGGTAACTGATTGCCCTGTATTGGTCTTCACAATGATGGCTCTCCCCATGAATGCATTTTGTTTCTACTTCATATTCCATGTATTTTCACCTCACCTTAAAACAAATAGATCCCTCTTTCAGATGTTTACGGAAATCAACTCTGCTACAAGTCCGGCTCCGTTTATAAGATCCTCTACCTTTGTGTACTCATTCACGGTATGTGCATTGTACATTCCGCAGGAAAGCACAATTCCGTTTCGACCGTGATTCACAAAGTTGTTATTGTCGCTGCCGCCAAAGGTTTTTCCTATGGAAGCTGCTATGCCCATGTTGTTACATGCCTTCAAAAATCTTTTTACTACTTCCGATTCCTTGTCAATCTCGTATGCAGCAATATTTACCGTGAAGTCATATTGTACCGTTGCTTTACTGCCGCATACGGCTTTATTGAAAACCCTGCGAACATATTCCGCCGTTTTCAGTGCCTTCTCATGGTTATAGCTTCTGATCTCACCTTCGCAGTAACAGGAGGCCGGAACCGCATTTGAAACGCTTCCGCCGGAAATCCGACCGATATTAAGCGTTGTTTCCTCGTCGATATGTCCCTGTTCCAACCTGTGAATTGCCTTGCTCATATATTTGATTGCATGAATCCCTTTTTCCGGCTCAAAACCTGCATGCGCTGCCTTCCCGCGAATGTGTATCCGAAAAGAAATAATGGTAGGAGCTTTTGTGACAGCCAGTCCCACCGGCCCTGTCATATCAAGGGTGTAAACATCACGGGATTTGATTTTGGAATAATCAAAAACAGCCGAGCCTTTTGCATATGGTTCCTCTGCCACCGTAAACAAAACCTCAATATCTCTGTGTGGAATCCCTGCCTCTTTCACAGCCCGTATCCCTTCCAGAATTTCAACCACCGCAGTCAGATCATCTCCGCCGAGCACCGTTGTTCCGTCAGATACTATTTTTTCATCCTCCAAAACCTGTGCCTTTTTTCCCTTCCCCGGCGCAACCGTGTCCATATGTCCCGCGAAAAGAATCGGCTCCCCCTGACAGTTGCCTTTTAATGTTGCAAAGATATTACCGGCATTACCGTTTATTTTTTGTCCTGCGTCATCCTCACTGACATCAAAACCAAGTTCTGTCAGCTTCACAGTCAGCGTATCTGCCATATTGCGCTCATTAAAGCTTTCCGCATCAATCGCCGTCAGCAGAAGAAACTCTTCCGTTATTCTGTTTTTGTTTACAGTAATATCAGCCATAGCATCCTGCTCCTATTTTTTCAGATATTTCTCCAGTGCATTCAGAAGCGCTGTGTTATCTTCCGGAGTACCGACAGATATTCTTATCCATCCGTTTCCCAGACCGAACCGTGAACCTTCCCTAATCATAATTCCCTGTTTTCCGATTTCGTCCACAAGTGCCTGACTGTCCGAATTCACCCGGAACAGGACAAAGCTTGCTTCGGAGTGCAGGTATTCAAGGTTGTTTTTTTCAAAAAACTCATAATACCGATTCAGCTCCGCTTTATTGCTCTCATATACAAAATCCCTGAATGCTTCATCCTCAATGCTTACTTTCGCCGCAATCTGGGCAACAAAATTAACATTTAAAGGCTGCTTTACTTTCGTAATTGATTCGATTACAAGAGCATCGGCAAGTGCATATCCGATTCTCAATGAAGCCAGCCCGTACAGCTTTGAGAAGGTTTTCAGGATTACCAGATTTTTATATTCATCCAGATAACCGGAAAAACTCTTGTAATTTCTATCCGAATAATCTAAATATGCTTCATCAATCACGACCAGAATATTTTCCGGAACTCTCTCAATAAATTCGGCAAGTTCCTTTTCCGGAATCAAAAGTCCGGTAGGGTTATTCGGATTGCATAGCCAGATGATTTTGGTTTTTTCCGTAATGGCTTCAAATAACGCATTCAGATCAATCGCATACTCCTTCAGAGGCACCTTTTTTACCGTTCCGTTCATCTGCAAGGATGCTACGCTATACCAGCCAAATGTCGTGGCAGGAGTAATAACCTCATCCCCCTCGTTCAGATATGCCTGTGCAATCAGCTGTGTCACCTCGAACAATCCATTCCCGAATAAAATCTTCTCCGGAGCAATGTTGTGATACTTTGCAACCGCTTCACGAAGTTCCGGGGAACCTACATCCGGATATAAATAAAAGTTTTCCGCCTCTGCTGCTATTGCAGGCGCAACTTTTTTGGAACATCCGTACCGATTCTCATTCGCAGCTAACTTAATGATTTCTCTCTTTCCGATTTCCGCCTCCTGCGCCTGCTTCGATTTCGCAGGAATGAACACCGGCAGTTCTTTTACACCCTTTCTTGCAACCACTGACATAGTTTCACCTCGCATTCTCATTCTAAATCATATATTCCATTCCGTTGATTGCATTGATATTCAAAAGAAATGTTTTCAGCCTTTCGTTTTTAGGGTTATTAAAAATCTCTTTTGCGGTATCGTCCGCAACTACCTTTCCGTTTTCCAAAAAAATTACTCTGTCTGCCACGCTTCTTACAAAGTTCATATCATGTGTTACCAGAAGAATTGTATTTCCCTCCGCTGCCACCTTTTTTACTGTTTGATTTACTTCACTAACCAGTTCCGGATCGAGTGCGGACGTAGGCTCATCCATTAAGAGAAGCTCCGGCTTTAACACCAGTGCCCTTGCAATCGCCACTCTCTGCTGCTGTCCTCCGGACAGGTGTCTCGGAAAATGATACAGATGATTCGACATTCCCACCTTTTCCAATTCGTTTTTTGCAATGGTTTCGGCGGTTTTCCTGTCCATTTTTTTAATCACCGTCAATCCTTCCATAACATTATGAAGCACATCCTTTTGCTTAAAAAGATTGAACTGCTGGAATACCATTTCCGTACGTCTTCTAAGCTCTACCTTCGTTCTGGCGGATTTGGTCGTAAGATTATATTGCTCTCCGTTCAGAACCACACTCCCGCTTTCCGGCTTCTCAAGAAGATTGATACAGCGAAGCAGAGTTGATTTTCCGGTTCCGGAGGGACCGATCAGTGCAACCACCTGTCCCTTTTCTATATCCAGATTCACATGATCCAGAACCGTGTTCTTTCCAAACTTTTTCGTTAGATTTCTGATTTCGATATAACTCATACTCTCGCTCCTTCCGTCCCGATTTCCGGCTTTCTGGCTTTTTTCCTCCGCACAAGCTTTGTTCCGTCCGCCGCCGTTTCCGGTGCATCCTCCGGAATCGCAATCAGCTGCTCCAACCACCGGATTACCCTGCTTAAAAGGAAGGTGATAACCCAGTAAATAATCGCCAGAGAAAGGTATATTTCAAAATAACGAAATGTTCTTCCTGCTATGATTTTACCCGCTGCGGTCAATTCCACGACGGAGCAGGTAAATGCAAGAGAAGTTCCCTTAATCAGTCCGATAATCGAATTTCCGAGAGGAACAAGTGCAACGCTGGATGCCTGCGGAATAATTACCCTTCTTAACACCTGCCAGTTTGTCATCCCGATAGACTTTGCCGCTTCCAGCTGTCCTTTATCTACCGACAATATGGCGGAACGGATTGTTTCCGAGTCAAATGCCGACTGGTTTAATCCAAGCGCAATCATTGCAAAAACAAACCCCGGAATCGCATTCAAATTGTAGGAGGTTCCGTGATAATAATTAAAATACTTAAGGGCCAAAGGGATACCGAAATAAGTAACATATAACTGTACCAAAATCGGTGTTCCTCTGATGATTGAAACAAACGCAACAGCAATCTGGGAGAACACCGGCACCTTATATACCCTGATAATTGCAATGATAAGTCCGAGGAACAAACCGATTGCCAGCGCCGCAAGTGCCAGAATCAGAGTTGTCGGTATGTATTTCATCAAGTTTGGAATCTCCGTAAAAACCGATTTCCCATCAAATAAATTCGCCATTTTCCTTTTTTTCCTCTCTGTATGCATTCACATAACGGTCCGCTGCGTCAAATGCCTCAAGAATTTCATCTACTGTACTGTCGGAAGCGATATTTCTCATTTTTCCGTGAATGATTCTCTTTGCAACAAGTTCCTTTTCCTCTTTCGTATGAAGTCCGATTTCCTCCGATGTATAGAGATTATCAAACCGGTCAAATACCTGAAGTCTTTCGGCAATCTCTTCGTCTGTTCTGTGTTCAAATGCTGCCTGAAGAACAAGACCGTAGGCAACGACTTCACCGTGCATCTTCTTTCTTGCCTCGGGGATTCCTCTGGATGCGTTATAGAACGGATGGGCCAGTCCGAAACGCTTTGCATCTCCCACAAAGCTTCCGACGAATCCCGCCAGATAAATAATCGCATCGATTACGTTTCCCGTTTGCTCGTCCACGATTCCGTTTTTCTTGCTTTCAAGCACTTTCAAACCATGATGAATCAGCTCGTCAAAAGCAAGCTTTGAGCCCTTTTTCGCAATTTCTCCGGAAAAGCTTCCAA
>CAZSQM010000010.1:0-89097 GCA_964609025.1 uncultured Lachnospiraceae bacterium | reverse complement strand
GCTGGGAGGTGAGGCGGATGTTCGCTAAACTTGCATTGCGGAATGTAAAACGCCAGATCAGTAATTACCTGATTTATTTTGTCACAGTCGCACTGAGCGTTGCGCTCCTGTTTGCAGTCAATAATTTAAGTTACAGCGACCGTATTAGGTATTTAACAGAAATGTCCACCGATATGAAGACTATGTTCAATATGGTCACGATTCTTTCTTCTCTGGTCACGGCACTGGTACTCAGCTACGCCACCGCTTTTATGCTGAAGCTGCGAAAAAAGGAGTTTGGTATGTACCTGACCTTAGGCATGACCCGAAGAAATATTAAGACCCTGTTTGCCTGCGAAACATGGATTTTGTCCGGTCTTGCGCTGATTGTCGGCATTGGTCTGGGACTTGTGATTTTCCAGCTCATTATGGCATTATTTGTTTCTATTCTGGAGATTCCGTTTGCTGTGTCAGGCTATTCCACGCAGGGAGTTTGGCTTACCCTTGCTGTCAGTGTCGGGCTGTTTTCCCTTTCCACGCTTGCTTCTATGCGATATCTGAAAAAGGTGTCTGTATCGGAGCTTCTGAAAGAAGAGAGTGTTGAGAAAAGCGAAAAGCATCCGGCTGTTTGGTGCATTCTGTCGGCAGTGACGCTTTCCGGTCTTGTCGGAAGTCTGGTGATAACCTACCAAAGCCTGATGGCAACTTTTCACAATCAGGAGAGCTTAAGTCTGCTTTTTTGGCTGACATTAGATTTAGTGATGGTTTTTTTGACTCATTTTACGATGTCCAGAACCCTTGCGGGAATGTTGCTGAAAAATAAGCGACTGAAAAACAGAGGTACCAATACTGTAATTCTGCGCGGACTTTCCGGAAAAATGACGGTGAATTCGCTGTTGATTGGTGCTCTGGCTACTTTGCTGGTGTTTGCGATTGGTATGTCAAATGTTGCCTTTGGGGAAAAGATTTATTCGGATTATTCTATCGATAAGGATTGTCCCTATGATGTGATGGCAATGTATGAGGTGGATGGGGAACAGGGAGTTTCCATAGAAGAAGGCAGACGTATTATTGAGAGATACAGCCCGATTACCTCGCAAATTGACTATCAGCTCCGTTCGCTGGGAGAAACCACACTTTGCAGCAGTATTCTGGGCTATGATGAGATGGGGTGGACAGATAAATTTATGCCTCTGAGTCAGTTTAATACGCTGCTGACCGGCTGCGGCTATGAGCCGGTCACATTGGAAGCTGAGTACCTGTTGATTACTTTTGTTCAGGGAATTTGTGATACGGATTTCTCCGGTAAAACCGTAACCCTGAACGGCACAACGTATTCCTGGGCGGGAAGCAGCACCCTTTATCCTGAGTTTGTCCGGGAATGGATGTATTTCGTAGTTCCCGATAAAGCGTTGGAAGATATGCCGGTGTCGGATATCTGTGCAGCTTATACCTTGGAGAACAATCGTCCGGATGCGCTAAAGCTGGTGAAGGATCTTCTTTATACGGTGGAAACGGAGGAGGGTCCGGAGGAGCGGTGCAATCACCGGGTAAAGGAGGATTACCGGCTGTATTCCAATGCCAATGCCGGAACACTGATTATTGGTGCGCTGTATGTGTCCACTGTGTTTGTGTGCATGGCACTGGCAATTCTTTCTCTAAAGACCTTGTCAACATTGAACGATGAACGAAGGCGGTTTGCAGTGCTGTACCGGCTCGGTGCCGATGTGAAAATGCAGAAGTCTGCTCTGCTTCGGCAGATTGGCGCATTCTTTTTGATGCCTTTTGCGCTGCCGCTCATTATGACTGTTCCTCTAGGCATATTATTCGGAAAAATATATAAGTTTTGGGATTTCGCGGGGTTAAGCGGACAAAAGGCCATGGAGACCGCAGTACTGATTTCTCTTGTGGTTGCGGGAGTGTATGCATTGTACTTTCTGATTACTTATCGCATTGCCTGTAATCATGTGATTTGTCATGGCGATGAGGAGAAGAAATTTTAAATTTTCCTCTTGACTCTCCCCTTAAGGGGAGCATGTAAAATCCTTCTTGAATAAAAACAAGGAGGATTTTTTATGTGCGAGGAATGTATTAAGGCGCAGGGCCTGACCAAAGCATTTCACGGGCGGACCGTGGTGGATGAGTTGTCCTTTTCGGTGAAAAGAGGCGAAGTGTTCGGACTTTTGGGACATAACGGTGCGGGAAAGAGCACAACGATTGAGATGCTTCTGGGACTGAAACGCCCGGACAGCGGAGAAAGCACAATTCTGGGACTAAGCGGAGCAGGGAACAGAAAGAAGCTGTTTGAAAAGGTAGGCGTGCAGCTTCAGTCTTCCGCGTACCAGGCTGCAATCCGTGTGGATGAAGTATGCGAGGAGTATGCTTCTCTTTATAAAGTGCCGGCAGATTACAAGGAACTGTTAGGCCGGTTCGGCTTGTACGATTTGCGAAAGAGTCCGGTCATGAAGCTTTCCGGCGGAGAACGTCAGAAGCTGTCGGTGGTACTTTCGTTAATCGGGAATCCGGAGGTTATTTTCCTGGATGAGCTTACCACGGGGTTAGATGTAGCAGCCAGAAGAGAAGTATGGCGCACATTAAAGCAGCTCAAGGAAAACGGGATGACTATTTTTCTTACCACGCATTATATGGAAGAAGCCGAGAAGCTCTGCGATCGGATTTGTCTGATAAAGAACGGATGCAAGGTGACGGAAGGAAGCGTAGCGGAAGTGGTAGAGGCATCTCCTTATCAGAACCTGGAGGACGCCTATCTTTGGTACATGGGAGAGGAGGTAGAAGCATGAAGCGTTTTTTTAAATTATACAGGATTGAACAGAAGCTCTTTTTCAGGAGTGGGGATGTATTTGTCTTTAATCTCTGCATGCCGGTGGCGGTACTGTTATTAATCGGATTTATAGCCGGCGGAAAGACGGCGGGAGAGAGCGGAATGAGTTATTTGCAGAGCGCCTTTGCATCGGTTACTTCGGTAGGAATCTGCTGCAGTGCGTTTATGAGCATTCCGATTGTACTGGTAGATTACAGAGATAAAAAGATTTTGAAACATTTGTATTGCAGTCCGTGCAGTCCTGCGCGTATAATGTTTGTAGATGTAATCTGCAGTGCGGTGATGGCGAGTATCTCTGCTGTCCTTGTGGGCGCGGTTGCCTGCCTTGTGTTCGGATACCGGATGGAAGGGAGCCTGCCTGCATTTATCGGGGCATGGTTTCTGACTTTGATTTCCATGTTCTCCATCGGCTTATTGGTCGCAAGCCTCTGTAAGACGGCGCGGAGCATGAGCGTGGCAACGACGATTCTTTATTTTCCGATGCTGCTCTTTTCGGGTGCGACGATTCCGTATGAGCTTTTTCCGAAAGGAGTGCAGCCTGTGGCGGACGTGCTGCCTCTCGGAATGGGAATCCGGCTAATGAAGGCTGCCTCTGTGGGAACGGCGGCGGAGTCGGTGCTGCCACAGATTATTGTACTTATCGTAATTGCGGTTGTGTGCAGCCTTGTAGCTGTGAAAACCTTCAGATGGGAGTGACGAATCATGAGAATGTATGAAAAACATGAATGTAAAGAAAAGGGTGGGGAGAGTCATCTCTATAAAATCGGCATGTTTGCCGCAATGAATCATATTACGGTAAAAACACTGCGGTTTTACGAGGAGCAGGGGCTGCTTGCCCCTGCCTATGTGGAGAAGGAAAACGGCTACCGGTATTATACCATGAATCAGATGGCGGTGATTCACAAAATAACGGCGTTAAAGCAGGCAGGATTTACGTTGGAGGAAATCAAACGTCTGAACGAAAACGTAGACGAAAAGCTTTTTCTGACGAAGAAAAGAGCGGATTTGCTGACGCAGATTGCGGACCTGACAAGACAAATTGCGGTCATTGACGGCCTTTTGCCGGATACGGAAAACACTCTGGATACACCGGTACTGCTAAAAAAAATACCGGCGGTGCTGACCGCAGTCATGAAAAGGAGAATCCATTCCTATGATGAGCTGTTTACCGTGATGCCGGAGATGGGAGCGGAGATGGAACGTATCGGGTGTGAATGTGCATTGCCGGAGTACTGTTTTACGAATTATTTGGAGCCCGGATATCAGGGGGAGGACATTCTGATAGAAACCTGTGAAGCCGTGACGAAAAAGAGGGATGGTTCTTCCGCAATTTATTTTAAGGAGTTTCCGGAGGTGGAAGCAGCCTGTATTTACCATAAAGGCTCTTATGATAATTTTCCTAAGACCTATGCGGTTTTACTGCGTTACATTGAGGAGAACGGTTATACCGTCTGCGGAAGTATCAGAGAAAGCTATATTGACGGGGTATGGAACAAGGACAATGAGGCTGAGTGGCTTTCGGAGATACAGATACCGGTGGCTCGTGCGCCGCTATGATGTCACGAACGACTGCAATCGGTGCGAGAGTCCGTAAGCGACTCTTTGTTCCCTGAGAGAGAAGGAGAGATAAGTCAAAGGAGGAATGCTATGATTACCTGTAAGGACATTATGAACTTAAAATTAGACGGGATGGAATTGCTGGCAGGTGAGGAGGGCATGGACCGTATGGTGTCCTGGACTTATCTGTGCCAGACAAAGCCGTACGCAGACCATATGAACCAGGGGAATTTTGCACTGGTTGTTGTGGACTATGTCAGGTTTGACCTGGAGGAGGCTTATTCCGCCATGTTGGAACTCAATGAGCTGGGCATTTCGGCGTATGCCGTTTCGATTCTGGATGACAGGGAACCGGTGCCGCAAAAATTTCTGGACAAGGCAAATGAGCTGAAGCTTCCCTTCTTTTATGTGCGCTGGAAAGGCGCCTCCTTTGTGGATATCGACCAGAGTATCGGCTGTTTGTTGCTGGAAAGTGAAAACCAGAGCAAACGAACGGGGGACTATCTCTATAATCTCCTGTTTGGCTATGATATCAATGCAAAGTATATTGAGAAAATTTCGGGACAATTCGGTCTGGATTTTTCCAATCCGCACAGAGTAGGCATTATAGTGGTGGACAGAAAGTACGGAGTGAATCTCGAACAGGATGAGCATATCTATGAATATTATGCAAACACTCTGAACAGAGAGGTACTTGCTATGGAGGGAAAGCCTTTGTTTATGCGATTCCTGAACAAGTTTGTGCTCCTGTTTAAAGCAACCGCGGAAAAGAAAGTCGAGCATGAGCTGGAACGGCTGTTGCGGGATATCGACAGCCGGCCTCCTTTTAAGGAAATCATCCGGAGCACCTGCATACTGGGCGGGAGCTATACGAACCCCGGCGATTACGGAAGAAGCTATCAGGAGGCAAAGAGTCTGATTCCGAAGAAGGATATTCTGCCCAATCCGAAGCATAAAAAGGTACTGAGTGCCAGTGCGATGGGAATCTACAAATATATGTTCAACAGCGGTAATCAGGCGGAAATTATGAATTACTGCGAGGATAAGCTGAAAAAGCTGGAAGAATATGACCACGCCAACGGCACTTATTTGCAGGACACGCTGGTGGAATACTATATGAACGGTTTTAGTGTGAGTAAGACTGCGGAGGCACTTTTCATCCACAGGAATTCCCTGCAATACCGTCTGGCCAAGATAGAAGACCTGTTAGGAATGGAACTGGATGATTATATGGGATATCTGGATTTGGTAAACTGCATTTTGGTAAAGCGGCTTATGTTTACCTGATGATTGTGCAAAATGCCAATTATAACTGTGCAAAACGCACGTTGCATTTTTACCGGAAAGAGAATAGAATGGCCCTAACAAAGCAAAGGCGCTATGGAAACGGATGTTTCTATGGCGCCTTTCTTTAGTTCAAGGAGGAATCGTTGGGATTCTATGAAGGAGGAAGATATTATGAAGAAGTTAACACTGGCAAGAAAACTGTTAGTAGTCGCAGTGTCTGTTGCAATGACAACGATGATGCTTGCAGGCTGCAAAAGCAATGAGAACGCATCGGAGAAAAAGGTTTTACGAGTCGGTATGGAATGTGCATATGCCCCGTTCAACTGGACACAGGATGCGGCGACGACCCCGGACGGGACGACAGCAGTAAAGATTTACGGCTCCGACTTTTATGCTTACGGTTATGATGTGGCAGTTGCAAAAATGATTGCGGAGCAGATGGGTTATGATCTTGAGATTCATAAGGTGGAATGGTCTTCTATCGGTATTTCCATGGATGCCGGAGATTATGATTGCATTATTGCCGGTATGGGACGCACCGCCGAAAGAGAAAAGGCGTATTCCTTTACGGACCCTTACTATTACAGAGATAACTGTATTGTTGTGAAAAAGGGAAGCGCCTACGAAGGAGTTACCGGTCTTTCCCAGTTGCAGGGTACAGGCTGCAGATTAACCACACAGCTCGGTACCGGCTGGATTCCTCTTCTTGACCAGGTAGACGGCGCAGTGACCGGTTTCAATTATGAAACAACCTCGGAGTGCTTTATGGCAATTATGAACGATGTAGCTGATGTTTGTATCGTAGACCTGCCTACCGCAAAATCCGCAGCACTTACCAACGAAGGTCTTGTCATCATCGAACTGGATCCGGAAGATTCCTTCACCGGAGATGATGAAATGGTAAATGTTTGTATCGCAACAAGAAAAAATGACACCGCTTTCAGAGATGCCATTCAGGAAGCTATGGATGCAATCGGCTGGGGAGATAAGGCAAAAATGGATGAATTGATGGATAAGGCTCTTTCGCAGCAGCCGGCAGCAAACTAAACAACACGAAGGAGAGGAGGAGCAAACCTCTTCCTCTCCCGAGATTTCTCGACGAAACAGATAGCCGAACAATATCTGGAAAGGATGCGTATGGGAATTTTATTGACAGCGACAGGGACCCCTACAAATGTCATAGAATGGATGCTTTTTCTGGCACGGAAGTATTACAAGATGTTTTTGCAGGGAACATGGATTACATTATACATAGCAGTCGTCGGCACTTTAATCGGATTTGTGCTGGGATATGTAGTCGGACTGATTCAGGATGTAAAAATCAGCTCCGGAGATAACATTTTCAAAAAAAGCATAATCAGGGCAGTAAAGGCAGTCGCGGCTGTCTATGTGGAATTTTTCCGGGATACGCCTATGATAGTACAGGCGATGATTATCTATTACGGTCTGAAAACGGCAGGAATTAATATGTCGCCTTGTGCCGCCGGTATTCTTTGTACTGTACTGAATACAGGTGCATACATGGCGGAAACGGTGAGAGCCGGTATCGGTTCCATTGAGCTTGGACAGAGGGAAGGCGCATGGGCAATGGGAATGTCGCCCTTCAAAACGATGCTTTATATTGTACTTCCGCAAGCCTTTAAGAATATTATTCCCGAAATGGCGAATACCTTTCTGACCAATTTAAAAATGACTTCCGTATTAAATGTAATTGCCGTGCAGGAACTGTTCATGGCAGCCAAAACCGTGGGTGGCAATTACTATAAATACTTTGAATCCTATCTGGTCATCGCAGTAATTTACTTTGTTCTTTGCTTTACCTTTAACCGGATTTTCATTTTCATGGAAAAGAGAATGAAGGGCAAGAATGATTACGTTCTTGCGGTGGAATTTATGGAAGATAAGCAGTAGGAGGCGGCATATGAGTGAAGAGGTAATTTCTATCCGGGATCTCAGTAAATCCTTCGGAGATCATCAGGTATTAAGGAAAATAGATATCGATGTAAGGGCGGGCGAGGTAATCTGCATTGTAGGCTCCTCCGGCTCCGGTAAATCCACACTTCTCCGCTGTATCAATAAGCTGGAGAAACAGACAAGCGGCAAGGTGATGTATCACGGCAAAGAGGTGCGCGATGTGCAGCACGAAATCAACGAGTATCGTTCCAAGGTGGGGATGGTGTTCCAATCCTTCAACCTTTTCAACAATCTGACGGTACTTGACAACTGTATGCTTTGCACCAGAAAGGTGCTTCATATTTCCAAATCGGAGGCTTACGACCGTACGATTCTGCATCTGAAGGAGGTTGGCATGGCGCCTTACATTCATGCGAAGCCTTCCATGCTTTCCGGCGGGCAGAAGCAGCGTGTAGCCATTGCCAGAAGCCTTTGCATGAACCCGGAGGTGCTTCTTTTCGATGAACCTACTTCCGCATTGGACCCCGAGATGGTGGGGGAAGTGCTGAAGGTTATGAAGGAGCTTGCGACGACAGGGCTTACCATGATTATTGTAACCCACGAAATGGCATTTGCCAGAGATGTTTCCACAAGAACCATTTTTATGGATCAGGGCTATGTTGCCGAAGATGCGGCTCCTTCGGAGTTATTTACAAATCCGAAAAATCCCCGTACCAGGGAATTCCTGAAACGGTATTTGGAGGGCTAGACAGAAGCTTCCTGCAGTTCGGGAACAGCACCGGCAGGCATGGTGTAAACGGTAGGCCGGATGGGACAAACGATGATACGAAAGGTTTGGTGGAAAAGAATGGATAATTTTGTAGTTACCTTTGCCAGAGGCTTTGGTACCGGCGGCAAGGAAATTGCGTCAAAGCTGGCGTCGGATTTGGGAATTCATTGTTATGAGAACCGAATACTGACTCTGGCCAGCCAGTTGAGCGGTCTGGATGAGAAGATATTCCAGGAAGTGAATGAGAAAATGAGAATCAGTGGTTTTTCCGGATTCTTAAAAGGACTTCCGAGAGCGAAGAGTTACATTCCGCGAAATGAAAAGTTTAAGTCGGACGATAAGCTGTTTGAATTTCAGAGCCAGATTATCAATAATCTGGCCGATACGGAATCCTGTGTTATCGTCGGGAAATGCGCGGACTATGTTCTTCGCGGCAGACCGAATGTGGTAAGCATCTATATTGAGGCTCCCAGAAGCTTTTGCGTGAAAAGGACAATGGAGCATATGGGCGTAACAGAGGAGGTTGCCCATAAAACCATTGAACAGACGGACAAGTTCAGGGCAGACTATTATAAATATTATACCCACGGTAATTACTGGACCAATCCGGTGAACTATGATATGACCTTGAACAGTGAAAAAGTGGGCATTGAAGAATGTGTAAAAATAATTGAGCAGTATTTGATTATCAAAGGGCTGATTACCCCGGAAATGATGAAAAAATAAGGCCGGTCAGGGCCGCAGAACAGAGAAAGACAGGAGAGTGACCGTTATGAGATTAAAGGATACAGGACTTACAAAGCAGGACATTAAGGACAAGGTAAGCAAATACATGATTGAAACCTATGAGCGCTTCGATTTTCTGGCGGAAACGGCAGAAGGCATGTACCTTTACGATGAGGAGGGGACTCCTTATCTGGATTTCTATGCCGGTATTGCGGTAAACAATGCGGGGAACCGTAACCCGAAGGTAGTGGAAGCGGTACATGATCAGGTGGATGATGTGATGCATACCTTTAACTATCCTTACACCATTCCTCAGGCTTTGCTTGCGGAAAAGGTTTGTACCACCCTCGGTATGGACAAGATATTCTACCAGAACTCCGGTACGGAGGCAAATGAAGCAATGATTAAAATGGCGAGAAAGTACGGTATCGAAAAATACGGTCCCAATAAATACCACATTGTAACAGCGAAGATGGGCTTCCACGGCAGAACCTTCGGTGCTATGTCGGCAACCGGCCAGCCGGGAAACGGCTGTCAGATTGGTTTCGGACCGATGACTTACGGCTTTTCCTATGCTCCGTACAATGATTTGGAGGCGTTTAAAAATGCCTGCACCGAGAATACCATTGCGATTATGATTGAGCCGGTACAGGGAGAAGGCGGTGTCAACCCTGCAACACCGGAGTTTATGAAGGGACTTCGGGAATATTGTGATGAGAAGGGCATGCTTCTTCTTTTGGATGAGGTACAGACCGGCTGGTGTAGAACCGGTGCGGTGATGTCCTATATGAACTACGGTGTGAAGCCTGATATTGTTTCCATGGCAAAGGGTCTGGGTGGCGGAATGCCGATCGGTGCGATTTGTGCTACCGCTGAGGTGGCAAAGGCATTTTCCGCAGGTTCTCACGGAACCACCTTCGGCGGACATCCCGTATGCTGTGCGGCCGCACTGGCTGAGGTAGGGGAACTGTTAGACCGAGATTTGGCGGGCAATGCAAAGAAGATGGGTGACTATTTCTGCGCGAAACTGGAAACCCTGCCGCATATCAAGGAGGTAAGACATCAGGGTCTGTTAGTAGGCGTGGAATTTGACGATACCATCGGAGGCGTGGATGTAAAGCACGGATGTCTGGATAGAAAGCTTTTGATTACAGCCATCGGGGCACATACCATCCGGATGGTTCCGCCGCTGATTGTTTCTGAGAAGGAGTGCGACAAAGCATTTGAAATCATCAGGGAAGTCGTTCTTTCTCTGAGTAAATAAAACAGAAATCGGAGGGTTACTATGAATCGTTTTTCTTTTTCTGTTCCTCAGAATATAATCGTCGGCCGGGGTACCTTTTCCGAACTCTCTCAGGTGGCTGCGGAGCTTGGAGAAAAACATGCATTTATCATATCGGGTCCCAGCCTTTCTAAACACGGCATTGTTGACAGGGCAATCGGATACCTGGAAAAAGCGGGAATACAAGCGGATTCTTTCACGGAGATCGAGGCAAATCCCTCCGTCACGACCGTAGAGAAAGCCGCCGAGGCATACAAAAACTCCGGAGCAGACTTCATTGTTGCTCTGGGGGGCGGTTCCCCTATGGATGTGGCAAAAGCGGTTGCCGTGGTGGCAAAATACGGCGGAAGCATTACGGAATACGAGGGGGCGCATAAGGTTCCCGGCAAGGTCATTCCGATGATTGCCATACCTACTACCGCAGGAACCGGCTCCGAGGTTACGGCGTTTTCCGTTATCACCGACCACAGCAGGAATTATAAGCTGACGGTGTTCAGCTATGAGCTTTTGCCGGAATATGCAATTTTGGATCCGGAACTGATTACCACAACTCCCGCCGCAGTGGCGGCAGCCTGCGGTATTGATGCGTTTATTCATGCACAGGAGGCCTATGTATCACTGGCTGCCTCTCCTTTTTCGGATGCTATGAGCGAGAAAGCCATGGAACTGATCGGCTCCTCCATCCGGCGTTTTGTGGCAAACAGAAAGGATATTGAGGCAGCGGAGAATATGCTCACCGGTTCCCTGTTTGCGGGGATTGCCTTTTCCTATGCAAGACTTGGTAACGTCCATGCCATGAGCCATCCGATCAGCGCCTGCTTTGATGTGCCTCACGGTGTGGCGAATGCGGTACTGCTGCCTGTAATTGCCGAATATAACGCAATCGCCGACCACGGGAAATATCTGAAAATATTTAATGCCATCAGTCCTGTCAAAAAGACTTCCGATGACTTTGAACCTTTGATGCTGGTGGAGGCTATCAAGGCGCTGTTAAAGGATATCGGGATTCCGGACGGTATTCTGGCAGCCGTTCATGCTGTAAAAGGAAAAGAGAATATAACAAGGGAAGAGTTGGAGAAGATGGTAAGCTTTATGGCAACCGATGCTTGTAAAAGCGGCAATATTGCCGTTAACCCGAGATGCTCTACGGTAACCGATATTGAGATGCTGTATTACAAGGCGTTCTAAGGAAACACGGATTATATTGTGTTTCCTTAGAACACCTCCGGCGAATCGCAGAAATGCGCATTGAAAGGCTTGCTTTGCAAGCAGCGCATTTCGCACTCAGCGATTATAGTTACACAGAGGGGGAATTTGTATGAAGAATCAAAAGATGAGTACGAAACTGACGTTAGTGATAGCAACGGTAATTGTTTTTTGTATTACCCTGCTGTACTTAACGGCAGGAAGCAGTATGAACAAAATGACAAGAAAATCCGAAATGAATCAGATGGAAGCATCCCTGCATGCACAGACAAAGTTGATTGAAGAGTATGTTTCGCATCAGGAGGATTTATTGATGGAATTCAGTAAGGCGGATGTGATTGTCGAGCTTTTGAAAAACCCGAAAGATGCCAAAAAGCAGAAGGAAGCCCAGGCATATACGGAAAAGTATTATGCGGGACTGAACCGGTGGGAGGGTCTTTATGTAGGAGAGTGGAACACACATGTTCTTGCGCATTCCGATCCGAAAGCGGTAGGAATTACGACACGCCAGGGGACAAGACTGAAGGAATTACAGGATGGGATGATACAGGCAGGAACCGTCTACAATATGGGAATTGCTGTTTCTCCGGTATCCGGGGAACGGACATTATCAATGTATTGTCCGGTATATGATACGGACGGAACAACGGTTCTCGGATTTGTGGGAGGCGGTCCTTTTGCCGAGGAACTGAAGGCTTTACTGGATTCCGTGAAAAATGACGAGAATGCAACAAATAAGTATTCGATGATTAACGTGGAAACCGGAATGCGTATTTTTAATGACGAAGTATCTTCGGCGGCAACCGGAAAAACAGATACCATGTTGTTGCGTGTCATGGAAGAAATCCGGAAAGATGAGAGTAAAGCGAGCGGTGAAGTGGAGTATATCAATGCGGAAGATAAAAAATCAATCGCATGCTACGAATATATCAGGGAATACGGATGGGCAGTAGTGTCTTATGACAGTGAGGAAAACATTTATTATACGGCAAATACAAATCTCAAGGTATTGGGTGCGATATGTATTGCTGTTATCGTGCTGATTATTATGATGTGCTGGTTTCTGATTAAGGCGAACACCAGACCGTTACAATATGTTACCGATTCGATTAACCGGTTGAAAAATCTGAATTTGCAGCAGGATCATAAGCTGGATTCTTATATGAATAAAAAGAGTGAAATCGGACAGATTGCCACGGCGTTAAATTCTTTGTATGATTCTTTCCGCAATATGGTGCAGACATTGGAACGCTGTTCCGATTCTCTCACGGATTCCGCGGGGAAGATGACGGCATCCTCCGAAGTCCTTTTGGATTGTGTGGCGGAAAACTCGGAAGCGACGGCACAGTTTGCCAATCACACCGAATTAATCTCGAGAACGATTACGCATGTAGATGATAAGGTAGAAGAAATAGCGGGCATTGTATCGCATGTGGAGAGTAAGATTCATGAAGGAAGGGCGCAGAGCGATACGCTTCTGGTAAAGGTAAGCGACCTTCAGGGAATTGTGGACGCGTCCCTGGTAAAAACAAAGGAACAGGTTGCGGACAATCAAAGAGCAATCGAAGGAGCATTGGAAAATTTGCAGTCACTGATGCGTATTGACGAGATGGCGAATCAGATTTTGGAAATTACAAGCCAGACCAACCTGCTTTCTCTCAATGCCTCCATTGAAGCGGCGCATGCGGGGGAGGCCGGTAAGGGCTTTGCGGTAGTTGCGGGAGAAATCGGGAATCTGGCAAATAGTTCTTCCCGTACCGCTACGGAAATCCAGAGTATCTGTAATGAAACAAAATCAAATATTACAAAGGTTAAGGCATGCTTTGATGATATTATTTCCTTCCTCCGGACAGATGTGCAGTCTTTGTTTGAAACACTTGCGACGGCAACCAACGATTATTATGAGTCCATAGAAGAGATTCAGATGATTATTTCGGAAATCGACCGGTCCGCCACTACCTTTGTAGGAGCGGTAGAAACCATTCATACTCAGATTTCGGAGGTTCAGAATGTTCCGGATGAGCATGCGGTCAGCAGTGAAGAAGTGATTCAAAAAGCAGAGCAGACAACGCAGACCACGGAAGAGATGGCGGTGATTGTGAATAAGAATAAGGAAAACGCGGTATCGATTCATGAGATTGTAGAGCGTTTTTCGGAATATAAGTAAATTTGCCTATGGGGCTGTCGCATGAATGAAATGCGTCAGCCCCGCTCTTGCGATTAGAGGATATGTTAATAAAAAAGTTGCGGATAACTCACTTGTTTTTTTCAAAGCGCAACGCTTCGTCGAACTTCCTCTAAGAACAGCGAAGCCGCTCGGGTGAGGCCTCGCGCCTAAGCTGTTTTAAGAGGCGATTTCGAATCCGCTAAAACGCGGTCCTTCGGACAAATTCAAAAAACAGGTGAGTTATCCGCAACTTTTTTAGAACAGTGTTTTATCATCGCAAGAGCTCGCCACGCCCGAGCCGCCGCGTCTCTGATGCGACGGCTCCTTCCACTACAATAGGGCGGAGTTTGAGGCTGTGGAGTTGCTATCAGGTGCCTTCACACAGAATATCCAAGTAATCCTCGTAGGCGAATCCCCGGTTTCTTGCTGCATTGGTGGTTTCTTTTAAAATACCGAGTTCTGTAAGTTTTTTTACTGCGGTAGCGGATACTCTTATTTCAAAAAGTCACGATAAATTGAAATAAGATGTGATTGAAAGAGTGTTTTGTTTCAAAAACTAAAGCAGTTATAAGGAGCGAGCAATTATGACGGTTGTTGCCGGTCACGCCGGAAAGCAGAATTATGCCGGTTCTTATGGTTGACGCAAAAGAAGATATTTCGGTTAAGACTAACCGAAATATCTTCCAGAAGTCTTGAAAAAAAGAACGAGGTGGGGTATACTATAAGAAATTTAGGGAAAAACTAACTAAAATATCTTATAGGAGCGGTCGGTATGGAAAAAGAAATCAAAAGAGATTATTATCTGGAACAACTGATAAACCGTAAAGGCAATGGCTTGATTAAGGTTGTAACGGGAATCAGAAGATGCGGGAAATCATATTTACTTCGTACTTTATTTAAAAAGCACCTGATAGAGAGTGGAGTAGAAGAAAGCCATATTATCGAGATGGCGTTTGACTTATTTGATAATATAGAATATCGAAATCCGAAGGTCTTTTACCCTTGGGCAAAGGAACAACTTAAGGATGAAGAAAAGTATTACTTTCTTTTAGATGAAGTACAGCTGCTGGATGAATTTGTAAGCGTTTTGAATGGATTGGCGGATAAAAAGAATTGTGATGTTTATGTAACCGGAAGTAATGCAAGGTTTCTTTCAAGAGATATAGCAACTGAATTTGGCGGAAGAGGAGATGAGGTTCATATGTATCCTTTGAGCTTCTCTGAATTTATGACCGTATATGACGGGAATCGGTATGACGGTTGGAATGAATATGTCACTTACGGAGGAATTCCGCTTGTAGTTTTAGCTGAGACTGATGAACAGAAAATTGCTCTTTTGGACAATCTATTTAAGGAAACGTATTTAAGCGATATTGTGAAACGAAACAAAATCAGAAATGTAGGAGAGATGGAATCTTTATTGGATGTACTTTCATCTGCAATTGGTTCGTTAACAAATCCGAATAAGCTGCAAAAGACATTTAAGAGTGTAAGTAAATCAAAAATAACGGCCACCACTATCACAAAATATATTGAGTATTTGGAAGATGCGTTCTTGATTGAAGAAGCGAATCGATATGACATTAAGGGAAAGTCCTATATCGGAACACCGTTAAAGTATTATTTTATGGATATGGGGCTTCGAAATTCACGAATCAATTACAGGCAGATGGAAGTAACGCATTCGATGGAAAATGTGATATATAATGAACTTAGGATGCGAGGATTTCGCGTGGATGTAGGGAATCTTACAATTGTGGAAAATGGTAAGGAAGGGAAGCCGGTAAAAAAACAATTGGAAGTTGATTTTATTTGCAATAAGGGCTCTAAGAGGTATTATATTCAATCTGCATATATGCTTGGTACAGCGGAAAAACTGGAACAGGAGCTTCGCCCTTTTTCGAAGATTAGGGATTCCTTTAAAAAAATTGTTATTACATCAGATACTCCGAAGCCTTTTTATAATGAGGATGGAATCCTGATGATGAATGTATATGATTTTTTACTAAATGCAGATTCATTGGAATAGCAGAATAAAAAAAGTAATAAATAGGTGAAGCCTGTGAGCAGGTTGTCGGTGAAGTCCTGAAACAAAAGACAAGTCCGTTTTATTGGACTTTGCTTGCGTATAATAAGAACCAAGATAAGAAAAAGCTTCTTGTCGAGGTTCTTATTTTTTTTTGAACGGAGGGATACATATGAATGATTGGAACAAAAACGGAAAGTATGATGCGGCAGACAGTTATATGGATTATCGACTGGCAAATTCGAGCAGAGTGTCCGGACCTTCTTCGGATTGGTGGAAAACAGTGTTACTTGCAATTGTTATGGGGGTATGCCCGCTACTTGGTTTTGTTATCCTTTTTGTAATGTGGTTGTTTAATTAGGAGATATATCTTGGATAGTGGAAAGGAGTGTGTTCTTATGAAGCACAAAATCGGATTCGCAATGGGTGAGGTGGAACAGGAGTACACAAAAGGGGCGGAATATGATAAAATCGTTAATGAAAGCAGAACCTTGGTTCCGAGAAAATCTCTGGTATGTGTACATATTCCGGACAGGGGAATGACATTGACGTACTATAACGACCGCTTTGATTTGCAGTGCGGTGATTTGGTGTATGTCAGCGGAAAACTGGAAGGACTCCGTGGCTATGTGCGCGAAGTGCAGTATAACTTTAAGATTAAGGTTTCGGATTACGAGAAGGTAGTTGCTGTGGCTGATACGGAGGTCCACGGACAGTTCTTTATGGCCGGTACGCATATGGTGACCTTTGAACCGGTGACGCTTCCGAAGGAGAAGGTCGTAAGATGGTTTGTAGCTCCGACGCCGGAGGAAGAGGAACTGATTTCGGGAACTGACGAGGAAAGTTTCCTTCTGTATGAACTGAAGGGCATGAATGTGAAGCAGGAAATTGTGGAGCGTGGCGTAGAGTATTACAGAAATAATCAGGTGAAGTATCTGTACCTGCAACTGTAAGCATGAGGTGGCAACGATGCTGCAACTGCGGGAAACATTGGATTATGTAGTTGAAAATTACAAAGCACGATTTGAGACCGGAAGATACTTTGCGGCAGTGGCCAAGGATACGCTGTTTCATTTTGTGGTAGATGGGAAGAAGGAAGGTTGCCTTAGCTTTGTGTGAGGAGGTAGGCTATGAGGATACTGGTGGATGCGGATGCATGTCCGTCTGTTGATAAGATTGAAGCTGTCGCGGAGAAAAATGGTTGGCAGGTGTTGCTGTTTGTGGACACCTGCCATATGAAGACTTCGGAGTACGGCGAAGTTCGGGTATGCGACAAAGGAGCTGATTCTGTAGATTTTGCATTGCTGAACGAATGCCGGAAGGATGATGTTGTGATTACGCACGATTATGGTTTGGCGGCAATGGTCCTGGGAAAAGGCGCCAGAGCAATGCATAGTAACGGATGGTGGTATTCAAATGAGAATATTGATCGATTGCTAATGGAGCGACACGAGGTAAAAAAGAAGCGGAAAAGCAGTAAGAACCACATAAAAGGGTCGGCAAAACGAACGACAGAGGATGAGAAACGGTTTGAGAAGTGTCTGGGGACACTGAAAGCATATTGAGATAAGGATTGTAACGAAAAGTAGAGTTTATTTATAGCAACAGGAGACGGACTAATGCAAACGAGATTCCCTTTTGATGATGAGTATGAGATTGAATGTGAACAGGAGAATGACCTTTTTGGCGGCATGTCGCCGAAAATGCTGTCTCTTTTCATGGAAGATAAGAAAAATCGTACGAGTAAAGTGGCACCGGATACCATTGGGGCGGACAAGTATTTCATCGATGGATTTGTTACAGAGGCGATGGAGTATGATTTTTGGAGTATTTCCAGGGATTTTATGCAACATCACTTCCCGAGGCTGAAAGAGTTTCATGACCTTGCTGTATATGGAAATGATAAGCCGGAGCAAAGCAATCCGGATACTTCTATGCGAAATAAGGTCTTAAATATCATGTATAATGCTGCAAAGTCCGGAGATACATATTCTGTGGAGCTGCTGAAGTGCCTGTATAAGACTTATCACAAGAAGGAATACAAGCAGCTGAAACGGTTTAACAAAATCACGGTATCGGAGATTTTTTCGTTGGCAGAAACGGAGGATTTGGGCTGCGATTATTACATCATTGCTCGTATTATGGGAATGTGCCAATTTTTTGGAATCGAAATGGAGGAACGCTGTTCCTTTTTATATCTGGTGCTAAATGATGCAAGAAAGGATTGGGACGAAGATAAGGAGCGAGACTTTTTCTGTTTTCCGGAGGGGCTTTACCAAGAGTGCTATGCCCAAATAGAAACATGGATGGGTCAAGCAGAGAATACTAGGAAGCTGTTGCGTAAAGGGTTTGAAACATATTGGAAGACAGAACAGTTTGCGGATTTTTGCCTGAAAAGGCATGGTTATCCGGATGGGTACCTGTATCGTTGTGATATGGAATTTATGGGGGTTGAACAGCTTATGGCACAGACCCTGGCCTTGTTAAAGTGTGCATATCCAAAGGAGGAATTCTCTTTTGAGGAGGTTCAGACGTATTCCGTGATTGCGCATTGTATTGATGCTGTTGTGAGTGTGTGCAGTATTTATGATGAGAATTTGACGGAAATGATGGGAGCTGGTCCGGAATTAAACAGAATCGGAGAGTGTTTGTTTAAGCCGGAGAATATTGTTGTTAAGGATGCACCGAAGGCAAAAACGGAGGCAAAGCCGGTTCATGTAGCACCTGTAGCTGATAAGGATGTAAAGGAAGAGGATTACATAAAGGAAATTGAAGAGTTGCGTCGTCGTTTGCGAGAAAAGGAAGAGGAAAGCAAGCATTTTCGTCAGCTCTATGAGCAGAACCGGGCAGCCTTAAATGAGGCTCGGGAAGCAAGGGCTCAGAATGCAAATTATATGGATGAGCTGATTACGCTCCGCAATTATGTGTACAGCTTGTCTCAGGAGGCTCCGGCTATTGCTGAGGAAAAACTGGAGGACATGAAGCGTATTATTGCGGAGAAGAACATTATCATTGTAGGCGGACATGTCAATTGGATTAACAAGTTGAAGAAAGAGTTCCCGAACTGGCGTTATTTAGATGCCAATATTTCCAGGGCAAACGACAGTAAACTGGTGGAAGGAGCAGAAATGGTATATTTCTTTACCGACCACTTGAGTCATGGAACATATGGAAAGTTTGTGAAGCTGGTGAGAGAGAATCAGATTCCATTTGGGTACATGCATTCCGTGAATGTGGAGACATTGGTGAGGCAGGTATTTAAGGATTTAGGGTAGCTGAAAACATACCTTCTAAGATGGTAATTCATAGTACGATGATTGGAGAATAAAATGGAGCAGCATTGTGTTTTAGAAGTGACTTGTAATGTGAAGAACGAGGGTCTTGTTAATGAATTGGATTTGAATCGCCGGGCAGAGTTTGCAACGGTCCATGCAAGCATAGGTAGGAGCCGAGTGGCAAATACGATGCCTGGTGCAAGTGTAATAATAGACACAATCCCTGGGAGAATTAGGTGCTTCTTTATTGACAAAAGCACGATAATTCAACACTTCCCGAGAGATGGTTGAAGGTGAACGATCTAAGAGCCTTGAGATAGAAGCAAATGTTTTATCGTTGGCAAGACCATGTTCAATTATAGAACGTTCCGAGAAAGATAAATGTTTACTCATAAATACTCCTTTCTGACCGATCAGTCATACTAATTGTAACTGAAAAAGGGGTATTTGCAAAAGTAAATGCTAGTTTGCACGATGAAAAGTTGAGATAGGCTTGCGTTAAAATATTTAATTAACAAATCGGTGAAGCCTGAGAAGAGTCCGTTTTGTTGGACTGCATATGAGTATAATGAGAACCAGGATAGAGGTACAAGTCTTTATCGTGGTTCTCATTTTTGCTTTCGGAGGTGACGCTTATGCATATTTTGACTTTTATTTTACTGTTTGTATTTGGTTCGATTAATGCTGCGTGTGACGGTGATTTTTCCGGATTACAGGCAATAGGCAAATTTCTTTTATATGCAGGCCTGATTTTACTTGTATGCTGGGCTTTATTACATCCGGTAGTGCTGGTTATTTTGATATTGATTATCGTAGTGGTGCTCTGTGCAGCATCACAGAAATAATAGGTGCGGATACCGGGGGAGTTCCTGTTGTGAAACCACTTGATTCTGGAGGAAAGAACAATGGGAAGAAGCCTTCGGAGAAAAAGGAACTGACAATTTTTATGATGTCGTTCAATACATTTTTTGTCATGACAAGGGGGCGGCAAAGAGAAAAAAGACGAGAATTGAGAGCTTGTTTGAACAGATTGAGAAGGAGGGGAAAGATAAGCAATAGAAATTTGCAATTTAGGATTGCATTTGTATTACAAAAAGGGTCGACGGAACAAATCCAGTCAAATCTAATATTAAATTTAATTGGATTAAATGGATGCTTATTGGACTTTGTTCGCGGTAAGATTTGAATCAGGATAGATTAAAAATGCAGCAAAGAAAACCTAACGTAGTTCTGAAGCAAAAGGAGGAATCGGTTATGAATAGAAATTCAGACGGAATGAGCACAGGAATGGCAATTTTATGTACCATCGGAATCTTACTTTTTATTGGTTGGCTGATCGACCTTGGAACACCAAAGTGCAGTAAAAGCGGATGCGACAATGATGCAAAAGAGGGTAGTAAATACTGCTGGTTACATGACAATACATCATACAGCTATAAGAGTAGCAGAAAATCTTCCTCCGGAAGCAGTAGCAGCTTATCTGCCACGAAAAGCAGCACTACTACCGGAACAAAGAGTTACGGAACGACATCAGGCAGCTCTTCGAAGAAAAAATACAGCGCCTCAGATTCTTATGATGACGGCTATAATGCCATCTATGAGGATGACGATTACGACTGGGACAGATACTGGGAAGATGATGATTATGCCGCAGGCGTGGATGATGCGATGGAGGACGAGGATTGGTAATGGCAGGTGAGGAGGCAGTTTGATGAGAAACATATGGTTAGACGGAATTATGGGTGTTGTTGTAGCGGATGTGCTTGGTGTACCGGTAGAGTTTTCGACTTGTGAGGAACTGACGGCTTCTTCCGTCACGGATATGCGTGGGTACGGAACTTATGGTTTACCGAAGGGTACATGGTCCGATGACAGCAGTATGACTCTTGCCACTCTGGATAGTCTGCGCTCCGGTTACAATTCGGAAGATATGATGCAGAAGTTTGCAAATTGGCTGAAGCATGCGGAATTACACTCCGTATGGTAAAGTGTTTGATGCGGGAATTACATGTATCAATGTAATCAACCGCTATTTGCAGAATTGTGACATTACCACCTGTGGACTGTATTTCTTTATGACAAGAAGTATATTGAAGAGAGAAGGGACGCTGATTGACCGATTGCAGTGTGGCGTGTCAGATGGATTCCTTTACTATGAGCGGAACATAGAGAATGCTGAAGAATTGACGCATTATAGACGCATTAGAGATATGGAAGCACTGAAAATGATTCCGGGGGATGAGATAATGAGTTCCGGATATGTGGTAGTGTCCCTGGAGACCGCATTGTGGTGTTTGGTTCGGACGAGCAGTTATGAAGAAACAACGTTGATGGCTGTGAACCTCGGACATGATACGGATACTGTGGCAGCGATTGCCGGAGGAATGGCGGGGCTGTATTACGGATATGAGGGAATACCGGAGGAGTGGATGGCTTTATATGTTTTGGTTTTCCTGCCTTGTGTTTATGGCATAGGAATCACAAATGCTAAGAAATAATAGTGAAAGGATGAGCTGAGGGCACAGGCGGAGGCTCGTTTTTTTGATGGAAGTAAAACTACTAAGAGGGGTTAGATAAAGAGTGAAAGAATGATGATTGAAACTTTGTAAAAATAAACGGGGAGGTCTATTGAAAATAAATGAAGATTGTGGTATACTTTTAGTACGATAAACCACCGAAAAATGAAAGCTATGATAGTTTAAGATATATTATTACGATAATAAATGCTAGCAGAGCTATCGTGCGGGCATCAACTTGTCTATTATTATTGACACAAATATGCTTTGACAAATACTTTTTTGGAGGATGAATATGGCACAGAAGCGAAACACTAAGTTACATAATATTTTTCTCTTAGATAGGGAAAAGGTTCAGGAAGAGTATTTTGGTGGTGAGGAAACATCAACTAATGATATTATTGATAAGTTGCTTGTGCATTCGACTAAGCGATATTATGAACAGGAATTGAAAGAGGATGCATGTACTGAAAAGTTTTGTGTAAGACTGTTTTTTCACTATGAGGAAGGAAAAGGGAACAGACTAGCATCATTTTGTAAAACTTTTGTGAAAGATAATCAGGAGATTTTGAAAGTATATCCGAAAACGATATCTTCGGTTATGTTCATATGGAGTAATACACACATTTTTGTTATAACTACAGGACAAGGATTCCGCGTGATTGATGAGTTTTGCGTTCCTAGGTTTGGAATTTTGGTTGCTAGTACATTTAAAAATCTTTTTCGCATAGTTGCTTTAGATAGTAATGGAATGTCTAGCATTGTTCATAGTAGCAAGATTATTTATGCAAATGAAATTGATTTTTTGGATATAGATGCATTGGATACCGTGTTTAAGGAAGTGACAGGACGATTAAATGATAGGAATGAGATTAGAAACCTTCTACAACTGGGAAAAGAATCAAAAAAGAAGAGTATGAAGCTTACAGCAAAAAATTATGTGCAATTCAGTAGTTCCTTGGATTATAAGGGGTTACTGCATATTTTAACGTTATTGGATGAACATGATTATTCAATTCTTCAAGATGGATTCAATCTAGTTTCTCCTATTGATTCGAGAAGAAATACAGGGGTGGTATTAAAGAATAACGAAAAGGTTATTGAAAAAATGTACCAGATTATTTCTGCGGGTGTGTCATTTTCGTTTGGCTTTGATTTGTTTAATCGTGATGTTAATGAGTTTATCGCAGCGGATAGATTCTTGTTGTATACAGAAAGCTCTGGGGTGTTAGCAGAGACAGGAGATATTATTGCTCTGGAGTTTGTAAGAAAAGCATATGAGAAGTATCTTGATGGAAAGGAATCCTCTTTAGATATATTTACAGAGTTTGTAAATGAAGTAAAACTTCAAGCTATTAAAGATGAGAATGTGGTGACGGATGGAAAGTTGTTGAAGCATATTTCTGGCGAGATTGAGGTTGATAATAAGAATTATTATATTTTTTACGGGGAATATTATTATCTTAATCAAACATATAACGAAAGATTAGATAAAGCCTTGGAAAGTAAACTGAAATCATTAGTTATAGATAATGTGTTCAAGACTGAGTGGAATGTAGGAGAAACAGAAGATGATTTTAACAGAAATGTATCTGAAAAAGAAGGATATATACATTTGCATAAGATTAAGCCGGAGTTGGTTGAGTTTGCAGATTTATTAAAAGTTGATGAGGGTGGTATTACTGTCGTACATGTTAAAGATGGTTTTGATAATGATATGCGTGCCTTGGATCGACAAGTTGATTTATCTGTAAGGCGTGTGCTTGATTTGAAAAATAATAACAACGACCATTACATGAAAAGTTTATATCAAAATGCCTCAAAAAGCAAAGTTGGAAGAAATATTTCCGAAGAATTTCATGACGAAGATGCATTCGTAAAAGCTATGAAAGAGAAGAAGATTAATTTCATGATTGTAATTCGTCCACACCAAAAGGAATTGATTAAAAATCGTTCAAATATTGCAAAACACTGTTTAAATGCGCTGATTCTTAGGTGCTACAATAAAGGAGTAGAGTTGAAAATAAGTATTTTATAAATAGTGCGTTGAAATGTTTTATGGTATGACATGAAAATGTAGCATAAGAAAAAGATGATATTATTTTGAAGTATTATATTGACGGAGGAAAAATGAAAACTATTTTATTTTCGGGAACTCATGGTGTTGGAAAAGGATTTTTTTTGGATAAAGTCAAAGAAGGCATACAGAATTATAATATATATTCTGCGAGTGCTTTGATTCAAAAATATAAACCTGCAACTGATGCGGGATATAAAAAAGTGCAAGATGTTAATGGTAATCAAGATGTTTTAGTTAAAGCGATAAAAGAGATAAAGACGAAATGTATTGATGGCATGATTTTGGATGGACATTTATGCGTGTTTAATGCAGATGGTGAAGTGGAACGTATTCCAGAAAGTTTTTTTGTTGATGCGAAGATAACAGGTATTATTATTTTACAAGACGAGCCATTAAGAATATGCGAGAGATTACGCAAGAGAGATTCAAAGGATGTGAAGATACAAGACATAGAAAGTATGCAGAATGAGGAGAGGAGGTATGCCAGTGAATTAGACGCGAAACTCCAGATAAAACATGTTATTATTACACATGAATGCACAAAGGAACAGCTTATACAAAATTTAATCTACATTGGAGGGGATCGTAATGAATAATATTGTAAAAAAGTCATTTGCAGAAATAGACTTACAAGATTCTTTTTTTCAGACGTTGAGAAATGATTATCCGGGATTTGATGATTGGTTTAAAAAAGATGGTAGCCGTAATGCGTATGTACAGTACGAGAATGATAACATAATAGGTTTTTTGTATTTGAAAATGGAGGAGCAGTTTGTAGGAGATGTGACTCCAAACATTATTGCTAATAAAATTTTAAAGGTGGGGACTTTTAAGATTAAAGCGCATGGTACAAAAATGGGAGAACAATTTGTGAAAATAATTACAGATCATGCGGTAAATGAGAAAGTGGATGTCTGCTATATCACAATATATGAGAAACATAAAGCACTTATCGAGTTGGTTCAAAAATTTGGATTTGAATTGTATGGAGTAAAGTGTGTTGGTGAAAAAAAAGAGAACGTGTATCTAAAGCAGATGAATATGATTAAAGGAGATATAAATAAAGATTTTCCATTGATTGCTAGCCAAACATCAAGGAAATACTTGTTAAGCATTTATCCAAGATATCATTCAATTATGTTTCCAGACTCTATTTTGAAAACAGAGAAGAAGGATATTATTACGGATGTATCTTATACTAACTCTATTCACAAAATATATGTATGTACGATGGAACAAGTAGAGGAACTGAGATATGGAGATATCGTAGTTCTATATCGAACTGCTGAGATGGGAAAAAGTGCAGAATATTCTGCGGTGGCAACATCTATTTGCGTTGTTGAAGAGGTGAAAAAACAGAACGAATTTGCTTCTTTTGATGCGTTCTTCAAATATGCATGTAAATATAGTGTATTTGATAAAAATGATTTGCGTTCTTGGTACAGTAAAGGAGGGTGTGTGGCAATCAAAATGACGTACAATGCAGCAATGGAAAAGAGAATAGTGCGTCATGATTTGATTGAAGTGATTGGATTGGAACGGGACCAGTATTGGGGCTTTTTTGAATTAACGGACGAGCAATTTATTAACATTGCTAGGATGGGGGGTGTTGATAAGATACTGTGGTTGGAAAGTGAGGCTAAAAAGGATTGCAATGGCTAATTGATTGAAGTATAATATCTAGTAGAAAGACTTGAAATGGAGTGAAAACTATGTGTGCAATATTATTATCGATCAATCCAAAACATGTAGAGAATATATTAAATGGAACAAAGAGATATGAGTTTAGAAAAAAAGTATGTAAAAGACATGTAGATAAGATACTGATTTATTCGACAACGCCAATTATGAGAGTGGTGGGTGAGGCGGAAGTGGAAGATGTTCTTGTTGATGAACCGGAAATAATATGGAAGAAAACGGAGAAAAAAGCAGGAATTGATAAGTCATTTTTTGATCAGTATTATGCAGATAGAGATCAAGCCGTTGCATATAAATTGAAGAATGTTACCAAATATAGAGAACCGAAGGAGTTAAAAGATTATGGTGTATATAGTGCTCCGCAGTCGTTTCAGTATATAGAGTAAACATATAGTTTATGATTTAGTTATATGTGAAAAGTTATTTCTTTCGAATGGGAGCTTATCATGCCTAACACCCTTTTACAGCAAGGCCTCACGACCGCGTTTATTGACAGTACCGTATCGTCGAATCTTGCTTACAAACCACAATTTGTTTCGAATAATTACAAAGAAGGACGGAAAGTGCTCTCATCCATTGAGGATGAGCTTTTGACGTGCGAAGAATTCTCGATTAGTGTTGCGTTTATTACCATGAGTGGTATTACACCGCTATTGCAGACGCTAAAGGAGCTGGAGAAACGAAGAATTCTGGGGCGGATTTTGACTACGGATTATTTGAATTTCAGTGAGCCGAGAGCCTTGCGGAAGTTGGCGGAGTTAAAGAATATTTCTTTGAAAATGTATTCCACTTCTGAGGCGCAAGAAGGATTCCATACAAAAGGCTATATCTTTAAGAACGAGGAGATTTACCGTATTATTGTGGGTAGCTCCAATATGACGTTAAATGCACTTACAAAGAACCGCGAGTGGAATACGAAGATTGTTTCTACCGAGCAGGGGGAGTATGCGATTGAGCTTGTGGATGAGTTCAATCAGTTGTGGAATTCTGAGTTTGCACAGGATTATCAAACATTTATTGACCGTTATACGGTAAACTATAATATTATTAAAAAGCAACGGGAAATTGCAAAGAAGGCGGAGGTTCCGTCTTTGGAGGAATACCGTTTACAGCCGAATTCTATGCAGGTGGCGTTTGTTGCAAATTTGCAGAAGCTACGTGCAGAGGGCGAACGACGTGCTTTGTTGATTTCTGCAACCGGAACCGGTAAAACCTATGCATCAGCGTTTGCACTCCGTGAGGACAATCCGAAGAAAGCATTGTTTTTAGTGCATCGCGAGCAGATTGCGAAGCAGGCAATTGAGAGTTATAAGAAGGTGTTTGGAAAAACAAAGACGTTTGGTTTGTTGTCCGGAAATTCCAAGGATTATGAAGTAGAATATTTGTTTTCCACGATGCAGATGATGGCAAAAACGGAAACGTTGGCAAGGTTTCGCAAGGATGAGTTTCAAACGATTATCGTTGACGAGGCACATCGTATCGGGGCGAATAGTTATCAAAACATTATGGACTATTTTGAGCCACAGTTTTGGCTTGGTATGACAGCTTCCCCAGAACGTACCGATGGATATGATGTTTATCAGGCGTTTGAACACAATATTGCCTATGAGATTCGCTTGCAACAGGCATTGGAAGAAAATTTGCTTTGCCCGTTCCATTATTTTGGTATCACAGATTTGCAGATTGAGGGAGAGACGATTGACGAAGAAACGGGATTACGTGATTTTAACCGTCTGGCATCTGATGACCGTGTGGATTATGTAATTGAGCAAATCAATTATTATGGGTATAGTGGCGACCGTGTCAAAGGACTGATTTTCTGTAGTTCTAAAAAAGAAGCGATGGCACTGAGTGAGAAGTTTAATCAGCGCGGATATAATACTGTGGCTCTGACCGGGCAAGATAGTCAGGAAGTGCGAGAACGGGCAATCGAGCGTTTGGTGTCAGAAAACAGTATGGACAAGCTGGATTACATACTTACCGTAGATATTTTTAACGAAGGTGTGGATATTCCGGAAATCAATCAGGTGGTAATGCTTCGTCCGACGGAATCGCCTATTGTGTTTGTGCAACAGTTGGGGCGAGGTCTGCGTAAAGCGGACGGAAAAGAGTATGTTGTGATTCTAGATTTCATCGGAAATTACAAGAATAATTTCATGATTCCGATTGCATTATCCGGCGACCGCAGTTATAACAAGGACAACATTCGTCGTTATGTATTGGAGGGCGAGCGCATTATTCCGGGTGCGTCTACCATTCATTTTGACGAGATTTCAAAGAAACGCATTTTCTCTGCCATTGATGTAGCGAATTTCAGTGATATCAAGCTGATTAAGGAGAACTACACTAACCTGAAAAACAAGCTGGGACACATTCCGTCGTTGCAGGATTTTGACAAGTACGGTGAGATGGATGTATTGCGCATTTTTGATAATAATAGTCTTGGTTCGTATTATAAGTTCTTAGTGAAGTATGAGAAGGAGTATACCGTTCGGTTATCGGAAGCGGAGGAAAAGGTGATTGAATTTGTTTCTAAGAAGCTGGCAAGCGGAAAGCGGATTCATGAACTGGAGCTTTTGAACCGTATGTTGACATACGGTCATGGACTGTTAGGAATTTTAAAGAAGTCTTTAGCGACTGATTATGATATTCAGATGCAGGATGTGACGGTGCAAAGCGTTGTGAATGTGATGACCAACGAGTTCCCGGCCGGTACTGGAAAGAGTACCTATAAGGACTGCGTATTTTTGCGTGAAGAGCAAAACGGTGACTATGCAAGAACCGTTTCCTTTGAGGAAATGTTACAGAATCCGGAGTTTTACGGAATTTTGAAGGAATTGATTGAGTTTGGTATTTCCCGTTATAAGAGGAATTACAGCGACCGTTATCAGGACACCGATTTGGTTCTGTATCAGAAGTACACTTATGAGGATGCCTGTCGGCTGCTGAATTGGGAGAATAATGAAGTGCCGTTAAATATCGGAGGTTACAAATATGACAAGCGTACCAAAACCTTCCCGGTGTTTATCAATTACGATAAGGCGGAGGAGATTCAGGACACCATTAAGTATGAGGACCATTTTGTCAATGAGAATACGTTGATTGCCATTTCCAAGCAGAGCCGGACGATTGCCTCCGAGGATGTGCAGAATTTCCTTTATGCGACGGAACGGGGAATTCGGGTGGAACTGTTTGTCCGCAAGAATAAGGACGACAAAATCTCCAAGGAGTTCTATTACCTCGGTCACATGAAGGCGACCGGTCGTGTCAAGGAGTTTGTTATGGCGAATACGGACAAGACGGCGGTGGAAATCGAGTGGGCGCTGGATACGCCGGTGCGGGAGGATATTTATCAGTATATTGTGAATGGGTAGGAGATGAAGGAAACAAGTAAAGTCGCTACAGCGTCCTTTGGGTTGAAAAGAGTTAAAATAAAATGCAATTTGAAAATAGGTATTGCAAAAAAAGTAAAAAAGAATATAATAAAAATAAGCAGCTAGGATGAGTGCGAGTCGCCTCTAAAGACAACGGTACTAACTCTTTATATTACATTAACTTCTTTGTTGTCGCTTCGCTCTACAAAGAAGTTATGTCATCTAAAGATGACATGCCGCATGGTAGCTGCTTTTTTTTTACCAAAGAAAGGTGATTGAATATGAGAGAGGAATTTATTGATGAGGCAATAGATGAATTTGAAAAATATAATAGGTTGCATATAAATGAATATGTTTCTGATAGTTTGGATATAGATGATGATAGAAAAAGAGATAATTATATTGGAAAGGATGTATTTAAAACGCGTATACTTGAGTGGTTACAATCTTTTGGGGAAGAAGATAGAAAAGTATTCTTAGAATTGCTTAAGAAATATAGATATTATACAGAAAACAAGCTGAGAAAAGTGTTTATTAATTGGGTGAAATATATTAAGGATAATTATTGTAATGAACAGGATATGCAGTCTGTTTTTTTTGTTACTTTTCCATCGAAGAACGGCATTCAATCGGGTGGGGATAGTATACGAAGTCTATTTGAAATATCTACAATAGGGATGATAAAAAAGGATAATTTTATTGCTGATACACAAAAGAATAAAGAGAGGATTGTAAATGAGGGGAAGGTTGTAGTTTTTTTTGATGATGTAGTTGGTACGGGAACGACTATGTACGGAAATATAGTTAGAGTTTATAATGAGTTAGAAATGAATAAATATCCTGAAAAGAAATTAGTGGTTGCTCTTGTTTGTGCAAATGAAAAAGTGGTGAATGATAAGATTAAGGATTTGAATAAAAGAGGAATTGGTATGGATGTGCTTATTTACGAGAAAATGGAGAAGTGCTTTCGGAACGATGGTGACGGCATTTTTGAAAAGAACTTGGCTGAAGAGTATCGAGAAATTGTGAGGAAATACGAGGAAGAAATACAAAAAAACAATATAGATGGTTCGGATAAGAATTTTATTTTAGGATTTGGGAAATGTGAATTTTTACTTTCATTTTTCTACAATACTCCCAATAATACATTAAGTAATTTTTGGAGACCGTCGAAAGTTAGCGTGCCGCTATTTATTCGCTCGTCGTACGTGAGACCCCGAATAGACTTTATAAAGGAACAAAAGCTTAAAAATCAAAAAAATGGGTATGAGATGAAGAAGATGGAGAATGACTGTGATGAAGGCGAATGAGTTAATTGTTTTATCATATATTAATAAGTTTCATAGAGTAGATTTGTATGAAATTCAGAAAGTAGTGAATGAGCCGCTGGTTCAGTTGGCTGATTGTATCTGTAATTTGTATGAAAGAGGTTATTTTAGTCCAGAAGAGCAAGAGAATACTTTATGCATAACTGATAAGGTGAAAGTCGAACAAGTACAGTCATGGAATATTTGGGTCAAAGATAAGGAAAATGATTTTGACGGTAAAATGATATATGAAGGGGAATATAACGATTTTGGAATGCCGAAAATAGATAATGTCAATCAATTAAATGAGCTTCTAAATCTAGAGAGTGTTGATTTAAATGCGTATCATCTTTTTTGTAAATATAGAGACGATAAAGAACGCACAATCTGTGCACCGAGTGTAAAGCTAAAGGAACGCCAAAGGTGGATTGTGAGAAATATTTTGGATAAGGTTCCGATGGGAAGCTGTGTTCATGGGTTTGTTAAAGGGAAATCTATAAAAACAAATGCAGAACCACATGTTAGGAAAAAGGAGATTTTATGTTTAGATATTGAAAATTTCTTTCCATCGATTACGATTGAACAGGTACGAACTGTATTTATGATGTTGGGCTACTCCGAACCAGTGACGAATAAGTTATGTGAAATATGTACATATGCTGGGAGGTTACCACAAGGAGCGCCAACAAGTCCTGCCTTATCCAATATTGTATTTCAGAGAATTGATGCAGAATTATTGAGATTAGTGGAAAAAGAGGGGCTTACTTATACTCGTTATGCAGATGATCTTACGTTTTCCACAAATGATTCGAATATAGAAAAGTATATTGTGGAAGTTAAGGAGATACTTGGAAAAGAGGGCTTTTTGATTAATGAAAAGAAAACACATGTTATGAAAGATAATTATCGAAAAATCGTAACAGGTTTATTAGTAAATGACAGACTGAGAGTTCCAAATGCATATAAGAAGAAGCTACGTCAAGAAATATATTATTGTAACAAATATGGGATATCTCAGCATCTCCGAGCCATAGGAAGAGATGACGCGGTAAATTTTCGGGAATATTTATATGGTAAGGCGTATTATATAAACATGATCGAACAAGATGAGGGACAGTATTTCTTAAAGCAATTAGATGAGCTATTCAAGTTAGAGTATCAGTAAATACGTTGAGATGAGAAGTGACTCAAAGGGGTGATTTTGTCATGTATACGAACATTGATATGTAGAAGACAGGGAAGCGATTGGAGACAATGATTCGAAGTGCAGGATATGATGTGAGGTATATTCACTGTTTTTGCAAGATACACGGAGGTTTCTATGAAAACAATTAAAGTAGTGGCGGCAATTATTCTCCACGACAATCAAATATTTGCGACGGAACGCGGTTACGGTGACTTTAAAGGCGGCTGGGAGTTCCCGGGCGGCAAGGTGGAGCCCGGTGAGAGCCCCGAGGAGGCGCTGGTACGGGAAATCAGAGAAGAGCTCGCCATGGAGGTTGAGGTGGGAGAGCTGTTTGAGACAGTGGAGTATGATTATCCGGCGTTTCACCTTTCCATGGACTGTTTTCTTTGTAAAATTAAGTCCGGTACACCGGTTCTTTTAGAACATGCGGCTGCAAAGTGGCTTAAGAAGGAGGAACTGGATTCAGTGGCGTGGCTTCCGGCAGATGAGGGGCTGATTGAGCGGTTAAAGAAGCTATAGCGCAGGGCGTCGTTTTGACGGCGCTCTATTTTTTACTTTGGAGGTGTGCTACATGAAAGATTTTGTAATTTCTTGTGGTAAAAGAACCACGTCTGTGTTATTCTATTGATAGATAGCTGGATACATACTATGTTATAATTGATGCCAATGGAAAGTGTAAAGAGAAAGCAATCGCAGAGTACGTCTTGAAGCTTTTGCTCATTGTGGAGGAGGATATGGATATGAAAAGTATTTTAGTTGTAGATGATGATGCAATGAATTTGAGAATGGCAGAAATGCTTCTTAAGAAGAAGGATTACGAGGTGAAAAAGGCAGATTCGGGTCGGGCAGCACTTGCAATTTTACAGGAGGAATCAGTGGATTTGGTTCTTTTGGATGTGGAAATGCCGGAAATGAGTGGTATTGAAACATTGGAGGCAATCCGGTCAAGACAGGCATTTGCGGAGCTGCCGGTGCTTTTTTTGTCTGCTTCCGAAGATATGGAAGAAGCGGTAGCAAACGGAGAGTATGCGGTGCAGGGGTTCGTGAAAAAGCCAATCCTTCCAATAAAATTGTATGAACGTGTGGAGGAGTTTTGTAAATAGGAGGCCGGCGTATGTCTTTACAATATAATGTTTCTTATGAAGTAGCTTCCAGTATCTTTTTGGTAATTCTGCTTTTCTTTATTAGATTGCAGTATGATACAAATTCAAAGTTGAATAAAGAATTTCGGAAACTTACCTGGTTGGGATTAATTGCAACCGTTCTGGATGTGACGTCAGCCATTACAATCAGCTATGCACGCTTTATCCCGATACCGTTGAATACTATACTGAGTACACTGTATTTTGTTGCGGTTGCTGTTTTAGGATATCAGGTTATGTATTATAGCATATTGTATGTATATGGGGATAATGAGAAGCGTAAATTCGTTCGGTTTCATCAGCTTCTCGTTTGCGCTTATGTTGTAGTGCTTTTCGTGAATATGTTTACGGGATTTTTGTTCTCTTTTAGTACAGAGGGGCTGTACGTAAAGGGTTCGGTTTATCTTGCTATCTATGCGATTCCAAGCTATTTTGTCCTATGCTCTTCGGTCATCCTGCTTTACAACTTCCGAAAATTTCGGGCATGGCAGAGAATTTCCATTTTTCTTTTTGTGTTTTTTCAGCTTTCCGGTGTGGTGCTTCAGATGTTCTTTTTCCCGGATGTACTTCTGGCACTGTTTATGAGTTCACTGGGACTTATGATGATGCTGTTTACGATGGAAACCCCGGATTATCAGAAGCTTGTAATTACAATTGAAGAATTGAGCGCAACGAAGAATGTAGCAGAGAAGGCGAAAGAGGAAGCCGAAAAAGCAAAGGAAATTGCGCAGGAAGCGAATCGTGCAAAATCAGATTTCCTGGCTCATATGAGTCATGAAATACGGACACCGATTAATGCGGTGCTGGGAATGGACGAGATGATTTTAAGAGAAAGTGACAGTCCGAAAATACTTGAGTATGCTACGGATATAAAGCGGGCAGGAAGTATGCTGCTTTCTCTGATTAATGATATACTGGATTTTTCCAAAATTGAAAGCGGCAAGATGGATATTATTCCGGTTGACTATGATTTGGGCATTATGCTGAGTGAGACGATAGAAATGATTCGCTCAAGAGCGGAAGAGAAAAAACTGCAGCTTGAATTAAAGATTGAACCGAATACTCCTGTACATTTGCACGGAGATGAAGTAAGAATCAGACAGGTTATTACCAATATTCTTACAAATGCGGTCAAATATACACCGAAGGGAAAAGTGATACTTACGGTATCGGGAAAGAAGGTTTCGGAAGAAGCGGTACAATTATTTGTATCGGTAAAGGATACCGGTATCGGCATTAAGGAAGAAGATATTGGACGGTTGTTTGATTCTTTTCAGCGTGTAGATGAAAGTAGAAACAGAAATATTGAAGGTACAGGCCTTGGTCTTTCCATTACCATGTGTCTGTTGAACCTGATGGGAAGTCGTCTGGAGGTGGAAAGTATTTATGGGGAGGGCTCTGATTTCTATTTTTATCTGGAACAGAAGCAACTGGATGATGAGGTCATCGGAGAGAATATACAGAAATATTATGAAAAAGAAAAGGGTGAGGTTCATATTTCTGCCGAGCAGTTTTATGCTCCGGATGCCAAAATCCTTGTTGTAGATGACAATGAGATGAATCTAAAGGTCTTTTTGGGACTCCTTAAGAATCATGGTATGCAGATTGATACTGCAATGAGTGGAAAAGAATGCCTTGCACGAATGGAGCGAACAGCATATCACATCATTTTTATGGATTATCAGATGCCGGAAATGGATGGTGTGGAAGTCTTAAGGCAGTCCAGAGAACTGAAAGCTAATTTAAGTAAGGATGCAGCCATCATTATATTAACTGCTAACGCGGTTTCCGGTGCAAGGGAAATGTTTTTGCAGGAGGGATTTTGTGATTATCTTTCAAAGCCGATTATTGCTGCAAAGCTTGAAAAAATGATTCGGAAATATCTTCCGAAAGAGTTAGTGTCGAAGACTGATATGGGACAAAAAGAAGAAAGTCCTGTTGAAGCCGGACGAGATGTTGAGGTTGCAAAACATGTCGAAGCGTCACAGACAGAAAATAGTCTCGTGGATTGGAAAAAGGGAAGAACATTTTGTCTGGGTGATGAGGAATTTTACAGGGAAATGCTTCGGACATTTTTGAATGCACACTCTGATATGGAGCTGAGGGGTTATTATGAGGAGTCTGATTTTGAAAAGTATCGTATCAAGGTTCATGCTGTTAAGACGAATCTGGCTAATATCGGTGCAATGCAGGTATCGGAAATGGCAAAGCAGTTAGAACTTGCATTAAAGATTGACAATAATGTAACCTATGTACAGGAGCACCATGAAGAATTTATGGAAATATATGAGAGAGTGGTGTCCGAAGTGGAGACATATCTTGAAAATGCAACTACCTGAAATATAATTTCAAGGTGTTCTTATACGGCTGAGTCTTTTTTGCAGGATACACGGAGGTTTCTATGAAAACAATTAAGGTAGTGGCGGCAATTATTCTCCACGACAATCAAATATTTGCGACGGAGCGCGGTTACGGCGACTTTAAAGGGGGTTGGGAGTTTCCGGGCGGTAAGGTGGAGCCCGGTGAGAGCCCCGAGGAGGCGCTGGTACGGGAAATCAAAGAGGAGCTTGATATGGAAATCGAAGTGGGCGGGTTGTTTGAAACCGTGGAGTACGATTACCCGCAGTTTCACCTTTCCATGGACTGTTTCCTTTGTAAAATTAAATCCGGAAGTCCGGTGCTTAAGGAGCATGCGGCGGCGCGGTGGCTCACGAAGGAGAAACTGGATTCGGTGGCGTGGCTGCCGGCGGATTCGGATGTGGTGCGGCGTTTGATGACGGAGAAACAATAAATGCTCTATCTATACCAAAAGGAGGTTCCTATGTCACAAAATTCAACTACCCCTCGCCTTTCCAACCCTTCCTCCTCCAAGGAAATCACCCGTGCTTACTTTGACAGCCTGCTTTTGGAAATGCGGCTGATGGACAGCGGTGTGCCGAATACGGAGGTTACGCTTTACGGACAGCGGTTTGCGACGCCGATTATGACGGCGGCGCTGTCGCATCTCGGTACGTTTCATCCGGATATGCCGGATGGTATGGTACAGTATGCCAAAGGCGCAAAAACGGCGGGTGCGGTGCATTGGTTCGGGATGGGGAGTAACGAAGAGTTTGACCCGACGGTGCTTCACAGAGTTTAGGAGGGAACGGTTATGAGATTAGGCGGTTATGTGTTTTGCAAAGGAACGGACCCGGAGGAATACGCGCTGGCACATGTGAAAAAGGGGTTTGGCGCGGCGTTGTGTCCGGACTGGGTGTCTTTGGAACGTCCGGCAGAGCTGCGGGCGTTTCAAACAGCAATGAAAAAGTACGATATCCGCATTGCCGAAGTCGGGGCATGGTGCAATCCGCTGCACCCGGATGCGGCAGAGGCAGAGGCTAAGATACAGTACATGATTGGGCGGCTTCGTTTGGCGGAGGAGTTAGAGGCGGCGACGTGCGTAAATATCTTAGGAACGAAGCAGACAAAAACCTGGTTCGGACCCCACAGGGAGGGCTATGGCGAACGCTTTTTTGAGGAAGCGGCGGCAGTGAGCAGACGTATTATCGACGCGGTAAAGCCGGTACATACGAAGCTGTCCTTTGAAATGATGCCGTATTATTTTCTGGATTCTCCGGAGGCTTATCTGCGGTTTTTAAAAGCGGTAGATCGAGAGGAAGCGGCGGTTCATCTGGATATTTGCAATACGATGAATCATCCGAAGCGTTTTTTTGAAAACGGCGCATTTATCCGGGAAACGTTTTCGCTGTTGAAGGAGAAGATTGTAACGCTGCATTTAAAGGATATTGCGCTGGAGGAGGATTCTCTGACGGTGGCGTTTCGCGAGGTGCCGTTAGGTACCGGAGGAATGGAGTATGCCGTGCTGATGGACGAGATTGCAGGCCTGCCGCCGGACACCCCGGCGATGTTAGAACATCTGGAAACCGAGGTGCAATACGATGCTGCGGCGGAGGCGGCGGTGCGTTTTGCCAAAGGGGCGGGAATGCACAGAGAAGGCATGGTTTGGGTTCGCCGGTAGAAGACCCCGGCGATTGCGGGTTATCTGTGTCTTGCTGCGGCAGGAAGAGCAGTCGTCATATTCAATTGTGACAAAGGTTGTGCCGCGGTTTGTTGTAATGCTTTGTATTACGGCGTCCGTAACGCGAAGGTTGTCGCGGAAGGAGAAATTGTCATTTGGTTGAAAGTTTTCAAGATGTTCCATATGGTTGAACCGTCCGTGGGTGAGTGTTCTCTTTACCATAATATGCGGGAAAAGGTAAAGTGAGCGGTTTTGGCGGCTGCAAGTTACATTTCCTTAGAAAAAGGTATTTACATTTGCTGCGAAATATGTCATAATATGTGCAACGGGTGTATCGAATTTTATACGAAAGTTTCTATTTTTTCAAGAACAGTCTTTTATCACATGCATTGATTGCATTTTATATCCCTGCGTTTTTATTTATACGATTTGTAAAGGCATGACAGAGAGGGAAGGTTGCGCCGAAAATACACAGGAGGATTACGGAGTATGAATATTTTTTTGCAGCTTGGAATCGGGTTAGGGGCAGCGGCTTTGATTGTGTGGCTGTGCCAGCTTTTCAGAAAGCAAAAAAGATGGTGGGGCTTTGTTTATGCGGGCGCAGTGACAGCGGCGTGCGTGGCGGCAGTTGCGCTGGGTGTGTTAAAAAAGAGTCCGGAAAAGGAGGCGGCGGCAGTTCCGCTTTCCCAGGAGGAATGGATTACGTTTGCGTATGCCTTTGCACAGGAAGGCTCGTATGAAGAAGTATTTGAACTGATTGACGGTTACAGCGACCGATACGGGTATGATGACGAGTGCAGTCTGCTTACGGCAAGAACCTATGCCTTACAGGGAAAGTACGAAGCGGCGGACGGGATTTACCGCAGACTGGCGCAGGCAGAAAACTACGGGGCGCTGATAGATGCAGAGTATTCCTATATCGAAAAAAAATGCGGCGCAGGCGCGGCCGACCTTTCTATGGTGCGTTATCTTGAGAAAAACGGGAAAGACCCGGAAGAATATGGCTATGCGGCGGATGCAATCGGCGCCTTGGAAGCGGATTCCCGGATAACGCAGGAAACGATTTCTGAGGCAGTGTTTGCGGCTGTAAAGGAAGAGTATAAAACGAAGCAGTTTGAGAAAGAAGTTTCTTATGTGAAACAGGCGGAAGCATATTACGATAAGTATGCCGCACAGGGTCCGGAGCGTCTTAACGAAGAAGAGCAAAACGCGATAAAAGAAGTACGGAAAGAACTGAAAAAGCTGAAGGAGAAAGGAAAGGGCGTTTCTTTAACCGGCTGTGTCAGAGAGGCGTTGCTTCGGGTGAACCTTTTGCTGGGGGATTATGATGCGATTGCGGGTAATATTGACGAATATGCAACGTATACGGAGCTTGTGATTGCATCGGAATTGTATATGGGAGAGGCGGTAAGCAAAAAGAATTTTGCGGAGGCGTATACGAGCGAATACGGGGAGGAGGCAGTAATCGTAGGGGAGCAATTAAAGGCAATTTATGATTCGGAGAAAGAGGGGTTAGGAAAAGCAGAGGCAGAAGAACTGGAGCTTCTGGTGAAGTTTTGGAAGACAGGGTTAAAGCACCCGGTTCTTACCAAAATCAAAAGCGGGCTGGAAAGTGAATTAAACGGTAATGCGGCTGGCTGCGACGCGTCCAAGGTGCATTTGGCGATTGCCAAAATAGAGCATTTTTACGAGAACGAGAAGAGCCGCACGGGGAATATTACGGAGGCGGTGAATTCCGGTCATGCGAGCGAAGACGACGAATACAGCGACGCAATGAACAAAATCTATCAGGTCATTCACAGCAGTGAGGATACCGAGGAGATTTTAAATGTTCCGCGCTATGTGGAACAGGCACTGGACCGGGCAATGCCGATGGAAGTGTATGATTTGCTGCCTTGGGGAGAGGCGGAAGGAGGACTCGGTCTTTATGCGCTGCCGTCGGAGGAAATGTCGATATGGGAGGGAGAGTCATCGGAGCCTGAGCCGGAGAAAGAGTCGGAGAAAGCGGTTAAGAAGGAGTTTTCGCAGGTCTTTGTGGAGTATGTCAGCGAGGTAAAGAGTACCGTCAGTATCGGCTATATTGATACCGCGGAGTTTGAAACGGTAAAGGCCGACCTGGTGATTTCAAGCGAGTATGCAAAGAACAGCAAGGAGTTAAAGGAGATTCTTTCAGTCTATGACTGCGGTCTGGAGATTACGGATTTTACAATTGAAAAGGTAGAGTATGACAGTATTCGGACGCATCTTATCTGCGATGTATCCGGCAGTATGGCCGGAAGTATTTATGATTTGCGGGAGGCTGTGACAAAGTACATCAACGGAAAAAGCGCAGAGGAGCAGATTGCGTTAAGCAGTTTCAGTAATTACATTGAAGGCACGGTGCCGTTCGGTTCGGAGGACAGTGCGCTTTTGAAGTTCGCAGAAGCCATGTATGCGTCCGGCGGCACGGCAATTTACCGCACCTTGACCGAGGTGCTTGGAGCTTTTGAAACGGCGCAGAACAGCAATAATATTGTTATTTTAATGACCGATGGTGAGGACGGCTATCCGGCGTCCTACGACACCATTAAAACGGAGCTGGCAGCGCTTGCCGATGCAAAGAATGTTACAATTTATACACTGGGACTGGGACAGGTGGACACCGCCTACCTGAGTGCAATTGCGAGAAGCGGCAGAGGAGATTTCGTGTATGTTTCGGACAGCGGAAGTCTGGATAATTTTTATGAACTTCTTCACAGCCAGGTGGATAACCGGTATATTCTGACCTACAAGGCAACCGACACGCTGACCGGAGTTGACCGAACCCTGGAAGTAAAGCTTTCGGACGGAAACGCATTCGATGAAAAGACCTATTCCATTCTGGATGAGGAGGAGGCGGGAACGGACGGTACACAAGGCCCGGACCTTGGCAGAGTTTTCTTAAGAGGGCTTGGAGTGCGTTGCATTTATAAGGGAAATCAGGCGACAAAGAATACTCTGCTCGGCTCCGGTTTTACGCCGGAAGGTCGCGCGGTCATCCGTCTGCTTGGTGATATGGATTATACCATGGAACTGACCTATGTAAATGAAACCACCTACGATTTTACGGTTCCGGCAGAGGTGACAGTCGGCGTCTATGATGTGGAGGTTTCCCTCGGCGGTAAAAAGGCGGTGCTGCGAAACGGGTTAAGCGTGGCGGATGCCCGGACGGAGTCACAGGTCACCTTCGGACCTTATGTCTTTACGGCGGCACAGTGCATCGAAAACTATGACGGCAGCAAAACTTTGCGCGGGAATGTCAGATTGAATGACTGGCTGAAGTTTAAAGGCGAGGTAACCCTGGAAGGAAACCCGGAGGAAGATACAACGATTCGTGTAACGGACTATGCCGGTTCGTATGTAACATTTGACGCAAACAGCGCCATCGGTCTCGGAAAGTATTTTGCGAATAAGGGAATCGCAATGGATGTTCCGGCGCTGAACAAGTTTGAGCTTTATTATGACGGAAATCATCTTTATGATTTTGACGAGTATGATGTTGCGGAAATCCGCACACCGTTCCTTAGCGTAATGCAGCTGGTGAGGTTTAATTCGCCGTTTATCAAGCTGTACCCGGATCGGATTGAAATCGAATATTCCGCTACGGAGCCGCATCTTCCGTTCCAGGATGTGATTTTTCATTCAAACGGGGAGAAAGAGTTTGAGGTAACGTGTGAAGGATCGGCAATTCTGAATCAGAAAAACCTCGGAATTTTGTTGAAGGTCAGCAGTGAAGGGGAAAACAAGAACTATAGACAGTTTCAGTTGTTTAAGGCACCGGTGTATCTGAGCGCGGACGACTTAAAGCTTAGCATTGATACCTTTAAGGAGGAGTATGCGTTCGGAGCTTTGGTAAAGTTTGCTTTTCTTGACTTTGGCATGGGAGCGGACGTTACGTTTAAGGGTTTTACGCCGGATAAGTTTACCCTTACGGTGGACAAGGATGTCAATACAACGATGGGAGGTATTCCGCTGACGTTCAGTAAGTTTAAGTTCGGTGCGGAGGATATTGAACCGGCGTTAAAGAATCGTGATTTTGCACAGCTGAAGATTGTAGGCGGTCTGGATATTGCGGCGGCAAAGGTATCCGCCTTTTTCCCGAAATTGAAGAAGTTTGTGGGCGATATCAGTGTGCTTTCGATGCCGGAAACCAAAATGGAACTGGATTTAAGTCCGCTTGCCTTTTCGGCAGAGGCAAAGCTTAATTTTCTGGAAACCATTAAGCTTTTGGAGGCACAGTTAAAAATCGGTACCTTTGAGTATTCCAGCGAATTACTGGAGCTGGATTCCGCTACGGTGAGCGGCCTGATGGCGGCATTGAAGGCGGGAATCGACTGGGAACTGGAAGATTGTAAGGTGGATATTTCCGCAGTGGGCGAGCTTGATGCGCTCAGTCGCTTCTTCGGCGTACAGCTGCGCGACGCACGGGTTCTTGTTGATGTGAAGTGGTGGTTGTTTAGCAAACATATCGAAAAAGAAGCCGATGCGCTGCTCGGGCTGTATTTTAAGGAGAACGGCGACCCGCAGTTTACGCTTGCGTTAGGCTACTATGACAAGAAGGGAAAGAGAGAAAAACTTTGTCTTTACATAGACAAGAACGGAAAAACCGGTAAAAAGAGCGGTAGTTTTAAATAAGGCACGGAGGGATAAGAAAGATGGAGAGAAGAAAAGAGAACAGGAACGGGTACGGCAGACGGTCAGGAATTGTACTGCTCGCGGTTGCAATGCTTGCGGTTTTGTTCTGTACGCCGTCAAGGGCAGTGGCGGAAACGACGGAGGCAGAGTTCCTTTACCTGGAAACGGCGGGAGAGTTTACCGTTATGTTTACCTATGAAGGGGAACGGCCGGAGATTGTGTTTATAGCACCGTCGGGGAAGGAGTATGGCGAGGGAATCTCTGCGGAAGAGGAGTTTCTTTCGGCGCACGGCAGTAACGGCGGCTGGAGTACCTATAAGGTAGTAAATGCGGAAGCGGGACAGTGGAACATACGTTATGACAAAAAGGACAATGAGATTCTGGAATATAGTATTGTAGATGTGGTAAGCGGAATCTGTATTCAGTCGTTTGTCCTGCAGAAAATCGAGGGGAATACGGCTACGGTATCGTTTGAGGTTACAAAGGGCGAGGAAGAGGTATGGTACGATTACACGATTTCTGTTGTGGCAGAAGACGGCGAAACGGTAACGCAGGAGCTGAGATCCGGGAGAGCAAATACTGCTGTGTTGCAGGAAGTGAGTGTACAGCTTAATGTAGCAAGCTGCGAAAATTACAAATTACGGCTTGAAGTGGTGCATACGGATGAGGTGGAAACCTTTGATTCCATGGAAACAGAGGAGTTTTCTTATGTGAATCCGAAGACTGCGGAGGCAGTGGAGGATTTTTACGTTGACGTTGATATGGGAAGCGGACTGTGTAAGGCAGACTGGAATTATTTCAGACCCTGGGGCTGGAATATACAGTATAAGCTGGAAGCGGTTGCCGACGGTGATACGGAGCACCCGATTTATAGTGTGACAACGTCGGGGACGGATGCCTCCTTCTATTATCCGGCAAATGCGAAAACAATGACGATAACGCTGTATTCTATGATAAACGGAGTGCTTTCGGAGCCGAGAACAAAGGAGATTGACCTGGACGGCGGCGAGTATGTAAAGGTGTTGACCGATGAGGTGACCGGAGAGGCGACGTTAGAGTTGGAGTGTCAGGCGAAGGAAGCCGCCGTCCTGCATGTGATTTTGAACGGGGAGAGCGGCGTATATCAAATAAAAGAGAAAAACACCCTCTATTTTTCCCTGCAGGACGGTTGGAATACGATAGAAGCCTATTTTGAAGGGAGCGACCGGGTTACTTACCGGGTAAGCAAAGAGATTTATTATAGCTGGATTGCTCCTTCGATTACGCTTTATGAAGAACTGGACGGGAAGGTGTTTTTGACGGGCTCGGCCTGCATTTCCGGAAAGGCGGAAAACGCAAGCATGCTTACGGTGAACGGAATAAGCGTACAGCCGGACGAGAACGGAAGCTTTTCTTATGATGTGCCGTTAGAAACCGGGGAAAATGAAGTTACCATTGTCGCAACGACAGCCGCCGGTGTAAGTACGGCAAGAAATCTTACAATCATAAAAGGGACGAAAAGCGCAGGAACCGTTGCGGAAAATGCGACGCCGTCCGTTCCGGGAGAGAGGTTCGTACCGGCGGTCTTAATCGGGATTTTGGCGCTGTTTTTGATTCTGCTGTTTTTGCTGTGTACCGGCAAGAAAAAGGTAGCCGTGGCTGCGGTTCTTACAGCGCTTTCGGGAGTTGTGACGGGAGCGGCTGTTTATAGTTATGTTTATCTGCACGGCTTCAACAACAGTTTGAGTTATGTGGAGCTTGCCAAAGAGTCCGTAGACCTTGCCGCAAAGTATCTTGCCTATGAAAACTATGCAAAGACAGCTTCTCTGGCAGCGGCGGCATTGTTTTTGGCGATGGGCGCGGTGCTGGCAGTATGTATTGTGCGAAAAAAACGGCGCGGGTCTAATCAATAAACTTATGTGAAAGAAAAGTTTAAAAAGAGGTAAACTAAAAAGGGGAGAAGTTACAGCACGTCGGTGCGTGATTTCGTAAGATTAGGGTGTCAAAACACATTCTGATACGAAAGGAACTTTGCATAAAAGAAAGAGTCTTTGAACATTGTGCAGGATATTAGGCTTTCTTATTGCTCCATTTGGTATCAGCAGTGCCCGGACAGGACGTCCGGGCAAGACCGACACGCGCCACGGAGGGCGCGTAGAGGTCGGTTGCGTGGTTGTTTATTAATTTTGACGGAGCAATTAGAAAGACTTATATCCGAAACCAGAGAGAGGACTCTTTCTTTTATGCAAAGTTCCGTAATCGGAAGCAACCTTTTGACACCGAAATTTTAGTAAGGAAACAAGGCGGAAAAACGAAGCGAGAGGTGTTAGTTTGTTTAAAAATATTAAGTTAAAGTCCTGCGTGATTGCTCTGTTTGCCAGTGCGTTTCTTGCATTTGGACTGTATCAGGTGCATTCGTTTGCCGGTGTGACGGAGGGCGGCGTTTTGGGAATGACGTTGTTGCTTCAAAACTGGTTTGGCATTTCACCGGCAGTTTCCGGATTTGTGATGAATCTGCTTTGCTATCTGCTTGGGTGGAAGCTTTTGGGACGAGAGTTTATTCTTTATTCGATTGTGTCCACCGTTGGCTTTTCGGGGGCGTACAAGGTGTTCGAACAGTTTGAACCGCTTTGGCCAAATCTGTATCAAATGCCGCTGTTGGCGGCTTTAGCCGGTGCGGTATTTGTCGGTATCGGTGCCGGAGTCTGTGTGCGTATCGGAGGGGCGCCCAGCGGTGACGATGCGCTTGCGATGAGTATTTCCAAGCTGCTGCGTCTGAAAATCCAATGGGTCTACCTGATGAGCGACCTGGTGGTGCTGGGACTGTCACTTACCTATATTCCGCCGCAGAGAATCGGGTATTCTCTGTTGACGGTTATTTTGTCCGGGCAAATCATCGGGCGGATACAAAAGGTCGGGGTACGGCATAGGGAAGAATAAAAACCGCTGCTTGCCATATTTCCGAAAACATGGTAGTATGATAGCGGCAGAATCGGCAGTGAACGGAAAACGGAAGCTGTTGCAGGAGGTAGTATATGGATCTTCAGGTCGGAGATGTGATTAAGATGAAAAAGCCGCACCCGTGCGGCAGTAAGGAATGGGAGCTGCTTCGGGTCGGAATGGATTTCCGTATGAAGTGTATGGGGTGCGGACATCAGGTGATGCTGCCGCGGCAGCAGGCGGAAAAGAATATCCGGGGCGTAACAAAGGCGGAGGAGAGAGCAAAGACGGAGAACGATGTATCGCCGCAGGAGCGTATGCGTTAAAGGAGGCAGGCATGGAAGAAAGTACGGCTGTCACAGAGGAAAAGGAGCAAAGCGGCGGGGAGCGTCCTGCGGGCGCGGGACGGTTTTGCAGAAAGTGTCTGTTGCGTGAGATGATGGAAAACGGCGCGCTTGCGGAGAGCTACCGCAATATGTACGAGCGTATCGAACTGATGGACGCAGAACTGAAGTGCGAGGGCGGCGCATACGAGGAACGGCTTGCACAGTGCAAGTCATGCGATAATCTGCTGGACGGGATGTGCCGGCTTTGCGGCTGTTATGTGGAGCTGCGCGCGGCGGTAAAGAAGAACAGCTGCCCGGCAACGCCGAAGCGCTGGATCGCGCAGGAGTAGTACGAAAGGCGGGGGAAAGGCAAAGGGGAACTGCCAACAGCAGGAAATTTGAAAATTTTACATAAAGTGCTTGACAGACCGCTTGGTACTATGCTATATTAAACTAGCTATGGAAGCGGTCTTTTTTTTATGCCTAAAAACAGACTTAGCCATTGAGCTAAAAAAATTTTACGGAGGTGGATTGTCGTGCGAGTAAAAATTACCTTAGCATGCACTGAGTGCAAACAGCGTAATTACAACACCATGAAGGAAAAGAAAAATCATCCTGACAGAATGGAAACAAAGAAATACTGCAAGTTCTGTAAGTCACACACGCTGCACAAGGAAACCAAGTAATCGGTCGAATCGTATTGCGTCCGTATCATACGGATGAGGCGGCAGACAGGAAGGAAAAGTGAAACATGGGAGAGATTACTGCAAACACTGTTACGAAGGAAAAGGCTCCGAAGAAGAGCTGGTTTAAGGGCCTGAAGTCCGAATTTAAGAAGATTGTATGGCCTGACAAGGAATCCCTTGTAAAAGAGTCGGCAGCCGTTATCGTCATTACCGTTATTCTTGGTCTTGTCATCGCATTGATTGACATGGCAGTGGAGTATGGCGTAAACTTAATAATCTGATTTAGGACAAGGTGATGGTATGGCAGAGGCAAGATGGTATGTTGTGCATACTTATTCCGGTTACGAGAATAAGGTAAAGGCAAACATTGAAAAAACAATCGAAAACAGAAAACTCCAGGACCAGATTCTTGAGGTGTCCGTTCCGTTAGAGGATGTAATCGAAGTAAAGAACGGAAAAGAGAAGACGGTTCAGAGAAAAATGTTCCCGGGTTATGTGTTGCTCAACATGTATATGAATGACGACACATGGTATGTGGTGCGGAACACCAGAGGCGTAACGGGCTTTGTAGGTCCGGGAAGCAAGCCGGTGCCGCTCACAGAGGAAGAAATGCGAAACATGGGACTGAAACGCGATCAGGAGGTTGTTTACGAATTTGAGGTTGGCGATACGGTACAGGTTGTGTCCGGCGTATGGGAAAATACCGAGGGCGTTGTACGCGTCATCAACCGCGAAAAGAAGAGCCTCACCATCAGTATCGATATGTTTGGTCGAGAAACGCCTGTTGAGATTGGGTTTGCGGACGTAAGAGCCGACAAGTAAGAAACAAAAGCGGAGAATATCCGCAGTGGGAGGAATCAGCCATAGGCTGAGGGTATTCCGAGCGGTCAGAGACTGCAAAGACGAGTGCCTAACCCCGATAACACCACATTTTAGGAGGTATACAACAATGGCAAAAAAGGTTACAGGTTACATTAAGTTACAAATCCCTGCCGGCAAGGCAACTCCGGCACCGCCGGTTGGACCTGCACTTGGTCAGCACGGTGTAAATATCGTACAGTTTACGAAGGAATTCAACGCAAGAACCGCAGATCAGGGAGATATGATTATCCCGGTTGTTATCACGGTATATGCTGACAGAAGCTTCAGCTTTATTACGAAGACTCCGCCGGCTCCGGTTCTTTTAAAGAAGGCTTGCAACTTAAAGAGCGCTTCTGCAGCCCCGAACAAGACGAAGGTTGCTACCATTAAGAAGAGCGAAGTAAGAAAGATTGCAGAGCTGAAGATGCCTGACTTAAATGCAGCAAATATCGAGTCTGCCATGAGCATGATTGCCGGTACTGCAAGAAGCATGGGTATCACGGTTGTTGATGACTAAGTTCCCGCAAGGGAGTCGGGCGAAACGCCCGCAGATTGTAAGATGAATGTGGGAGGAATCTATCATACAGGACACAAGCGAGTTCGCATGGAGGGCTGACAGAAAACCCATACAAAAACAGGTTGTGTCAGGACTGTATGAGTACCTCATTCCGCAAATACCACTAGGAGGTTAATACAATGAAAAGAGGAAAGAAATATACGGACGCTGTGAAGCTTTTCGACAAGTCGGCACAGTATGATCCGAATGAAGCAATCGGTTTAGTGAAGAAGTCCGCTACCGCAAAGTTTGATGAAACCGTAGAGGCTCATATCAGACTCGGTGTAGACGGCCGTCACGCAGACCAGCAGGTACGCGGTGCAGTAGTTCTCCCGCACGGTACCGGTAAGAAAGTAAGAGTATTGGTTTTCGCTAAGGGCGAGAAGGCAAACGAGGCAGAGGCAGCAGGTGCCGACTATGTAGGAGCAGAGGACCTGATCCCGAAGATTCAGAACGAGGGATGGTTTGAGTTTGACGTAGTAGTAGCAACCCCGGATATGATGGGCGTTGTCGGACGTCTTGGTCGTGTTCTCGGACCGAAGGGCTTAATGCCGAACCCGAAGGCCGGTACGGTTACGATGGATGTAACCAAGGCTGTAAACGATATTAAGGCAGGTAAGATTGAGTACCGTCTTGATAAGACCAACATTATTCACGTTCCGGTAGGTAAGGCTTCCTTCACCGAGGAACAGCTCGCAGACAACTTCCAGACGATTATGGGTGCAATCATTAAGGCAAAGCCTGCATCTGCGAAGGGACAGTATTTAAAGAGCGTAACACTTGCGTCCACGATGGGCCCGGGTGTTAAGGTGAACACCGCAAAGTTAGGCTAAACTGAAATTTTTGATTAGGCATATCAAAAAAGTCCTTAAAATGGTTGACACTGATATATGTGTTAGTTCAGAGACTGTCGTAGAAATACGGCAGTCTTTTTTGCTTTACAGGACTCCCATTGAAATACCGGCTTTCCTATGCTACAATAAAAAACGGGTGGAAATATGACGCAGAGATAAATGCAAAGAGCACAGGGGGGATATCTATGTCAGAAGGAACCAAAGACAAAAGAAACTCAGGAAAGACAACGCTGGTTATCGCCATTCTGGCGGTAATTATAGTGGCACTTGCGATTGTTGTCGTTCTGCTATTTTCAAAGGACGGGACGGCAAAGAAGACAGCAAAGCAGCTGTCGCTCGGAGAGAAGTATCTCTCGGAGCAGGACTTACCGACCGCAACCCCGCAGCCGACCGTAACATCCGAGCCTACCCCTCAGCCGACCGCCACCCCTGAGCCTACCCCGCAGCTGACTGCCACCCCAGCCCCGACGCAGGGCGCTTCTCTTGACTCGGTACAGGAAATCAGTAAGGCATCGGTCGGAGACTACGTTACCTTCGGTAGCTACGAGCAGGACAATAACCTTGGGAACGGAGCAGAAGCCATTGAATGGCTGGTGCTGGAGAAAAAGGACGGCGAGGCACTGCTGTTAAGCAGATATGCATTAGATGCTAAGCCGTACAATGAGGAATATGTAGATGTTACCTGGGAAACCTGTACCCTGCGAAGCTGGCTGAACAGTGAGTTCTACCGTACGGCATTCAGCGAAAAGGAACGAAGTTCTATCGCAGAGACTCTTGTAAGAAATGAGGACAATCCGGAGCATGGTACGGAAGGTGGAAATGATACGAGAGATAAGGTATTCTTACTAAGTCTTGATGAAGTAATGACCTACTTTGATGCAGACCCGAATGCATATGACCCTGCCCGCAGAGTAAAAGTAACAGAGTACGCAAAGGCGCAGGGGGGCTGGGCATATAGTGAGGCTGACAAGGGATTGTATGGTACAATGGAGTATGACGGCAATGGTTTTTGGTGGCTGCGCTCGCTGGGCTGCGATTGCTATAACGCCGCGGAAGTGGACTGCGATGGCTTCGTCAGCCGCTTCGGTTACTATGTAAGCTATGACTTTAATGTTGTGCGGCCCGCTTTATGGATTGCCTATTAATCCGGCAGACGGTGGGAAAGAAGTGAAATTCCGAAAAAAAGCTATTGACAATTCGAGAGATTCGTGGTAGAGTATCTTTTGAATTGTGATTTTAATCACGATTTACCGAAGACAGCAGGTGCCGGGGGACCCGGCGTAAGAGAAACCGCCTGCCGAGGAATCAAGCGATTATGATTAGTTTGACTCTTTGCGTCTTCGCAAAGAGTTTTTTATATCATATGAAATTATCTCGCTTATTCACGTCTTTGGATTCCGGCGAAAGCCGTTATTCTATAAGGAGGTGTAAAGATGGCAAAGGTTGAAATCAAAAAGCCGATTGTTGATGAGATTAAGGGCTACGTTGAGAAGGCTAGTGCAGCGGTATTGGTTGATTACCGCGGTCTTACCGTTGAGGAAGACACCGCGCTCCGTAAGGCGTTAAGAGAAGCCGGTGTGGTATACAAGGTATACAAGAACACGTATCTCAACTTCGCATTTGAGGGAACCGCATACGCAGAGCTTGCGAAGCATTTGGAAGGACCGACCGCAGTTGCATTCGGTATTGAGGATGCGGTTGCTCCGGCAAGAGTGCTGGCTGAGTTCGCAAAGAAGGCTCCGAAGCTCGAGTTCAAGGGCGGCGTAGTAGAAGGCGTTTACTACGATGTAGCAGGACTTGAAAAGGTTGCTACCATTCCGTCCAGAGAGGTACTTATTTCCAAGCTTCTCGGCAGCATGCAGTCCCCGATTACCAATCTGGCAAGAGTTCTCAAGCAGATTGCGGAGAAGAACGGCGAGGCAGCATAAGGTTGCGTAAAGGGGAATCCGTCCCGGTCTTAGGACGAAGAACGGATGTTTCCGCGGTCAACCGCGTGAAATACAGAAAGCGCGGCAAAGCCGCATAGTAAACTATTTTAATCATTCAATGGAGGTAAATGTAACATGACGACTCAGGAATTTATCGATGCTATTAAGAGCATGACCGTATTAGAGTTAAACGATTTAGTAAAGGCTTGCGAGGAAGAGTTTGGTGTTTCCGCAGCAGCAGGCGTAGTAGTTGCAGCAGCAGGTCCGGCAGCAGCAGCTGAGGAAGAGAAGACCGAGTTCAACGTAGAGCTGACTGAGGCTGGCGCTGAGAAGGTTAAGGTTATCAAGGTTGTTCGTGAGATCACCGGCCTTGGCTTAAAGGAAGCAAAGGATCTTGTAGAGGGTGCTCCGAAGGCAGTGAAGGAAGGCGTTTCCAAGGCAGAGGCTGAGGAAATCAAGAAGAAGCTTGAAGAAGTTGGCGCAAAGGTTACCTTAAAGTAAGCCTTGCGAAATCAGAACCCGTCGGGAAACCGGCGGGTTTTCTTTTTGGGCGGATTCGAGTGTCAAAAGCGTTTTGAAATCTTAGAACTTGGCGCCAAAAGAACATTGACTTGTCATGGGCTACGGATATAGTCTTTCTAATTACTCCGATAAGAGTATTATAGAGTGACGCAACCGGCTCCAACGGTACATCCATGTACCGTGTCGCCTCATTCAGACGTCCTGTCTGAATTGTTGCTGACAACTTTCGGAGTAATAAGAAAGTCTAATATCCTACGCTGGATTCCAAGTCAATGTTCTTTTGGCGCCAAGTTCTTTGAAAACAAAGAGCCTTTTGACACTTGAATCCTTTTTCTGAAAGGTCCGCCGGTTTCTGCGACGGTGCTTTTGCAATGACTTGGAGGGTGGAGAAGTGGGAAGGGCAAAATGCACTTGTATTTCTAGAAATTATGGGGTATAATAATATCAAATCTAAATTTGGCAAATCGTGATTTGAAATTTTTGCTGTTGTTGTTTTAAAGTATGTATGCTATACGATTTCTAGACAGAGATAATTTTACAGATATATATCTGTATAAATTCTTCAAACATCTCTCATCTGAATGTCGGTGGTTTCACACCGTGGTTTCCATTATGGTATGCGAAAACAGGAAAGGCTGCATCTGCAATTTTCACCTTGCATTTCCCGCAAACACCGCCTATAATAAAGGTAAGAAATGCATGTTGGTTTCTTTTCTGTTTAAAACATTATTTCCCGGTCATACGCCGGAGGCGATTACCGGTCTGGCAACAGAGGATAAGGTTCCCGGTGAGGGAGTGGTGACATATGATGTCCGCTTTTTTGCGATTACGCCGTTGAAGGAGCACATCAAACTGATTATTAATGTAGAAGGTCAAAAGAAGTTTAATCCGGGTTATGATTTGGTAACGAGGTCGGTGTTTTATTGTGCGAGAATGTTGTCCGCACAGTTGGATACGGAATTTACAGGCGAAAATTATGACGATATGAAAAAGGTATATTCCATATGGATTTGTATGGAGGTTCCGGAGCATATGCAGTACACAATTACAGCGTATAAGATGAGTCCGCAGGAGATTTACGGACACGGAGGACAGAAGTCCCGATATGACTTGATGGAATCAGTTTTTGTTTGTTTAGGAAAGGAAGAGGAAGCAGGGCGCGGAAATAAACTTCACGGGATGCTCTCGACGCTATTTTCTGAACGGTTACAGCCGGAGGAAAAGGAAGAAATTTTAGCAACAGAATATAACTTTGAAACTTCTGTAAAACTGGAAGGAGGTTTAAGGCAGATGTGCAATCTGAGTGATTTGGTAGAGGAAAGAGGGATTAAGAAGGGTATAGAACTTGGATTAGAGCAAGGACTGGAGCAAGGGCTGGAGCAAGGGCTGGAACAAGGCAGGCAGGAAAAGCTGGAAGCTTTCCTTGGTTTGGTACGTGACGGCCTTTTAGAGCTTTCCGAGGCGGCAAAACGAGTGGGGATGAGTGAGGAAGAGTTTCGGAAGCTTTTGTAGGAAACATTGATATGGGAATATAAGTGGTTTTAGGGAAGCCTGTCGCACTTTGCGATGGGCTTCTTACATTTTAGAAATGAAAGAGATTTTCTTGAATTTTTTAAATAAAAAAAGTTGTCACAACAACTTGACAACTTGACATAACTGTGTTATCATGAAAAATGCACTATTGTGGTGTGGTGTGCCTATCTATCCTTATTATAGCACATCAGGGCGGAAAAGAAAAGCCTTTTTCGCTCCGTCATACCTAAAATTTTTCAAGGGGTGAAAACGTCCATGGATAAAAACAGAATTAAGCCGATGCAGGTAGGCAAGGGTGTCCGAATGAGCTATTCAAGACAAAAAGAAGTGCTTGAAATGCCGAACCTCATTGAGGTGCAGAAGGACTCTTATCGGTGGTTTTTGGAAGAAGGGTTGGATGAAGTATTTGATGATATTTCGCCGATTTCGGATTACAGCAACCATCTGAATCTTGAATTTGTCAGTTTTCAGCTTTGCGAGGACGATGTGAAGTACAGCATCGAAGAGTGCAAAGAGCGTGACGCTACCTACGCTGCGCCGTTAAAGGTGAGAGTCAGACTCCATAACAAAGAAACCGACGACATCAAAGAACATGACATCTTTATGGGTGATTTGCCTTTGATGACAGAAACCGGTACTTTCGTGATTAACGGTGCGGAACGTGTCATCGTAAGCCAATTGGTGCGCTCCCCTGGAATTTATTACGCAATCGGCCACGACAAAATCGGAAAGACGCTGTACTCCTGCACCGTTATTCCGAACCGCGGTGCATGGTTGGAATACGAAACGGATTCCAATGATGTTTTTTACGTGCGTGTAGACAGAAACCGTAAGGTGCCGATTACGGTGTTGATTCGTGCTCTTGGTATCGGGACGAATCAGCAGATTTTGGATTTGTTCGGTGAGGAACCGAAGATTTTGGCAAGTTTTGCAAAGGACCCGTCCGAGAACTATCAGGATGGTTTATTAGAGTTATATAAAAAGCTTCGTCCGGGCGAGCCGCTTTCCGTAGAGAGCGCAGAGCCGTTGATTAACGGGATGTTCTTCGATTCCAGACGGTATGATCTGGCGAAGGTAGGCCGTTATAAGTTCAATAAGAAGCTGGCGTTCAAGAACCGTATCGTTGGGTTTACGTTAGCGCAGGACGTTGTGGATACGACGACCGGTGAAGTGCTTGCGGAAGCCGGTACGCTGATTACGGAAGAACTGGCAGTGCGGCTGCAGAATGCCGCGGTTCCGTCCCTTCTGGTACAGACCGAGGAGAGAAACGTAAAGATTCTTTCCAACCTTATGGTAGACCTGAATGCGTTTGTGGACTGTGATAAGGCGGCGCTCGGTATTACGGAGGAGGTTTATTATCCGGTATTAAAGGAATTGATGGACGCATATTCCGGCGAGGAGCTGCTCACGGAAATCAAGCGTAATGTCCATGAACTGATTCCGAAGCATATTACGAAGGAAGACATTTTGGCTTCCATTAACTATAACATTCACTTAGAGTACGGCATCGGCAATTCCGACGATATCGACCATCTCGGCAACCGTCGTATCCGTGCGGTAGGCGAACTGTTACAGAACCAGTACCGTATCGGTCTTTCCCGTATGGAGCGTGTGGTTCGTGAGCGTATGTCTACACAGGATTTGGACAACATCAGTCCGCAGTCCTTAATCAATATTAAGCCGGTAACGGCGGCGGTGAAGGAGTTCTTCGGAAGCTCCCAGCTGTCCCAGTTTATGGACCAGCATAACCCGCTCGGCGAGCTGACGCACAAGCGTCGTCTTTCCGCATTGGGTCCGGGCGGTCTTTCCAGAGATCGTGCGGGGTTCGAGGTGCGAGATGTACACTATTCCCATTACGGAAGAATGTGTCCGATTGAAACCCCGGAAGGTCCGAACATCGGTCTTATCAACTCTCTGGCGTCTTATGCCCGTATCAATGAGTACGGTTTTGTAGAGGCTCCGTATCGTAAGTTAGACAAGACGGACCCGAAGAATCCGCGGGTTACCGACGAAGTGGTTTATTTGACGGCGGACGAGGAAGACAAGTATGTTGTTGCACAGGCAAACGAACCGTTGGATGAGAACGGCTACTTTGTCAATGCCAATATTTCCGGTCGTTACAAAGAGGAAACCTCCCTTTTCGAGAAGAAGAAGGTCGATTTGATGGACGTATCGCCGAAGATGGTATTCTCTGTCGCAACGGCGATGATTCCGTTCCTGGAAAACGATGATGCAAACCGTGCGCTCATGGGTTCCAACATGCAGCGTCAGGCAGTGCCGCTTCTGATGACGGAAGCCCCGGTAGTAGGCACGGGTATGGAAATGAAGACCGCAATCGACTCCGGCGTCTGCGTTGTGGCAAAGAAGTCCGGTGTGGTGGAACGTGCGGCTGCAAATGAGATTGTAATTAAGAATGACGACGGTACGAAGGATACTTACAAGCTGTCGAAATTTACGAGAAGTAACCAGGGTACCTGCATTAACCAGCGTCCGATTGTGTCGAAGGGCGAAAAGATAGAGGCAGGTCAGGTAATCGCAGACGGACCGTCTACCTCCCAGGGTGAGCTTGCTCTCGGTAAGAACCCGTTAATCGGTTTCATGACCTGGGAAGGTTACAACTACGAGGACGCAGTTCTGTTAAGCGAACGACTGGTTCAGGAGGATGTGTATACTTCCGTTCATATCGAGGAGTACGAGATTGAGTCCCGTGATACAAAGCTGGGACCGGAAGAAATTACCCGCGACGTACCGGGTGTCGGTGACGACGCGTTAAAGGATTTGGACGAAAGAGGTATTATCCGTGTCGGTGCCGAAGTACGTGCCACCGATATTCTGGTTGGTAAGGTAACGCCGAAGGGCGAAACGGAACTGACCGCGGAAGAGAGACTGCTTCGTGCAATTTTCGGTGAGAAGGCAAGAGAGGTAAGAGATACTTCCCTGCGTGTTCCGCACGGCGAGTACGGTATTATCGTAGACGCAAAGGTATTTACGAGAGAGAACGGCGATGAGCTGCCTCCGGGAGTAAATCAGACCGTCCGCGTTTATATCGCACAGAAGAGAAAGATTCAGGTCGGCGATAAGATGGCAGGCCGTCACGGAAACAAGGGTGTTGTTTCCCGTGTGCTTCCGGTAGAGGATATGCCGTTCCTCCCGAACGGACGCCCGCTCGACATCGTATTGAATCCGCTTGGTGTGCCGTCCCGAATGAACATCGGACAGGTGCTTGAGATTCACCTTTCCCTTGCGGCAAAGGTACTTGGGTTCAACGTGGCAACGCCGGTATTTGACGGTGCAAACGAGAACGATATTATGGACACCCTGGAGATGGCAAACGATTATGCCAATACTTCCTGGGAAGAGTTCCAGGCAAAATATAAGGATATTCTGATGCCGGAGGTAATGGAGTATCTCGGAAGTCATCTGGAATACAGAGAGGAGTGGAAGGGCGTTCCGATTAACCGTGACGGTAAGGTAAGACTTCGTGACGGACGTACCGGTGAGTATTTCGACGGCGCGGTTACGGTGGGCTTCATGCACTACCTGAAACTCCATCACCTTGTTGACGATAAGATTCATGCGCGTGCAACCGGCCCTTACTCCTTAGTAACGCAGCAGCCGTTAGGCGGTAAAGCCCAGTTCGGCGGTCAGCGTTTCGGTGAGATGGAAGTTTGGGCGCTGGAGGCATACGGCGCGGCATATATCTTACAGGAGATTCTTACCGTGAAGTCCGACGATGTGACCGGACGAGGCAAGACCTACGAGGCAATTATCAAGGGTGATAATATCCCTGAGCCGGGTATTCCGGAGTCCTTTAAGGTATTGTTAAAGGAGCTTCAGTCTTTGGCGCTGGATGTTACCGTACTGGATGAGAACGGTGAAGAAGTGGTGATGACTGAGGATATCGATTACGGTGATACGGACATCACGCCGTTGATGGAAGGCGACAATAACTTCCGTTACGACGAGGGCTATGAAGAAGCAGGATTCAGTCAGGTTTCGGCAGACGAGGACGGAAACTTCTCCTATGATGAGGAAGAAGACATGGACGAAGAGCCGGAAGATTACGATGATCTGGATGATGCAGATTATGATGAATAAATGAAGGGAGAGCAAAATAATGCCGATGGACATGATGAATGACAGCATGAAGGATATTACCTATGATGCGATAAAGATAGGCTTGGCTTCCCCGGAAAAGATCAGAGAGTGGTCGCGCGGCGAGGTAAAGAAGCCGGAAACGATTAATTACAGGACCTTAAAGCCGGAGAAAGACGGGCTGTTCTGTGAGAAGATTTTCGGACCGAGCAAGGACTGGGAATGTCACTGCGGTAAGTACAAGAAGATTCGTCACAAGGGTATTGTTTGTGACCGCTGCGGCGTTGAGGTTACCAAGTCCAGCGTGCGCCGTGAACGTATGGGACACATTGAACTGGCGGCACCGGTTTCGCATATCTGGTACTTTAAAGGAATCCCGAGCCGTATGGGCCTGATTCTGGATCTTTCGCCGAGAACGTTGGAAAAGGTACTTTATTTTGTTTCCTACATTGTACTGGATGCCGGTACAACCGACTTGCAGTATAAGCAGGTGTTAAATGAAAAGGAATACCGTGAGGCTTACGAAAAGTACGGCGACACCTTCCGTGTCGGAATGGGCGCAGAAGCAATCAAGGAGCTTTTGGAAGCAATCGACCTTGAGAAAGATTCCGCCGAATTAAAGAAGGGGCTTCGCGAATCTACCGGTCAGAAACGCGCAAGAATTATCAAGCGTCTGGAAGTGGTAGAGGCGTTCCGTGAATCCGGAAATAAGCCGGAGTGGATGATTTTAACCGTAATCCCGGTAATTCCGCCGGATTTGCGCCCGATGGTACAGTTGGACGGCGGACGTTTTGCCACCTCCGATATGAACGATTTGTACCGCAGAATTATTAACCGTAACAATCGTCTGAGAAGATTACAGGATTTATCCGCACCGGATATCATCGTGCGAAATGAAAAGAGAATGTTACAGGAGGCAGTAGACGCGCTGATTGACAACGGCCGCCGCGGAAGACCGGTAACGGGTCCGGGCAACCGTGCGTTAAAGTCCTTGTCCGATATGTTAAAGGGTAAGCAGGGACGTTTCCGTCAGAACCTTCTCGGTAAGCGTGTTGACTATTCCGGACGTTCCGTTATCGTCGTAGGACCGGAATTAAAGATTTATCAGTGCGGTCTTCCGAAGGAAATGGCAATCGAGCTGTTTAAGCCGTTTGTTATGAAGGAGCTTGTTTCCAGAGGAATTACGCATAACATCAAGTCTGCCAAGAACATGGTAGAGAGCTTGCAGCGTGAGGTTTGGGATGTACTCGAGGAGGTTATCCGCGAACATCCGGTAATGTTAAACCGTGCTCCTACGCTGCACAGACTCGGTATTCAGGCGTTCGAGCCGATTCTGGTAGAAGGTAAGGCAATTAAGCTTCATCCGCTCGTTTGTACCGCATTTAACGCGGACTTCGACGGCGACCAGATGGCAGTTCACCTTCCGCTTTCGGTAGAAGCACAGGCAGAGTGCCGTTTCCTTCTGCTTTCGCCGAACAACCTGTTAAAGCCGTCCGACGGTGGTCCGGTTGCCGTTCCGTCACAGGATATGGTGCTTGGTATTTATTACCTGACGCTGCATAAGCCGGGCGATCTCGGTGAGGGCAAGTGCTTTAAGAGCGTCAACGAAGCAATTCTTGCTTACGAAAACGGCGAGATTACGCTTCATGCCATGATTAAGGCGCGCAGAAGCGGAGTGAATGCAGAGGGCGTTGTGGAAACAAAGATGATTGAGTCCACGCTGGGCCGTTTCATCTTCAACGAGATTATTCCGCAGGACCTTGGTTTTGTAGACCGCAGTAATCCGGATAATTTCCTTCTGCCGGAGATTGACTTCCTGGTTGGCAAGAAGCAGTTGAAGCCGATTCTGGAGAAGTGCATCAATATCCACGGCGCAACGAAGACCGCGGAAACATTGGATGCCATCAAGTCGCTTGGTTATAAGTATTCTACCAGAGCAGCGATGACCGTATCCATTTCGGATATGACCGTTCCGCCGCAGAAGAAGCAGATTATTGCAGACGCGGAGGCAACGATTGAGCAGATTACAAAGAACTTCCGCAGAGGTCTTCTCTCCGAGGAGGAGCGTTATAAGGAAGTAATCGATACCTGGAAGCGTGCCGATGATGAGATTACCACCACGCTGTTAGACGGGCTGGATCCTTACAACAATATTTCCATGATGGCAAAGTCCGGTGCGCGAGGTTCCGATAAGCAGATTAAGCAGCTTGCCGGTATGCGCGGACTTATGGCGGATACCTCGGGACGTACCATTGAGCTCCCGATTAAGTCCAACTTCCGTGAAGGTCTTGACGTACTGGAATACTTCATTTCCGCACACGGTGCGAGAAAGGGTCTTTCCGATACCGCACTCCGTACCGCAGACTCCGGTTACTTAACCCGTCGTCTGGTAGACGTTTCACAGGATTTGATTATCCGTGAAGTGGACTGCCGCGGTGAGGGCGAGGAGATTCCGGGTATGTGGATTAAGGCGTTCAATGACGGTAAGGAAGTAATTGAAAGCTTAGAGGAACGTATTACGGGACGTTATTCCTGTGAAACGATTTATGATGATAACGGCGATATGATTGTGAAAGCAAATCATATGATTACGCCGAAGCGTGCCGCAAGAATCGTAGCAACAAAGAAGATTCGGGAAGCAGGCGCAGCAGCTTCCGTAAAGATTCGTAACGTATTGACCTGCCGCTCCCATATCGGTGTCTGCGCAAAGTGCTACGGCGCGAACATGGCAACCGGTGAGGCAGTACAGGTAGGTGAAGCAGTCGGTATTATCGCTGCACAGTCAATCGGTGAGCCGGGTACACAGCTTACGATGCGTACCTTCCATACCGGTGGTGTTGCGGGTGATGATATTACGCAGGGTCTTCCGCGTGTCGAGGAATTGTTCGAGGCAAGAAAGCCGAAGGGTCTTGCAATTATTGCCGAGTTCGGCGGTACGGTTACCGTAAAGGATACCAAGAAGAAGCGTGAGGTTATCATTACCAACGCAGAGACCGGCGAAGCAAAGGCATATCTGATTCCGTACGGTTCCAGAATTAAGGTATATGACGGACAGGTATTGGAGGCCGGCGACGAACTGACCGAAGGTAGCGTAAATCCGCATGATATCTTAAAGATTAAGGGTGTGCGTGCCGTGCAGGATTACATGCTGCAGGAGGTACAGCGTGTATACCGCCTTCAGGGTGTAGAAATCAACGACAAGCACGTTGAGGTAATTGTACGTCAGATGTTAAAGAAGATTCGCGTAGAGAATAACGGCGATACAGAATTCCTTCCGGGTACGATGGTGGATATCCTTGATTTCGAGGATGCCAACGCAAAGGTAATTGCCGAGGGAGGCGAGCCGGCAGAGGGCAAGCAGGTTATGCTCGGTATTACGAAGGCTTCCCTTGCAACCAATTCCTTCCTTTCCGCGGCGTCCTTCCAGGAAACGACGAAGGTGCTCACCGAGGCAGCCATCCACGGTAAGGTTGACCCGCTGATCGGCTTGAAGGAGAATGTTATTATCGGTAAGCTGATTCCGGCAGGTACCGGTATGAAGCGTTATCGTAACGTAAAGTTAGACAGCGACCTTCAGGAGCGCTTTGAAGTTTCCGAGGATTTTGAGGAAATGGAAGAGCTTGAATTAAGCGAGGACTTTGAGGAGCTTGAAGAAGACGCTATGGCGGAGGATGAAATCGCAGCGGAGTTTTCGGACAGCGAAGAGTAGTGTCACAAAGTACGCAATGCGTACCGAAATAGCCGGAGTGCCTGCATAAGCGGGCATTCCGGAAAAAAGAAGTGTGTACAGCACGAAAAGGAGGACAATATGTTAGTATCAGCAAAAGAAATGCTTCAGAAGGCAAAAGCAGGAAAGTATGCGGTAGGTCAGTTCAATATCAACAATCTGGAGTGGACGAAGGCAATCCTTTTGACCGCACAGGAGATGAATTCTCCGGTCATCCTTGGTGTATCCGAGGGCGCAGGTAAGTATATGACCGGTTACAAGACCGTTGTCGGTATGGTGAACGGTATGCTGGAAGAGCTTAAGATTACCGTTCCGGTAGCTCTTCACTTAGACCACGGCTCCTATGAAGGATGCTATAAGTGTATCGAAGCAGGTTTCTCTTCTATTATGTTCGACGGTTCCCATTATCCGATTGAAGAGAACATTGCAAAGACCACGGAGCTCGTTAAGGTTTGCGCTGAAAAGGGCCTTTCCCTTGAGGCAGAAGTAGGTTCCATCGGTGGTGAAGAAGACGGTGTTGTAGGTATGGGCGAGTGTGCAGATCCGAACGAGTGCAAGGCTATCGCAGATCTTGGTGTAACCATGCTTGCAGCAGGTATCGGCAACATTCACGGTAAGTATCCGGCAAACTGGAAGGGCCTTAGCTTTGAGACGCTTGCAGCAGTTCAGGAGAAGACCGGTGAGATGCCGCTTGTTCTTCACGGCGGTACCGGTATTCCGGAGGATATGATTAAGAAGGCAATTTCTCTCGGCGTAGCTAAGATTAATGTAAATACCGAGTGCCAGCTTTCTTTTGCAGAAGCTACACGTAAGTACATTGAGGCAGGTAAGGACTTAGAGGGTAAGGGATTTGACCCGAGAAAGCTGCTTGCACCGGGCTTCGAGGCAATTAAGGCTACCGTACGCGAGAAGATTACGCTGTTCGGTTCCGAGAACAAGGCGTGAGATTTGCGTGCAGGTAAAGTGAGCATGTGAGCAAACTGCGGGAACTTGTTTCCGGGCAGTTGCGCGTTCATATGACTACGCAAAAATGATTATGGAAGGGGCTGTCGCATCAATGAAATGCGCGGCCCCATTCTTGCCTCCTCTGTTATTCTTTAAAATAGTCAGATGCAAGCATGCCATACATACATGCATCTACAATACCTTTGTTGCTCCAGTCCGCTTTTCTCAAAGTACCTTCATAAATCAGACCGCATTTTGTCATCACCTTTCCGGAATTAGGGTTCTTGGGGTCGTGTTGAGATTCTATTCTTTTTGCCTTAACTTGCTCGAAGAAAAAAGGAATAATCGCTGAAAATGCTTCGCTTGTATACCCGGAATGCCACCATTTACTTCCTATACAATATCCGATGTGTAGTTTCTATGTTTTTTCATATCCGGCAATCCAGTCGTTCAAAACCTGTTTCGTTATACGAATATCTTTATGTGTAGGCCACCTTAAAAATTCAGTTACTTGCTCGTCACTTGTCCAGTTGCGAAAAGCAGCATCAGCATCACTCGCTATAAACTTTCTTAAAATAAGCCTGTCTGTTTCTAGATTAATTGTACCCTTGTGTTGCATCTTCAAACCCTCCATAAAGTCCGATTGTTGTTCTGCTGATTACAGCACTGAGAGATAACGTTGACAACGCAGCAGAAGGGTTCCTTTTGCTACGCAACAGAAGGCTTCCTTTTGCTACGTTGTCATAATAGTTCTTGCTATATTGTAAAAATGTGTTATGATAAAGATGTGGTTTTGCGTAGCGATAAGGCAACCATTCTATTCGTGTAGTAAGACAAAAATCATAAATTTTTACAAAATGTGCTTCTTATCATGTAGGATGCGAGGAAGGTTATCATGAAGTTTGTAATTCAGAGAGTGACAAAAGCAAGTGTAACCGTGGACGGGACTTGTATCGGATCTATCGGAAAAGGGTTCCTTGTTTTCATCGGTGTAGGTGCGGAGGATACGAAGGAAGTTGCGGATAAGTATGTAAAGAAGCTGCTCGGACTTCGGATTTTTGAGGATGCGGAGGGGAAAACGAATCTTTCCTTAAAGGATGTAAACGGTGAGCTGTTGTTGATTTCCCAGTTTACCTTGTATGCGGATTGCCGGAAGGGAAACCGCCCGTCTTTTATCAATGCGGGAGCACCGGCACTGGCAACGGAGCTTTACGAGTATATTATCGAGAGCTGCAAAAAGGAAGGGTATCCGGTACAGACCGGCAAGTTCGGGGCTGATATGAAGGTGGAGCTGTTAAATGACGGACCGTTTACCATCGTGCTGGATAATCTGTAACTGTGAAGCGTTTGGGAAATGTTCAACTCCAAATCCTGAGAGGAGAACGGAGTGCACGAAACGGTAAAGTGAGAGGTAAAACGAGATGGTATATTTGAATTCATTTACGTTTCCGGACGGTGACGAGGAGTTTGACGTCCTTTCTGCCGTAAAGCGTACCTGCTATGATTCCTACTATCCCTTCGGGCAGGTTTCAAAAAAAGAGTTATCTATTTTGAATTTTGAGGATATCACCATATTGTACGGCGGTAACGGCTCCGGGAAAACGACGATTTTAAATATTATCGCGGAAAAGCTTTCGTTAAAGCGGGAAGCATTGTACAATCGCTCCAATTTTTTTCAGGATTATTTAGGGCTGTGTGATTATGCTCTTGCCAGGGATTTACCGGAGAGAGGAAGAATTATTACAAGCGATGATGTATTTGATTATATGTTAAATGTCCGCACTTTAAACGAAGGAATTCATACAAAGCGGGAGGAACTGTTTCAGGAGTATCTGGATGCCAAGTATTCGGATTTTCATTATCGCACGATGGAGGATTTCGAACAGCTGAAGAAGGTAAATCTGGCACGCAGGAAAACGCAATCGAAGTATGTCAGAGAAAACCTGATGGACAATATCAGGGAGCATTCCAACGGGGAAAATGCATTCCGCTACTTTCAGGAGAAAGTGGAGGAGAGTGCCCTGTATCTGTTGGATGAGCCGGAAAACAGTCTTTCTCCGGAACGTCAGCTGGAGCTGGTGAAGTTTTTGGAAGAGGCAGCGGAACATTTAAATTGCCAGTTTATTATTTCCACCCATTCGCCGTTTTTACTGGGGATGAAGGGTGCCAAGATTTATGATTTGGATACGCTTCCGGTTCGACCGAAGAAGTGGACACAGTTAAAAAACGTACAGCTGTATTACCGGTTTTTTAAGGAACATCAAGGAGAGTTTGAAGAAGGGAGAAAATAAATGGATTTTAAAAAGATAACAGCGTATCTCGATTCTCTGGAGGACAGAGGAATCCCATCCGTGGATTGTATGATTTATAAAGACCATGAGCTTATGTACCGTCACATGAACGGAACCACGGATGAAAAGAAGGAGAAGCGGATTAACGGGAATGAGTTGTATTTGATGTTTTCCATGACGAAGGTACAGACCATGACGGCAGTGCTGCAGCTGGTAGAGCAGGGAAAGCTTTCGTTGGAGGATGAGGTGGGGAAATACCTTCCTGCTTATCGGAAGCTTACGGTGAAGAAGGACGGAAAAACGGAACCCCTGAACGTGCCGTTAAAAATAAAGCATCTGGTGTCGATGCAATCCGGGCTTGACTATGATTTGGAGCGTCCGGGAATTATCCGTGTGTTAAAGGAAAAAGGACAGGATGCTACGACGCTTGATATTGTAAATTCCTTTGTGGAGTCGCCGCTCGATTTTGTTCCGGGAGAACATTTTCAGTACAGCTTAAGTCATGATGTGGTGGCGGCGGTGATTGAGGCAGTGTCCGGAATGTCGTTCGGAGAATATTTAAAGAAACATATCTGGGAGCCGCTGGAATTTACACATACCTTTTTTGCAAAGCCGATGAACGAGATAGAAGGGCTTGCGACACAGTATATCTGTAACGAGAAGGGGCAGATTGTACCGATGGAGCCGTCCTGCTGTTATCAGTTTACAAAAAACTATGAGAGCGGCGGCGCGGGACTGATCAGCTGCACCGAGGACTACGCTGTGTTTGCGGACGCTTTGGCCTGCGGCGGCGTAAGTAAAAACGGAAAACGGATGTTAAAACCGGAAACGGTAGAGCTTATGAAGACAAATCTGCTTTGCGAGGCTTCGAAAGAGGATATTGCAAAAACTATGGGACGTGTCGGATACGGGTACGGTTGCGGCGTTCAGGTGCTGATGTATCCGGAGAAGCTTTGTTCTGCCGCACCTGCGGGGGTGTTTGGCTGGGACGGAGCGGCAGGAAGCTGCATTACGATGGATACCAAATCGAAAACCTCCATTGTCTACTTGCAGCATGTGAGAAATTGCGGCTGGGCGTACAGTGAGATTCACCCGAAGTTACGGGATATGGTGTTTGGGGAAGTGTAAATCATTCGCGAATTCACGTATCGGAAGAACTTAATCTAACGGAACTTATTGCAACATACACTTGATTTTACAGGACGTTTTTGTTAAGATTTCCTTTGAGAAGTATCTTGTTTTAAAGGAAAGAACTTTCTTTAAAACCCAAGAAACTATATTAGGAAATAAAGAATTTACAATACGAAAGGAATCAGAACAATGAGAAAAACAATTCATGCAGAAAATGCACCGGCAGCAGTAGGACCTTATGTACATGCAGTTGAGGCGGGGGATTTTGTTTACACCTCCGGACAAATCGGACTTATTCCGGCTACCGGCGTGCTGGCAGAGGGCGTAGAAGCGCAGGCGGAGCAGGCATTACAGAACATTCAGGCAGTGCTTGCGGCGGCAGGCTGTACTATGGCTGACGTAATTAAGACGACCGTATTCCTCGCTGACATTGCAGATTTCGGTAAGATTAACGAGATATACGCAAAGAATTTTACCGGAGAAACTCCGGCTCGTTCCTGCTTACAGGCAGGCGCGCTTCCGAAGGGTGCATTGTTTGAAATCGAAGTGGTAGCTTATAAGGGCTGATTGTAATTTGTTGCGGAACAGTACAGAAATCGGAAGAGGAGAACCGGATGGAAAATAACGGGCAGAAGGGGAATGACTACTATATCTACATACTCCGATGTACGGACGGTTCTCTTTATACCGGCATTACTACGGATGTAAAGCGGCGATTTGCGGAGCATTTGGCGGGCGGAACGAAGGGCGCGAAGTACACAAAGAATCATACGCCGAAGGAGATTGCGGCAGTGTGGCGTGTGGAAAACCGCTCGGTGGCGTCGAAGCTTGAATGGAAGTTAAAGCATCTGACGAAGCAACAGAAAGAGGTGCTTTGTAAGGCGCCGGAGCAGCTTTCGGAGTTTACGCAACCTCATCCTGTTTCGGAAACTTTCTCCGCATGATCAGGAAGCAGATCAGGTGAACCAGAAAGGTCAGTGCCCAGGATACCGGATAGGAGAAGAACAAGGCTTCCGGGGTATGGTACTGCGGGAGCTGAAAGAGAGTTGCAATCCAAAGAATACGCAGTCCGCAGGCACCGAGCATGGAAACAATGGTCGGCGTAACACCGTAACCCATACCGCGGATGGAGCCGACAATAGCGTCCATCATGCCGCAGAGGCAATAGGTGGTGCAGATAATACTAAGGCGAACCATTCCGGCGTCTATGGAAGCCGGAGTGTCGGTGTAGATGCGAAGAAGTTGTCGCCCGAAGAGAAATGCAAGATTACCGAATACCAGGCCTGCGGTGATGGCACAGGCTTGCGAACAGAAAAAGATTTTGTTGATGCGGGAATATTTCTTTCCGCCGATGTTCTGGCTGGTAAAGGTCAGCGCTGCCTGATGAAAGGCATTCATGGAAACCCAGACGAAGCCTTCGATGCTTGCGGCGGCAGAACTGCCGGCTACGATAATTTCGCCGAAGCTGTTGATGGAAGACTGAATCACTACATTGGAAAGAGAGAATACAGTGCCTTGGAGTCCTGCCGGCACACCGATTCTTACCAGTCCCAAAAGGGTGGTTTTGTCGATTCCGAGTTTGCGCAATACCAGTCGAAAGGCTTCGTCCTCCTCCTTCATCAGACAACGGAGGATAAGAGCCGCCGAAATGTACTGGGAAAGGATGGTAGCAAGGGCAACACCGGCCACATCCATATGAAACACAATGACAAATAGCAGGTTTAATAAAACATTCAGGATACCTGCTGCCGTCAGGAAGTAAAGCGGACGCTTGGTATCACCTTTGGATCGGAGCAGGGAACTGCCGAAATTGTAAAACATCATGGCAGGCATGCCGAGAAAGTACACACGAAGGTATAAAGAAGCAAGTCCGATGACACCGTCCGGGGACTTCATTAAGGTGAGAATCTGCGGCGCAAAAACAACGCCGATTAAGGTTAAGATAAGTCCGCAGAGTATGCTGACGGTAATGGAGGTGTGTACGACTTTTCCGGTACGCTCCTTGTCACCGGCACCGGTATATTTTGCGGAAAGTACGTTGGCACCGGTGGAAAGCCCCAAAAAGAGATTGGTCATCAGGTTGATGAGGGAGGCTGTGGAACCTACTGCCGCAAGGGAGTTATCTCCCGCAAATTTACCGACTACGGCAATGTCGGCGGCATTAAATAATAGCTGTAACAGGCTGGAGGCCATAAGCGGCAGAGCAAACCGGAGCATTTTCGGAAGTAATGCTCCGGTTGTCATATCTAATTCATAAGCACTTGTTTTTTTCATTACGATAACACTCCATTAAATTTTACAGAAGCGACTCAAAACGTCCCGACGCACCACACGGAAGAATCAGACCGCTTTCCCGCACCGGAAGACCGATTTCCGAGGACTCAATGCGACCGGAGAAACGGCGAAGCTCTGTGCCGAGTAAATAGGAAAGCACAGCGGGCTGCAAGCCGGTGGTGTAAGAGTTGATTAAGAAAAACAGCGGTTCCTCCTTAAGCACCTGTGTAGTAAGCTGTACAAAGGAGTGAATCTGTTCTTCGATTTTCCAGATTTCACCCTTCGGTCCGCGCCCGTAGGACGGAGGGTCCATAATAACAGCGTCGTAACGGTTACCGCGGCGGATTTCCCGTTCCACAAACTTGACACAGTCATCCACAATATAGCGAATCGGTGCGTCGCCGAGTCCGGAAAGAACAGCGTTCTCCTTTGCCCACGTTACCATACCCTTGGAAGCGTCCACATGGGTAACGGCTGCACCTGCTGCGGCAGCGGCAAGGGTAGCACCGCCGGTGTAGGCAAATAAATTCAGAACCTTTATTTCACGGTTCGGGTCTGCTTTCTTTGCGGCACGGATTTTCTCGCCGAACCAGTCCCAGTTTACCGCCTGCTCCGGGAAAACGCCGGTATGCTTGAAAGCGAACGGCTGCAAACGGAACGTAAGCTCCTTATAGTGCAAAAGCCAGTTCCGGGGCAAATCAAAAAACTCCCATTCCCCGCCGCCCTTGCTGCTGCGATGGTAATGAGCATTGAAACGCTTCCATTCCGGTGCATTTTTCGGAGTATTCCAAAGCACCTGCGGATCGGGCCGCAGTAAAATATAATCGCCCCAGCGCTCTAACTTTTCACCGCCGGAGGCGTCGAGTACCTCATATTCTTTCCAATCACTTGCAATCCACATAGAAATCCTTTCTATTCCGCAAGCCCCGGGGCAAGCGAACGTAACGGAACAAATCGTTGTTTCTTATAGCTTCTTATTATTTTAGCACGATATATCGGAACGGTCAATGCGGAAATAATAACTTGAGATTCCGAGTTTTTTCCCTCTTTGTAGGATAATTAAGGTGACGAAGCAAAATCATGCGAAACAAATTTGGGAGTTCTAAAAAAATAAACTGTCTGAAAGTAGAGAAAAAATACCCGGATAAAATCAGAGAAAAAGACAGAATTGGCTCGGATAATGATGTATCAAAACGAAAAAGATTGAAAAGTGAAAATTTTTTCTTGACATGAGTAGACCAGCATGATAAGATTAACTTGATCGTAATTTTTTGGCAGATTGGTAATAAGGCAGACTTATGGAAACGTAAGGACACAAAGCTGGGAGTCTAAGAGGCGGGTGGAGTTTTGATTTGTACCGATATTCTTGGGAATCGTTCGGCGGCAGGTGCTTATCTGCCGCCGTAGTTTTTTCATTCATAGGAAGTGTTGTTATAAAATGCCTGGCTGTATTGTGAATACCCCCTGCAAAATGCTGCGGGTGTATGATAAGAAAAAAGGAAAGGAGGAACCGTCGGATGGGAAGAATCAAAAACAGAAGTCCCGAAAAGAGAAAAGCCTGACCACTCGTGTTGGTAGCACGAATGACAGGCTATCCTCTGATACATGAAATACATATACCCAATTTCAGTATATCATGTATCAGGAAAAATGGCAAGAAACAAAAGGAGTTCCGTGAAATGCGGAAAAGTACAACCAAAAAGGAGAAAAATAAATATGAGAAAACACGCAAAGAGAGCGTTTAGCCTGATGCTGGTACTGTGTATGACCGCTGGTAGTTTGCCATGTATGAGAAAGGTGGAAACGGCAAATGCAGAGGCGGTTACGAATTATGCCGAAAGCGAGGATGTAGTTCGCGGCTTCGGAAACAAGATTAAGGACAAAGAACCAAAGAAAGCTAAGGTAAATGTAAACAAAGAAAATAAGAACGGTAAGGCATGGAACCGAGAGATGATTCAGGCGGAGGTAACGGAAAACTACGGGGAACCGATTAAGGTTGCAGTCATCGACTCCGGCATCAATTTCAGTACCGACTTAAATGTGGTGGCAAGAAAGAATTTTATTCCGGAGGATGAGCGTAGTGTTTTGTATGAAGATCCGACGGGACACGGTACCGCAGTAGCGGGTATCATCGGTGCATTGGACAACGAGGAGGGAGTGACCGGTGTCAACCCGGGTGTGGAGCTGTATTCTGCCCGTGTACTGGATGAAAAGCTGGAGGCTCCGGTGGAGCGCATTGTGGAAGCCATCGACTGGGCCATCGAACAGGATGTGGACATTATCAATATGAGCTTCGGTATCTCAAAGAACGTGGCGGAACTGGAAGCTGCCATTGAGAAAGCCGCAGAGGCGGACATTCTTTTGATTGCGGCAGCGGGCGACGGAGAAGAGGTTGCTTATCCGGCAGCATATGACGAGGTAATCGCAGTGGGCTCCGTTACCGCAGCGGGGATACCGGCAGAAAACAGTGCAGACGGTGAGGCGTTGGAGTTAATGGCACCGGGGGAAAATATTTTATCCAGCGGTATCTTCGGAGGTGTTATGGGGGTATCCGGCACCAGTATGGCCACGCCGCATGTCGCGGGCGCGGCGTCCGTCCTGATGGAACTGAATCCGGACATGCCTGCGGACTATATCCGTGCCCTCTTAAATTACAGTGCAAACCTGTACGGTGACAGCAACGAATACGGAAACGGTGTCATCGACCTGGAGTATGCGATCGAAATCAATGATAAGTTCAAGAAGCTCTACGAAAAGAACATCACCAAGGAAGCCAAGAACGAAAAGCAGAAAGAAAAGCAGAAGGAAAAATTCTGGGGAGAGGTATTAAAGACCATACCGGAGAATGAGAAAGCGGTAGAAACCTTTACGGATGTAGATGTCGTAGAGGGGATGTGGAATAGTGTTAATCATACTTATCTTACACAAACGGCAGGAGATGAACTAGAGGATGAAACAGAACATAATCAACCTATAGATCAAATTTCCTTTACAATTACCCAGATGCAGATTATGATACAAGCTAATTACGATGCTGATACAGATAGTAAATTGAAGAATATGGATGCAAATCCATATCATGGATATTATCAAAGTTATAAAAACCATGATGATATTAGTGGCGTAACGTCGGCTGATTATCCAAACAGAAAGGATGTAAATTATGTCGCAAATTATATTTATTTAGCAAAAAGAGCAAATGCTTTTGGAAGTGGAAATTCAGCGCCGTTTGCTTGTACTGCCTATATTAAAAACTTTAATTCGCTTGCGGCAGAGCGACAGCTGATGATTGAAATTGGAAAAGAAAGAATAGATAGTGATATTACGGGGAGTAAAATTGGATCTAAAACATGGGCAAATGCACTTCAGGCTGTAGGTGTCACAGAGAGTGATGAGAATAAGAAGTTTTATATTTGGGGACTGGCGCTTCATTGCGCAACCGACACATTTGCACATAGTGGATTTGCCGTATTTAATGGAAGCTGGGATCATATTAGGCATTATAATGAAGATCATACTATTAGTTACGCTGATAATGTTGATTTCTTACCTGAACGATATGCAGCTGCATTAGAAGTTGCCAAAAAAGTCTTGTACCATGCGTATTATGGATCAGCTGGATTAGTAACAGATTTTAGAATACCAGGTAGTTATTTTGGAAATTTTTACTTGAAGAACATTGCAGATTACTGTAAAGATGTGAATTCAACGTATTATAACGCTTTTATAAGTGATTTTAACGCGATGGATTATAATAAGCATGGTTCAAACTAGTGCACTGACACGTTGATAATTAGGCAAATTCACTTGTCTATTTGTTCATCTGACTACGTCGGCTTCATTTGATGATGCCACCGCATCATTACGTTCAGTCGCCTTGCAGATGGACAAATATCAACGTGCCAGCACACTAGTACACCGATTTCTGATTAACTACACCATATAACTTGCCTGTTTTTCCGATTGAACCATTCCAAATGCCTTGACATAGCCCGCTGCGCCTGCGTTTTTGAAACGGCGTACTTAAAAAATCTTCGTTTTATGATGTAGTTAATTATAAAATGCTGTACTAGCAAATTTTATAAATAAAATAATCTATATTATGAATTTGAAGGAGTGATAAGAATGAGGGGATTTAGAAAAACCGTTATTGCATTACTCATGATAGGCCTTTGTGCTTGCAATAAGGAGGTGAATTCCGGGAAGATTGATGAAACAAGAGAGACAATCGTTCCAAAGGAAATTGAAAAGGAAGAAGTAAAGAATCCTACGAATAGTGTAGAGATTATTTTACCGAAAGAGGACGAAATTCCACTTACTTCCGACCTTTTTTCAAGCACGGTGATGCTTGATTATCTTAAGGTTGAAGTAGATTATGATCAAAATGGATTTCTTTCCGCTTCGGAACGGGAGAAAATTACGGAGCTTTTCTTTGACCCTCGTGCAGGCTCCGCCGGGGATGAAGTGTTTGATGGGTTTGAATTCTTTCCGAATCTGACGTATGTAGTTCTTCCAAGATGCGAGAAAGCAGTGTTTATGGACTGCCCGTCATTGATTGCTGTTTCCGGAAATGAAACCGATGCTTACGGCGAACTTGTATTTGAACATTGTCCGAATCTGGTTTCCTGCGGCACTTTGTTTCATGCCGCAAGAAATTTATCGGTAAAAGATTGCAAAGCTCTTCGTTATGCATACAGTTATGATTCAATTTCGCTTCGCTATATATACGGGAAAAGTTGGGCTCCGGAGAAAAACAAAGAGGAAGTGTGGAGATTTGAGGCAGTAAATGATTTGGAATTATATGGAAATTCAGAAAACCTCCCCGATCGAATCGTTGCTGACGCAAGTGAGGTAACGTTCGTAACCTATGATCATAGCCGGGACGCGTGTGTGTGGAATGATGATTTTGAGGTTGATGAAAACGGCACGCTTTTGATCGGTGGGAAAAATCGAATCGAATGGATCAATAAAGAAGCTTATGCAGATGCTGTGCTTCCTACGAAGGAAGAGCTGGAAAAACTGATTACAAAGCAGAGTCTTCTGCCGGAAAAATCGGGAAAAATCAACAGAATCAGTCTTTTGAGCTATTCCCTGAAAAATGGAGTTGCATATGCGGTAGAGACCGGAGATGAATTGCTTGTGATTGCGGTTGGTACAAATGGAGTTTGTCGATGTTATGCTTCTTTAGAAGAATGGGAGTGTGAGAAAACGGGACCGGTTTCCATTGATTCTGCGCATTTCGGCAGTGAGGCGTTTTGTGAATTTATTCGAATGTTTATTGATGAGAATAAGGATGGTGTTTTGTCAAAAGAAGAACGTTTGGCAGTTACAGAAATCATTTTGGCGAAGATTGGGGATGAATTTGAATTTGCGTACTGGGAAAAATCGGATGTAGTGAGGGGCCTGGAGTTGTTTCCGAATCTGAAGAATTTATGTACGGACAATGTTGAGACCCTGATTCTTCAAAATCATCCTTCGCTTGAACGATACACAACCGGTGACAGTCATCTCGGAAGGTTATTCGTTGAAAACTGCAGCAGCCTGAAAGAAATCAGTTTTTCTTTAGTTTACGGAAAATCAAATCTGTATGTGAAAAACTGCCGTGCACTTGAAACAGTTGAAAATACAGATATGGGAATCGAGGATGCAATCGAACTTGTTCGGACGCCGAAGCTTGTAATTAACCGGGAATTGCTATATGGAAAATACGTAACCCTGGATAGGAATGTATCCTTCTGGCCAGAAAAGAGCGTACTGCCACTGTTTTGGGAAAGATAGTAAGGGCGGGAAGCCAAAGGAAGTTTTACGGACACAGGCTACAAACAACCCGTAAAGGAGGAGAAACTATGAAGAGGGAAAAAAGTATAGTTATGTTAGGGCTTTGTCTGGCTGCGGGCATGGTTTGTGCCTGTAACCGGACGGGGGAAAATAAGCTTCTGCCGCTCCCGACCGTAGTGCCTGTGCAGGCGGGAAAGGAGACTGCCGCGCCTACGTCGATGGCAACGGCTGCTGTGACACCGGAGCTTACAGTTTTGCCAACGGTTACGGCAGCACCGGAGGAAGACTTGCTTCCGATTACTGAGGAGTATTTTTCGGATACAACATTTCGTACATATCTCTCTGAAAAGTACGATTGTGACAAAGACGGTTTTTTGTCGGGAGCGGAAAGAAATGTTGTGAGGGAAATCGTATGGGATTATTTCGAGTTGGAAGCGGCTGGAATAATATTGGATAGAGAGGATGTGTCCGGTGCGGTTTTAGACGGGTTTGAGTATTTTCCGAATTTAGAGCATCTGACAGTAACGAGTGCAGAAGAAGTTGTTTTCAAAGACCATCCGTCGATTCGAGGAATCGGGGGGTGCCGAGGGAGGAGTCGGATTGATTCGCGCCGAGAATTGTCCGGCCCTTACATCAATTGGCGGAAATATGTATTCGGGAGATATTGATGTAAAAGACTGTGAGAATATGGAATTGTTTTGGGCACATGAATCCGTTTTTGATTCCGTTTCGTTTATCGGAACGCCTAAGTTGGTGGTTTGTATAGAAGTGAGCGAAATAGAAAAAATACAGTTGGATGCAGATGCAGTAATTAGTTCCGGTGAATACGGTCTGGGACGAGGACGCGGGAGTTTGGTATTTACAGAAAACGGAGAGATAGGACTTGATTACGGCGGAGTAATCGAGTGGAAAAAAAGAACGAAAGAAGCTTTAGATGTAACAAAGGATTTTTTTGAAAATTGTTTGTTAGAGGAAGACTTCTCTTATATGGATATCCGGCTATTGGAAAAGGTCGAAAACATCTATGATGAGCAGGGAAGAAAGGGGTGGAATGTTTGTGTCGATTTGATGAAGGATGCATACAGTAAAACGGCATTCTCGCTTTACACAGAAGAGCAGCCTACCGTAGAGCAAATCGCAATTCGACCGGTGGAGGTAATCTGGGTGGAAATCTTGGAATATGCACCGAATCGAGGTGTTTCTTTTGAAATAGCAATGAATTTTGAAGTGTTGTATCGAAACGGAGAAACAGAGGAAGTGTTAGGAACACTTTCGGATGAGCAGTATTGGACAATAACACCGGACGGTGAGAAGATAAGATATCAGTCGGAGAAAGACTGGTGGAGAAACGGAAGCTGGTGAGAGTTTATCGCACGGAGCAGGGAAACTGTGCTGGAACAGACAGAAAGAAGGGAATTTAAGTGCTTATGAAAAGATGGTACAAAATAGTATTGATTGGTAGTATTTTTACAGGGCTCTTAGGGGGGTGCGCAAAAGAGCAAACCGAACTTTTACCTATGCCGACCGTTATGCCTGACGCATCAGTTACTGCTACGCTGACGCCGACCGCTATGCCTGACGCATCAGTTACCGCTACGCTGGCGCCGACAGCGGTGTCGGAGGGAAAGGTTGCTATTATAGAAGATAATTTTGGTGATGTGCGTTTTTGTAATTATTTAAAGGAAAAGTACGATGATGACGGGGATGGTTTTCTTTCCGAAGCGGAGAGAAATGCTGTTACAGAGTTTAGACTTCACCCGACTCGTTTCATGCTTGAACCGTATACGAGCCTGAAAGGATTTTCTTATTTCCCGAAGATGGAAACATTGGAGTTAAATTCTGTGAAGTCTATTGAGATTTGTAATCTTCCAAAGCTGAAATCGATTAGCTGGTCGGGACAGAACAGTGTTCAGGTGATGAAAATCGGAGATGTTACGATAAAGGATTGTCCTTTGTTAGAGGAGATACGGTTGGAAGACGCCTTGTTTATCGGCGGTTCGGAGGCAGAAATCAGCAAGGTTGTGGTTGAAAATTGTCCTGCTGCGGATTGGCTGTTTTTGAAGGGAGCGGATATGAAGAAGGTATCGCTGGAGGCATCCGGTGCTCCGCTGCTTCGGGTCAGTGTGATTGCAGATGAGAATGGGGACTGGACGGGCGAAATGGTGCTGGAGAGTAGCAATACTCTGCAAATGAGACCGATGCCTTTGCTGAATGTGGTTGAAAAGAAGATCGTAATGGACAAGATGAATGTAACATGGAAGGGAAAGGCGCTTTCTTTTGAGCAACCTGTGCAGGAACTGGAACATATGATTCGGGAGGTGCAGAATGGTTTTTCCGTGGAGGTGCAGGAGGTAATACCGGAGCTGTGTGATGATGCCGGACGAAAGGCATATAGTGTTCGACTGGAAAGCGCTCAGCTCGCCTCTGATCATTACATGCTGTCTGCGTTGGGATTGGAGTCATACAAAGAATTGCGGGAGAAGTATGAATATTATTATGATAGTCTTGTGATGTATGTGGAGCAGGAACCGACGCAGGATCAGTTTTCCTTTGAGTGGGGGGAAGACGTTTTATTGCAGATTTCTGAGTATTCCCAGGAAAAAGGGATGTGCGGAGCTATATGGGAAAATTCCGAATATGGTGTATCCGGGAAACTCGTGTACTCAGACGGAAACGGAAAAGAAGAGATTGGTTTGATTATGCCGTTTCTTTATTATTCCATAACAGAGGAAGGACTGACGATTCGAACGGATGAGGTATGGGAGCCGGAGGCGGGAAAGTATGACACGAAGGCAGCCGGAAGAGAAGCAGAGCAGCTTGCAGAGGGTGATATCTTAATTTGCAAGGAGAATTTTTCCAATATTTTGTTTCGGGACTATTTGAGGGAAGAACTAGATGTGGACCATAACGGGGTGCTATCCCGGGAGGAGAGGGAAACGGTAACATTAATTGATTTGACCCAACGGGCGATGGGAGCTGATGTGTTGGACGGTTTTGGTTATTTCCCGAATTTAGAAAGTATTTATCTGGAGCCGTGTCGGAAAATTTCTTGTGTTGATTGCCCGGAGCTGTTGGATATTGAGATATTTGGTGACGGGGAAGAAACGGAAGTGGAGGTCGAAAATTGTCCGAGGCTGGAAAAAATTAATAAAGATGCCTATTGGGGGTGTGAGGGAGGTATCATGTAGAAAAAGGCATTTTGCAGACATAGAAAGGACTATTTTCGTCGCGTTTTGATATTCACAGTGATATGATGAGAAAAGCGTTGGGACGCTTTGGAACGCAGGTCGCAATCAGTTTGGCGACATCGACACTTTATTTCATAATTACGCCGCTGAACGCACCGACTTCCGAAATGATTGCCCGAACCAGCCCGACGATTTGGGACGTGATGATTGCTTTGTTCGGTGGAATTGCCGGTATTATCGGGCTACCGAGTTTGTCTTTGAAAACACGCAGCTCGTTTAGAGCAGCGCGGATACGAAAAACAAACAGATTAAGGTATCTTTGGTCGGACAAACCATTTCCGAATTGCAGGTTCAGCTTGCCGAGCAGCAGGCACGGTTGGAGGAGCTTGAAAACAGTGCCGCCGCAAAGCTGGATTTCAACGAACTTTTCCGAAAAGCGGAAAGCATTTTTACGGATTTAACAGAATGCAGCTGCGGTATCACCGCCGATGAGTCCGGTCAATACATTATTCTTGTTGCAAATACAAAAAGGGAGTTGACAGCTTCTGAAATACAGGTCATTGAAAACTGGCTCAAATCCGAAACCGGAATGGCGCAGGTAAGACTATTTTTGAACTAAAGACGACGTGTAACAGGTTGTTATATCAGACTCATCTGTTTGTTGCAAATTCAACAGTGGTCTATTATAATGATTGTGTGTGCCGTTATAATAATGCACCGGGTGCGGTTGTCCGCAGACATAATGAAGTATTGCAGCAACCCTCCGAATTTGCAAATGAAAGGAAATGAGAGAATGGATGAAGTGAAAAAGCCAAAGAAACCGCTTATATACTATTATTTTATTGTTCTTCTGATTATTATGCTGTTTAATTTACTGTTAATGCCCCGAATAGCACAACGGCAGATTAAAGAAACCGACTATGGTACCTTTATGACTATGACGGAAGAGAAGAATATCGGTCTTGTTCAGGTGCAGGATAATCAGATTCTCTTCACTGACAAAGAGAATAAGACTGTTTATAAAACCGGTTTGCTGGAGGACCCCGGTCTGGTGGAGCGCCTGAAAGCGTCCGGCGCCGTATTCTCCGGAGAAATTATTGAAGAAACTTCTCCGTTGCTTTCCATTCTGCTGACATGGATTTTGCCTATGATTATTTTTATTGTACTCGGGCAGATTATTTCCAAGAAGATGATGGAGAGGGCCGGCGGTTCAAATTCCATGATGTTTAACATGGGGAAGAGCAACGCCAAAGTTTATGTCAAATCCTCCGATGGAATCAAGTTCTCCGACGTGGCCGGCGAAGATGAGGCCAAAGAGAATCTGACGGAAATTGTTGACTATCTGCATGAACCGGACAAGTATAAAGAAATCGGCGCCGCTATGCCGAAGGGCATTCTGTTAGTGGGACCTCCCGGCACCGGTAAGACCATGCTTGCCAAAGCGGTTGCCGGTGAAGCAAATGTGCCCTTTTTCTCTATGTCGGGCTCAGAGTTTGTGGAGATGTTCGTCGGTATGGGGGCTTCCAAGGTCCGTGATTTGTTCAAGCAAGCGAAAGAAAAAGCTCCCTGTATCGTGTTCATCGATGAGATTGATGCCATCGGTCAGAAGCGCAGTAGCGGAAAGATGGGTGGAAATGATGAACGTGAACAGACACTCAATCAGCTTTTGACCGAGATGGACGGCTTTGAGGGAAACACCGGCGTCATCATTTTGGCAGCAACCAATCGTCCGGAAATATTGGATGCTGCATTAACCCGTCCCGGTCGTTTCGACCGCCGGGTACCGGTGGAACTTCCGGATCTGAAAGGACGGGAAGAAATTCTCAAAGTTCACGCAAAGAAGATAAAGGTTTCCGAAGATGTGGATTTCCTTAAGGTTGCACGTATGGCCTCCGGCGCTTCCGGCGCGGAACTGGCAAATATCGTGAACGAAGCGGCTCTGCGTGCGGTTCGGGATGGCAGAAAATTTGCAACTCAGGCTGATTTGGAAGAATCCATTGAAGTGGTTATTGCAGGATATCAGAAAAAGAATGCGATTCTCACCGACCATGAAAAGCTGGTGGTGTCTTATCACGAGATTGGTCACGCGCTGGTCGCTGCAAAACAGACCAATTCCGCCCCGGTACAGAAAATCACGATTGTTCCCCGCACCTCCGGCGCTTTGGGTTACACCATGCAGGTGGATGAGGACAACCATTATCTGATGACCAAAGAGGAACTGGAAAACAAAATTGCTACTTATACCGGCGGGCGGGTGGCAGAAGAAATTGTATTCCGGTCTATCAGCACCGGCGCGTCCAATGATATTGAGCAGGCAACCAAGCTGGCTCGTGCTATGCTGACGCGATACGGTATGAGCGATGATTTTGGCATGGTGGCATTTGAAACCGTGTCAAACCAATATCTTGGCGGGGATGAAGCGTTTACCTGCTCCGCAGAGTTACAGGCTAAAATTGATTATCAGGTCATTGCTCTTGTTAAGGCACAGCATGAGAAAGCAAAACAGATTATCATCGAAAACCGGGATAAACTGGACGAACTGGCTAAGTTCTTGTATGAGAAGGAAACCATCACCGGTGATGAATTTATGGAAATTTTAAACCGGTAATGGTATTTCGCGGTGGGGAGAAGCGTGATTGACTCTCAATGTATTGAATAAAAACGAGAAAAGACTATGAAATGCAAAGGAAGGGCGTTTCATAGTCTTATTTTCTGACCGAAACAGTAATTTTTCTTGACTTTACGGCGATTTTATATTAGTATAATAATAGGGAAGTTTTTAAGTAAAATACTAAGGTTCGTTAAGGAGCAAAGGATGGTAATTGACTTTAAATGTCCGCAGTGTGCCGCGGATATGGAGTATGACAGTGAACTCGGAACTCTTCACTGCGCAAGCTGCGGATACTCCGAAGCGATTGAAAACGCACCTGTCCTGAAGGAAGAGGGAGAGGTTACCGTTGCACCTTTTGATGCGAAGGAAATTCCGGATGAAGCGGAATTTTTTGCAGAGGCGGAAGAGAAGACGGTATCGACCTATCGGGAAGAACAGGAATTTATCTGCAGAAGCTGTGGCGCAGTGCTTGTAACGGAGGCGGAAACAAGTGCGACGGTTTGTGCGTATTGCGGCTCGCCGGTGGCGCTCGGGGAGCGTCTTTGCGGAAAACTGGCACCGGATAAGGTGATTCCGTTTACGGTTTCAAAAGAGGAGGCACAAGCGGGGTACCGGAAGTGGGCAAAGAACGGTTTGCTTACGCCCCGGGATTTTATGACGGAAAAGCGTCTTGGAGAAATTACCGGAATATATGTACCGTTTTGGCTGTATGACCTTAATGTGAATGCGGAAGCGGATTGCCTTTGTACCAAAAAACGTTCTTACCGCCGGGGGGATTATATTATTTCCGAAACGGATTATTATCATGTATACCGTAGGGCGAATTTGAATTACCGGAAGGTACCGGCGGATGCGTCCGTGAAGCTGGACGATACGGTGATGGATTGTCTGGAGCCGTACAATTATGCGGAACTGAAGGATTTTAACGTGAAGTATCTCGCGGGCTTTCAGGCGGAGAGGTACGGAGAAGAAGCGGATAGCCTGTTGGGACGTGTAAAGGCGCGTGTGCAAAAGTATGCGGAACGGTATCTGCAGGAGAGTATCACAGGCTATGCCACGACGACGTACAATAAGCGCGAGTCGGTTGCAAATAAGCAGCAGGATTACTACGCACTGCTTCCGGTCTGGCTTCTCGGTTATGATTACAAAGGAGAACATCGCACCTATGCAATGAACGGGCAGACCGGGAAGGTGGTCGGGAAACCGCCGGTTTCCAAGGGAAGGATGGCAAAATGGTTTTCTATTCTGTACGCCGGAAGTTTCTTACTGTTATCGTTGATTGTGTATTTGGTGGTTTAGGGGGCACAGCATGAAAAGGAAGACAGGATATCGTTGGCTTGCATGGTTTCTGCTTGTGGTAGCGGTAGTGTGGCAGCCGTGGGGACAGGAAGGCAGTTCTGTCCACGTTTTTGCGGGAACCGAAAGCGAGGCAGAGGAGCGCCGTGTTGCTTCGGAGCTGTTAGACGGTTATCAGCAGGCGATGGGGATGGCGCTGAACGCAGAACGGAAAGTATATGATTTTGCAGAACAGTTTTCTGCAAACGAAGAAGAAAAAATCAATCAGTGGTTTGAGGAAAAAGAGGCGGAGGGGCAAATCAGCATCCGGGTAGTTACGGCAAAGATGCACATGCGCTATGAGAAGTATTTTCTGGAGGAATGTGCGGATCGGCTCTGTGATGCGGGCTATGCCTCGGAGGACCTTGTACTGATGCTGATTAATCTGGATCCGCAGTATCGTGGGGTGTGTATTCAGGGGTACGGTATATGCGAAACCAGAGTAAATGATGACCGGATTGAGTATATTCTGGATGATGTCATCGAATGTTTTAAAGAGGACGACTACCTGTACGGTACCAGACTTTTTGCAACGGAAGCTGCTTATTACGCAAATTCTACGTCATATACGACGTATTATAAGGACAATTCTTTTGCGGGAAAACTTCGGCGGATGCCGGTGCCGCTTCTGCTTTTGGCACCGCTTGCAATTGCGGCGGCGGGTGTGGCGATTATGCGCCATACGGCAGAGGGACGGATGACTGCGGACGGCAGAACATACATACAAAGTGACAATTCGGGAATTACGGCAAAGCGGGACGAGTTTCTCCGTACCAGCGTGTCAAGGACGTATTCACCGCGCAGCTCCGGCAGCAGCTCTTCCGGCGGGCGCAGTTCCGGAGGCGGCGGCAGGAGTTCCGGCGGAAGGTCTCATTCCGGCGGCAGCCGCAGGTTTTAATACAGACCTGTGTGGGCATAATTAAAGGAGATGGTAGTATTATAAACGAAAATTTGACAATGGGAGAGAGAACGATGAGAAAAGCATTGACGGAAATTTCACCGGAGATACAGGAACTGGCGGAGCTTTGCCGTAGCAACAGCGGGATTGATGCGGAGCTTTATAAGGTTCATGATGTGAAGCGCGGTCTGCGCGATTTGAACGGGAACGGTGTAGTCGCGGGGCTTACAAAGATTTCGGATATTACGGCTTACCGGATGGAGGGCGACACGAAGGTGCCTTGTGACGGCGTGCTCCGTTACCGCGGACTGGATATCCGCGACCTTTGTGACGGATTTACAAAGGAGAACCGGTTTGGGTTTGAAGAAATCACATATTTGTTACTGTTCGGAAAGCTGCCGACCGCACAGGAGCTGGAGGACTTTAAGAAGCTTTTGAATGCTTCGAGAACCCTTCCGACAAATTTTGTACGGGACGTAATTATGAAAGCACCGAGCAAGGACATGATGAATACTCTTTCGCGCAGTGTGCTGACGCTTGCCTGCTATGACAAAAAGGTGGACGACATCAGCCTGCCGAACGTGCTGCGCCAGTGTATTATGCTGATTGCGGTGTTCCCGATGCTTGCCGTCTACGGCTACTGTGCGTATAATCATTACGGACGCGGAAAGAGCCTGTATATTCACAATCCTTCGGCAAAGCTTTCCACGGCGGAAAATATTCTGCGGATGCTTCGCCCGGATAAAAAGTACACGGACTTAGAGGCAAAGATTCTGGATATGGCGCTGGTGCTTCATATGGAGCACGGCGGCGGCAATAACTCTACCTTTACTACACATGTAGTGACATCTTCGGGAACGGATACCTATTCCACGGTGGCAGCGGCCTTAGGCTCTTTAAAGGGGCCGAAGCACGGCGGCGCAAATATCAAGGTAGTGGAGATGTTTCAGGATTTGAAGCACTCGGTAGAGGATACGAAGGATCCGGCGCAGGTCGAGGAGTATCTGGTGAAGCTTTTGCATAAGGAGGCGTTCGATAGGAAGGGATTGATTTACGGTATGGGCCATGCCGTCTATTCCATCTCCGACCCGCGTGCCTGCATTTTGAAGGAATATGTGGAGAAGTTAGCCAGGGAGAAGCACAAGATGGACACCTACCGCCTTTATACCATGGTAGAGGAGCTTGCGCCGAAGGTCATTGCAAGAGAACGCCGCATTTATAAGGGCGTAAGCGCCAATGTAGATTTTTACAGCGGTTTTGTTTACAATATGTTGGATCTTCCGCCGGAGCTGTTTACCCCGATTTTTGCGATTGCCCGTATTGTGGGCTGGAGCGCACACCGCCTGGAGGAACTGATTAATCAGGATAAAATTATCCGTCCGGCGTATAAGAGCGTCTTAAAGGAAGGCGAATACGTGGAACTGGAGGAAAGAGAATAACTGACGCGTCTTCATTTAATGTTAGTTGTATGGCGTCGATTATGCTGTATGAGATTATAGGACAAAGAGGGAGAGGTTCCGATGAAACGTACCGATGATGAAATGATGCAACTGATTATGGAAAAAGCGGAAACTGACGAACGTATCCGGGCAGTAACGTTAAACGGTTCCAGAGCTAACGAAAATGCAGTCCATGATAAATACAGCGACTTTGATACCTGCAATGAGTTCCGATGACTCTCGGTTTATATCACAAAGGGACTTTGCAGGCATGAGATTTGCTATGCAAAACGTGCCTATGATGTATTGTGCATGGAAATGTTTTTGAAAATGCTGAACTGGAAAATCGGTGTGGACCGTCAGTTTAACGTGACTACCGGAGGCAGTAGTAAGTATTTAAAGCGATTCCTGTCAGAGAAGGAAATGGAGCGGTTCCACTCTATTTTTCCAAACGGCGATTACGAAGATATCTGGGATAAATTGTTTTGCATGTACGATTACTTTGCGGAAAATGCAGAGTATGTAGCGAAAAAGCTTGGTTATTTCTTTGATGCGACGGAAACAAGAGAGGTACGGGAGCTTCTGAAGTTGAGAAGAAGTGAGTTTCAAAACTAAAAAGGACATTCCCGTACAAGTTTTTCCGAGAATATCGAAATTGTATCTGTTAAGATAGGTACAAGCGAGAGGAGAAGCATGGATTGGATAAGAATTGTTCAGAGCGCAATAAGTTACATTGAAGAAAATATAAGCGAAGAGATTGATGTGGACGTGCTAGCCGAACAGCATTATGTTTCATCGCTTTACTTTCTATACAGGAATAGATGAACAAGACCTCTTTCTGTGGTAAGGGTAAAACCTTACACGAAAGAGGGCTTGTTTTATTTTATGCGGATGTATATTACGGTGATAGCAAAATGCACCGGAAACTCAGCGGAAATATTAAAATCCAGAAAATAGTTATCCGGATAGGATACCCGCAGCGTATTCAGCATTACCCAATCCTTTTCCGTGGCAGGAATGGCGTTATAGGAGTCTGCGCTAAAAGTGCAGTATATCCCTCCTTATCATCGTATTAGTATGTCGACGTACGACTATGTCATATCACGACATATGTCGTCTTCTAACATATTCTTGCTTTTTATGTTAGGAAAAAGACATTTATTTTCATATTGCTACTTTACTGTCAGTTCATATATACTGAAAGAAGGAGGAACACAGATATGGAACGATATACATTAAATGATATTGCGGTGATGACGGGGCTGACGACCAGAACCCTTCGGAATTATTTACGTCAGGGACTTTTACAGGGGGAGAAGGAAGACGGGATATGGTGGTTTTCCGAGAAAGAGTTTGCCGCACTTATTGAACATCCGGCAGTAAAACCGGGAATACGGGCAAAGAGACATTCCATCGTATATGATTTCATGGTGACGGACTCGAAAAAGGAAAATCAGACCTGTATGATTCTGGATATTTCCGCAGACCGTGATGAAGCCAGAAAGACGTCAGACTTTTTCTGCAACCGGATAAAGGAGCAGGCGGAAAGTGAGGTCCGATTTGGGTTTGAATGGCATAAAAAGAATGTACGGGTGATTTTAAGCGGGCCGGAGAATGCGGTGAAGGAAATAATAGAGAGCTATTATGAGTATAATTGCAGGAAAAATCTTTAAAACTCAACTATTTGTAGAAAACAGGAGAAAAAACTACCAAATATGAAATAACAGTTGATTTTGATTCTACCACTCAACCAAATATTGTGATATACTAAGCTCAACACAACCGAAAGGAGAATTTGGTGATGGCAGGTACGGTATTTGCGACGACACTTCAGGCGCTCAGAAAAAAACGGGGCGTAACGCAGGAACAGTTGGCATCTCACCTCGGCGTCAGCCCGCAGGCAGTTTCTAAATGGGAGAACGGAAGTTACCCGGACGGCGATTTGCTGCCGCAGCTTGCGGATTATTTTGAGGTTTCCATTGATTATCTTTACGGACGGGAGAGGGAGAAGGTATCTGTGGAGCAGATGGTAATGGACTCTATCAAAGCAATTAATTCAAACAATGCAGACGGAAGGCTTGGAATTTTTGAACAGATTATGCGTTATATCTGGGCGACACAAATCGGATGCTGGTCCGAGAATAAATTCTATTATGAACGCTCCAGACCGGAGGGCGACCATGTGGTGGCGTCTTCGATTACGGACGGTGCCGGTTTTACTTATCTTCGGCTGAACAAAAATTTAGAGTTTTATACGTTGATGAAAGAGCCGGAGGGCGGGTTTGCGTCCTATTTTAAAGTAACGGACCGATTGGTTCGGCTGTTTGCGTTTCTGGGAAAGAAGGAGAATTTAGAAGTATTGTTTTATTTGTTATCTTTAAAAGGCGGAGAATGCGTATCCACCTCTACCGTGTCCAAACGGCTGGGAATTTCAAAGGAAGCGGCAGAGGCGGCTATGGAATTTCTGGGTTCGCTCACCAACAACGGAAATCAAATGATGATGAATGTCTGCCTGGTGGATGAGCTTGACAGAGAAGAAAAAATTTATGCGGTGAACAGGCAAACGGCTACTGCGATTTTGATCTTACTTGCGGGGGCGGATACCTTTTTGAATCCGCCGGGAAGTTTTGCATTGGCCGTCAACGGGAGCGACAAAGCATGGCTGGAACGCGACAAGCTGAATTTTCTCCAAGCCGATGCAAAGCAGCCGGGGACACCGTAGGAAGGACCGGAAAAAGAGGGATAGAATGAAATCAACGGAAGGGGTTAGTTTGAAATGAAGCGTAGAAAAAAAGAGCAGGAGCAGCAGAATAAAAATCCGCTGCACCGGGAATACGGGGTGTTCCGGAATGTGGCGTTTGTGATGAAGCACATGATAAGCTTCGACAGGAAGCTGTTGCTGTTTATTATTTTAGGAGTAATCTGCCAGCCGTTTATGCGGTACTTCTGGACGTTCCTGCCAAAGTTTATTCTTGATATGGTTACCGGGGAAGGAAGCAGGGAGAAGCTGTTCTGCCTGATGGCCGGTTTTACGGCGATTCAGCTGGTTTTTACGATGTTAACGACCTATTACCGGTACGGAATCGACTGGCGTTATATCGGAGCCCGTATGTATACAATGCTTCGAATGAACCGGAAGGCGATGAAGATTGACTTTGAACATCTGGAAAATCCGGATGTGATGGATTGCTACCAGAAGGCACAAAATGCCTGTGGCAGTAATAATGCCGGCGTGGAAGGCATGATGCGCGAGTCGGTCAGTTTTCTGGAATCCTTTACGACCGCATTACTCGGAGTCACCATCCTCAGTACGATGAATGTCTGGATTGTTTTACTGATGCTTTGCATGGCGGTCGTTCATTTTCTGATTGTGAATCACACGAACAAGGTGACGAAAGCGAAGGTATGGGACCCGTTGGCAACCTGGTGGAGAAAACGGTGGTATATGCAGAATGTTGCAACGAATTTCGATGCCGCAAAGGATATCCGCATGTTTGGTCTGAGAGAGTGGCTGACAGGGAAATACAAAGAGCTAAACAGCATCCGGTATGAGGCACAGAAGGTCAATGCGAAATTCTGGTTCCGGACTTCCGTTGCCGGTAATGGGTTCTGGTTTCTGTCGCAGATTCTGGTGTATGCATGGCTTGTTTATTCCATGGCAGAAGGGAATTTAACCATCGGTAATTTTACCCTTTATCTGGCTTCGTCAGGTACGTTCTTTCAATACATTTCCGCTCTGTTAAACGGCGCAAGCAATATTCTGGCAAAGAGCCGTGAGGTAGATGATTTCCGGAGCTTCCTCGATTTTGACGGCGGGGATCAAGAAAGGACAGGAAAAGAGTTTCCGAAGCTTGCTTCGTATGAGTTTGTATTCGAGAATGTATCCTTCAAGTACCCGAAGGCAGAACGATATGCCTTAAAAAATCTGAACCTGACCTTAAAGGCAGGGGAACGGCTCGCGGTAGTAGGGCTGAACGGTGCGGGTAAGTCCACCATGATTAAGCTGCTGCTTCGGTTATATGAACCGACGGAAGGAAGGATTCTGTTAAACGGTGTAGATGTACGGGAATATGATAAACAAAGCTATTATGAAGCTTTTGCGCCGGTGTTCCAGCAGGTGGAGCTGTTTGCGTTTCCGATGGAAGAAAATGTTTCCATGAAGGAGCCGGAGAGAACCGATAGCAAGAAGGCCGGAGAGTGTCTTGCGGCAGCCGGGTTGTCGGAAAAGATTGCGACACTTCCTGCGGGGACAAAGACAGAGCTTTTAAAGATTGTATATGATGACGGCGTAGATTTATCCGGTGGTGAGAAACAGAAGCTGGCGCTGGCAAGAGCATTGTACAAGGATGCGCCGGTGGTTGTACTGGATGAGCCGACTGCGGCGCTGGATGCCCTGGCGGAAGCAAAGCTTTACGAGGATTTTGATAAGTTGATCGGCGGAAAGACAGCGGTTTATATCAGCCATCGTCTCAGCTCTACCCAGTTTTGTAATCAGGTAGCCATGTTTGCGGACGGGGAAATGGTAGAGTTCGGAACCCATGCGGAATTGATGGAGAAGGGCGGTGCCTATGCGGAAATGTTCCGGATTCAGGCACAGTATTATGTGGAAGAAGCGGAAAAAGCAGAAGGTGAGGTGGCAGCATATGGGGAAAACTAACGAGCAAAAGAAGAAGGGGAAGGAAAATCGTCAGGTAATCAAAAGAACGTTAAAGTTTATGATAAAGGTGGCATGGAAGGAACGCCCGTCCCTGTTTTTTGTATATGCAATCCTGTTTGTGGCGCGGTTGATTCAAAAAGCACAGATTGTCGTGCTGCCGAAGTTTTTGATTGATGAGTTAATGCTTATTGTGGGCGGGGCACCTGTGCCTGACCATATACAAAACGTGGTGCTGTATGTTGCCCTGATTTGCGGCAGTAATCTTTTGGCGAATGTAATGAATAATGTGGCGTACCAGTGGCGAAGTGTGTTGGAGGAATGGTTTAACGAGTATTTTGAAACCCTGCTTGCAGAGCACACCATGAAGATGGATTTTGAATATACGGAAGATCCGGCAGCACTCGACCAGTTAAATCGTGCCAAGGAAGGTATCAGCTGGTACAGCGGCGGAGTAGTGGGTATATTAAACAGTGTGTATGATATGGTGGGTTATGTAACGGTACTCCTTGGCGTCAGTACCATTATAGCGGTTACTTGTCCGCTGCTTATTCCGGTGCAGTTCCTGGGATTGCTTTTCATCAGTATGTTTAATGCAAAGAATAATAAGATAGAAATTGAGAGTCACGCAGAGCTTGCAAAGATAAATCGTGTCTTTGGGTATTTCCTGTTTCAGCTCGCGGATTTTTCTTACGGGAAAGAAATTCGTCTGTATGACAGTTCGGAAATGATGCTTCATAAAGCGGGCGCTGAGACAGATAAGCTTACTGACGTATGGAAGAATGTGGCAAACAGGCAGCGAACAAATTCGTGGGGCATGGATATTGTAAACGCGGCAAGAGACGGAATCAGTTATTTTTATATCGGTCTGCTTGCAATGATGAAGAAGATTACAATCGGTGATTTTTCCATGTGTGTTACATCCGCATCCGAACTGTATCAGGGAATGTATGGTGTGATACAGGCATGGCAGCAAATCTCGAAACGCTGTGTATATGCAAATCAGTTTTTAAAGCTCCTGGAATATCCGGAGGCGCTTGAGAAGGGAGACAGAAAAGTAACCGGGGAAACCCACACGATTGAGTTCTCTCATGTCAGCTTCCGCTATCCGCGTTCGGAACAGTATGTTTTAAAGGACATCAATCTGAAAATCACCTCCGGCGAGCATCTGTCGGTGGTGGGCTTAAACGGTGCGGGAAAGACCACCTTTATTAAGCTTTTGTGCCGCCTGTATGATGTGACCGAGGGCGCGATTTTCATTGACGGCGTGAATATTAAAGACTATTCCGAGGAGGAGTACCGCAAGCTCTTTGCGGTTGTGTTTCAGGATTTCAAGCTGTTTGCGTTCAGTTTAAAGGATAATATCGCATTCGGTGAGGATGCAAAGGAAGAAGAGATTGACCGGGTATTGGAATTGTCCGGCTTTTACGAGGACGCGCAGAAACTGCCCGAGGGACTGGACACTATGCTGTATAAGAGCTTTGACGAGCACGGAACGGAGCTTTCGGGCGGACAGCAGCAAAAGACGGCAATTGCAAGAGCCTTGTACCGGAATGCACCGATTGTGATTCTGGATGAGCCGACCGCAGCCCTGGATCCGGTGGCGGAGTACGACATTTACCGGCATTTTGACTGCCTGGTAGGAAATAAAACCGCAATTTATATTTCCCATCGTCTGTCCAGCTGTAAGTTCTGTGACCGGATTGCGGTGTTTGCGGACAATACGATAAAGGAATACGGCACTCATGACGAGTTAGTCAATAAGGAAAACGGACTATATGCGGAATTATTTGCGGCTCAGGCACAGTATTATATAGAAGCAACGTGATAATTTCCGGGTGTTTTTTGCTGGCATTTGTTATGCGGATATAGTATACTTAGAGAGGCACTCCCCGCTGTTTCTGAGAGAAGGAAGCACGGGGAGAAGGGTAGAGGTAAAAGGAAGGTAAGGGAGAATGAAAAAAATCGGAAATGTACTGTGGTTTGTTTTGGGCGGATTTGCTTCGGTCTTGTTCTGGGGAGCTCTCGGAGCGCTTTTTTGCGCGACGATTGTAGGGATTCCGTTGGGAAAGCAGTTGTTTCAGGTGGCGAAGTTTGCACTTTGCCCGTTTCGGGATGATGTGGAGATTGATGTAAATTTTACAAGAAATTTTGCGGCAAATATTATCTGGTTGCCGTTCGGCCTTTTGCTGATATCGTTGTATGCTGTTGTGGGGGCGGCGTTTTGGATTACGCTAATCGGTGTTCCGTTGGGGGAAGTATATTTTAAGTTGTTAATCATATCGGCGGCACCGTTCGGCATTGAAGTTGATAAGAAGGGGGAAGCAATCAAAGAGTGGGAAGAGTGGAAGAATTGGTGATTCGGGAGTAACATATGAAAATGATATGAATGAAAAGGGGCTGTCGTATAAATGAAACATCCTTGCACAATGTCGCGGAAAGTCTTATGATAGAAATAGAAAACAACGAAGGGGGGAATCGCGAATGTATTGTAATAAGAAGAGAATAAATACAACTGCGTTATTGGGAGTGGTTCTGTTGTTGGGAATGTGCGGATGCGATGTCGAAGCACCTGAGCAGAAGGAATATAAACAGGAAAGTGTATTCGGGACTGTAACGGAGAAAACGGAAGAAACTACATGGGAGGCGGAAACTGCGAATGCCGTAGAAACGGAACCGGCGGATGCTGAGGAAGCGGAAGTTGCGGATGTGGTAAAAGAGGAGGAGCCGGAAGAACAAATCCTCCGAGTGCTTACGGAGGCCGAGGACTTGTATTTTACAAGCGGCGGAGTGAAGGCGACAGAGCTTCTGGGATATGTGAAAGAAAAAGATGCTTCTTATTTCATAATGAAGAAACAGGATGGTCATGGAAGTGGACACGAGCATCTTTATATCGGAGTTATGAATCCGGAAACCGGCGAACTGATACAATGTAACACCTATGGCAACACAACGGCAGATGCCGTGATGATAGAAAAAGAATCGGGTCTCTACATCATATATGCCACCGAATGCACCGACTACGGATTGATTAGCGGAAATGGCGGTGTGCTTCGTGCAGACGCAGGGGAGCTTGTTCCGGTCTGGCCGTTGAAGACAGATGGAACATACGACGAAGCCTATTGGAATCAACATACTGCTAAATTAAACGGAGAAACGCTGGAGACACATAAAGTAGTAGTCACGGAAGAAAGTCCGGGCGGGACAGCGATACGTACAACAACGGAATCGGAACGAACGATAATGTTAGAAGAAATACTGGCAGGCGCAGAGTAAACTGCGCCTGTTTCTTCTATAAATAGATTACGAAGGCATTAATAGTATGTTTGATTTGTTAAAGCGGCTCGCCCGGTTTGGACCAAGAAAACGGAAGAAAAGTCCGAGGAACAATGGACTTGCCTTGGGTGGCAAAAGCCCAAAACGAACAACCGTAAAAAAAATTAAAAAAGTACTTGCATTTATTTCCTGCATCGTGTATAATAACTAGTGCTGTGACGTTGATAGCTATGAAGCGTGAGGTTGCCGCGTGCCATACGCGGGTT